>NZ_RLIH01000020.1 GCF_004006535.1 Anaerosphaera multitolerans | reverse complement strand
AGAAAAAGACGGAAAGCTGACAGTTAAGAAAGAATTTAATCAGGGAGATGCAATAGACGAAATAGATTTAGAAAACTTAAAGTTCAAATTTAAAGTTACAGGACCTGAAAGTGAAGCAGGAGTATTTGAAGAGATATTTGAATTAAAGGTGGGAGAATCTAAGACATTAGAAGGACTGTACTATGGTGAATATAAAGTGGAAGAGATTGACAGTCAAAAACTTGTACCAAGTTATAGGCCGGCTTCAGGAGTAGTTAAACTTACTGATGAAGACAGGGAGGCTACAGTAACAGTTACTAATGAATTTGGAGAAGATTACAAACCGAATCTTGAAGCGACTAAGACAGATAATTTAAAGAGCAGGGTAGTGGAAAGAGGAGACAGATTTAAGTACTATATCAACGTTAAGAACACTGGAAGCTTTGATTTAGCAAATGTTAAGATAAGCGATAAAATTCCTAGTAAACTGGACATAGTAAGAGTAAGTCCAAGTTCTGCTGAAGTTAAAAATCAATCGGTAGAGTATCTATTGCCGGAATTGAAAGTAAAAGAGACATTTACTTTAACAATTGAAGTGAAGGTAAATAACAGTGCAAGAGACGGAGATAGAATAAAGAATATAGCTGTAGTGAATAAAAGAGACATAATCGGAAAGGAAATTGAAGTAAGGGATGAACCCGGAGGATGGTACTGGTGGGGCGGAAGTATAAGAAGAGCTACATCAACTTTAAATAGAGAAGAGCACCAGGCTTACTTAATAGGTTATCCAGATGGAACAGTTAGACCTGAAGGAAAAATTACCAGAGCTGAAGTTACTACAATATTCTTTAGATTAATGAAAGATAGCGCAAGAGACAACAACTGGAGCACTGTAAATAATTATAGTGACGTAAGTAAAGATGATTGGTACAACAATGCAATATCTACACTTAGTAATGCAGGAGCAGTAACCGGTTATCCGGATGGTACGTTTAGACCGGATGCAAATATGACAAGAGCTGAATTTGCTTCAATGGCTTCAAAGTTCCTGTTAGATAGAAGTTCTTTGACAAATAATAAATTTGTAGATATAGAAGGAAACTGGGCTGAAAGAGAAATAAACAATCTAATGGAAAAGGGATTGATATCAGGTTATCCAGATGGAAGTTTTAAGCCGGATAAAGAAATTACAAGAGCAGAGGCTGTAACCCTTATAAATGCAGTCTTTGACAGAAAACCGGACAAGTATAATCTGCTAAGCACAATGAAAACTTGGAAAGATAATACAAATACCAATGCTTGGTACTATGCTCAAATTCAAGAAGCAACAAATTCACACGAGTGTGAGAGAGAAAGCAGAAGTCAAATTGAAAAATGGACTAAAATCTTACCTCCAAAAAATTGGGATGCTTTTGAAAAAGAGTGGAGCAAAGGAAGAAGCTAAGCTTCCATTAAAATCAGCTTAAGTGAAAAGATATTTAGAATTTTGGAAATATAAGTATGAAAATTTTCTAAATTACAGTAATATAAAGAGGTTTAAATTAACATTAGTAAATCCTTATAAGTAAACTTCTTAAAACTGGTAAAACCTCCAGATAATTATTATCTGGAGGTTTTGCTGCTGTTAATAATCAATTTGCATTGCATTTATAAGAAAATCAATGGAATTTTCTATACCTATTACGCTGCTGTCAAGGCAGATGTGGAAATTTTTAGAATCGCCCCAAGTACGGTCGGTATAGTATTCATAATAGGTTTTTCTTTTTTTATCCTTGTCATTGATTCTCTTTTTAGGAGATATGTCATTTTCTCCATATACTCTTACAATTCTATCGGCTCTGAAATCCATAGGCGCATGAATATGAACATTTAAGCAATCGTCACGGTTTCTAAGTATATAGTCTGAACATCTGCCTACGATTACGCAGGATTCCTCTTCGGCCAATCTTTTAATAATATTAAATTGAGTTACAAAAAGTTGATTTTCAGCTGAAAGTTGACTATGAACCATTCTTGTATTTATGGATATATTATAGAGAAAGGGATTTGAAAATTTTACCTCTTCTCCGCTCTTAAGCACATATTCAGGATCAAAACCACTTTCCTCTGCAATTTTAGTTACCAATTCATTGTCATAGTATGCGAATCCAAGTTTATCGGCAACTTCCTTTGCTATTGTACGCCCTCCGCTTCCAAATTCACGACTAATCGTTAAAATTTTCTTTTTCATTTTATTACCTCCCATTAACAAAGGTTTAATACTATTATACTACAAATAGGCATTGGTCATATTGTAAGAATCTCGTTTCCAAAGTATAAATGTCGCAATAACTGAGATAGCTTCTGTTATAGGAACAGCTAACCAAATCAAAAGACTGTTGCTAAATATATTTAGTACTAGTAAAGTCGGTACTAAGAAGATACAGGAGCGTAGTAGCGAAATTAATATAGAAGAAGTTACAGAATGTTTTGCAGCCAGCAGATTTGCAGTTATGACATTTATGCCTGTGCAAGGGAAAGTTACAAAGAACAATTTAATAGCTGTAACTGTTGCATTGGTAAGCTCTATATTATTACTGTCAATAAATATTGAAGTAAGTGGTCTAGCCGCCACTAATAGGAATACATAACAAAAGACTCCAAGTGCCACACTGATCTTAAGGGAAAAGTAATAGACGTTTCTAATATCTTCAAAGTCCTGTTGACCGTAAAACCTACTTACAAGTGGTTGTGTACCCTGTCCCATTCCCAGGAATACAGATAGGAATATTAAATTTATATATCCCACAACGCCAAAGGAAGTAAGACCGTCAACACCTATTTTTCTTGAAATAAAGATATTACAGAAAAAGGTCATTAGTCCCAAAGAGAACTCAAGGGAGAAAGAAGGTAGTCCTCCTATTAAAATCTCTTTTATCTTACTCATTTGAAGTTTAAACTTTTCTAAATATAAATCTCCCTTTTTAAGTAGGAAGTGGGGTGCTAATAGCAGGACTCCTGAAACAGGACCCAGTCCTGTAGCTATTGCGGCTCCCGCTAGACCCATTTTTAAAGGTCCCATAAATACATAGTCAAGTACTATATTTACTACAGCGCCAACTATTTGAGTAGCCATGGCAAGAGCAGGTTTTCCGTCATTTCTAATCCAAGTACCCAAAGCGTAGTTAAGCATAAATATAGGTACGAATAAAATAAACCATGTGAAATATTCCACTGCATCTGCATGAATGTCAGGTGTGGCTCCCAATACAGTTACAATTTTTTCTCTAAACAGTAAAGAGAGCACAAGTATAACAACAGATGATACTAAAGAGAACAACAAAGCATGATTGAAATACTCTCTGGATTTTTTTAAATCACCCTTGCCTTGAAATATGGAAATATATATTCCACCTCCTGTGGAGATCATAAGACTAAGTGCAATTAAAATTTCCACAACCGGAACAACAGTAGTAACTGCTGCAAGGGGTTTTGGACCCAACATTTTAGCTACAAATATTCCGTCAACTACAATGTAAAGTGAATTGGCCACAAGGCCTAAAATGCCCGGAATGGCATATTTCAAAATATTTTTTCTGATTTCTTTTTTCATTATATCCCTCCATAGCATATTTTTAATTGTAAATCAGAATAATACCTAAAAAAAAATAGACCTGTGTTGTGAACACAGGCCTATATCACAATCAAAATCCTCGGCAGGAATTTATATATAGATATTAACAATTATAATTTAAGAAGTCAAGCCATAGAAATTTTATAAAATAGAAAAATAAATTAAAAAACCATATGATATAATATTTTAAAAGGAGTAGTTATGAATAGATATATATATGATGAAGTGGAGAAAATGAAGGATAAAATTTCCTTTTCCACACCGGGACATAAGGGCAAAGATATTTTTGATTTTAATTTTAAAAATGACGTTACGGAAACCCTTACAACAGATAATTTATTAAATCCGCAGGGCTGTATTTTAGATTCGCAAAGAGAAATTTCAAAACTATTTGGAGTTGAAAGTTCTCATTATATTGTAAACGGTTCAACAGGAGCTTTACATATTGCCCTTTCATTGGTTACAAAACCGGGCGATGAAGTTTTAATTCAAAGGAACAGTCATAAATCAGTATATAATGCCTTGGTAATAAACGACTTAAAGCCAAGGTACATATATGCAAACTATAATAGAGAATACAATTTAATTACGGGGATTGAACCTGAGGAAGTGGAGAAACAGTTAAGGGAAAATCCGAATATTAAAGTAGTTGTAGTGGTAAGTCCCAATTATTTTGGAGTTTGTTTAAAGATAAGGGAGATTGCCGAAGTAGTACATAGATATAACGGATATTTAATAGTAGATGAGGCACATGGAACTCATTTGAATTTTTCCAAGGGGAAAGATTACTCCGCCATAAATTGTAATGGAGATATTATAGTTCACTCCACACATAAAACCACACCAAGTCTAACACAGACATCACTTCTACACATAAATACTAGGCGGATAAGTTATGGAAAAGTGATGAATGGAATAAATCTTTTTTCAACAACTTCGCCATCTTATTTAATGCTTCAATCTTCCGAATATGCAGTTAAATTTATGGAAGAGCAGGGTTTTGAAAGGTTGGACATAAATGAAGGGTATATAGAAAGTATAAAGAAGAATTTAAAGGGGAGAGTAAAATTTTTAAAAGAGGATTTAAATGATAGTACAGTTGCCTATATGGATCCGAGTAAAATTCTCTTCCGAATCGATGGTCTAACGGGCTTTGACATTGTAGAAAAAATGTTTTTACGTTATAATATAAGATTAGAAATGGGTGATTTATACTATGGCCTCGCTCTTTCCACAGTGGCAGATGAAGAAGAGGACTTTATTGCTCTTGAAAAAGCTTTAGCTGAGATTGCCAAGGAGAGAAAGATAGGGAAAAAAGTTAGTACAGTAGCTCAAATAAGACCTGAAATTATTTATAATCCCAGAGAAACTTTTTATAAAGAGAGAAAAAAAGTGGATTTAAATCAGGCCGAAGGAGAAGTTTCAGCTTCAATTGTGGCAGCATATCCTCCGGGTATTCCCATAGTTTCTTTTGGAGAATTAATAACCAAGGAAATAGTTAAAGAGATAGAGGAATATTTAAAGAGCGGAATAGAGGTTGTAGGCATTTCAAATAATAAGTTAGAGGTAGTTGTATGAGGGGGATTTTTGTAACTTTTGAAGGACCGGACGGCTCAGGTAAAAGCACTATTGCAAATATGGTCTATGAAAGTTTAAAAGATAAAATTGATATTATAAAAACCAGAGAGCCTGGAGGAACGAAAATTTCTGAAAGGATAAGAGATATTATTCTAGATACTGAAAACAGTGAAATGACAGATAGAACAGAGGCGTTGTTGTATGCAGCGTCAAGGGCACAACACGTTGAAGAGAAAATTCTTCCCTCATTGGAAAGAGGACTTACTGTACTTTGTGAAAGATTTGTTCTTTCCTCTATAGCTTACCAGGGCTATGGCAGGGGACTGGGCGAAGAAAATATTGAAACAATCAATGAATTTGCAACAGGTGGTCTCCAACCTGATATAGTATTTTTATTTGATGTGGGAGAAAATCCTTCGGAAAATAGGAAAATAGAACTTGGAGGAGACAGGCTGGAAGTAAGCGGTGAAGATTTTCATAGAAAAGTTAGAGAGGCTTATTCCCTCTTGGCCAAGCGAGATAGATTTTATGTAATCGATGCAACTAAGAGTATAGATGAGGTTTTTAATAGCTGTATGGAAATATTAAAAACAAAACTGGAGGTAAGCATATGAAACTTGTGATATCAATAGTTCAAGATGTAGATGCTGAGACATTAATAGAGGAGCTGACTAAGGAAAATTTCAGAGTGACTAAAATGAGCAGTAGCGGCGGTTTTTTAAAAAGCGGAAATACTACTCTTCTATGTGGTGTAGATGACGAAGATGTAAATAGATTATTTTCAATTATAAAAAACAACTGTAAGACCAGAGAAGTTACTAAAATAGTTCAAACTATGAATATTCCGGGACAGGCTATAATTCCAACTCCGATTTGTGTTAAGGTGGGAGGAGCCATAGCTTTTGTCTTAGATGTTGAAGATTTTAAAAGGTACTAGGTGATAATATGAAAATGTTAATAGCAATTGTACAAGATAAATTTATAGATGATTTAATGGATAGATTTTTAGATGAGGGAATCTATGTTACGAAACTTTCCTCTTCAGGCGGATTTTTTAAAAGTGGAAATACTACACTTCTATTGGGGTGCGAAGAAAGTGAGCTTGATAAAATAGACGGAATCTTTAGAGAAATAACTAAGACTGAAGAACTTCAAGATGAGCGTGGAAAGTTTAAAATCTCCGGAGCAACGGTGTTTGTAATAAATGTTGAAAAGAGTATGAGAATTTAATGTTAATTGATTTTATTGGTAACGAAAGGGTTTTAAAGGAACTTGATAACAACTTAATAAATAGAGATTTATCACATGCGTACTTATTCTTGGGAAGTGAAGGAGTGGGTAAGTTTACTGCTGCCAAGGCCTTTGCCAAGAGAATATTATCCTATGATGAAGATATTAGCTGCGATGAAATAAAAGATTTTGCTCATCCCGATTTAAGGGTTGTGAGAAGTAAGGACAGTATTAAAAAACTTGAAATAGAAGATCTTTTAAATGACGCAGCTAAAAAACCATATAGGGCAAGTAATAAGGTGTTTATTATTGACGGATTTGAAGATGTAACTACAAGTGGTCAGAATGCTCTTTTAAAAACTTTGGAGGAACCTCAGGATTATTTGAAAATCATTTTAATATCCAATAATTTAAAGGGAATATTGCCCACAATAGTTTCAAGGGCTAGGATAATTAGGTTTAAAGAAGTTTCCAATGAACAGATAGAGCAGTTTTTAATAAATAAGGAAAACTTAAATGAAAAAAATGCACGACTTTTTTCAAAGTTGTCTTCAGGCTCCGTAAGTAGGGCGTTAAAATACACCTATAACCCTGAATTTTTAGCTTTGAGAGATAGAAGTATTGAGATACTGGATAGGATTTTAAATGTAAAGGAATTGCCCTTTAAGACATTTTACTTTTTTAATGAAAATAAAGAACAGTTAGATGAAATTTTTAATTTTTTCATTTTATTTTTAAGAGACATTTCATTTTTAGATTTAGGTGTAGATGAAAGATATATTGTAAATATAGATAAGTTGAATTTTTTAAACAAACAGAACATTACAGCTCAAGATGCTGTTTATATAATTGAAGAAATAATTAATACTCAAAAATTGCTTAAAAGTAACACTAATTTTGAACTTACTATTGAGCAGTTTCTCATAAATATAGGAGGAGTTAGATGATAGATGTTGTAGGAGTTAGGTTTAAAAGAAATGGAAAGATTTATTATTTTGATCCTAATTCAACAGGTGCCGACAAGGGTGATGACGTAATTGTAGAAACCATAAGAGGATTGGAGTATGGAAGTGTAGTAATTACAAAATCCATAGAAGAAGAGGAAATTCAATCGGAATTAAAACAGGTTATTAGAATAGCCGATATAGAAGATGAAAGTAAAAATATAGATAATAGAAATAGAGCTAAAGAAGCTTTAATAATTTGTGAGCAGCAATGTCAAAGACACAATTTGGATATGAAACTTATAAATGCGGAATATACCTTTGACAATTCCAAATTGTTGTTTTATTTCACAGCTGAGGGGAGAATTGACTTTAGGGAACTGGTAAAGGACTTAGCTGCTATTTTTAAGACTAGAATTGAATTAAGACAGATAGGAGTTAGAGATGAGGCAAAGACTGTAGGGGCTTTAGGCTGTTGCGGACTTGCTTGCTGTTGCAGTACTTTTTTATCTGAATTTAGTCCTGTATCAATTAAGATGGCAAAGGACCAGGGATTGTCTTTAAATCCCACTAAGATTTCCGGAGTTTGCGGAAGGCTTATGTGTTGTTTGAAATATGAGCAGGATGGCTATGAAGAAATATTAAGGAAGATGCCAAATGTGGGGGAAATAGTTGAAACGGATATTGGCAGAGGAACTGTTGTAGCAACTTATACGATTCAGAAATTAGTTAAAATTGTATTTACAAAGGATGAAGAATCTGAATATCAATTGTATTCTCTAGAGGATATAAAAAGGACAAGAAAATTCAATAGGTCTTTTAAAAACGAAAAATCCGAACTAAAAGAAGAGGAAGTAGACGCTGAAGAGCTAGAGGAACTTGAAAAGGAGTGACAAGTGAAAGGTGAGATTTTTTAATCTCACATTTCATTTTTTTATGAAAATAGATAATATAATAATTAAAATTTGTACGAGAATCAAATTAAATTTGCTAAAGTTTCTTGGAAATACAAAAAGGGCCTACAGCTTTATTAAACTTATAATTTCAATGGTTATAAGCCTTACATTTTCCTACTATATAGCCGACTATCAAATTCCGAAGCTTGTAGCCTTTCTAGGTCTTGCAGGAATTTTATACATATTTTTAACCCTGTTTACCTATATTGGAAAAGCAGCAGTTACTATTTTAAAACGAAGCCACTCTCTAAATATAGTTTTATTTGCCACTTTATACTTTGTGCTTTATAGAGTATTTGGAGATGTAAGCAGGAAGGCGGATTTTGAAAACTGGGTAAACTATCTGGTTCCTCTTGGACTTACTTTGGTGATTTTCATATTTACCAAGTCGCTGGTATCCTTTTTTTACAATGGGAAAAAATTTTCAATTATATTTTTAATTCCCAGCGGAGGGGCACTGGCGCTGATTTTGTTCTTTATGTTTACGCCCGGCAGTTCAGAAAAAAGCGGAATGAATTATTCTCAAGTGGGAGATTTGGATTTAGATACCGAGGCAATTTATTCGTCTAACTATATAGATTATGGACTTGAAAATGAAAATACCATATCTCTTTCTAAGTATGTAAACTATAGGGGCAGGACCAAAAAAATAAGAGATACTGTCTTGGGAAGAGATTTAAGTGAGGTGCCAATAAAGGGTAAAATCTGGTATCCTGAAAATAAAAAAAATTCGCCTGTGGTTTTTATAGTCCATGGCAACCATAGATTAACTGAAGAAAATTATTTAGGCTATAATTACTTAGGCAGATACCTTGCAAGAAGAGGCATTATTGCTGTAACGGTAGATATGAATATGTTAAACGGCTTTATGAAGTATGGGTTGAGAAATGAAAATGATGCAAGGGCAATTTTGCTTTTGGAAAATATAAAGTATATTTTAAGTGAAAATAAAAACAGTGAATCGAAAATTTATGAATTAATAGATGAAAAGAACATTGCCTTAGCCGGACACTCGCGAGGCGGAGAGGCGATATGTATTGCTGAAAATTTCAATAAGTTAAAATATAATCCAGACAATGGAGAAAGCTTAAATTATAATTTCAATATAAAGGGAATAGTTGCAATTTCTCCCACAGTGGACCAGTACAATCCCTCAGGTAAGGATGTAGTTTTAAAGGATGTAAATTTCTTAACTATCCACGGAACTCATGACGGAGATGTAACGGGGTTTGACGGGATGAAACTTTATAATAATACGAGCTTTTCTCAGGGAAGTGATAACTTTAAAAGTGCAATTTATTTAGGGTATGCAAACCATGGCCAGTTTAATGAAATATGGGGAGATGCTGATTCAGATCCTCCTAGAGAATATTTTATAAACAAGGGTGCTCTTTTAGAGGGAGAGGTTCAACAGGAAGTGCTGTGTAAGTATGTTCATAACTTTTTGGAAAACACCTATGGCTTAAAAAGAGATAGAGGTCTTTTTAAAGAGCCAAGTAACTATAAATTGCCGGAGACAGTTTATTATTCCAGATATTCTGACAGCAGTTTTGTGGATATTTGTAATTTTGACGAGGATTATAATATGGCCACTTTTAAATATGGAGAGTCCAGATTTAAAAACTTTTTGCGAATTAGAGAAGAAAGCGTGGAAATAGGGGGATTTGACATTGAAAATACCGCTTTACACTTAAGTTTTAATGGGAAGGGGAACTATGAATTGGTTTTTAATCAGTTTGTAGAACCTAAAAATTATCTTCAATTTGATTTAATGTCCATGGATAAAGAGGAGAGGTTTGAGGATTTAAAATTTAAAGTTGCCATTACTGACAGTTTTGGGAATAGGGGAGTAGTTGATGTTTCAGAGTATATAAAGTTAAGTCCTCAAATTAAAGTAGAGCTTTCCAAACTTCAAAAATTTAATGACAGTTATGACTATAAGGGTTCCTTTGAAACGGTGAGAATTCCTTTAAAAGACTTTATAAAAGATATGGAGTTCAATTTAAATGAAATAAAGTACTTGGAGTTTATTTTTGACGGGGGTTCCAATAGTTCAATCTTATTAGATAATATTGGTTACAGTAATTGAGATTTTAAGTTTATTTTAAACCATATAGGGTAAAAATAATCTAGAATGGAGACGATGACCATGTTGAGAACTTTGCTGATAAACGAGCTGGACATTGAAGATAGAAATAAAATGGTAAATATATTTTTTCTAATAGGCGATATGGAGAATGTAACTCATCGTCTTTTAGATTATTTCAATAGTGTGGATTCCGAATATTATGGCAAAGGTATGCTTAAATATGATGGTATAGAGCTCTCAGTTCAAGTTGGCGATATCCCAGAGGTAGTTCGCGAACTAGTGAAATTAAATGTAGACATATATGGCATATACGAATTGTATAAGCCTGAATAGAGGGAGGAAATTATGAGTAAATTAATGGAAAAAATGAATGAACAGTTTAACTTTGAGTTATCCAGCGGCTATATTTATTTAGCTATGAGTGCCTTTTTAAAGGATCAGGATATGGACGGTTTTGCAAATTTCATGTATAAGCAAGCTGAAGAGGAATTTGAGCATGCAATGAAATTTTACAATTTTTTATTTGAAATAGATGAAACACCTGAATATGATGCTATGGAAAAACCGAAGGCGAAATATGAAAGCTTTACAGAAGTATTTGAAACAGCTTATGAACATGAAAAAGAAGTTTCCAGAAGAATTAGAGAGTTATATGCCATGGCTCAAGAAGAAAAGAACTATGAAGTTATCGGATTTTTAGGTTGGTTTATAGAAGAACAAATTGAGGAAGAAGATAGCTTTAGAACTATCGTAAATAGATTAAAGAGAATTGACGGAAAGTGGAACGGACTTTATATCTTTGACAGAGAATTAGGTCAAAGAGAATAATAGATAAACCTTGGAGTAGATATTAAAAGCCTCCAAGGTTTTTTATTTTAAACCATAAAAAATGCAACTGTATTTTTTATAAAAAATTGAAAAAGTTAATTGTATATGTTAAAATATTTTCAAAGTGAAAATAAGACTATTTTCAATGGTATAAAATATGGAGGTGCTTATTATGGCATATGTTATTAATGATAGTTGTATAGCTTGTGGTTCTTGTCAACCAGAATGCCCTGTGGATTGTATTTCTGAGGGTGACATCTATGTAATCGATGCAGATCAATGTATCGATTGTGGTTCTTGCGCAGCGGTATGCCCAACAGGAGCTATTAATCCGGAGGATTAATATAGATTTGTATTATTGTTTAGGGGTAAACAGTAATGTTTAAATTATAATATGAATATAAAAAGTGAGATGCCAAAGGGCATCTTATTTTTTTTTGCCAAAAGGTAAAATAAATTTTACAAAGGTTTATAGCAGAACATATATTGTATAATAATAGTATATATCTATTATTATTAGTATTTTCATATAATTATCAAATATTAGTGTTAGTATTATTATATTGAAAATTTGAAAGGGGGACGCATAGATGAAAATTCACATGGGACTTGACGTTGGTTCAACTACTGTAAAGTTAGTGGTTTTAGATGGCGATTATAACATTCTATATTCAACTTATCGCAGACACTTTTCAGATGTAAAGAAAACTGTTAGAGAAGTTATTAATGAGTGCTATGTGTCTTTTAAATATGAGTCTATAACAATTTGTGTAACCGGTTCAGGTGGAATTGCAGTACATGAATTATTGGGAATTGATTTTGTACAAGAGGTAGTAGCCGGTACGGAGGCAATTCAAAAATTTATACCTCAAACAAGTGTAGCTATAGAACTTGGAGGCGAAGATTCCAAAATAACTTATTTAGAGGGCAGTATTGAACAGAGAATGAATTCAATATGTGCTGGTGGAACGGGAGCATTTATAGATCAAATGGCAACGCTTCTTGAAACAGATGCTGCAGGGCTAAATGAACTTGCAAAGGACTATGAAAAAATATATCCCATTGCTTCAAGATGTGGAGTATTTGCTAAAACAGATATACAGGCATTAATAAATCAAGGTGCAAGTAAAGCTGACATTGCCATCTCGGTTTTTCAATCTGTTGTAAACCAAACTATTTCAAACTTGGCGTGTGGTAGACCTATAAGGGGAAATGTGGCCTTTTTAGGAGGTCCTTTACACTTTTTACCAATGCTTAGGGAAAGATTTATAAAGACTCTAGAGTTAAGCGGTGAAGAGGCAATCTGTCCTGAAAACTCTGAATTATTCGTAGCTCTTGGAGCTGCAATTACAAGTATGGATACTAAGGCTATTTCCTTTATGGAGTTGTATAATAGAGCAAATACAGACAATGAAATAGTTATTAAGGAAAATGAAATTTTAGAACCTCTCTTTAAAGATGATGAGGCGGTTTTAAAATTTAAAGAAAAACATAAAACCAAGGAAATAGAAAGAATAGACCTTAAAGATTACCACGGACCTATGTACTTAGGTATAGATTCAGGTTCAACGACTTCAAAAGTGCTTTTACTTTCAGAGGACAATAAGGTTTTATATTCCTACTATGGCTCTAATAAGGGCAAGCCTCTTGAAGTTGCAATTGAGAAATTAAAGGAAATCTACAATGAAAAGACTGAAGATTCTTATATTGCGGCGGCAGGCTGTACAGGTTATGGGGAAGATTTTTTAAAGGCTGCTTTAAATCTTGATTTTGGAGAAGTAGAGACTATAGCTCACTTTAAAGCTGCCCAATATTTTGATCCGAATGTAGATTTTATTTTGGATATTGGCGGTCAGGATATGAAGAGTATGAAGATAAAAGATGGGGTAATTGAATCCATACTTTTAAATGAAGCGTGTTCTTCAGGCTGCGGTTCTTTTCTTGAAACCTTTGCACACAGTGTGAATATGAGTCCAAGTGAGTTTGCCGAAGTTGCATTGAAATCTCGAAATCCCGTTGATTTGGGAAGCAGATGTACTGTATTTATGAACTCAAATGTAAAGCAAGCTCAAAAAGAAGGAGCAAGTATTGAGGATATTTCTGCAGGTTTGGCCTTCTCAGTTATTAAAAATGCCATTCAAAAAGTAATTAAAGTTAGAGACCCTAAGGAATTGGGCAATAACATAGTGGTTCAAGGAGGAACTTTCTTAAGTGATGCAGTTCTAAGATCCTTTGAAATAATTACAGGAGTTGAAGCTACAAGACCTTCTATTGCAGGTTTAATGGGAGCATTGGGTATGGCTTTAATCTCTAAGGAAAAGTCAAAGGGGAAGTCCACTATTATTTCAAGAGAAGACTTGGATAAATTTGAATATAAAGTAGTAAATACAAATTGTAGACAGTGTACTAACCAATGTAGTCTATCAGTAAATATATTCTCCAATGGGAAAAGGTATATAACTGGAAACAGATGTGAAAAGGGAGCCGGAATAGTTAGAAAAGAAAGTGATGAACTTCCAAACTTATATAAGTATAAGTATGAGAGAGTTTTTAGCTATGAGAGCTTAAAAACTGAAGTAGCATCAAGAGGAGTAGTTGGAATACCCAGAGTTTTAAATATCTATGAAAACTATCCTTTCTGGCATACTTTCTTTACTGAACTTGGATACAGTGTGGTTTTATCAGATGAGAGCTCAAGGAGTCTCTATGAGGCTGGAATTGAATCAATAACTTCAGAAACTGCATGTTATCCGGCTAAAATTGTCCACGGTCATATTGAAAACTTAATAGACAAGGGCGTTAAATTTATATTTTATCCTGCTGTATTCTATGAGGAAAGACAGTATGAAAGTGCAGATAATACTTTGAATTGTCCTGTTGTAATCGGATATTCGGAAGTTATAAAGAACAATGTTGAAAATTTAATAGAAAAAGATGTAAAGTTTTTAAATCCATTCCTGTCCTTTGACAACAGAAAGAAGTTGGAAAAGAGATTGGCTGAGGTATTTAAGGAGTATGACATACCTGCGTCAGAGGTAAAAAAAGCAGTTAGAGCTGCCTATGAAGAATCGGACAGATATGCAGATGACGTTAAAAACGAAGGACTTAGAGCTCTTGAAGAAATAGAAGAGAAGAATTTAAGAGGAATAGTTTTAGCCGGCAGACCTTACCACATTGACCCTGAAATAAATCACGGTATTCCTGAACTTATTAATTCTCTAGGGCTTGCAGTCATTTCAGAAGATGCCATAGCGCCATTAACAGACGTTGATGGAAGACTTAGAGTTCTAGATCAGTGGAACTATCACTCCAGACTTTATAGAGCTGCAAAATTTGTAGGAACTCATGATAATTTAGAGATGATTCAATTGAATTCCTTTGGATGTGGAATAGATGCTGTAACTACAGATCAGGTAAATGAAATACTTCATGGTTATAATAAAATCTATACAGTTATAAAAATAGATGAAGTAAATAATTTGGGAGCAATAAAAATTAGAATAAGATCATTACTTGAAGCAGTAGAGAATAGAGAGGTTTCAAGAGATGTTACAGTAATTGATGAAAAACCTGTTCTATATACTAAAGAAATGAAACCAAGACATACATTGCTTCTACCTCAAATGGCTCCAATTCACTTTGAAATTTTTGCTTCAGTAGTTCGCTCAGAGGGATACAATGTAGAGGTTTTGGAAAACCTAAGTCCAAAGGTTGTAAATGACGGTTTAAAATATGTAAATAACGATGCCTGTTATCCTTCGATTTTCGTAGTGGGGCAGTTTATAGATGCACTGAAAAGCGGAAGGTATGACACGGATAATTTAACTTTAATAATCTCTCAAACCGGAGGGGCTTGTAGGGCTTCAAACTATGTGGGCTTTATTAGAAAAGCTTTAAAAGATGCAGGTTTTGAACATGTACCGGTACTGGCTCTTTCCTTCCAGGGAATTGAAAGTCATCCGGGCTTTGAAGTCGGAAAAGTTCAAATGATTAGAATCTTAAACAAGATGATAGTATCGTTGCTTTACGGAGACTTAATTATGAGGCTTTCCCAAGCTACAAGACCTTATGAAAAGATTAAGGGCTCTGTAAATATATTAAAAGATAAGTGGATTAAGATCTGTTCTTCTGAAAATTTAAGTACCAGTTCCAAAGATTTTAGAAAAAATGTTAGAACTATGATTAGGGAATTTGAACAACTGGAGATCAAAAAAGAATTAAAGCCTAAAGTGGGAATTGTGGGCGAGATATTGGTAAAATACTTGCCTGAGGCAAATAATCACATAGCCGATGTTCTTGAGGCTGAAGGTGCAGAAGTTGTAATTTCGGATTTGACAGACTTTATGATGTATTCTTTTAAAAATGCTGAAATAAAGTATAAGGAACTTTCAAAATCTAAATTGCCGTCAATTATATGTAACTTTGGAATAAAATATATTGAAAGCTATAGGGAGATAGTAAGAGAGGAACTAAAGAAAAGCAGATATGATGCTCCTAAGAAAATTGAGGAGATTATGGAATATGCTCAAGAGTATGTAGACCTTGGAAATCAATATGGTGAAGGGTGGCTGTTAACAGGTGAAATGGTTGAGTTAATAGAATCGGGAGTTGAAAACATAGTATGTGTTCAACCTTTTGGATGTCTTCCAAATCACATAACCGGAAAGGGAGTTATAAAGGCCATAAGGAACACCTATCCAAAGTCAAATGTTGTTCCAATTGATTTTGACGCTTCCGCTTCAGAGGTAAATCAATTTAACAGAATTAAATTAATGCTATCTCAGGCGAGAAAAAATATGGAACCGGAATTATCAACTGGAGTCATTAAAGCAAAAAGTTCAAAGGAAAACTATTCGTAATAAAAAACCTTGTTAGAAATCTAACAAGGTTTTAATTTTATAATTTTTCAAGCAAGTTTTTTATTGCATCGTCTTCAAGTAAATTTGAAGTTTCATTATAGGATTTTATATTGTCATCAGGAATGTAGTTTTCTCCTTTAATTTCCGCTTGGAACATTTTTGTTGCTTCAGTTAACTTTATAGAAAGTTGAGTTTGATAATTTACCACATTTTTAGCAGCATCACTTTTGCCGTCTATTAATGCGGAATTGTAAAGTCCAACCATTTCCTTTGAAATATTAGCTGCTTCTTTTAAAACTTCACTTGAGTTTTTAAATTTAGCAGGGGCATCAATTGAGTTAATTGAATTAACAATAGTATCAATTTCAGATTTTAATTGTTCATAGCGATTTTGAATTTCAGTTTTGGAGAATTTTGAAGAGTTTTCAAAATAGTATCCCTTTAACTGATTCATATTAGATCTTAATTTACCCATAAGTGAGTTAAATTCTTCTAAGTATACTTTTTCTTCTGCTGTTAAATTGGCATTATAATCTGTATTTGCCTTAGGAGAGGAACCATCAGTAGTTAACAATACTATATAGTTATCTTTGTCCCAATCCACGTTAACGCCAAAGTTTTCAGCTATAAATCTAATAGGTACAAAAGTTCTATTTTGACTTATCTCCGGAGCTACTTCAATGGTTCTTTCCTCATCGTTAACTTCAACTTTAGTACTTCCAACTTTCAATTCAATTTCAATATCACCTTTTTCAATGGTGATTTCTCTATCGTCTTCATCCCAATCAACTTCATAACCAAGAGACTCGGAAATAAATCTAATAGGTACTAAAGTTCTATTGTTTTTAATATATCCGGGTACGTCAGTTTGGATTTCTTGTCCATTTAACTGTACCTTAACTGTTTTTTGCGCAAATACTGAAACGGTGTTAAAAATCATTAAAACAGATAATGATAATACACCTAAAGTTTTTTTCATAAATATCTCCTTTTAAATAAAATTATTATTTTTTCTGACCGGTTTCGCTTAAAACTCTTGGAGTTTCTTCAGTCTTAAATATGGATTCAACATATTCTAAAGAAGCATCGTTCTCACCTTGAATTTCAATGAAGGAATCACTGTCTCTCGTTGGTGAAATCTGTCCCTTGGCACCATCTACATAGAAAATAATATATTCCTTATTTGCTTTAAGAGTTTTAGGTAATTCCAATTCAATACTGGATAGATCACCTTTATAATCTTCTATAAATTTAATGCTTGTGGAATTATCCTGAGTTATTTGGATTTTAATTCTGGAAATATAATCAGAATTATCTATTAGGTTTTTAATAACTTCTCTATTTTGACTGGTACCTGTACTTATCGTACTGTTTTCATTAGAATTATTAGGCGTCTTGTCGTCTGTATCTTCATCTTTGTCAGTAGGAGTGTTTAATTCTGTCTTAGTATTAGTGTTATCAGTACTAGGTTTAACAGAATTTTCTTTATTTTTATTACCACATCCACTTAATAAAAGAGTAACAGAAAGCAAGGACACTAAAAATATTTTTTTCTTCATATGGACCTCCTATGCTAATATGTTAAGTGTATTATAACATAATGTATAATAAATGAAAAAGAAAAGCTGTATATATGGTTTTTCGTTATGATATAATTTTAAGATAGGTGATGGTATGCCAATTGAAATAATGGAAATCTTAAATATATTAAATAAAGAGGGTTTTGCAGCCTATATAGTGGGAGGAGCTTTAAGGGATTACCTTATGGGTAAGGAGCCCTATGATTTTGACGTTGCTACAAGTGCAGAGCCTGATGAAGTGGAAGAAATATTTAAGGATTATATTTTAAATACTGTCGGGAAAAAGTTCGGTACCATATCCATTAGATACAAGGGCTATGATTTGGAGATAACTACCTTTAGAACCGAGGGACATTATGAAAAAAACAGAAAGCCCAAAGAGGTAAGTTATGTTGAAAGTTTGGAGGAGGACCTTAAAAGAAGAGACTTCACTATTAATGCGCTGGCGTATAATGAAAAGAGCGGCTTAATAGATTTTTTCTCGGGGAGAGAGGATTTAGAAAACAAAATAGTAAGAGCTGTTGGAAATCCCAAGGAGAGAATAGAGGAAGATGCTCTTAGAATAATAAGAGCAATAAGGTTTGCAGGAAGTTTAAATTTTAAAATTGAAAGAGAACTATATAGGAGCATAGTGGAAAATCGCCTCTTGTTGAAGAATATTTCAAAGGAGAGAATTGCCATGGAGTTTAATAAAATTCTTCTAAGTGAAATTCCCTCAAGGTCTTTGAAGATAATGGCAGACAGTAAAGTTTTAGATGTACTGTTTCCTGATTTAGCTAAGACGGTAGGTTACAATCAAAAAACTCCCTACCATATAAAGACGTTATTTGACCATTTATTATGTGTGGTGGATAATGTGGCGCCCATACTTACATTAAGGCTTGCGGCATTGTTTCATGACGTTGCAAAACCTCTTACTCTGTCCATAGATGAAGAGGGAATCGGACATTTTTACGGGCATGACTTATTGGGGAGTGAAATATGCGAAAATGTGCTTAGAGATTATAACTATTCAAAGGCAACTATTAAAACAGTAAAACTGCTGATAGAAGATCATATGAAAGTTCATGAAAATATGACGGATAAAGCTCTTAGAAAACAGATTAGAAGAGTGGGAAGAGATAATGTATTAAACTTATATGACCTGTTAATTGCAGATAGGTTTTGTACTTTGGAAGATAGAGATGTGGAATTTTTAAAGGTGCGTAAAAACAGAATAAAGGAGCTTTTAGAAGAAAAGACTTCTTATGACAGGTTTTTAAATATAAATGGTAAGGATTTAATTGACTTAGGCTTTCAAGAAGGTAAAATAATAGGAGAAATATTAAATTATCTAACGGAAGCAGTCTTGGAAAATCCAAGTTTAAATAATAAAGATACATTACTAGAAATAGTAAAAGAAAAATATAGGAGTTAATATGGGAAAATTATTCGGTACAGATGGAATTAGAGGTATAGCTAATTTGGAACTTACTCCTGAATTGGCATATAAAGTGGGAAGAGCGGCAGGTTATGTACTGTCCAAAAATCAAAATGGCAAGATGTTAATAGGAAGGGACACAAGATTGTCCGGTCACTTAATTGAAAGTGCATTGGCGGCAGGATTGATGTCAATAGGTATAGATGTGGAAATTGCGGGTGTAATTCCAACGCCAGCCATAGCTTATTTAACAAGAACAGGAGATTATTTAGCGGGAGTTGTAATCTCAGCTTCTCACAATCCCTTTGAGCACAATGGAATAAAGTTTTTCTCTTCAGATGGGTATAAATTACCTGATAAGGTGGAATATCAAATAGAGGATTTGATTTTTTCAGATACTAAGATTTATAAAAATGCTACAGGAGATGATGTTGGGACTGTAATCTATTCCTATGAACTTCAAGATAGGTACCATGATTATCTTTTAGGCCTTAGCGATTTAAATTTAAAAGGTGTAAAAGTTGCGTTGGATTTGGGTAATGGAGCATTATATAAATTAGCTCCAAAGGTTTTAAAGGATTTAGGCGCTGAAGTTGTTGTAATCAATGATGAACCTGATGGAACTAATATAAATAAAAATAGCGGGTCCACAAATCCGGAATTGATAAGTAAGCTGGTAGTTAAAGAAAAAGCCGATATAGGTATGAGTTTTGACGGTGATGCCGATAGAATTATAGCAGTGGATGAAAATGGTGATATAATAGACGGAGATCATATACTTGCAATTTGTGCCACTCAGCTTAAAAAAGAGGACAAGCTTACGAACAATACCGTTGTAGGAACTATAATGTCAAATATAGGGCTTAAAAGATATTTAAGTGATATTGGAGTGGATTTGGTCTATACTCAAGTAGGAGATAGGTACGTTCTTGAGGAAATGGAAAAGAATGATTTTGTCTTGGGGGGAGAACAGTCTGGACATATTATATTTTTAGATTATAATACAACTGGAGACGGTTTGGCTACAGGCATCCATCTTTTAGAAGTGATGGAAAAAACCGGCAAAAAGATGTCTGAACTTAATAATTTGATGAAAAGCTATCCGCAAGTTCTTGTAAATGCCAAAGTGAGATCGGACTTAAAAAACAAGTACATGGACTTTGAAGATATTAGAGAGAAAATAGAAAATATAGAAAAAAAATTTAAAGGCAATGGTAGAGTTGTAATAAGACCTTCAGGAACGGAAAGTTTAGTTAGGGTTATGATTGAAGGTGAAGATGAGACTGTCCTTCAAAGAGAAGCGGAAGAGCTTGCTGAATTTATTGAAAAAAAACTAAGTTAGGAGAACAATATGGATTATAGATTAATAGTTGACACTGCATGTGATTTGACAAAGGAAATGGAAGAAGATTATAAAATATTGTCAGTTCCATTTAAAATAGACATAGATGAAAGGGAATATGTAGATGATGAAAATCTTGATATAGATGGATTTTTAAATGCTATGAAGAACAGTCCTAATCCCATAAGAACTTCATGTCCGGCGCCCTTTGACTATCTTGAAAAAATGAAGGAATGCGAAGAGGAGATTATATTAATTTTGACAATATCTTCTAAGTTATCCGGCTCTTATAACAGCGCTATAGTAGCAAGAGATGAGTATTTGGAAGAATGCCCTAATAGCAAAGTATTTGTTTTGGACTCTAAATCGGCGGCGGCGGGAGAAACTTTGGTGGCTCTTGAAATTTTAAGTGTAATGAGTGAAGAGGGAACAGTTGAAGAAAAAATTGAAAAGATAGAGAAGTATATCGACAATAATCACACTTTTTTCATTTTAGAAAGCTTGGATAATTTAATTAAAAACGGAAGAATAAAGAAGACGGCAGGTCTTATTGCAAATGTTTTAAATATAAGGCCTATAATGGTGGCCGAAGACGGAGAGATTTCCCTTTATGAAATGAACAGAGGATTTAAGAAGAGCCTTACTAAATTAGCTACGGCAATAGGAAAGTTTGGAGATGATTTTTCCAACAGGACTTTAGTAATCTCTCATGTAGATGCAATTGAAAAAGCAAAAGACTTTGAAAAAAGAGTGAAAGAACTTTATAATTTCGGAAAAATTTTAATACTTCAATCCAGAGGATTATCATCGGGATATGCTGACAATGGAGGAATAGTAATAGGATTTAATTAGGAAACTAGAGAAATGGGATTGTCCATTTCTTTTTTTATTGTAAAAAAATGACTGAAAATGGTACAGAATAAACTGCATAATTTAGTATAAAAAAAATTTAATTATACATAAAATTTTAATTTAAAGTCAAAAAAAATAATGATAAAATTAAAATGTCAGCTAGTCACCAAAATGTTATTGCTATTTGAATAAGGGGGAATTTAAATGATACTACAAAAAAGAATTGTATCATTATTATTGGCATTTTTAATTATATTTACAATTGTACCAATGCAAAGTTTTGCGGAAACAAACACTGAGGAAATAATTTTTGATAATCATTCTATTAAAAAGACTGATTTTGAAAGTGATTCTTTAGCAGATAACAATCAAAAATTTGGAGAGTTAAAAATTAGTAAAGAGGTTTCGGGAGATAGTATTTCAAATAGAGATATTATTTATACATTTATCATTAGTAAGGAAAGTATCCCTGCTATTGGTAAATACACAATAGACAAAGTAAATATCCTAGATATTCCACAAGACGGGAAAATTCAATTGAGAGCAGGACAGACTGCATTATTATCCGAACTTGAAACTGGCACCTATAAAGTGGAAGAAATTAAACCGGCTGAAGAAAATTATAAATATACTACTTTTAAAGTAAATGATGAGGAGCCCCAAAAAGGTTTAGTAGCAGAAGTTGAAGTTGTTGAAAGTGTTAAAGCGAATAATTCTGAAAATGAAATCGAAGAAGTTATTGGAGGATGGTTAGTTGATGAAAGAGGACTGGTAAAGCAGGATGAGGATGGATATTTTGTCTATACAATAACACCGGAGCAAATAATAGACAGGAAAATTCATATGAATTGTAATCCTTTAGCGGAATATATGGCATATATGATGTACAAGAGTGTCAATACTACAGTCGCTAATGTAAAAATAAAAATAAAAAACAAATCAGGTCAAAGCATAAAATATGAAGATTATGATTTTTCTACTGTAAACTGGCTTAATCCAGGTGGAATCTACATACCTTCAGATAATCCGGAAATTAAAAATATAGGTCGCAATGGACTTGGTGAAGCTTGGAGACATAGAAATCCTGTTACAGTAGAGGGAAAAGAAGAAGGCTATGTATATGATATAGAGGGATTTGACGGAGAAAATATCAGGATAACAAGTGCTCCTTTACGCACCCCTAATCCGGCTGTAATATCATATTTTATGAGTAATCCAGGGAAAGATAAAGGTTTAACAAGTAATAGCAATATTACCGGTGCTAGTGATATAACGCTAAAGCAGATGAATGCTTTTCCCGAACTTATTAAAGAAAGTTTTACCTTTAAAAATCATAAAGGTGTTGAAATAACATTTGATGAAGACTCAAGTAGAACTTATGCGGATTTTGTTTGTGCTTTTTATGAAGTTGATAGTTTAGAGGATTTAACATACACGCAAAAATACAATCAATTTGGTTCGGGTAATGCAAGTTCGCCTAGTATTCCTGGAGGAAGTTATAATATTAATCAATATTATAATGGGACGTATAATGGAAAGAAAATGCCTAAAGCTGATTTAGAGGGTGATGCTTTAAACTATTTTAAGACTTGGGGATTGGCAACTTATATTGCTCAAGATTCTAACAATTATTATGATCCTTACTACTTACTTGAAAATGATGAAGATATAATAAAATTGGGCTATGAATACTTATATGAAAGAGGAATGAGAATTACCTTTGATGATAATGATAGAAATATTACTATTGAGCCAGATAGTAGTGTGGAAATTAATAGTATGGACGTATGTGGGATTAAGACCTATTTAGATAAAGATAATATATCCAATTCGCATATTGTGAAAGTAATGAATGAGGGAAATGCTATAGAAGATGGTGAAGAAATAGTATTAGATAATGTAAAAGGTTTTATTGAAGTTCCAAATGTTTTTTATAGTGCGCTTTTTGACTTCGGATTTTTATTTACTTTTGGAACTGAAGGAGAAGTTACTCCTACAGAAGAAATTGCAACGGTAATATTTAATAATGTCTATAAGAATGTGGAAAAAGAACCTATTACAAATTATACTGGCGGCAGCAGTTGGGGAGTACCTAAATTAAATAAAAAGGACCACTATGCGTATATGATAGGATATCCAGACGGAAACTTTAAACCTAATGATGAGATTACAAAGGCTGAAGCTGTAACAATATTCTTTAGAATGTTGGAAGAGGATTCAAGGAAAGAATTTTGGAGCACGGAAAGTTCCTTTAAAGATGTTGATAGCACTGCATGGTATAACAATGCACTATCAACAATGGAAAGAGCAAGTATAATTGAAGCTGATGAAGATGATAATTTTAGACCTAATGAATCTATGACAAGGGCGGAATTTGCAGTATTGATGTCTAAGTTCTTTAAAGAAACTAAAACATCAACACATAAATTTACAGACATAGATGGACACTGGGCAGAAGCGGAAATAGCAAGAGTAGCTGAAAAGGGGTGGATAGAAGGTTACTTGGATAATACCTTTAGGCCTGATGAGCCTATTAGCAGATCGGAGACGGCTAAATTGGTAAATGCAATTTTGGAAAGAACTCCGAATAAGGACAAATTGTTGCCAATATGATTGAATTTAAAGACAATCAGAATAGGAATGTGTGGTATTATGCAGCTGTACAGGAGGCTACAAATTCTCATGAATATGAGAGAGAAGATAATAAAGCACCGGAGACATGGACAAAATTATTACCGGTTAGAGATTGGAAAGCCTTGGAAAAAGAGTGGAGTAATGCTAATTCCTCAACTAATCCTGGAGATGTAATTATTAAATAAATTAAGACTTGAAAGAACATGATTTAATTTTTCATGTTCTTTTTTTATTTGTGAACTTGAAAATAAGTAATTTTAAGATTAAAAATTCAATTTAAGAATGACATAATATTTTATATTAGATGTTATAATTAGAGCAGGTGATTTATATGAAAAAAATTATTTCCATTATAGCTACAGCTTTTCTGTTAGTTCTCGGTATTTTTGTTGCTGATTACTATAATGAAGGATACATAAAAGAAATTTTATTAGATAGTGATAGGAATATTTTAATAAGTGCAGAAGAGGATGAGATTTCCACAGTTAAGATATTGGCAACGGGAGATATTATGTATCACTTGCCTCTATATATAAAGACTTTAAACAGTGAAACGGGAAAGTATGATTTTTCAACATACTATGAGAAAATGAGAGATCAAATAGAAGCTTCGGATATAGTTGTGGGAAATTTTGAAACTACTGTAAATCCCAATTGGAAATTAAGCGGTCATCCAATGTTTAATACTCCTATAGAAGCTTTGGAATATTTAAAAAGTGCAGGTTTTGACATATTGTCAACTGCTAACAACCATTGTTTGGATACTTCTATAGAAGGTGTTGAGACTACTATTGAGGCTATTGAATCTGTGGGATTACAAAATTTCGGAACTTATAATAATGGAGAAAGAAAGTTGCTTACAGTTGAAGAAAATGGAATTAAAGTGGGATTTTTAGCCTATACAGAATCCTTTAACGGGTTGGACTATGGTATAGAGGAAGAAAAATTGTATATGCTCTCACCCATGGATGAAAGTTTGATTACAAGTGAAATTGAGGAGTTGAAAAGTCAGGGAACGGACTTTATAGTAATCTATCCTCATTGGGGAGTGGAGTATAGAACGGTACCTTCCGATTATCAAAGGCAGATGAATGAGTTTTTTTTAAATGCGGGAGCGGATGTGGTTTTAGGTTCACATCCTCATGTGCTTCAACCTGTGGAGTATAGGGAAATAGACGGAGAAAACAAATTTTCCATTTATTCAATGGGTAACTCCATATCAAATCAAAGGAAACCCTGGCTCCTTGAAAAGGGAGTGGAGTTCGGTTCTTTTGTTGAGTTAACTGTGGAAAAGAATATGAGGGAAAATAAAACTGCCCTAAAGAGTGTAGATGTAATGCCCACCTATGTAAATAGGTTTATGGATGTAGATGGAATATATAAGTATGAAACTGTACTGCTAAATGACTTAGTTGATGGGGGCAGGTACAGGGATGTAATAGATGATGCTACAAAGAACTTTATAGATAGTAACTATCAATGGGTAATGGATGTATTGAACAATGAAGAGGTGAAAAATTGAAAAAGTTACTTTTAATTGCAACGGGAGGAACTATTGCCTCTGAACGGACTGAATTTGGTTTAAGCCCAAGGACCAATCCAAGAGAAATTTTAAATCACATACCACAGGCCGGAGGACTTGCGGAAATTGATGTAAAACAGGTTTTAAATATTGATTCTACAAATATTGAACCTGAGCACTGGCTTATGATAAGTAATGTAATAGAAGAAAACTACGATAGATACCATGGTTTTATAATCACCCATGGTACTGACACTTTGGCATATACTGCATCTGCATTGTCCTATTTAATTCAAAATGGCAACAAGCCCATAATTTTAACGGGTTCTCAAAAACCCATAACAGATCCAATAACAGATGGCAAAAAAAACTTACTTGATTCCATAAGGTACGCTTTACAAGAGGGGGTAAGGGGAGTCTACATAGTTTTTGACGGTAAGGCCATAATCGGAACGAGAGCTAAAAAACTAAGGTCAAAGAGTTATTCAGCCTTTGATTCCATTAACTATCCTGTAGCAGCCTTTATAGACGGAGATAGAGTTTTAAGGTATGTGGGTGAGGGTTTACAAGATGAAGAGGTAAAATTCTATAGAGAATTAAATCCCAAGGTCTTTTTATTAAAGCTAATTCCCGGAATGGAGCCAAGTATTTTTGACTATATCTCTGAAAATTATGATGCAACAGTTGTGGAGTCCTATGGCGTAGGAGGACTTCCTTTTAATGACAGAAGAAATTTTAAGGAAGCTCTTAAAAAAGTAACTGAAAGGGGTAAAATTATAGTTATAGCTACTCAAGTGATGTTAGAGGGGTCCGACGCCGCTACTTATGAAGTAGGTTACGATATTATAAACAACTACAATGTCCTTCAAGCTTATGATATGACCGTTGAAGCTGCAGTAACTAAGTTAATGTGGATTTTAGGCTTTACCAAGGATTTTAAAGAAGTTAAAGAGTTGTTTTATAAAAATATAAATAATGATATTTTCGTATAGCTGTAGCAAGGGGGAATGGTAATGGGACTAATATACATAGTTGTTGCTACAATTTTATTTTCAAGTATGGATGTTGCAATAAAATATACAGGCGGTGTATTTATAATAAATAGAGAGCGGTAGTTTAATGAAAAAATTAAAACCTCACATGTTAAAATAAATTGTGGTCTGCAAACCACAATTTAGAAAACAATGAGGTTTTAATATGCAAAATCAAGATATTCATAGCTTATCACATACAAAGTGGAATTGTAAGTACCACATAGTTTTTGCTCCAAAATATAGAAGAAAAGTATTTTATGGAGATAAAAGATTAGAAATAGGAGCAATCTTAAGGGAATTATGTAATTGGAAAGGTGTAAATATAATAGAGGCAGAAGTGTGTCTGGATCATGTTCACATGTTACTTGAAATTCCTCCAAAATTAAACGTATCAAGTTTTATGGGATTTTTAAAAGGTAAGAGCAGTATAATGATATATGAAAAGTGGGGAAGTTTAAAATATAAATATAGAGGTCGACAATTTTGGTGTCGAGGATATTACGTAGATACAGCAGAAAAGAATGCAAAAAATATTCAAGCTTATATAAAAAACCAATTAAAGGAAGACGAGTTAAGTGGACAAATAACTATGGACATAACAGACACCTTTAAGGGGTAGCAAGTAAAGTTTGCAAGTGGCAGACCAACAGATGCCCTTTAGGCATTGCTAGTAAAATAGGCCCTTTGGGCCGCAAAAGAAATACCACCAGCTACGCTGGTGGATTTTTATTATATGCTATTGTATTTTTGATAAATTTCAAGTTCGTTCCAGAACCTTTCAAGATTTTCAATTTTTTCCTTACTATCCTTATTTCTTGCTGCAACAGAGTTTAAAATTCCTGTCACAATACACATAACGGGAATTAAATTGTCTGAAAAAGACAATAATTCGTTGTTAATTAGTAAGGGTACTGTAGAAAATTTAACTAGTGGTGAAGTTATAGTATCAGTAATGCATATTGTTTGAGCGCCTTTTTTATAGGCATATTCATGGATTTGTAGCGTAGTATTTAAATATCTGGGAAGACTTACAGAAAGCAGTACATCACCAGGTTCAATTTTTGATAGGTCGTCAAAATTTCTGTTTATACCATCAAGGACGAAGACGTTATTTCTAATCCATTTTAAACCTAGTCCTAAAAAATAGGTGACACTATAAGAACTTCGTGAACCCACTAAGAATACTCTCTTGGAATTAGAGAGTAAATCCACAATCCTTAAAAAAGTATCCTCATTGATATTGTTAATTAACCAGTTAATATCATTTAAACTTTTTTGAAGCACATTATATAATATGTCCATTTCGTCGGAAGTATTTTCCGAAATAGATTCAAGTCTTTGTGAAATAGTAATTTTTTCTTTTAAAAAATCTTGTAAAGCCTTCTGCATATCAGAATAACCATTGTAGTCAATACAATTTGCAAATCTAATAACGCTAGATTCACTTACATCACAGAGTTTTGCCAATTGACTTGAAGTTTGGAATACTGCTTTATCATAATTTTCCAATATATACACAGCTATTTTCTTATGAGTCTTGCTTAGATCTTCCAAATTAGAGCTTATTCTCTCTAAAACGTTCATTTCCGTAATATCTTTTTTTGTTTCCATTACACACCTCTCAAGTGGTATTTTATTTAATATTATACTAAAAAAAATTAAAAGTAAATTAAAAGTGAGTGTTGCAAGTAAAAAATTGGAAATCTATAGAGAAATTTCACAAAGTAGAATATATTCCGCATAATTGGAATATATAATTCTTTTACAGAAATTTGTGGAATTTTTCCATAAATTTCTGTAAAAGAATTGACAAGTGTCAAAAAGGGTGATATTCTAAAAATAGAAAATGTTCATAATTATTTTTTTAGAAAGAAGGTGTGAATATATAAGATATAGGGAGAAATAGTAGAACATAGAAAGGAGGATATTATGGGAGAAGTTACAAAGAAGAAAGAAATACCTTCCTACGTAAAAATATTTATAGGTTTATTTTTAGGTATAGTATTTGGGTACATACTAAATTTACTAGGTGGAACTTCCGTACCTATGATAAATGATCACATCTTACCTTTTTTGCAATTTTTAGGTGATTTTTTTATTAAGTTAATAAAAATGGTAGTGGTACCACTTGTGTTCTTTAGTATTACAAATGCAGCTATTTCATTGAAAGACATAAGTAAACTACGAAGTGTGGGAGTAAAAACTATTGTATGGTTTTTAATGAGTTCAGGATTAGCATGCGGAATTGGTTTAATTTTAGCGAATATTATAAAACCTGGTATTGGTGTGGATTTTGGTAGTGTAAGTGCAGAGGCAGTTCAAGTCCAAGAATTACCAGGAGTGTATACAGTTATTCTTGATTTAATTCCAAATAATCCTGTGGAGTCTCTAGCAAATGGAGAAATGATGCAGGTAATAGTATTTGCTTTGTTTTTGGGTTTTTCACTTATTGCATTAGGTGAAAAAGCGGAGCCTCTAAATAGAATAATTACTATATGCTCAGATGCGATGTTCTATATTATAGGAGTAATTATTAAGATAATACCTTTTGGTGTATTTGGTTTAATGTCTGTAGCAATTGCAAAATTTGGAACAGCAATATTTGGGCCTGTATTAAAATTTATAATAACAGATTATTTATCGTGTTTGATAATGTTAATAATAATCTATTCTATATTTTTAAGATTTGTAGCCGGAGTCAATCCAATACCTTTTTATAAAAAAGCTTTTGAACCTTGGATGATAGCTTTTAGTACTTGTACATCTTCAGCAGCTCTTCCGGTATCAATGGAAGTAGGTCCTAGACTAGGAGTACCGAGAGATATTTCTGACTTTGTATTACCTTTTGGAGCTACGGCAAATATGAATGGAACTTGTATTTATTTTGGAGTAATAGTGGTTTTTGCATCACAGTTGTATGGAATAGAACTCTCAATACAACAACAAATACTTTTAGTAGTTCAAGCTACTTTTTTAAGTGTTGGATGTGCCGCTACTCCGCAAATAGGATTAGTAATAAGTATTACACTTTTAACTCAAATGGGTTTGCCATTAGAAGCCACTGCTTTAGTTGCGGGAGTATATAGGATTGTTGATCAAATTCATACGTCAACAAATTCTGCAGGTGACTTGGTGACTTCAGTTGTAGTTGCAAAAATGGAAGGAGAGTTAGATAAAGAAGTTTATTATGATATGAGTTTAAAATAACTTTAATAATAAGATTAATTTGTACATAAAATTAATTACATAAATGTAGGTAAGAACTTAAGGAGTTTAAGGAGGAAAAAAATGTCAGATAACAGAATAGTAGAATGTATGGAGAGAGCGGATTATATTTTAGGAACTTTAATGGCAGTTAAACCTGGAGAAGAAGTATTAATAGTTACAGATGCTGAAACAGATGTGAGAATGGCAAATGCGATGGCAGCGGCTGCGCTAAAACTGGGTGCGGATTATACAGTAGCTATGACTCCAAGTAGAGGACAGGACAAAGCAACAATATTTCCTAAGATGATTGAAAAAGCTATGGAAGGCTGTGACGTATTTATTGGAATGACAAAGGCTTCTGGAGTTGCAATTTATAATAATAGGTTAAAAGAGCTAATTAATGAAAAGAAATTGCGTGAGTGTTCAATAGTTCTAAGAGATGTTGAAAACTTTACTAGAGGTGGAGCTCTTGCTGATTATGAAGCACTTTATGAGGAAGGTAAAAAACTTCAAGCAATTTGGAGAGGTAAGAAAATGGCTCATATAACCACACCTGCAGGAACAGACTTACGTATGGAAATGAACCAAATGGAGCCTATTATTGAGTGTGGAGTGGCTAAAAATCCTGGAGATGCAATGGCTTGGTCAGATGGAGAGGTTTCTTTAGGACCTGTTGTGGGAACAACTAATGGGACATTAGTAATGGATGGACCTATGGCTTACTATGGTGCACCAACTGAACCTGTGGAATTGAAAATTGAAAATGGTAAAATCGTAGAGGTTGTAGGCGGAGACCCTAAAATTTGTAGACAAATCCAAAATACTCTTGATACTATAAAGGACAGTGACAATATAGCGGAAATTGGAATTGGATTAAATCCGAATAGTTTATTCAATAGTGATTTTGAAGAAGAGAAAAAAGCAAGAGGTACTTGTCACATAGCTATGGGTAATGGATTTTACTATGGTCAACCTCCAATGTCAACAGTTCACATTGACATGGTAATGTACAATCCAACTATTACTTTTGATGATGAACTAATTGTTAAAGATGGAAAAGTAGTAGTACTAGGAGATAAGTAATATATTTAGGGTATAATTAAAAATAGACACAATAGTTTTCGAAATAGAGTTAGAATTATCTAGTTCTAACTCTATTTTTATATAATATTTCATTATGAGGAGGAGAAATATGAAAAAAGAACGCTTACTAAATGTAGCGATAGGTCAAATGTACTTAGAGTTGGGAAATACACAAGCTAATTTAAATAAAATTCTAAATATGGTTGATGAAGCTGCTGAAAAAGATGCTGACATTATAGTATTCCCTGAACTTGCTTATTCAGGATACCTATTAGAGTCTGAAGAACTTCAAAGATTGGCAGAGCCTTCTGATGGACCTTTTGTTCAAACTTTAAAAAAGAAGGCAAAGGAAAAAAGAATTCATATTATTGCTGGATATCCTGAGGCAGATGCTGTAATTCCTGGTCGTATGTACAATTCATGCATATTTATAGATGATGATGGTAAAGTAATTGAAAATATGAGAAAAGTATATGCATGGGGACAAGAGAAACTAAAATTCAGAGAGGGAAATCGACTTCCTGTTGTGGAAACTAAATTTGGTAAAGTTGGAATGTTAATTTGTTACGATGTTGAACTTCCTGAGCCATCAAGAATAGAAGCTTTAAAAGGAGCGGAAATCATATTTGTTTCCTCATTCTGGAGTATACCTGCACAGAGAAGATGGGACGTTGATTTAGCAGGTAATGCTTTATTTAACGTTTTATACATGGTTGGTGCTAATACTGTAGGAGATAATACCTGCGGAAGATCACAAATAGTAGGTCCAGATGGAGAAGTTGTGGCATTGGCAAGTGATGATAAAGAAGAAGTACTAGTTCAACAAATTGATTTAGATAGGGTTATTGAAGTTAGAAGCTGGCTTCCTTACTTAAATGACTTTAAGGAAGATACTTTCAGTATGGGTGCGATTGAAAAATATTAGAATTGAAAAACACGAGGTGAAATATGAGTGATAATAAAAATAGTGCTCCTATCTATGAAGAAGGCGCCTTAAAAATAGAAAAGATGACGTCATCAGAAGTAATTTTTGCCGTAGTGGGTTGTGGAATAGGTTCAGGAGCTCTAGGAACTGCTTATTCAGCAAGACTTGGGGGCTTTCCTGTAATTGCTTTCTGGTTAATAGTATCCGGTATTTTAACCTTAATTTCAATGTACTATGTGGCGGAAGCAACTTTAAGAACGAGAAAAATGATTCAACTTCCCGGATTAGCTGATAGGTATGTAGGCGGAATTGGAAAAATTTTGGTATTTTTAGCAGTAGTTATAAATTCACTTAGTTGTTTAATAGCTTATTTTAATGGAAGCGGAGAGATAATAGCGGATTTTCTAGGTGTATCAAAGGGAATGGGAGCTATAATATTTATGGTTCCTGCAGCTTTGGTAACCTACTTGGGACTTAAAGCAATAGGTGTAGCCGGTAAGTATATGAGTATATTTATGATAGGTCTGATATTGATTTTAACAGGAGCAAGCTTTTTAGCGTCAAGTTCAGACTTTGGAAGATTATTTATTGCGGATTGGAAATATGCAATTCCTATATTTAACGTAGCGGCTTTCAGCTATATTGGGCAGTATCTTGTGCCGGATTTGGCTAGAGGTTTGGCCCATGAACCGAAAAAGTTGGCACCTTCTCTTTTAATAGGGCAGATTATAGTTGCAATACTTTTAATATTAATACCTATGGGTACTTTTATAGTTGCACCGGCAGATGAAATTACGCAAGTTGCAACTTTAGTATGGGGTAGAGCCATTGGTCAATGGGCATTTTTCGGAGCTAATATTTTTGCGCTAGTTGCTATGTTTACTTCCTTTACTCCGGTAACCCAAACTCTTATTTCAAATATAGTGGATTTCTTTAAGTTGAGAAGTGACTCGGATCCAAAGATAAGAATTCCTATAATGGTAATAGTTTTGGCAATTCCACTGTATTTAACTATTTCTGGAAAAGTTAGTTTTATAGATGCAGTATATTTCTCAGGTACTTTTGCAGCGGCAATAATGGCAATACTTCCAATATTTATGGTAAACAATGCCAGAAAGACCGGTGATATAGAACCTGAATGGACTTGTGGTAAGTTGGCTTCATGGCCGGTACAAGCGGTTATAATAGTAATGTATGGCGGTACTATTATATATGCAATATTAGGTGCTTTGGGCTACCTTCCGGCAGGTTGGTAAATGATATAAATTAAAAATTTATATAAACACTTCTAAAACAAGAAAGAGCTTAAATTCAAGCTCTTTCTTGTTTTT
>NZ_RLIH01000002.1 GCF_004006535.1 Anaerosphaera multitolerans | reverse complement strand
CTATCTTCTTACATGAACCATATTCTTGCCCTGAAATTTCAGGATTGTTAAATAGGTACTCGTTTAATGCAAAGGCTTCTTCTTTATATTTTTCAATACTCTTAATTAATTTTTCCTCTAACATTTCTACTCCTTTCTCTATATTAAAATTTTTAAAATTTAAACAAGCCAAATAAAATTAGATTAAATAATGTTTTAAATTTATATGCTAGGTGCCAAATTAATCAAATAATTGTTGTTTTCTAAATTTTTCATATTATATCAAAATTTCGTTAATCTACCGTTAATGTTTTTAATTTTTAATTTTAACAGTTAACAATCACATTACTTTAAATTTCTTAAATATTTTTCACTTATTAAAAATTTATTATATGACTTCTATCTCCTTTAATTTCAAACCTATCTCTATCAAATAATACAATTACAATAGCTTAGGTGTAGTTATGGTTTATTCACTCCTGTCATAATAATATTTATAAAACAACTCCATTTTTTAATGATTAGAAAATACCATCCCATTAAAAAAGCACTGATATAAATTTCAGTGCTTTAAAATTTATTTTAATTCTCCAACTACTCTTTCCACCCTATCTAAAAGTTCATGTTTTTCTACAAGTTCAAAGGCCTTATCCATATCAGGATAGAATATTACATCATTCTCCATATAATCAACTTTTTCTCTCATTGTATTATAAGCTTCTCTTGAACCCTTGCCCAATTTTTCTATAGAGCCAAAATCAGCTGCCTGAGCTGCACATAAAAGCTCAATACTAATTACATGTTGAGCATGGTTTAATATTGTTCTGGCTTTTCTTGCACCTATTGTACCCATACTTACGTGATCTTCCTGATTTGCAGATGTAGGTATGGAGTCCACACTTGCAGGATGGGCTAAAACTTTATTTTCAGATACCAACGCTGCAGCAACGTATTGAGGAATCATAAAACCGTCATTTACTCCTCCATTTGCAATTAGAAATGCAGGTAGGCCGTGTGAAAGTGCAGGGTTTACCATCTTTTCAATCCTTCTTTCAGATACGTTTGCAATTTCAGATACTAAAATTCCCAAAGTATCCATTGCAATTGCAATTGGCTGACCGTGGAAGTTTCCTCCTGAAATACATGCCCCATCTTCACCAGGGAAGATTAAAGGATTGTCTGTTACTGAATTAATTTCTGTCTCCACAGTCTTTTTCACATACTCAAAAGCAAGTCTTGATGCACCGTGAATTTGAGGAACACACCTTAAACTATAGCTGTCCTGCATTCTCTTTTGTCCTTGTCTTGTAACTCTACCACTTCCTTCAAGTAATCTTCTTAGATTTTCAGCAACATCAATTTGTCCTTGGTGCGGTCTTACTAAATGAACTCTTTCATCATAAGCATCTATAATTCCCTCAAGAGCATCAAAGGTCAAAGAAGTTACAATGTCAGCCTCTTTAAGTAGCTTTTCAGCATCATAGACAGCAAGAACTGCATTACCCATCATAGCCTGAGTTCCGTTAATAAGCGCCAGGCCTTCCTTAGCCTTTAGAACAATCGTATCTACTCCAGCTCTTTTCATAGCCTCTGCACCCGGAAGAACTTCATCTTTATATTCCGCTTCGCCTTCTCCCATCATCGGAAGTACCATATGGGCTAAAGGACATAAATCTCCCGAAGCACCAACAGAACCCTTTTCTCTAACTATTGGGTGTACTCCTGCATTTAGCATATTTATCATACAGTCAATAGTTCTCATTAAAACTCCTGAGTATCCCTTACACACAGCATTTGCACGAAGCAGCAACATAGCTCTTACTATTTCTGTATCAAAAGGTTCTCCTACTCCACAAGCATCTGAGTAAATTAAATTTTTCTGTAGTAGGTCCAGCTCTTCATCTGAAATAGCCGTTTCACAAAACTTACCAAATCCTGTATTAATACCGTATACAGCTTGACCTCTCTCCAATGTATCTTCAATATACTGTCTTGACTCCAAAATTGCAGCCTTTTGATTTTCATCAAGTTCAACTTTTGCACCATATCTTGCAACAGCTACTACATCTTCAATAGTCAAATCACTTCCGTTAATCTTTATTACTTTATCCATTTCAGTCACCAACCCTTTATTTCATTTAATATTGAATCAGGTATTTCTCCCTGTTCATATTCTCTAAAAACCTCTTCTATTTTATCCATAGCTTCCTTTATTTCCAAATCACTGATAATTAAAGGAGGCTGTACTCTTAAAGTATTTCCACCTAAATAAATTAAAATTAAACCCTTCTCAAAACATCTATAACAAATTTTCTTTACAAGGTTTACAGACGGTATTATTTTCTTCTCATCAAATAATTCCACTCCAATCGTTAGACCCCATCCTCTAATGTCTTTGATAATTGAAGTGTTTTTTGCTATATCATTAAATCTTTTTACTATATAACTTCCCACATCTGTAGCTCTTTTTAACAAATTTTCCTCTCTAATTACCTTTATTGTACTTAGAGCCGCAGCTGCAGTTACAGCATTACCCTGCAATGTAAAAAGTTGTCCTGGCATTGCTATAGAATCAATTACCTCTTCCCTTCCCACAACCGCACTCATTGGAAAACCTGAGGCCATAGCTTTTCCCATAACTACTAAATCAGGCACTACTTCAAAATGTTCAATACTAAACCACTTACCGGTTCTACCAAAACCTTGTTGAATTTCATCTGCTACTAATAAAATTCCATTCTCATCGCAAAATTTTCTTAAAAGTTTCATGAAAATTTTAGGTGGTGCTATAAGTCCTAAATCCCCAATAATCGGTTCTATAAAAACAGCCGCAACTTCTTCAGCAGGTATATAGTATTTAAAGTTCTCTTCAAATTCCAAAAATTTTCTTTTACTAAAGTCTTCTTCACTTTCAAAATCTTTCATTTCAGTTGACAAGGGATATTTTAAATGAAAAACTTCCGGAAGGAGAGGACCTATCTTTCGCTTCATGTTTAAGTCAATAGCACTTATAGAAATAGCACCATAAGTGGAACCATGATAAGAACCTATAAAAGAGATAATCTTACTTCTACCGGTATAGGCCCTTGCAGCTTTTATAGCCGAATCTATTGAATCGGAACCTGAAAAACCAAAGATTACTTTTTTCTTAAATTCTCCAGGAGTTATTTCTACTAGCTCCTTTGAAAGCTGTATTTGGGGTTCAGTATAAAAATAATCATTGGCGAAGTGTATATATTTATCAATCTGTTCTTTTACTGACTTAACTACTTCATCGTGATTATAACCGGTGTTTAGCACACAGGCCGAACTTATTAAATCAATATATTCTCTGCCTTCCACATCTTCAACTATTACCCCTTTTGCTCTCTTTGCCACAATAGGAAAATATGGAGCCCTGGTACATTTTGCAATATACTCTTCATCAAGGTCTATTAACAGTTGATTTGTTTTATTCATAATTTACCCTTCTATAAATTTTCAATCTTACTATTAAAATCATCAACTATATTCTGATCTTTTATAAGAGGTAAATTCGCCTCCACATTTGCACGTCCGGCATCTATGCCGACCTTTGAAAAGTCAATACCGGCTTGCAAATCAGTAATACATGCGGGATTAGATTTATCTAATAAACTCATACCAATTTCATTTACTCTTTTATTTAACATAGCGTTTGATAAAGGTACTTTTGCCGCTTCTATTCCAGCATTTTGAATAGCTTTTTTTCTCGCTTCTTTTTCCTCCTCTGTACTTTTAGGAAGCTTATAAGCATCTCTTATAAGTAAGTAAGCCTTATTGTCCTCCACACTTCCCTTAAGTAGTTTTGTCTTTAGGTCATTTAACTCTTCTAGCATATCGTCATACTCTTTATCACTATAACCATAATCTTTACTCTTGGAAAGATTTACAACCATTCCCATTAATCCACAGCCCATTGCTCCTGCAATAGCCGATGAAGAACCTCCACCTACAGTAAAGTTATTTTCATCTAAGATTAAATCAAAAATCTCTTTATAGTCCATTTAAACCTACCTTTCAATTATTATTAAATTCTTCTTTTATACTCTCTAATATATTGGAATCTTCCATTAATCTTGCCAAAAATCCCAATATTATAATTGTCCCATTCTCAATACACGGCTTTGATTTTTCTGAAATTACCAAATCGGCAAACTCCTTAGTATGAAGTGATATATCTTCATCTGTCAATGCAACATAAGGATGAAAGGCAGGACATCGATAGCTTACGTTTCCAATATCCGATGATCCATCTCCCTTTTCAATAATTTCATAATCCATCTTATAATCTTTCATTACATCGGCAATAACTTGTGTACCGCTTTCAAGATACTTCATATCTCTAAAAGGATAGCCGAAAGGTTTTATTTCCACTTTAGTCTGAGTTGCCATGGCACAACCTTCCACTGCATTTTTTACCCATGGAAATATTTCATTTTCCACATAACTTGCTGAATTTGATCTAAAAGTATACTTGCCCTTAGCTTTTTCAGGAATTATATTTGTAGCCTTTCCGCCTTCCTGAATAAATCCTTCAATAATAGTCTGTGGTTTAGCACATTTTCTAATCATGTCAAAAGCATGAATACTAAGCATTAATCCATCAAGAGCAGATCTTCCCTCCCAAGGACTTGCAGCAGCATGCGATGGCTTTCCTGTAAATTCAAACTCATAGGTCTCAAAGGCCAAGAATCTTCCATTAGGACTGTTTTTAGTTGCAAGATGCACCATTATTGCACAATCATACTTATCAAAAACACCACCATCGGCCATTGGAATTTTCATTCCCTTGTCCTCTTCATCAGGAGTACCTATTATATCAATATTAAAATCTATTAAGTCTTCATTGTCCTTTAAAATTAAAGCTGCCAAAACTGAAATAGCTGCACTTGCAGAATGACCACAAGCATGCCCTATTTCGGGAAGTGCATCATACTCAGTGAGTAGGGCAATATTTACTTTTGAATTTTCCTTTTCAACTACTTTCCCAAAAAAGGCAGTTTCAATGTCAAAAAAATTCTCCTCCGCTTTTATTCCATACTTATTTAAGACCTCTACAATCTTTTTGCATGAGCCGTATTCTTCTCCGGGAAGTTCCGGATTATTAAACAGATACTCATTTAAAGCAAAAGCTTCTTCCCTATACTTTTCAATGCTGTTAATTAATTTTTCTTCTAATTTCAAATTTATTCACCTCTACAAATAAGATTAAAAAATTACTTCTCCATTTTTAATTATACTCTCAACTTCATTTACAGCCAGTTTATAGACACAATTTTTATAGCTGTCACTGTTTACGATTTGAATATCGGCAATTTTCCCCTCTTCCAGAGAACCCACTTTATCATCAATCCTAAGAGCCTGAGCTCCTCCTAAAGTTGCGGCTCTTAACGCCTCTTTCTCTGTCATACCATGATTCCTACAGGCAAGAGCCATAGCAAATTGCATTGATTCAACCCAATTACCGGGATTTAAATTAGTTGCTATTGCTATTTTCATCCCCTCTTCAATCATCGGTCTTGGATTAAAAGGCCTTGGATGCTTTACAGAAAAATCAGTACCCGGAATTAATATTCCCACTACGTTGGAGTTAGCTAAAAGCTTAGTATCATCCAATGTTAAATAATTTAAATGACCTGCATTTGCAGCATCAATTTCAACAGCTAACTTTACCCCGCCTATGGCAGAATAACATTCAGTATGCATTGAAGGTACCATACCAAAATCCATTCCTGCAGTTAAAATTTTCTCGGCTTCTTTTGCAGTATAATATCCGTCATCAATCCATACATCTGAGAATTGGGCTAATTTTTCCTCTTTCACTATAGGCATTACTTCTTTAATCATAAAATCAATATACTTTTCTTTTCCCATTTTTTCATCATAATAATGAGCACCTAGGTAAGTTGAAAATATGGTCTGAGGTGTTTTTTCTCTAACTTTATTTAAAAGTCTAAGTTGTCTAAGTTCAACATCTTTATCTATACCGTAGCCTGACTTTATTTCCACAGTTGTCGTTCCGCTTTCCAACATTCTATTAAGTTTTATTAAGGAGGATTCTACAAGTTCTTCATCAGTGGCGTTTTTAGTGGAATATATTGAAGATGCAAGTCCTACTCTTCCCACTGTTTTCTTTACTTCCTCTGAATTCATAGTTAGAGATGCTACATATTCATCAACTCTGCTCTTCCCAAATATTAAATGAGTATGACTGTCTACATATCCCGGCATTACAACTTTATCACTGCAGTCAATCTCCCTATATTCTTCATCACCTATGTCTTGAATTATATTTTCATAATCATCTATTTTCTTAATGTTTTCATCTTCTATCAGTAATGACTTATTTTTCAATAAACCTATTAAATCCTTAGCATCTTCTCTCACTGTTAAAAGTTCTCTACAGTTTTTTAAAAGTATATAACTCATAAATCCTCCTTTGTTCTTTTACAGGAATAGTGGCCAAATAGTTCCAACTATCATAAGGGGTATATCATAAAATATAAATTGAGGCACACATGTATCCCAAATGTGGTCGTGTTGACCGTCTGCATTTAAGCCCGATGTAGGTCCCAACGTTGTATCTGAAGCAGGGGAACCGGCATCTCCAAGAGCTGCTGCCACGGCTACCATAAATACTATTGCTGCCGGCGAAAAACCAAGTTTTAACGCCAACGGCACATATATTGCCGCTATTACAGGCACTGTCCCAAAAGATGTTCCTATTCCCATTGTAATCAACAGTCCCAATAATATCATTACAAAAGATCCTGCCAGTTTAGAGCCACCAAGTACACTAAAGGCTGCTTCCACTAATGATTCAACTGCTCCCGACTCTATTATGACATTTGCATAGCCTGATGCTATTAACATTACAAAGGCAATAAAGCCCATTAGCCCTATTCCGCCATTTATTACTTCTTCAATTTCTCCCCACCTTATTACTCTTGTTATTACAAGAAAAGTAAGTGAAGCAAGAGCCCCTAACGGAAGTGAATCTGTTAGTAGCTGGACTACTAAAGCTATAATTCCGGCAACTAAAGTCAACCAATGTTTTGTTTCAACAACTATAGGCTCTCCGTTATCTAAATCATCTCCTGCTGCATGGCTCTTCACATCTTCATAATTTCTATCTCTTGAGTAATAAAGCAGTCCTAAAATCAAACCTACAAACATTGCAATTCCTGCCATCCAATTTGTCTTCCAAATTAAATCAGATTCTATTGCCAAACCCGCCGCATTTACCGAGTCTTTAATTACTCCGTGGAAAATTGCTCCATAGGCTATAGGTATAGTTATGTAAGGTGCTTTTAAACCAAATCCAAAACAAATAGCCGCCATTCGCCTATCCATTTTCATCTTATTCATTAAAGATAAAAGTGGAGGTATTAATATTGGAATAAATGCAATATGAACAGGAATTATTGTACCTGATGCCATAGATACCAATATTATAATTATACAAAGTATAAATTTATTTCCCTTTATCATTGTACCTATTTTTCTTGCAAGTATGTCTGCCGCACCGGTTTTATTTATAGTGTAGGCCAGTGCACCAAGTAGCACGTAACTTAAAGCGGTATTGGCATTCCCACCCATTCCACCAACAAAAGTTACCATTGTATCTGCAAAACCATGTCCTGCTGAAAGTCCAGCTGTTAAAGCTGCTATTATAAGTGCTGCAAATACTGGAAGTTTTAACAAACAAAGTATTGCTAATACCAATACCGATATTACTACTGGATTTAAAAGTATCATCATACCCTCCTTAAATTTTTAAGAGGAATATTTTAGTATCTTCTAAATATGATTGTTGTTTATTATTAATTAATGAATTTTTATAAAAATAACGGCCAAATAGTTCCCACAATTAAAAGGGGGATATCATAGAATATAAATTGTGGTACACAAGTATCCCAAATGTGATCGTGTTGACCGTCTGCATTTAATCCCGATGTAGGTCCCAACGTTGTATCTGAAGCAGGTGAACCGGCATCTCCAAGTGCTGCTGCCACTGTAACCATAAATACTATTGCCGCAGGTGAAAAACCAAGTTTTAATGCCAGTGGTACGTAAATAGCAGCTATTACTGGAACTGTACCAAAGGAAGTTCCTATACCCATAGTAATTAACAAACCAAGTAAGGACATAATAAAAGCACCTGCAAGCTTAGAACCGCCAAGCATACTAAATGTGGCTTCAACCAAAGCCTCTACTGCACCTGATTCTATTATTACATTTGCATAGCCCGATGCTATTAACATTACAAAGGCAATAAAACCCATTAAACCTATTCCACCGTTTATTACTTCTTCAATTTCATGCCACTTTATTACTCTTACAAGAACAAGAAATACCAACGAAGCCAAAGCTCCCAAAGGAAGAGAATCCGTTAAAAGCTGTACAACTAAAGCTATTATTCCTGCAACTAAAGTCAGCCAGTGTTTTGTCTCCACAACTATAGTTTCGCCATTATTTAATTCTTCTTCGCCCTTATTAGATTTATCTTCATACTCTCTATTTCTTGAGTAATAAAGCAGTCCTAAAATCAAACCTACAAACATTGCAATTCCCGCCATCCAATTTGTCTTCCAAATTAAATCAGATTCTATTGCAAGACCAGCCGCATTTACCGAGTCTTTAATTACTCCGTGGAAAATTGCTCCATAGGCTATAGGTATAGTTATGTAAGGTGCTTTAAGTCCAAATCCAAAACAAATCGCAGCCATTCTCCTGTCCATTTTCATCTTATTCATTAAAGATAAAAGTGGAGGTATTAATATTGGAATAAATGCAATGTGAACAGGTATTATAGTTCCCGATGCCATAGATACCAATATTATTATTAGGGCTAAAACAAATTTATTTCCTTTTACCATTGTACCTATTTTTCTTGCAAGTATATCTGCCGCACCGGTTTTATTTATAGTGTAGGCCAGTGCACCAAGTAGTACGTAACTTAAAGCGGTATTGGCATTCCCGCCCATTCCATTAATAAAAACCACCATTGTATCTGCAAAGCCATGACCTGCTGAAAGCCCAGCTGTTAAAGCTGCTATTATAAGTGCTGCAAATACAGGAAGTTTTAACAAACATAAAATTGACAATACTAAAACAGAAATTACTACAGGGTTTAAAAGTATCATATTACTCCTCCTAGATTTCATCTTTTAGATGTATTTTTAAACCTTAATATTAACCTTGTAGTAACGTTTTCTAACTATCTATCCTCTTTTCCTCTTTTACACAACATTTTCATTTTAACTAAATTTTTATTTTTTTACTTAAAAAAAGATTTTTGCAATCGGTATCACTAAAATTAGTGATATAACCACTCTTTCAAACCATATAATTACTATATCCTTAACTTTAATAGGAATATCAGTAGCTAAAATACACGGTATTGATGCTGAAAAGAACAATACCTCAGATATACAAACTACTGCTATTATAAATTTTGTTTGAATTCCCGCTGCTGTAGATATAATTGCAGGAACGTACATATCAGCAATAGTTATTGTAGATGCCTTAGCTACCAATAGTGGATCCGGAGCTCTCATAAGTGCGGTAATCGGATAGAAAATATATCCTAAAATGTCAAAAACACCGGTATATTGTGCAATTAATAAAGATATTACTCCTATAGACATCATAGTAGGCCCTATATTCAATGCCAATTTTACTCCATCTCTTAAATTTGAAACTGTATTATCCCAAACAGAATCGGAATACATTGCATTTTCAACTCCGGTATCCCAAGCTTGTACAAATAGTTCTTTTCCTTTTAACTTTTTTTGTTCCGCTTCTTCTATTTCACCTTCTGGATTAAAATAATCTTCAGGCATTCTTGAAAGCGGATACAATCTAGCTGTTATTGCTGTTGCAATAAAAGTTATTATTAAAGAAGTCCAAAAGAACATATTCCAATGTTCCATTAAATCTAAAGTACTAAGTGTAATAATCATAAAAGTCGCAGAAACAGTTGAAAATCCTGTCGCAATTATAGCTGCTTCTTTAGTGGTATATTTATTTTCTCTATAGACTCTATTAGTAACTAAAAGTGCCAGAGAATAGCTTCCTACAAAGGACGCTACAGCATCAATTGCAGATCTACCAGGTGTTTTAAAAACCGGTCTCATTATCGGCTCCATAAAAGTTCCCACACATTCCATTAATCCATAGGAAACTAAAAATGATAAGAATACAGATCCAACTGGTACAATTAAAACTACTGGTACTACTACTTTATTTAATACATAGGGTCCCATTGATTCCTGTGTAATTATTTCCGGACCAATTTTAAACATACTCATTATTACAAATACTAATCCTGCAATGTTCAATATTGAAAGTACTTTATTTAAATTGCTTTTATTCCAAGTTTTTAAAACAAAAGGCATCAAAGTTCCAAACAATACTATTATCAGTCCATAACCTTCCATAAAGTAAGGAATACGCAATATGGCTTTTACCAAATGATCAATGGGAATTGTTTTTACGTCGCCTATCTGTATTGATATAAAAAACATGAATATGCCGAAAAGACTGAATAAAATAAACTTTAATGAAGCTTTTTGCCTCTTATCCATAATTTCACATCCCATCTTTTTTTGTAAATAAGGCACAATTAAATTGTGCCTTATTTATGCATTATCTATTAACGATACATTCCTTCTGGTCCGAATGTAACCTTATCTGCTGGTTGCCACCATAGTGGTACTTTAATGGAATCAGTAGTATATTTACCTTTTCCATTAGCTACGTCCTTAGCAGTTTGATATCCGGCTTGTGCATGACGGATAACTCCAATACCGGAGTCAGTAGTAAGTGTTACAGCCAATCTTCTGTCCGCTTCTTCAGTTCCGTCTGCTATCATAGTAACTCCGGTGTGAACTGCTTCACCCATTGAGTAGTTTGCTTGAATAGCTATTAAATCACATCCTCCTGCACAGTCAAGAAGTGCATTTAGGTATGGCCAGTCAGAAATATAATCGCCGCCATCTGGCATATCCTCAGACTCAAATGTAGGGTTAACTATTGAACCGGAGTCTAAGTTATCTCTTGAAAAGGCAACTGTACCCTTAATTCTTCCCTCTCTGATAGCTTGGTTAATTGCAAGTCCAAATTTCTTTCTTTCACCAAAGCCCATATAGCAAACTCTTGCCGGCATACCTTCAATTGGAAGATTCTTTCTAGCAAGTTTAATCCATCTTTCAACTAGATTGTCGCCCTTACAAACTTCAAGAGCTATATCATCAGATACTTTCAGGTCTTCAGGATCTCTTGATAGACATGTCCATCTGAAAGGTCCACGGCCTTCACAGAATAAAGGTCTAATATATTCTGCAACAAAACCTCTTATCTTCATTGCTTCTTCTCTTGGGAAGCCTGCATCCATACATTCTTTTCTAATGCTTGTACCATATTCAAATACTTCAACGCCGTCTGCTTTTAATGCAATCATTGCAGCAAGTTGTCTCTTCATAGTTTCTCTTGCAATTTCCAAATACTTAGCTCTATCATCAATTCTCAATTGATCTGCTTCTTCCGGTGTATAGCCTGAAGGTATATAGGAAATAGGGTCGTGACATGGACACATTTCTGAGCAGATGTCAGGTCTGAAGTCACTTGCAAGTACTTCTTCATAAATATCTGCAGCATTTCCAACAATACCTATTGAAATAGGATCGTTTTTCTCAACGTGTTCTTTTGCAATTTTAACTGCCTCTTCAAGAGAATCTGCAATCATATCCAAGTAGTCTTTTTCAATTCTCTTTTGAAGTATTTTCTCATTTGCATCAACAACTATACATACTCCGCCATGCATCTTCATAGCCCAAGTTTGGTTAGCACCCATTCCACCTGCTCCGGCAGTTAGGTATATTTTTCCTGTCAGGTCATCATTGTATTTTTTCATAGCAATTGCAGAAAGTGTTTCAAATGTTCCCTCAATTACACCTTGTGTTCCTATGTATTCCCATGGAGCTGCTGTGTACTGAGCAAATATAGTCAAGTTCTTATCTTGTAAATCATAGAATCTTTCCCAAGTAGCTTGCATAATATTAGTAGTAGCCATAACTACACATGGTGCTTCTTTATGAGTTTTGAAAATTGCAACAGGCATTCCTGATTGAACTACTAATGTTTCATCATCTTCAAGGTTTTTAAGTGCATCTACTATCGCCCAATAGGATTCCCAGTTTCTTGCACACTTACCGTTACCTCCATAAATTACTAGAAGCTCAGGAATTTCAGCGTTTTCCATATTAAATTCAAGCATCCTTAAGATAGTTTCTTGACGCCAACCCTTACATCTTAAAGTATCTGTGTCCTTTAAACCTCCGCCTTGTGCCTTTACTTCATATAGAATTTCAGGATTTTCTCTGTAATAAAGTCCCATTTCTCCATTCATAATTAAAATCTCCTTTCATAAACCAAATTGATACTAAATATTTTAATGAGTTTTTCTTTTATAATACTTCCCCACTAATTAAATTCATTATATTAATCCACCGTTAACCTTCCGTTATTTTTTTCAACTTTTTAATAAAAATAAAAAAATAATACTTTTTATTTTTAAAAAGTATTATTTTATCTTTATAATTCACTTGTTTTATAATTTTTTTATATTTTCCGTTAATATTTCGAAAGCCAAATCACTATCTCTCATACTAAGTAATCCCATTGATGATAGTATGTACTCTTTATCTAAATAAAAATCCGGATTCTCAGGCAAAAGCTTTTTCTCATCTCCGTTTTTTACCTGCTTTAAGATACATTTTGCATCTTTACTGTTAATTATAACTCCTCCAGTTCCTATTACCATTGAAATTTTTCTCAAGTCCTTACCCTTTTGTAGGATAACCGTCCTTCCATTCATATAGGACTCCCTAATACTTCCACAATGTCTCCTTATTGAAAGTTCAACGCAATTTTTTGCCATTATTTCGTCAAATTCTCTCTCATCGCAGGACTCCAATAGAACTTCAGGATTATCATGTCTAAACTTACATCTATCATAGATTTTATCAATATTAGGATTAAATTTTTTAAAGCCCTCTTCTCCCACACTTTCATAAAGGCTTATGGCGGAATATCTCATTCCAAGATCACCCTCAACAGTTCTTTTCAAATAGGGTTCCTCTAGTCCGTCATAGAAAAAATTCTTATCTTTAATAGGCTCTGAAACTGAATGAATATCCGTTGTAGCTCCTCCAATGTCCACCACTACAATTTCGCCCAGTCCCTTATGATTTTCCGTCCCCTTTGAAAGTAACTCCGTAGCTTTTAAAACCGCCGTTGGAGTAGGCATCAAAATTTCACTTGTGATTTTTTCTACATCTTCCATTCCTTTGGCAACCATAATTTGTCTCATAAATATTTGTCTTATAATTTCACGAACAGGATCAGCATTTATTCTGTTAATATCAGGCATTACATTTTCCGTTATTTCATATTCAAGATTTGAATCCTTAAGTATTAAATCCACTTCTTCTGCAGCATAACTATTTCCGGCCACTACTATGGGGATATTTGAATTTAGCTGAGTCAACATTTTGGCATTGTGTATAATATAACTCTTATTACCGTCCTCCGCTCCTCCTGTTAAAAGAATAATGTCCGGAGATAAGTCATCTATTTCTTTAATATCTTCCAAGCTCAACCTATAGCTATAACTTTTTAACAATCTGGCTCCCGCTCCTAGGGCTGCTCTTTTAGAAGCCTCTACTGTAAAGTTGGGAGTAATACCTATTGATACCATTTTAAGACCCCCGCCTGCAGAAGAACAAGCTAAAGTATCTACAATGTTTACCTCATCCATATTTACTGAATCCTTAAGTTTCTCTAAAGCTAAATCATAACCCACTTTAATATTGGTCTTCACTGTGGTATTGGAACTAACTCTCTTAACCAGTTTTTTTCTATCAATATCCACAAGACTTAACTTAGTATAAGTACTCCCAAAATCTATTAATAAGTATGCATTCAAATTATCACCTCATTAAAATCATTTTGTATTAAAGATTTTAAAAATTCTATTTCAGATCTGTCTCTATATTCTTCTAAATATCTAAGCGCATTATAATAGTAATATTCCGAAGACTCCTTTAAGAAACCTTTAAAATCATCTAACTCTTTTTCCGCCCTTTCCTCTAATTCAAGAGCTATTATTGTTTGAACAAAATATACACTTCCTATATCCCTAGGATTATTTATGGTTTTTACCTCTGCAATTGCATCTTTTAAATATTCTAAAGCTATTTGATAATTTCCCTTTATAAAATTACAAAGAGCCAAAAATGCATCTAATATGGAATTTTTCCAATAGGAGTCAAATTGTTTAACTATGCTCTTAGCTAAATTTAAATATTTTTCCATATCCGCAAAATTACCCATTAAGTAACTTGTTTTTCCCGCATTTAAATAAAATAAAGCCTGACAAGTTACTTCAACTCCTTTACAAAGATTTATTGCTTTTCCATAATACTGCATTGCCTTTTCATAATTTCCTTCAGCATTTCTGATTTCACCTATATAGTTATAATCTGCAGCAATACTAATGGAATTATAATTAGATATAAATTCAAGAGCATTAAAAGTATCTACAGACTTTTCAAAAAGCAGCTCCGCCTGTTTGAAGTTCCCTTTCATCATATAATAAACTCCGTACAGTCTATACAATACTCCTATCTCTACATTATCTTTTAAGCTCCTAGCAACTTTTATAGCCTCTATAATATGTTTAAGCATTATTTCAGGTTCATTAATTTGAATGGCGTAAATAGCCATTTGCTTATGTCCCGATAATTCCATTCTCTCATCTTTTAATTCATTACCCATCTGAATAACTCTATTCATCACCTTAACACCTGAAGAATAGTTTCCACATCTTATTAGATACCTTCCTTTACAGTATAAAAATAGAAGTTCAATGGAATTTATTTCATTTATATTTGAAGAATTCTTACTGGAATTTTTTATTTTCAATATATTACATTCTATTTCATCAAGCCATTGCATTGCTCTGTCATTATTTATAAAGTTTTTTACCTGTCTATTTAAATCGTAATCATCTAAATTCGGAAAAACTTCATGGTTGAAATTTAAATAATAATTTAAAATATAAACTTCATATTTAACAGTCTTAACTTCTTCATTTGCACGATTATAATGGTATTTAAGTTTTATAAATTTAGTTATATCCTTATTATCTTCAGATAATTCTCCTTCCAAAGCCTCTGCAATTTCCCTATGGATTATTTGTTTTGAAAGATCATTTAATTCTCCATATACAAAGTCCTTATAGACAGAATGTACAAAAGTTATAATTACACTTTTCCCGCTTTTGTTTTCCTCTAATATATTTTTCTTTACAAGATTATTTAAATTATCTACAATTTCAAAAGCCTTTATGTCGACTATTTTTAACAGCAATTCAATATCTATGCTTCCATAAAATGCGGAAATCACCTCTAAGATTTTCATTTCAGTATCACTTAAATTTGAAAAGGTTTCTTGTAAAATATCACTTACCTTAGAAGTTATTAAGTCCTCTTTTTTATTATTCTTAAAGATATCTATATATACTTTTAAGAAAAGAGCATTCCCCTTTGACCTTTCATAAATATAATCTATATCAGCTTCACTTATGTCATTTATTTCCTTTCTTAGAATTACTCCTACAGTTGTCTTATCAAATCTATTTAATTTTATTTCCAAAAGTTTATTTAAATCAATTAAAGTAGTTAAATGTCTGTCTATATTTTTAGAAACTTCATTAGTCTTCGTAAGGAAAAATCTTACATCTTCATTTACATGTAAAATTAAATTGACTAGTATCTTCATACTTAAGGTATCCGCCCACTGAATATCTTCAATTACTATTAAGACTTTTCCCTTTTTACTCAATGATTTTAAAGCTGAAATAATTGAATTATATATTAAATCAGAATCGTAATTTTCCTTATTTTCTAAAATTTTTCTAACACCTTGAGTTTTATTACTTCCATCAAAAAACAACTTTTTTATGACATCATCCCAAAGTATTGGCTTTTCACTATCTTCTTTTGAAAGTTCTTTATTTATTAAATCTATTATTTTAATCCAAGGAGAATAGGAAAACTCTTTTTCTACACTATAACAACTAACTTCAAAAACTTTAAACTTTCCCTTGTTTTGCTTTAAAATATTCTTTTTTAAAAGAGTCTTTCCCATTCCTACTTCTCCACTGACCAATATTGACTTAGAAGTCTCTCCACTATAGAATTTATCCAAGTTCTTTTGAATTAAATCCATCTCAAATTCTCTATTGTAGAATAAGGTGTTATCCTCTTTTAAATTTTTAACTTTCTTATTTCCCACACTTTCAACAGCTTCTTTATAAATTGCCGTCATCTCTTCAGTGGGATCAATTCCAAGCTCATCTCTTAAAATTCTTTGAATATTGTAATATTCATTTATTATCTTATCGTTTCGACCTTTTAACTTATATAATTTCAACAGGTATAAATAGGCAAAATCATTAAAATTATCAATTCTCAGTAGAGTATTTATGTCCTTTTCCAGCTGTGTAAGTTCTCTTTCTTGGTAATCTACTTTAATTCTTTCTTGAAGTGTTATAATACATCTTTCTTTATAATAATTTCTCATTTCTATTAGCCAATATTCAAATTCAATTGTATCTTTAATATAGAAACCCTTTAAAAATTCTCCCTTATATAAGTCAAGATTTTTAAAAGGATCTTTATCAAAAATATCAGCATCTATTATGAAATTAATATCTTCATTTAACATTAAAGTACTTTTATTAGGAGAAATTATAATATCCTCTTTAAAAGATTTTCTAATTTTATGGATCGCATTTCTTAAACTTAACTTAGCATTTTCTTCATTTGAAGATGGCCAAAATATTCCAGCCAACTCATCTCTACTTACAATTTTCTTCATTAAAATGTAATAAAATACTCCTCCCACTTTTCCCCCTGGGATTAATACTTCATTATCATCTTCTTTTATGACAACAGAGTTAAATAGATTACAATTTATATCTACCATTTTTACCTCCTAAGACTTTCATCTGTTGCTCCTCATAATCTTAGTAACTACCCCAAAGGCATCCTTTCCCTGTAAAATCATAGCTAAATCCTGTGTTAATGATATAGGTTTCACAACTGAATCTATAAAATAACACTTTCCGCTAGTCTCTCTTCCCACTTCAATAGATTTGTTTAAACCCTTAGGATAATCCTCAATTTCAGCACTTAGTAAACCTATTAGTGCCACCGTTAAATCATCATATACAAGTCCTCTATTACCACTTAATTCATAATAATCAAAAAAGTAATCGTGTATTTTTTCAATCATATGTAAATAACTTAAAGATAACCAATTTACAATAAAGTCTCCGTAATTCTCCAGTCCCTTATTCTTTAATTTTTCTTCATCAATATATACCGGAAGTATAAATCTTCCATCTTTATCTCTATTTTTTTCTTTTACGTACTTAAAAGCCACTAGATCTTCTTTTAATTTATTCTTTAGTTTGGAAACGCCACTTGGTTCATAATAAAAGAACTTTCCCAATCCCTCATCTTTCAATTCAACCTCATCTTTAAAGTTGACTTTTTCATAATCCATTTTTAATTTTCCGTTTAAATATTCATCAGTATTAATTAAACAGGTAATAACATCTCCCATTACATCTACTATATCTAAAACTCCGCTTAGTTTTATAACTTGCTTCTTATTCTCTTTAATAAATTCATCAAAACTAAGTTGATAGAAATTGCCCTCAATATATTTATCTACTATATAATTGCTTATATTGTTGACAAGTATGAAATTAAAAAGATATAAAAATTTTTCCTTTATTTCTTTTTCTTTCTCAACTCCATATTCCTTTTTTACAATATCAAAATAACTGTATTTATCCGTTTCTAAATTATTTACAACATCTTTATATTCATTTAAATTAAAAATAACTTCATTTTCCTCACCATTAAATAAAATTATTTTACTTTTTCTTCTATATACGTATAATTTCTTCAAAAAAATCACCCCACTTAAGATATAAGTTAATTATAGGATTTCTCCGTTAACTTTTCGTTAATTTTAGGGCGATTTTCAAGTTTATCGTTAAGTTTTTATTTAATTTTAACTTGTTCCGTTAACTGGTACGTATTAACTCCTCATAAATTTCACAAAGTTCATCAGGAATTTTAAAAATGTATAGTTTTCCTCCGTTAGTAGTAAATAAAAAAATAATACCCAGAGCTGTAAATTTTTTAAGATTTACATAGACATTCTCATCTGAGTAATCTACAATACCATTGTAAAACTCATTAAAGGACTTATGCTCTTCAGATGTAAAATTCATTAAATTACTTTTAAAATCTTCTTTGATTTTACTATTTAATCTCCTTATTTTTTCATTTCTAATAATAGAGACATCAATTTCATAACTTTCAGTTAACTTTTCCAAATAATCATCTTCAATTATCTCCAAAGTCTCTTCTAGAGTTTCTAACTTACTATGCTCTATACTTTCCACCTTAAATAGTTCTTTAATAAAATTATTCACTGTACTCTCCTATTTCTAATATATAGTATACTATATCAATGAATTTTTAAAAATGCTATCAAATTTATTTAGACTGCTTATTCAATAAAAATTTATCAAAATATTAAAAAAAGAGTTGAATAGAATCAATATAAAACCCTTTGATATCTTTAAATGAAATTTCATCTTAAAAATATTAACGTTACTGCAATATAGTAAATATTATAAAATCTATTTAATATCCTTCCATTATCAAATTCGCAAGTCACTTTTGGCTTATAAATTTACAAATAAAAAACCAACCCTAAGGTTGGTCTATAAGTAATTCTATTCCGCATCTACTTCTATTAATCCATAGTTGCCATCTCTTCTTTTATATAGAACTTCCACTTCGTCATTTTCCGCATTTAGAAATATGAAAAAGTTGTGATTTAATAACTCCATTTGCAATGCCGCCTCTTCTTCATTCATCGGGCGTAAATTAAATTTTTTTCTCCTAATTATTTTACCTGTTTCAACTTCCGGCTCTTCAGACACTACATTCTCAAATCTAATAGTTCTGGAATTATCTTGATATCTCTTTTTAAGTCTGGTCTTATATTTTCTAACTTGCCTCTCTAAAGAATCTAACGCCTTGTCAATTGATGCATACATATCCTGAGTCGTTTCTTCAGCTCTTAAGATTGTACCAGGGAGAAAAATTGTTACCTCTACAGTCATGTTGTTTTTTTGTGTGGAGAAAACCACTCTACCCTCTATCTCCTCATTGAAGTAATTATCAAGCTTTGAAAATTTCTTTTCCGCCTGTGCTTTTAAGCTTTCAGTAAGATCCATGTTTTTTCCAACTAATTTAAGTAACATATTTATACACTCCTCTCAAGTTTCTTATATATCATTTACCCTATTATTGCGATTATATTCACCATTAAAATCTGTGGATAATGTGGATAAGTCTGTGTAAAACTGTTGGTGCCTAATTGTCTGCTGTTGATTCTCTGTGGATGCTTTTTTTTATACACTCTGATATAATAATTCTAATCGGTGATAATTATGAGCAAAAAAATAAATTTTAAAATTAAAATAGGTATGAGAGTGATTAAGACTGCTATTGCAGTAACTCTATGTCTTTATATTTCCTTAATATTTAATCTGGACTCTCCAATATTTATGTGTATTCCGGCTATCACTTCTATGAAATCATCTTTATCAGAAAGTTATAACGATGTGAAAAAAAGAATGTTTTCAGCCATCTTTGGAGTTATTTTAGGTGTTGCTTTTTCCTACATACCTGCCGGGGATTATATTAGACCTCTTCTTGGCGGTTTGGGTATAATTATTATAATCTATATTTTACAGGTCTTTAATATGAAACAGATGGTGCTGTTATCATGTCTTGTATTTATAGCAGGTTTTACTTCAAAGACAGATAAATTTATATATGGATTTAACAGAATTTTGGGAACTTTTTTGGGAATAATAATAGGTATTGCAGTAAATTATCTAATCTCTTCACCAAACGTATATGTCGACTTTATTTCAGAGGCAAAAAACACTTTGGAGAATACAAGACAGTTTATAATGGAGCTAATCTCCAAAAGAGAGCACAACATAGACGACTTTGAAGATTCTTACAATAATACTATTAAACAATATGAACTTTTATTATCTGAAAAAAATACGCCTCTTCATGTTGATTTTGACATGGATAGAGCTAAACGAATTACAGATTTACTTCAAGACATACACCTGAGGTTTAATCTGTTAAATTCCTTTGATAAATCTCCCTACGTTTCTAAAGCCAATAAGCAGTTAATCAATGAAGTTTTTTCTTTAACTCTGGTTATTGACGGTGATTTAGAGGGAGAGTTAAATTCGGTATTTAATTACCATATGCATAGGATTTTAGAAAATATACTGATTTTAGAAAAGCTTGTTGGAGAAAATAATGAAACAGAATGATCTTTTAGTAACACAGCAAAAATATCTTTTTGCTTTAAATTTTTATAGACAAATAAATAACATTGTAAAGTTTATGGGAGATGACAGCGAACTTTACAACTTTTTAAAACTTACCATAGATATTAATGAAATTAAGGCTTACTCCCTGCTTGATGATCCCAATAGCAATGTGGATTTAACTTTAATTATAAGGTCTTTTTCCAATTTAGATTATGGATACCAGGAGGAAGTAGTCCAATCTACTGTTAACTCATTACTTGGCAGCTACTGTACTATAATTGAAGTTAATTCCTTAGATGAAAATTCCATTTGTGCCGTTGATAAATTTCTCAATAAAAAATTGAACCTTGAAAATTCTCAACTCTATGAAGCTGAAATTAATATAGGGGATATTCTTTTTGTGAGACTTATTGAAATCAACGGCCATACTTTTGTGCTAAGTATTATTGAAACTATAAACGAAGAAATTGAAACTTTATTTCTGGAAAAAGTGGATAAATTCTTTAAAAACAAGGGAATTATTGTAAAGCAAAATAAAAATATAAAAAATCTAATACCCTTATTAAAGAACAGTTTAATTGATATATTCTTTTTATTTTCAATTTCCTATAAGGAGTTTATTGAACTTGAAGATATTGAAGTTTTAAATAAAAATAGAGAAGCACTTTTAAGAAAAATGTTTCATGAAAAAGATAGAATGATCGTAGATAAATTCCTACAGTACGCAAGAGTTAAATACAATATTGATGCGGAAGAGTTTTTCTACTACATTTCCGCCCTATATAGGAGTCAATTTGAAGATACTGAGGCAAGTTATTCCACCTTCTCTGATTATGAATTTGGTAAAGTTTTGGAAAATGCAGCTAGAGATGGCTTTGTATATACAAAGGTGGAGCTTTACAGAACTATTTCTCACTTAAAATATTTTTACGAATATGCTTTAAGGTATGATGAAAAGTATAAAAAGGCGGCAGATGAACTTACTCAATGTTTAAATAGTTTCTTTTATTATAATGACATCATGGAAAATTCCCTTAATAACTTCTACTTTGATGAAGATATATCGGATAACATACCTGATGATATGTTAATTGAACTTTTAGATTACTATGATAATTTTTTGGAATTCTTCACTTTATACAATGTTAAAGTTTCTAAAAATTCAAAGGAGATAACTCCCTACTTTATAAATTTAATCGCAGATGAATTAAACTTAAAGCCCATTAAAGAAGTTAAGACCAAAAGACAGATCCACTATCCCCTTATAGATTTATTCTTTAATTTTTCTCTTGCTAAGAATATTATACAAATTAAGGAAGATTCAAATGCGGCTGATTTAACTGAAAGAATTAACCACTTTTTATCCTTTGAACCCTCAGAGCAATATGCCATATTTATTCACAGTATTTTTAATGAAAACTTCCTTTTAAGCTTTTTAAAACCAAGCACTGTGAAAAAATTAGGATATACTATTCAAAGCATCGCCCAGCTATTAAAGGAAAAAAACACGTTTATTATCTTAGATGAAATAAATTTTAACAAGGACAATCTTTATATTATAGAGTTAATTTCAAATTTAAATATAATTAACTTTGAAAACAATATTATTAAAAAGACCTTTCTAAGCGATACACTTATTGACTATTACATTAAAAGTTCAAAAAAGGCTAAGGTTATTGAACTTACAATTTAAAAATAAATCAAAATCAGATTTTAAACTGAACCCCTAAATCCTTGTCCGGATTTAGGGGTTTTAAATATCAAAATATAATTTAGGATAAATCTTTTTTAAATTCCAATATAACTTTAAAAATATCATTTTCCATTTTTAAGGACAAGCTTCCTCCAAGAATTTCCGCCAAATTTTTGGCAATGTAAAGTCCTAGTCCGGAACCTTCAGTGGTCCTTGATTTTTCAGATTTTACTAATTCATTAAAAAGCTCCTTTTCCGTAAATTCAATTTTTTGATCTGAAACGTTCTCTATGGAAAAAAATACATAGTCCTCACTGTACTTTGTATTTGCAACTATTTTAGTTCCGGACTTTGAATACTTATAGGCGTTGGAAATTAAATTTTGAATTATTCTAGAAAGTATATTTCCATCAGTGTAAAGAGGAATTTCCTCGCTCCCATAATTATAAACAAATTCTACATTTTTTCGTTTTAAAACCTCGTCATAGTCTCCGTATATTTGAGAGACCAATTCATTAAAATCTATAAAACTCTTTTCAACTTTAACGTCTCCCGAACCGGTCTTAGAGGCATAAATTAAATCTACTACTAAATTTTTTAAACGCTCTGAATTACGTCCAAGTACCTTAATATATTCTCTTGCCTCATCGTCCATAACATCTTTCTTTCCCAGTATGTCTGTATAATTTACTATAGAGGTCAAAGGAGTTTTTAAGTCATGAGAGATATTGGTAATCAACTCGGTTTTTAAATACTCCGATTCCATTTTTTTATCTACTGATTCACTTATCTGTTCCTTTATTGAATTTAAAAACTTTGCACTCTCTAAAGTTTTCTTTGAAGCCAGAGATGATACATCTCCCGTCTCCCCCCAATTATACAGTCCTTCAATTAAATCAGTTAAAATTAAATTCTGAACATACATATTTTCAATTCCTAAAACCGTTCTAATTACTACTAGAACCATAAAGCTGGCAAATCCTGAATAGTCAATTTGAACCAGCAGCATCGCCATAAATAAATTTAAAAATACGAAGGAAAGATAAATTTTATTTCCCTCAGTTTCAAGGGCCAACTTTAAAGTGAAAATTGAATTAATTAAATTTTTAGCAAAGATTTTAATAAGCACCACAGCTGAAAATATTATAACTCCGGCATAGTATCCCAACTTGCCATATATTAAAGAACCTGCTATTAAACAATTTAACAAAACCCACTCCAAGTCCACATCATCTCTAATGTACTTGTAAAGCCGTTTAAATTCAAATTTCACATCTTTAGTCGCTACCATTATTTATCCTCTATTTTATAACCCATTCCATAGACGCTCTTTATTAAGTCAGGCTTCCTTGGATTTATTTCTATCTTATCCCTTAAATGAGAAATATGAACGGAAATTACCTTCTTCACATCGTGGGCTTCTTCCTCCCACACCTCTTTATATATCTCATCGGAATTAAAAACCTTTGACTTGTTCTTCATTAGCAGTAACAATATTTTATATTCATAGGGAGTTAAGCTCACAGGTACGTTATCAACTAAGACTTCCTTGGAGCTGTCATTTAAAGTAACTCTTCCCACTGAATAGACGTCCTTATCTATTTCCGCACTTCCCAAAGTAGTAAACCTTCTAAGTACTGAGTTAACTCTAGCCACTAATTCTATGGCATTAAAAGGTTTTACTATATAGTCATCAGCCCCTACATTTAAGCCTATTATTTTATCTGTAATTTCTGATTTTGCAGATAATATTATAATTGGAATATTTTTCTCTTCTCTGATTTTTAATATTGTAGATATTCCATCTAAGCCCGGCATCATAAGATCCATTAACACCAAGTGAATCTGCTCTTTTTCCAGTATTTCAAGAGCCTCATATCCGTCATAGGCTTTAAATACCTCATATCCTTCAGCCTTTAAATATATTTCCAAGGCCAAGACTATATCCTTTTCATCATCGCATACGAGAATATTATAATTCACAACATCCCTCCTTTTTTATCATTTTATCACAATATGTTTATTTTATTAACATTTATGATATAATTTAAAATTATGAGGTGTTACAATGCTTAAATTTATTAATAAATTTATAGAAAAACATCAAAATAATAGTATATTTATTTTTTTTGATAAACTGATATATAGATTTTTTGAACACAGGATTTTTGAAATAAGTGGAAGTTTAGTTTATTTCACTATTCTTTCAATGTTTCCTTTCTTAATAGCTCTCTTAAACGCCATTAACTTTACAAATATTTTAAGTTCAGAGGCTCTTTTGGAATACTTGGAATACCTGCCGCAGTATGCAAAAGACATAATAATTTCCTTTTTAAATGAAATCAGCACTAAAAGTTCCGGAGGTCTATTTTCCATCTCGGTAATTGCCGGACTTTGGACTTCTTCAACTGTAATTAAACAAATTATGAAAAATATAAATTTGGCCTACGGTTCAAAGGATAAGCGAAATTACATTAAAGCAAAGGCCATAGCTGTTTTTTTTACATTGGCTTTAATAGTTATGATAATGCTACTCTTACTTACTCAAGTCTTTGGAGACTTAATTGTTACAAAGGCAGTGTCTTTTTTCGACTTAAATAACGAAGTAATATCTCTTTGGAACAGTTTAAGTTTATTTATTCCAATAATCTATATTATTATTATTTTATTTTTACTCTATAGATTTAGCTTGGACCCTAAACTGAGAAGTCATCTAAGGTTTAAAATTGCAATACCCGGTGCAATTATTGCCACATTTAGCGCCATACTTGTTACTAAGTTCTTCGGGTACTATGTAATTCACTTTAGCAACTATTCCATTACTTACGGTTCTTTAGGAAGTATAATAGTGCTTTTGATTTGGATATGGCTTATGAATATGATAATTCTCTTAGGAGCGGAAATAAACGCAGTGCTTTTCAGCATGTATGTAGATAAAAATACGGACCTTATTCAAAGAAAAGAATCCGTACTTAAAAATTTTATTATAGAAACTGACGAGTAGCTACTATTAATGCAGCTACTTTTTTTGCTCCTTTTTCCTTTAAAAGCTTGCCAAGTTCATCAACAGTTGAGCCCGTGGTAATAATATCATCTACGATTATTATCCTTTTATCTCTTAAATTCCCCGCACATCTAAAGGCTCCCTTTAAATTTTCTCCCCTCTCCAAAAAATCTAAACCCACCTGATCCTTTGTTTCCAAAACTTTTTCTAAAAGATCACAGTATGGTATTAAAGTATTTTCCGAAATATATTTTGCCATTAATTCACTTTGATTATATCCTCTTTTTTTAAGGGATTTTTTATGCATGGGAACTGAAGTCACTACTTTGTAATTTCTGTGAATGTCATTTTTAAATATTAAATCAATTAGCATCTCACCGAAAAATTTATAGAGATGGGTTTCATCTTTAAATTTAAATCTCCTTATTTTATCCTTTAAAAAATCATTGTACTCGCACCCTATAATTATTTCATCTACATAGTTTAAATTTTTATGAAAACTTATATCCATATTTAAATTGTCATAACACTCTTCACAGATTCCATACTTATAAATTTTTTTGGAATTACAAAATGCACAGGATTTTTCAAAGGGGAAAACATTATTTAACATTTTCTACCAACTTTTTTCGAAGATTTGAATATCGCTTTGATATTCTATTGTTCTTTATCATAACTTCCAAGTACTTGTACTCGCCCACTAATACTACAGCTAGTTTCGCTCTGGTAATTGCCGTATAGATTAAATTTCTCGTAAGTAAAATATAGGGTCCATAGTGAAGCGGAATTATTACAACGGGAAACTCAGACCCTTGAGATTTATGAATTGTAGACGCATAGGCCAAAGCCAAATCATCTATATCTGCGTATTCATACTTAACTTTTTTTATTTCATCGTATAAAACTGTAACAGTTTTATCATCTTCATCTATTTCACTAATATATCCAATATCGCCGTTAAAAACACCCTTGCCGTCTTCTGCGTAAAAGTCGGACTCAATACTGTACTCGAGGTTGTAGTTATTCTTAGTCTGCATTACCTTGTCGCCAACTCTTAAGACATCCTCTCCGGATACAATCTCTTTACCCCTAGCATTTAAAACTCTTTGAAGCGTCCTATTTAAATTATTAACTCCCACTATGCCCTTTCGCATAGGAGAAAGCACTTGAATTTCACCGCTACTGATACCATAGTAATTGGGAAGCCTGTCCTTTACTAATTCCGTAATAGTTTCCAAAGTCTTTCTCTCATCACTTTCATTAATTAAAAAGAACTCTCTGTTATTCGTAATCTTCGGAGGTAAACCTCTATTTATTAAATGGGCATTTTCAATTATCATAGACTTCTCCGACTGTCTAAAGACCTCATTTAAGTTTACCACCTGAATTTTTTCACTTTCTATTAAATCTGCCAGTACGTTACCCGCACCCACAGAGGGCAGCTGGTCCTTATCTCCCACTAAAATCAATCTTGTTCCTGCCTTAAGCGATCTTAAAAGCGTACTCATAAGCATTAAGTCAACCATACTTACTTCATCTACTATTAAAACGTCACAGTCTATAAAATTGTCCTCTTCGTAGCCATAATTTATACTTTCATCATTTGAAAATCCTATATCTAAAAGTTTGTGTATTGTTGAAGCCTCTCTGGAAGTAGCTTCTTTCATCCTCTTAGCTGCACGTCCTGTAGGGGCGGCTAGAAATACCTTTTTTTCCATAAGTTCAAATATTTCTATAATGGCCTTTAAAGTAGTAGTCTTACCTGTACCGGGACCTCCTGTAATTATAAGTATTCCGTTTTTTACAGCTTCTATTACAGCTTCAACTTGATTCCTGGCAAATTTAAAATTTTGCTTTGCTTCAATTTTACTTAAAGCCTCGCCAATATCAAAGGGAACTGCAAATTTATAATCCACTATTTCCCTTATCTTTCCTGCAATATAATTTTCCGCTCTAAGGTATGGAGCATAATAACAGTTAATTTGCTCCTCATCCCTCTCCAAAATAAATCTATCGTCTAATGCAAGCTGAGTTATTTCTTCTTTAAGTTCTCTTTCAGTGGAGTTTATAAGTTTCAAAGTCCTCTTTATAAGAACTTCCTCCGGCAAAAAACTGTGCCCCTCTCCTGCCGCCATGGAAAGACTATACTTTAACGCAGCTCTTCTTCGCTCTTTAGAGTTTTCATCAAAACCCATAGCCCTTGCTATGGAATCTGCTTTTTTAAATCCTATGCCCTTTATATCCTCAGCAAGCCTGTAGGGATTTTCCTTTATGACATCTATTGCCATTGCATCATATTGCTTATATATTTTAATGGCAAGATTAGTTCCCAAATCATAGCCATTTAAAAAAATCATAATTTCTCTTAACTCTTTATTTTCACTTAGAGCAGCTTTTATCTTTTCAAATTTCTGAGGACCAATACCTTCTATCTCCAATAATCTCTCAGGATTTTCCTCAATAATTTTCAAAGTATCTTCTTTAAAACTATCGACTATTTTCTCGGCTGTTTTTTCTCCTATATAGGGAATTATTCCACTGGAAAGATACTTTATTATCCCCTTTTCCGACTGGGGCAGTATTTCTATTACTTCTTTAAATTGAAACTGTTCCCCATACTTGTTGTGATGAATAAAATCTCCCTTTAACTCATATTCCATTGAAGTTTTAAGCTCAATACAATTTCCCACTACTGTTAAACTTTCATCTTCAGAGTTAAACAAGGCAACAGTATATCCATTGTCTTCATTTCTATATATTATTTTTTCCACTACACCATTAATTTCAATCATAGCCATCTCCTAAAATAATTGTATTATAAAGAAATGGATAATAAAAGGAGATTATAATACTTTATAAAAAATACTAAGCTTTTCACTTAGTATCTTCATTATAAATATTTCTTTAATTCTTCCACCTTATCCAGTTTTTCCCAAGGTAAATCCAAATCATTTCTGCCAAAGTGTCCGTAAACTGCAACTTGTTTGTAAATAGGTCTTAGTAAATCCAAGTTCTTTATTATTGCTGCCGGCCTTGCATCAAAAATTTCATTTACAATTTTTTCAATTTCATTGTCACAAAGTTTTCCTGTTCCAAAGGTCTCCACATAAATTGAAGTAGGTCTTGCAATTCCTATAGCATAGGCAAGTCCTATTTCACACTTATCAGCAATTCCTGCCGCAACTATGTTTTTGGCAATATATCTTGCATAGTAGGTAGCTGACCTATCTACCTTTGTAGGATCCTTGCCGGAAAAAGCTCCACCTCCATGTCTTGCATAGCCACCATAAGTATCAACTATTATCTTTCTTCCCGTAAGTCCCGCATCTGCAATAGGTCCTCCCATTACAAATCTTCCCGTCGGGTTTATATGATACTTTGTATTTTTATCTACCATATTTTCAGGTACCACTTTAAATACAACTTCTCTTAAAATATCTTCCCTTATAGTATCCAGTTCAACGTCGGGATTGTGCTGAGTTGATACCACTATATTTTCAATTCTAATGGGTTTTCCATCTTCATACTCCACTGTAACCTGAGTTTTCCCATCAGGTCTTAAATAATCCAATACGTTGTTCTTCCTCACTTCAGTGAGTTTTCTAGCCATTTTATGTGCAAGGGAAATCGGCAGAGGCATATACTCTTCAGTTTCGTTGCAGGCATAACCAAACATCATTCCCTGGTCTCCCGCTCCCACTGCATCAAATTCATCTACGCCCTCATCTTCTTTAAATCTGTCTACGCCCATAGCTATGTCCGGGCTTTGCTCATTAATTGCACTTAGTACGGAACAGGTCTCACTGTCAAAACCTATTTTAGCCCTATTATAACCTATTTCATCTAATGTCTTCCTAACTACTGAAGTAAAATCCACATAGGTTTTTGTAGTAATCTCACCTGTAATAAGTACAAGTCCGGTAGTTGCTATGGTTTCACAAGCAACTCTTGCATTTTTGTCTTTTTCTAGTATTGCATCTAAAACAGCATCTGAGATTTGATCACATACTTTATCAGGATGTCCCTCAGTTACCGATTCAGAAGTAAATAACCATTTTTTCATCTTAGCCTCCTAAATAAAAAAACCCTATCCAGAGGAAAAGGTAGTAAAGAACCTCATCTTCCAGATTACTCTGTGGGATTTGGCACCACATAAAAGGTTGCCGGGTTTCATCGTGCCCATTCACTCCACCACTCTTAATAAGGTTTATTCTTAAATTGTGTGTACAGTATATCACTAAAAAAAACCAAAGTAAACTAAATAATCCCGAAATAATTAAGCAGGGCAATCCCTACAGAATAAGTTACAATTGACATTGCAAAAGAAGCTGTTATTATCTTTGAAGTAAGAAGTGCATCCGAACCCATTTGCTTGCCCATAATAAAACAATTTACGGCACAAGGCGTGGCAAAAAATAAATAAGCCACAATTAATTGAGAGTTGCTAAATCCCATAAAATAACCGAGAGGTACAAGTACAGCTGCACCTAAAGCATTTTTTATAAGTGCACTGGAAAAAATAATTAAATTATCAGACTTGCTCTTTTTAAAATCCAAAGAACCTCCTATTAAAATGAGAGAAAGAGGTGTTGTGAGTCTTGCTATTAATGAAGCTCCCTCTTCTATTCCCTCATATATGGGAAGATTTATAAGTTTGGCAAACAGCCCCAGACAAACTGAAACTATCATGGGATTTTTTATAATTTTAAGTAAAAAACTTTTCGCGCTGAGTTTACCGCCACCATAGTAGGTAAGCAGCACTATGGAAAGCATATTGTAAAAGGTAAGACCGAAGATTATAACTACAAGAACTGAATCCATTGAATCGCCACTATAAATCATCTCAAGTATGGGAATACCTATGTAAATAAAATTAGACCTGTAGGCGCAATGTACAAAGGCGGAAAGTTTTCTATCCTCTTTTATAAATAATCTGCCTATTATCCAAGAAAGACTAAAAATTGCCAATGTTCCCAAAAGTAGGTAAAGAGTATATCTTATGTCCAGCTTTTCAATTTGAGAATTTTTAATATCAAAAAACAACTTCGCCGGAAGAGCTACATAAAACACAAGTGTAGTACTTCTCGCAACAAAATTGTCATCTATTAAATTCTTCAGTTTTAAAAAATATCCTGTCAATATAACTAAAAACACAGGAAAAATAATATCTAAACCAATGGTTAAATTCTGCATTGTATTCACCTATAAAAATTATATATTAATATGGTAAATAAGTAAATTGGTTTTTAAAAGCTTTTATTCAACCCTTCTGTCCCTTCAACTACATACCAATTAATCCAATTTTCAAGAGTATTATTAGAGATACATACTTTTGATTTTATTCCACCAAAATCACAGCTATAATACTAATTAATTTTATCTTAAATTCTAAACTATATTTTGACATTTAAAAAACCCCCAAATCCTTTTTGTGATTTAGAGGTTTAATTCATTTCCGCTCTACCTCTATTCTAAGCTTTTAATTTCACTTTCTGTCCGTTCATTTTTTGTCTTGCTTTAACTCTGTTTTCAGCCATTTCCTTCTGTCTTTCATAAGCGTGCATTATAAGTGCCACAGTTACTACTCCGTAGCTTAGGAAGGTTCTGAAATACTCTCCTATCATAGCATCTCCCGTTAAAGCCTTTCCAGCCTGAGGCATTACTATAAACATCAAGTGGAAAAGAGCTGTACCTAGTATGGCATTTGGAATAGATGCCTTTGATACACTTGCTCCACCTACTAAGAGTGATGCTGCCGCATAAAGCGCTGCTTGATCCTGACCTGCATAGGTGTTTAATGTACCAATGTTTTGAAGATAGATAATTTGACCATAACAAGCAAGTACTGTTGAAATAACTATTGATTGAATTCTAATCTTATCTGTTATAAGTCCCGCATTGGAAGAAACCTTTTGGTCCTGTCCTACAGCTCTCATATCGTGACCTATTTTTGTTTTCTTAAACCATACAATAAATACACAAAGTACAGCTATTACCAGTATTGTAAAGACAGGTATTTCAAAGGCCACCTTTTGACCCATAAGTCCAAAGTCAACTTTTATATTTAAAAGGTTGTCCAATCCCTTCGCCACATCTAATTTAATAGCATTCTTTATTCCATACCCTTGAGATAAAAGTATCTTCTTATTGGAAAATGGTATTATTGAACCGAAAAAATAAAGTAAGAAGAGCATATAAACCCCCATGATAAAATAGGATAACATCATAGAAGTAATCATCTCTCTACCACGAGCTTTATTCATAACTCTACCGGAAAAATTTCCAAGTAAGATTGCTATCGGCGTTCCCACTAATGCCGCTACTAAAATTCCGGGAATTCCTGTAATCCCCCAGTCCGTTACAAATACAAGTCCTATTTGACCAGCCATTGCTCCAAGAGGAATACCAAAGTTAATGCCCATTCCCGCAAGAATAGGAACAATTAAAGATAGTACAAGAAAGGTATTTCTCGCCATTCTTCTTGCAAGTTCACCTGTTAAATAAGAAAGCGGAGGTTTCGCTATGGCTATACCGACTCCACAAATTATTATAAATAGGATGGGAACCATATATTTACTTAATATTCGCTTTAAATCCTTATTCATTTAATCGTTCCTCCTTGTCAATGCATAAAGTATCATTCCGTTAGTTACTATAAGACGAAGTACTTCCGAAACGTCTATATTTAAAGCTCCGTTAATTACTATAGGAGTCATAGTAAGTATACCTTGAAATAGTATTGTCCCTACTATTACGTTTACTATTGAAGCTTTATTTAAACTTGCACCGCCTATTAATATCGCCGCTACCGATTGAAAGGTAAAGGCCAGTGGTGAAGTATATAACTGAATATAACCATAACTTTGCTGATAAACTATAATTCCAATAGCAGCAATAACTGTTGAAAATATTACGGATATTAATCTCATCTTATTTATATTAATACCTGCTGACTTAGCATATTCCGGATTTGAACCTACTGCTGTAATACTTGTTCCAAGCTTAGTTTTAAAGAAAGCCCACACTATAAAAGCCATTAACGCAAAAAATAAAATCATTCCCGTAGGTATCATTAAATTCTCATTTATTTTTATATTTAAAAACTCGGATAGTATACCCACAGTCTTACTGGTACCATCTTCAAAAACGGTTTTATTCATCCAATAATCTGAAACGGGAATTTGTTGACGAAGTCCGCTTCCCCCATAACTCATTACACTTACAGGGTTTTTATAGGGAAGTACCACCCACATAATACTCATTAAAGCTGCAAAGGAATAACCCACATAAGTGGCAATTAACATCTCATCACCTTTAATTTGGTTTAGTAAAATTCCGTAAAGTCCTCCAAATAAAATTGCAAATAAGCTTCCCAGTACTATGGCCATAAAAATACCCATAAAACCTGTAAATCCAAATTCAATACTTGTCACTCCGCCAAGTATTCCGGAAATTACTCCCACAGGTAAACCGAAGTTTAAACCGCATCCCGATTGAATCATAGGAACCATAGAAAGAACCAATACTGAAAACATTCCAAATCTTCCGATTACGTCATTTAAAGATTGATCTACCCTAATTCCCACAAAAGGAGATATAATAAAAAGTCCAATTAAAAACAAACCTATGATAATTCTTGGCCAACCGAACTTTTTAATGAAATTTTGTTTTTTATACATTAGTTATATCCTCCTTCTATAGATTCTCCACTCATTAGCAGTCCGAATTTTTCAGGCGAATCCTTTGGAGAAAGTATTCCCGCAATTTTACCTTCGCAGATTACTGCAATTCTATCACAAATAGATCTTAACTCCTCCAATTCTGAAGAAACCATAACAATAGTAGTATCGTCTTCTCTATTGGTCTTCTTTAGTGAATTTAAGACCAGTTCCTTAGCTCCAACGTCAATTCCTCTTGTAGGCTCCGATACAAATAAAAGTTCCGGATCCATGGCAAAGGCCTTAGCTAAACATACTTTCTGTTGATTTCCACCTGAAAGGTTTTGAGCTTTTTGATCTGAACCTGTAGTTTTTATAGCTAAACTTTCAATATACTCATCGGCTACTTCGCGCATTTTCCCTTCATCTCTAAAATTTATGCCCAATATTTTCTTTAAATACTTATTCTGTACCTGCATAGCATTAAAGGCTATATTCCAATAGATAGGCTCTTCTAACAATAAACCTACCCCTCGTCTGTCCTCAGATACAAAGGCTATTCCCTTTTCTAAAATCTTTAAAGTATCTCCAAGTTTTAAATCTTCACCTTTAAAAGTAACTTTACCACCCACAGGATAAGTTCCTAAAATTCCATTTGGAATTCCCAGCTTCCCTTGACCTGCAAGACCAGCTATACCGAAGATTTCACCTTTGGCAACTTTAAAGCTCACATCAACCACTTGCTCTCCGGGCATATCAACCCAAAGATTTTCTACATCAATAATAATATCATTGCTATCAATGACTTTCTCTTCGTGAACTTCCTTTTTTCTCTCTTCATTGTCACGTCCAACCATCAATCTTGCCACTTCATCTAAGTCCATTTCCTTTGACGGCTTATTTTCAACAACTACTCCATCTCTTAGTACAATTATATCATCACATACATTTAAAATTTCTCTTAGTCTATGAGAAATAAAAATAATGGAAATTCCCATGGAAGCCAATTTTCTTAGCGCACTGATTAAAATATCAGCTTCAGTTTCCGTAAGCACGGCAGTGGGTTCATCCATAATAATTAGCTTTACATCTTTTCTTGTTATCTCTCTAGCAATTTCAATAAATTGCTTATGACCAACAGGCATTTCACTTACATATTCATTGGAATCTATATCCACTCCCAAAGTATCAAGAGAGTTTCCTGAAATTGTAATATTTGCCTTTTCATCAATTATTTCATATTTTTTCCCCAAGACTTGAGAGATTACATTCTTCTTTGTTTCTTCCATATTAAGTGTAATATTTTCAGCAACTGTAAAACCCGGAATTAAATTAAACTCCTGATGAACCATACCCACTCCGGCATTTAAAGCATCAATGGGGTTTTTGAAATTGATTTTTTCCCCATCTAAAATAATTTCACCGTCATATCCGCCGGTTTCATCTATTACGCTCATTCCAAAGATTATATTCATTAATGTAGATTTTCCGGCTCCGTTTTCTCCAACCAGTCCTAAAATCTTTCCCTTGCCCAATTTAAAATTCACGTCTTTTAAAACCGTATTTCCATCAAAGCTTTTTCCTACATTTTTAGCTTCTAATAAAATATCTTGCAAATAATCTCACCTCTTTAATTAAAAAGAAACCAATGGCCAGATTTGACCACTGGTTTTTTTAAATATCTGTATCTATTCGCCTTCAGCTTCTAGAAGTGCGTCAAGATCTACGTTTAAGTTCATATATTTTTCAGGAACTTCAACTTTATCCATTCCCAAGTATCCTTTACCATATACATATGTGTCTTGAGAAACTAAGAAATAATTAGGTTTTTCCTCACCGGTTCCTCTGTCTACATAGTTAGTTGCCATCCAATTTGCACCTTCAGTATTCTTTGCAATACTTTCTACTACAAGGTCTCTGTCAGCTAAATCTGTTCCATTTTCTATAGCATCTATAGCTAAATCAACAGCACCTAAAGTAATTGAATAACCTAGTGAATAAGCCCAAGAACCCATTCTTTCATTTCCGCCGGCTTCTATAACAGCTTCTTCAACCTTTGCATTTATTGCAGGCCAATCTCCCGCTTCTTCCTTAAGATCTATAGAGAAAGCTCCCGGATATCCCATTATTGGTGAAGGTAAATCTTGCTCTACAAATATTGCCCCGCCTGCTGCCACTTCTCTTAAAAGAGGTTCAGTATGCGCATCATTTGTACAGAAGAATGCAGTATCCTTACCATATTTTGAAATCCAGTTCGGTACGTTTTCAGCTATAAACTGTTGTGCTCCTGGTATACCAACGTCACTTGTTGGATCCGGTGCAGTTTCAGCTATAAATTCAACTCCAAGTTCCTTACAAGCTTCTTCCATTATTGCACGTCTAAGTGCTAGAAGTTCAATACTCATATGTCTTGGGAAAGAAATATGAACAAATTTAGTTGCTCCCATTTCCTTAGCCGCAGCTATAATTCTATATCCTCTTGATACGTTATCAGCATCAATTGCTATATCAGCTACATCTCCAACCATTGCAGGATCTTCCTGAGGAATAAGAGCTATTAACTTAATATCCGGATAGTTAGCTCTTATTTGTTCAAAAGCTGCAGTCGTTCCAGGTACAGATTGGTTAACTATAATAGCCTTCATTAACGGATCTTCCGCCATAGCAGTTATTTTGGAAATTGTAGTTTCCTGCTCAGCCATAAAGTTATCTGGATAAGTGTCATGAGCAATCATTCCACCCTCAGCAGCATCACCATAAATTTCTTGTAATTTTTCTGCCGCTCTTAATTCATCTTCACTTTGAGATACAGTTCCTGTAACTATACCTATGTGATATTCTGCCTCTCCCTCTGTTTTAGCAGCTTCATTTCCACTATTTGCAGGCTCGTCTGTTTTACCACATGCCGCAAGGGTAAACATCATTGCTAAAATAAGTGTTAACGAAAGTATTCTTTTAAGTTTTTTCATAGTACACCTCACTAAATATTATTGCTACTACTTTAAATTGATATTGAAGAAATAATATCACAATTACTTATAAGTGTCAAAGGAATTGCTAAGAAATTGTAACTTAATCTTAATAATTTATTTTTTAAATAGAAACTATAGTTTTTATCTATAGTGCTTTAAGGTTGCCATTTAGCTGTTTCTAATTTTTAGCATTAAAAAACTGGCACTTAAAGTACCAGTTTTTTAAAATTTATAAAATTAATACCATCCTCTTAATTTCATAGCTTCATCAATTGATTTTATTGCATACATGTAAACTGCTTCTCTTGGAGTTACGTTAAATTCATCTGCTACGCCAAATACTCCTTCAATAGCCTTCATCATATCTGCTTCTTGTTTTTCTTCAACTTCTTCTACTGACCAGTAGTATCCATATTGATTTTGTACCCATTCGTAGTAAGATACTACTACACCGCCTGAGTTAGTTAAAATATCAGGAGTTAAGTTAATTCCTCTTTCTTCTAGAACAGCATCTCCTTCTGGAGTTACAGGACCGTTAGCTGCTTCACATACAAGTTTAACATTTAACTTCTTAGCAACTTCTCCTGTTACAGCATTTTCAAGAGCAGCTGGAATTAAAATATCATATTCATTTGTCCAGAACTCATCTGCAGTTATTTTAGTAGCTCCCGGGAATCCAAGAATAGTTTTGTTTTCTTCCTTATAAGCAAGTAGTTCAGCAAAATCTATTCCCTTTTCATTGTAAAGCGCATAATTACCTTCGTTTTTATCCCATTCAGCTATTGCACATACTTTTCCGCCTTGTCTTTCAATGTTTTTAACTGTGAAAGAACCAACATTTCCGAAACCTTGTACAGCAATTTTAGCAGTCTTAATATCTATTCCAAATCTCTTAGCAGCTTCTCTTGTAACTACAGCCACACCAAATCCTGTAGCTTCGTTTCTACCTTCTGAACCACCAAAAGCAACTGGTTTACCAGTGAAAGTACCCATATTCATATTGTCACCAGTAAGTGCAGCATATTCATCCATGAACCAGCTCATCACTTGTCCGTTAGTTCCAACGTCCGGTGCAGGAATATCTATTCTTTCGCCAAGATATTTATGAATTGCTCTTACATAGCCTCTTGCAAGTTGTTCTAATTCTCTATCTGAAAGTTCTGAAGGATCAACACTGATTCCACCCTTGCCGCCACCATATGGAAGACCAAGTGCTCCGCCTTTAAAGGTCATCCAAAGTGAAAGAGCTTTTACTTCATCCATATTTACATCTGGATGGAAACGAACTCCACCTTTTCCAGGTCCAACAGCGTCAGAGTGAACACTTCTCCAACCTTTGAAAGTTTTTACTGTTCCATCATCCATTTTAACAGGAATTGTAACTTCAATAACTCTCTTTGGCTCTTTTAAAAGTTCGTATACCGCTGGGTCAGCGCCTAATTTTTCACATGCTATTCTAACTTTTTCTTGTGCAGCTACTAATGGGTTTAAAGTATCTGTCATAATAAACACTCCTTTTTTAACTTTTTAAAGGTAAATTCACACTTACCTATGTAACTATTTTCCTATCACATCATCATTCCACATCTAGGAAATAACAACGCTTAATACAAGCTAATTATAACAAAGGAATATAATTAATTCAACCGTTTTCCACTTTAAAAAATCGGTTCCAAATTTAAAACAAATTATTTAAATCTAAGATTCCTCTATTTGAAATTACACATGTACTTACTTAATTTTTGTAATTTTTTTAATATTTATAAATATTTAGTTTCCCCTTGAAATTTAAAGCTTCTAGCTATTTTATCTTTCCCATGAACTTTAAAATTTTTAAAAGACAGCTTAAAATTAAACTGTCCTTTAAAACAGCACTTTTACTAATACAATCTAAATCTTTCTCATTATTGTTACTTTAGTTTTTTACTTTCTCGCTCTTCGTACCCATAATCTGATAGGTACCAGCCAGTACAAAGCCACCCACTATATTTCCCAAGGTAACAGGAATTAGGTTTTTAATCATCATTGCAAAAGTAAAGTCAGGAGTTAACATCTTTGCCAAAGTAAAACAAGTCATATTAGCAACACTGTGTTCAAATCCCAAAGCTACAAAGGGCAAAATACACCAGAAAATCATAATTAATTTTGCAGCTTCATTTTCCAATTTATTGTATACCAACACTCCAAGGCACACTAAAATATTACAAAGTATCCCCTTGAAAAACAAAGCCGATGCACCGTAACTTGCCTTGGATATGGCTAAATTTATTATTGCATCAGTCATTCCGTCAGTAGGTATATCAGTGGCATAGTAGACTAAACTTAAAAGGATTGCACCTAAAAAATTTCCAAAATATGAAAAAGTACAGATTTTCACTGCATCACCTGTAGTTACTTTCTTATTCATGGCACCTGTGGAAAGTACAAGTACATTTCCTGTAAATAAATCTCCACCTGCAGCTAGGACTAAAGATAAAGCCAAACTAAATAAAAAGCCATTTACAAGTTTAACTATTGGAAAACTAACATCTGCAAAAATAGCAATGGAAAGACACATGGTCAAAAGCCCCACTCCAACGTGAAAACCCGCCAACATAGAAGAAACTAAGTACTTAAATTTTGAATCTTCATACAGGGTTCTCTTAGCAACTGATAAATTTGCCAATTTTGATACTATTCCCGAATACATTTTTTCCTCCTCATATGTATCATTTTTTAGCATTATATAACGTAAAAGTCTAATATATATCTAAAACTTTTAAAATTTAAAAAATATTCTAATCTTTCCCAATATTTTCATATTTTTTTTCAAAAGTTTAATAATCCGAATTTCATATGTAAAATAAATTAACTTTACTTTTTAGCTCCTTACATAATAAAAAGTAGAAGCTGTTTAAACTTCTACTTTTAAAAATTTATAAAACTGAAAAATCTTCATCAACAGGATCGCAAATCAACATATATCCTGGTGAGTGAGTAATCATAATTTCAGGCTTAGATGTCATAGCAATAGATTGAGGTGTCACTCCGCATGCCCAAAATACCGGAATTTCTCCCTCTTTAATTTCTGAAGCTTCTCCAAAATCCGGTTTATCAACATCTTTAATACCGATTAAAGACGGATCTCCCACATGAACTGGAGCGCCATGTACTGAAGGGAATCTGGAAGTAACAGTTACCGCCCTTACAACCTGATCATAAGGTACAGGCCTCATAGAAACTACCATTTTCCCATGGAACATTCCCGCAGGAGTTGTTTCAATATTTGTAAGATACATTGGTACATTGTGATTGTCTTCAATATGTCTAACAGGTATTCCTGCATTTAGCATTGCAGATTCAAAGGAAAATGAGCAGCCTATTACAAAGCCTACCATATCATCTGTCCAGTATTTTTCAATATCTGTAACTTCTTCTACAAGTTCTCCCTTTTTATATACTCTGTACTTTGGAATGTCATACCTTAAGTCTCCTCCCTTGGCCATTAACTTCGGCTCAGGGTCACCAATGTCTGTAACGTCTAAAATCGGACAAGGCTTAGGATTCCTTTGAGCAAATATTAAAAATTCAAAAGCCACATCCTTTGGTAAAATTGCAAGATTACCTTGAATATGTCCCTTGCTTATTCCTGAAGTTGGAACAATTAGTTTATTTTCTCTAATTAAAAGTCTAGCTTCCTGCGGCGTCAATTTTGATAAGTCCTTAATTTTAATCACCTACTTTAATGAGTCAATAGCTGCAAGGATTTTATTTTCATACTTCACATATAAATCCTGTGCATCCTTAAGTTCTATTCTTTCAAAACATATTTTATTTAAAGCCCCCATTTGAGCTACCTTGCAAATATCTTCCTTTATTATAGTACCTATTTTCGTATAGCCTCCCGTAGTCTGTCTGTCGGCCATTAAAATAATGGGAAGTCCATCTGAAGGTACTTGCACTGCACCCATTACCGTTCCGTCAGATACGATGTCCGCTCCGCCCTTTGATTCCAAAGATACTCCTTCAAGCCTTATTCCCATTCTGTCCATACTTTTGGAAATCGTATAGCCTCCTGATCTGAACAGCTTATTAATTCCCCTATCTGTAAAGTAATCGTCTTGAGGTCCAAGTACTACTTTAAGAACGTTAAACTTATCAATTATAGCGTGGAAGATAGGATCTAAAACTTTTCCCGCAGTTGCTTCTTTATTCACTATAATATTTAATTCGTCCTTTGATTTTAAAGGTCTTCCCTCATATCCGCCCATCTTACTCTTTACAAAAGTGGACTTACTTTCATTTACTACAGGTACGTCAATTTCGCCGCCAAAGGCAAGATAAGCCCTAACTCCATTTTTAAGTTTTCCAAAGGAAAGAGTGCTTCCCGCTTTTACCAGATGACTTTCATACATATTAACAGGCTTGTTGTCTATTTTAGGGCTCATATCAGCTCCTGTGACTGCTATTACAATATCATCTTCAAATTTTAAAGTTGGACCGAAATATGTCAGTTCAAGAACTGCTTCTCCTCTTTTATTTCCCACCAAGGCATTTGCCATTTCATAGGAGTATTCATCCATAACGCCTGCCACAGCTATTCCAAACTTTTGATATCCTATTCTACCGTAATCTTGTACTGTAGTATAAATACCCGGAATTATAACTTTCACATTAGCCATTGAGTTCACCCCTATCTACCTCTTTAATACTTACTTTGTACCCGCCTTGGTCAACTAAGCTTTTAATTCTATTAAATTCCTTTTCGTCTATTTGAACGTATCTAATATAATCTCCGGCATTTATAAATACAGGCGGATCATTTTTTTCATCATAAAGCTTTAAAGGCGTCCTACCAATAAGCTGCCATCCCCCCGGTGATTCTGAAGGATACATTCCCGTTTGAGCTCCTGCTATTCCTACGGAACCTCCGGGAATTTTTAGCCTAGGAGTCTTTAATCTTGGAGTAGCTATTCTCTCGTCCATTCCTCCAAGATAGGTAAATCCCGGCGCAAACCCAAGCATATATACTAAGTAGTCTGTTCCTGTATGAATTTTTATAACTTCCTCTTGAGAAAGTCCGGCGTTTTCCGCCACAAATTCTATGTCCGGTCCATACTCTCCTCCATATATAGTTGGAATTTCTATAATTTTTACTTTCCCCTCTGTTGCATCGCTGTCAAATTCTTCAAAGGTCTTTAATTTTTTAATTAGCTCATCATACTTAATTTTTATTGGATTGTAATTTATAGTTATGGACCTATAGGTAGGTACCAACTCCACAATTCCGTCAATTTTTGCAGCATCAATTTTATCAATTGTACTTCTAATTCTCGCATTTATTTCCTCTGAAATTTCATTTCCAAATTCCATAATAATTGCGCTATCACCGGCAACTAAGTATTTCACATCTTTATACATTTGTTACCTCCTAAAATAATTTGGACATACTAGCTCCAAATGAAGTTACTCCCACATATGCAGAAATTATAACAACTATCCATCCCAACCAGAACAGTACATTTGAATGTTTATAATCTCCAATTATACTTTGTTTTTTACTTGCAATTAACATTACAGCAAGAGTTATCGGAAGTATTAAGCCGTTAACTGCTCCTACTACAACAAGTACTGTTTGAGGACTTCCAACTACTATTGAAACCACTGTGGATATAACTATAAAAATAATAGTTACTAAGTTTTCATTTTGCTCTATAGGTCTGAATAAAGTCTTTAGGAAAGATACGGAAGTATAAGCCGCTCCCACTACAGACGTTGCTGCAGCTGCAAGCATTACCAAACCGAATATCTTATATCCCACTTCACCTGCACCTATTCTAAAAGCAGATGCTATTAAGTTGTCGGGGTCCAAAACTCCGCCTGCAGTAATAACTCCAAGAACAGCTAGGAATAGTAATACTCTTACTATTGCAGTAACTCCGATTCCCATCATTGCAGATTGGTTTACCTGATTTAAACTGTCCTTACCTGTAATTCCGGCATCTATAAGTCTATGTCCACCTGAGAAAACTATATAGCCTCCCACTGTTCCTCCAAGAAGTGTAAGGATTCCGTTACGAGTTGCCATAATATCCTTAGGAGCAACTGCTCTTAAAGCAGCTTCAGCAACTGGAGGTTGTGTCTTTATACATACAAAACCTATTAAAATTATCATTGCAGCTCCAAGAATCTGTGTAAGTTTATCCATAGCACTTCCCGCAGATTTTGAAGAGAATATGGCAATACCTATAAGTCCTCCAAGTACAGATCCTATTCTTATATCCAAACCGAATACTACGTTAAATCCAATACCTGTTCCGCCTACGTTACCAATATTAAAGGCAAGTCCTCCTGCCGCTACTAAAAATGCAATTACATATCCAAGTCCCGGAAGTACTCTATTGGCTATATCCTGACCTCTAAGTCCGGATATTCCAATAACTCTCCAAACGTTAAGCTGAGTTACTAAACTCATAATTAAAGTTATTATAATTACAAAGGCAAAATCCGCGCCCAGTTCCTGAGTAAAGTTTGCCGTCTGTGTCATAAAACCGGGCCCTATAGCCGAAGTTGCCATTAGAAAGGCTGCTCCTAACAGGACCGATAGATTACTTTTTTTCTTTTCGCTCATTTTGTCACCTCTTATATAAATTTATCAATAGGAGCTATTTCAATTCCAGCTTCCAATAGACCTTCTTTTATTTCCTTTACAAATTCTATTGCCTTTGGATTGTCCCCATGAACACAGATAGAATCCGCTTTTATATCCATTTCCTCTCCATTTGCAGCTACTACCTTACCCTCTTTAATCATTTTTATAACTCTAGGTATGGCTTCCTTTGGATCTTTTACAAAAGCTCCCGGAAGAGAACGATTTACTAAAGTACCGTCAGGATTATATCCCCTATCTGCAAATACCTCCTCGGAAATTCTAAGCCCTCTTCTCTTTCCTTCTTTAGCTATGTAACTTCCACTTAAAACCATTAGGATAACATCTTTATCCAAAGCTTCCATTCCATCAAGTACCGCATTAGCCAACTTTTCATCTACACAGGCCTTATTATAAAATCCGCCATGCATCTTCATATGTTGAAGCTTTATTCCATGTGCTTTGGTAAAGGCCATTAAAGCTCCCGTTTGATACAACATATAACATCTTGCTTCGTCTGGAGTAATATCCAAGTTTCTTCTTCCGAATCCCATTAAATCCGGATATCCGGGATGGGCTCCAACCATTACACCGTACTCCTTTGCCATCTTTACTGTCTTGTCCATTATTAAGGGATCTCCTGCATGCCAACCACAAGCAAGGTTAATACTTGTAACGTGTTTAATGATTTCTTCATCCATACCCATGGTATAAGCTCCGAAACCCTCTCCTATGTCGCTGTTTAAATCAACATAAAAAGTCATAATATACCTCCTTATTTTTTTATGAAATCCATTTCATACTATCCATTATAACATTTTTCATACTACATTACTATAATAACACTTTTACACGTTAGAATTAAGTCCTAGTTTGTAAACCTATTTTTACAAAATGAAAACCATAGAATAAAATCTATGGTTCCTTAATCTTCATAATCAATTTTCGGCAAATTTAAATTTTTCCTTACTGCAATAATTCGAGTAATAACTACTACTAGGGCACTTCCTATTAACAAAGTGTCATAACCCATTATATTTCTAAATAATAAAAAGAAACAAGCTCCTATAAAAGAAGAAACGGCGTATATCTGCTCTTTAAATACAAAGGGAACTTCATTGGAAAATAAATCCCTAATAATTCCCCCTCCGATTCCCGTAACCATACCCACAAAAATCAAAAGAAATTTTTCATCAGTATACCCCAATTCCACAGCCGTATTTATTCCCGTAACTGTAAAGGCACCCAGACCTATGGCATCTAAAATAATCATAACATTTTCATAGCTTTTAAGTACGTCAGATTTTAAATAGTCGCTTTTGTAGTAGAATACTATAAAGAGAATAACAGAGGCGGCAACTGCCTGAAGTGCATAGGAGGAATTTCTAAACATATTGGGAGGATTTATTCCCAAAATAATGTCTCTTATACAACCTCCGCCAAGAGCCGTTACAACTCCCAAAACCACAGTTCCAAATACGTCCATTTTCTTCCTTATAGCTACCAGTGCGCCTGAAGATGCAAAGGCCAAAGTACCTATTATCTCTAAAATAATTCCTATTTTACTGTAAACTAACATCTATCCACCTGTTAAAAAGACAGTATTCTGTCCTTTAATCCGTCTACACTTTCTTCAATATAATCCGCCTTGTGAAATTGCAATTCTTCAAAGGTTCCATAGCCCCATAAAACTCCAATGGAGCGTAAACCGGACATACTTGCCCCTACAATGTCGGGATACCTATCTCCTATCATAAAAGTATTTTCTCTGCTGTTTACATCTAAATTATCCAATACATATTCAATAACGTCATGTTTTTTTATTCGGCTATTATCTAAAGTAGCTCCCCCTATAAAGTGAAAATATTCATCTAATCCGTGATTTTTTAATATTTCCACAGCTTGTACTTCAGGTTTTGACGTTGCAACTGCCAATTTATACTTTGAACTTACAATTTCCAAAAGTTCTTTCATACCCTCATAGGGTTCGCTTTCCAATTGACCTTCCTCAAAGTAATACTCCCTGAACAATTCTATAAGATATTTTGACTTATCTTTTGAAAATCCAAACTCCTTAGTAAATGTATCCATAAAGGGAGGTCCTATGAATTTTTTCAAGTCCCCTTTTTCAGGAATTTCATCGCCGCTTTTATTAAAGGCATATAATAAGCCGTTTATTATTCCCTGCGCCGAATCTACAATAGTGCCGTCTAAATCAAATAAAAATATCATATCCACCTCAAATTAATTATTATGCTCATTTTTTATCTTTAAAAAATCTTCCCCATATATATCTATCCATATTGTAGCTGTTTATATTTTCGCTTTCTTTTTCCTTTAATCTGGAATAATAGTCCATTTTATTTTTAATTAAATACAAATAAAAATCTATTCCGCTTTTTAAAGCAGGTGTTGCTTTTCTTGTCGGAAGAGGTAACTTGACTTCCCTTTCGATTTTTTCTTCTGGAGGATGAAGCTCTATTACCATCTCTCCAAAATTATTGGTTTCGTCCTTTCTTTTGATTTTCCGCTTTTTCTTATAAGGTATTATTCCATAGCTGTTTTTTATTTCAACTAGCGCATTTTCTTTTTTGACAAATTCCAACTGCAGAACTTCACTGTCTTCTTCCTCGGAAATATCAAAGGACTTTTCATTTAAACTCTTTAAGGCTTTAAAAATGTCCATGGACTTTAAAAGTAAATCTCCGTCAATGATTTTTTCAATTTGAATTTTATCGATACCTTCTAATATTTTCTTAGGCAATGGACCATAGTATCTAAAAACCTCAACTTTAATTAAACCTAAAAATCTATCCTTATCAAAATAAGTCCTGTCAGTTACCTTTGCAAGAGAATATTTCTCCCTGTAGCTTATCCAAATATAGTCATCTATACCAATATTTAAAATTAAATTGATAAATTGATTTATATCTTCTTCAATTACAATATCATCTCTAATTTTAACGGAACTTCCACTTTTGGCCTTATAATTTACAATTAAAATTTCTCTTTCAAAAAGCGTTTCATAACTTTCCTTTTCAAGTAAATTAAGCCTATATAACATAGTCCACCTCTAACTACTAAAAACCTCTTAGCACTTCCGGTCTAAAGTTTTTATTTTTCAGTGTTTCGTCTATTTGACGAATTAACATCTCTCTATCTTTATTTAAAGTTCCTCCCAAAGAAACGTAATTGGAAGCGTGGTTGGATCTGAAAATAGTTCCTTCAGAATCTACATTTTCTAAAAACAATCTCATTTCAACTAACAATTCTTCAGCATTTGGCATTTCAAACTTACCCTCTTTATAATCTCTATACAAAGGAGTATTCTGGTAAAGCCTCATAGTTAAGTAGGAAACGTAGTCGGGTTTTGTTGCTGTTATTAGCTTAGCAGTATTTATAGCATTCTGCTCCCATTTTTCCCTGCCTCCAAGTCCCACAATTATAGTAATGGAGGTTTTAAAACCAACATCTTTACATTTATCCATAGCCTTAGTGTAATCATCAACTGTAAGGCCTTTTTTAATCTCTTTGAGAATCTCATCATCGCCGCTTTCAAATCCGATATAAAGCATTTCCAAGCCCATATCATAAAGTTGTTTTAACTCTTCTATTGATTTTCGGTTAATATCTCCCGCTGTAGCATAGGCGGAAACTCTTTTTACATTTGGAAAATTATCTTTAATATACTGAAGCAATTTCAATAAATCTTCAGTCTTTAAAACTAAAGCATCTCCATCAGCTATAAATATTCTCTCAAACCTTGGAAAATATTCTCTAATTTCCTCTAAATCAGCCACTATGTCTTCAAACTTTCTAACTATAAAGGGCTCATCTTTGTACATATAACAGAAAGTACAATCATTGTGAGCGCAGCCAATAGTCGCTTGAATAATTAAAGATCTGGCCTCACTTGGAGGTCTAAATACATTTCCATAATACTTCATATCTTTCACACTCTTTCTAATCTATCTTCTTTTGTAATTTTTTCCGTGTCTTTCAAGTAAGTCATCTTTGATTTTCCATAAATCATAGGATAAATCAACCATGTACTCCTGAGGATTGTCAAGCCTTTTAACTTCCTCCCAAAGGGTATCCAATTCTTCTTTGGCATGTTGTCTAATTTCTTCCAAAGTAGGCATATCATAAATTAACTTACCCTTTTCATAAATTTGAACAAGAAGAGGCTTTGCAGTAAAGTTATAGATATTTCTTCTCTTCCAAGTATATATAGGATGGAAGATTTCATAATCCTGAGAATCATCTATTTTTTCATCATGTAACGTTATTACATCCGCAAGAGCCTTCCCACTTACATTGTCATATAATCTGTAAATTTCCTTAAAACCCGGATTTGTTATCTTAGTAACATTTTCGGAAATTTTAATAGTCGGAACCAACTCTTTGGTCTTTTCATCTTCAAAGGCCGTCAACTTATAAACGCCACCGAAAACAGGAGAACTTTTTGAAGTTATAAGCCTCTCTCCAACTCCGAAGGAATCCAACTTAGCTCCCTGTATTAAGACATTTTGAATAGTAAACTCATCTAATGAATTTGAAGCCATAATCTGAACGTCTTCAAAGCCAGCCTCATCTAACATCTTCCTTGCTTTCTTAGAAAGATAGGCAATATCTCCCGAATCTATTCTAATTCCCTTAGGCCTAAAGCCCTTCGGCACCACTACCTCATTAAAAACTTTAATGGCATTGGGAACTCCCTCTTTTAAAGTATCATAGGTATCTACTAATAAGAGACAATTGTCGGGATATATTTCCGCATAGGTTTTAAAAGCCTCATACTCAGTTTCAAAAAGTTGTACCCACGAATGCGCCATTGTTCCCAGCGCAGGTATTCCAAATATTTTTTCCGCCAAAGTATTGGCAGTTCCCTTACAGCCACCAATATAAGCCGCCCTTGCTCCAAGATTTGCTCCCGAATATCCCTGTGCCCTTCTTGAACCAAATTCAATTACAGGTCTTCCCTTGGCAGCTGAAACTATTCTATTTGCCTTAGTTGCAATCATAGATTGATGGTTAATAGTTAAAAGCACCATAGTCTCAAGTATTTGCGCTTGGATAATAGGCCCTCTTACAGTTAACAGCGGTTCATGGGGGAATACTACAGTTCCCTCAGGTACTGCCCAAACATCACATTCAAATTTAAAGTTTCTTAAGTAATCCAAGTAAGCCTCATCAAAAATTCCCTTACTTCTTAAAAAATCTATGTCACTTTCATCAAATTTTAAATTTTCCAAATATTCAATAACCTGCTCCAATCCCGCACTTATTGCATAGGAACCATCATCGGGAACAGATCTGAAAAACATATCAAATACTACAATCTTATCTTTGAAACCGGATTTAAAGAAACCGTTACTCATAGCAAACTCATAAAAATCGCAGAGAAGAGTGTAGTTGTTTTTATCATGTACATCGGTTTTCATTTGTACCACCTCACTTTTATCAATTATATAATTAAATAAAGTATGTTGCAACTTATATGATTTTACCAAACACACAAAAAAAGAGAGCCTAAGCTCTCCTTTTAAAGTCTCTATTAGTTTATCTTTGTCCAGATTTCTGTATCATCTGTTGTAGATTTTCTATAAGATTCGTGTGCATTTGAAGCATCCATTACGTTTGCATAGAACCAGTCTGATGACTTAACGTCGTTAAATGACTTCAAGCTGCTCTTAACATTTTCAAATGATTGAGTATCAGATACTCTACCAAATACAGAGTTTAGAATTGTAACCGCTTCTGCCCTTGTAATTAAATCATTTGGTTTAAATGTTCCATCCGGATAACCCTTAATAGATTGGTTTCCGTAAAGTTTTTCAATTGCTTCTTTTGCCCAGTGGTCTTTTACGTCATTGAAGTTTGTTGCACTTCCGCCAACTGTAATATAACCGGAAATCATTTGAGCAAATTCAGCTCTTGTAATCTTATTATTAGGTTTAAATGTTCCATCTGGATAACCGGAAATTAATCCCTTGTTTACCACATAGTTAATAGCTTCTGAATACCATTGGTTACTTGCGTCTGTAAACTTAGTTGTCTTAGTTGTTCCGAAGTTATCAGAGTTGTTTAGAAGTCTTGCAAACATAGTTGCCGCTTCAGCTCTAGTCATATCCCCGTGTGGTTTAAAGTTTCCATTTGGATAACCCTTAATATATGCAATTCTCTTTAAGTCGCCTTCTTTTACGCCTGTAACTGTATAAGTTATTGTATTATCACTCTTGCCGGACTCACTTGTTGTAATAGTAAGTTTTTCTCCCGCCTTAAGAGTTCTATTTGCGTAAACTGTAAACTTACCGTTTTTATCAGCTGTTGCTGAACCGATAGTTACGTTGTTGCTGTCCTTAATAGTTACCTTTGCATAATCCGCTGCAGTACCTTCGATTTTATATTCTCCGGCCTTTGCACTTGTAATTGTAGCTGCCTTTGTCTTATCTGATGTTCTTACATAGAACTTAAGTCCACTGTCATCATATACTCTACTGCTTGTTTTAATGTCAAAGTATCCGCTGCTGTCAGTCATACCGTTTCCAACTGATCTTCCGTCATACTCTACATATACTCTTGTATTCTTATAATCAGATAGACGACCTTTTACTCTATATCCGCCATCATATACATCTATTCCTGTTGGATATACTCTCTTGTCGCTTGAACTGGATGAGGAGGATCTTACATAGAACTTAAGTCCACTGTCATCATAAACTCTACTGTCGGTTTTAATGTCAAAGTATCCGCTACTATCAGTCATTCCGTCTCCAACTGATCTTCCATCATACTCTACATATACTCTTGTGTTCTTATAATTAGGTAGACGTCCTTCTACTCTATAACCACCATCAGTTACTCTTATTTTTTCCGGATATACTCTCTTATCATCTGTACTTCCATTTCCTGAAGAACTGGATAGATAGTACTTATCTGAATCAGAATATCCGTACTTTGTAGCTCTTACATAGTCGTTTCTAGAAGTACTTATACTTCCAATACGAATTTCAAAGTATCCTCTTGAATCAGCAACGTCAGATGCATATGAACTACTTGAACCATCTCTATAGAATCTTACAGTAGCTCCACCAACGTTTACTTTCCCTTTAATATAGTCACCACTTCTATAAGCATCAGTGATTTTTAAAGTATCTTTCACATCATTTTTAACATATACACTTATTTCAATTGCAGTTTTAGCTTTGTCATCAAAGTGAATTTTAAAATAATGAGTTCCGTTAGATAAATCTTCTAAATAACTTGATTTAAGAGTAACATATCTACCATCTATAGTGACTTTACTTGAAGATAATGTGTTGCCATCTTTAGTAACTTTAGTAATTTCCTTAGCAGCTAAATCTCCACTTCCTAATTTTGTAGTAATATTTACATTAGACTTATCGGCTTTATCAAAAGTATAAGATGTTTTAGATATACTTGGAGCCTCTCCTGTTGGTTCTGTTTGTACAGTAATTACAGCCTCTCCTTTATCTAGAGGATTTTCAGTAGAAGTAGCTATTAGTCTTATTATTTTTGCAGTTTCATTATTTCCTATAGTTAATTTACCATTAGCATATTTTGTAAGATTTGAAGTTCCTCCTACTACACTCCATTCCACTTCGTTCGATATGACTCCATTTATTTTTGCTGTGAAAGCTTTGCTTTCATTTGGTTTCATAGTTGCAGTTGCCGGACTGACAGTTACAACTATATCCCTTACAGTTACTGTAGCTGTATCAGATTTTGTTGAATCCTTTGCTGATGTAGCTGTCACTGTTAAAGTTTTACCTGTTTCATTTTCTCCTACTTTTAATACACCATTAGTAATTGTAGTAAGTTTTGACGTACTTCCATCTACATCCCACGTTACTGAATTAGTATCATCTCCATCTACTGTTACAGTGAATGTTGTACTACCACCTTTAACAACACTTGTTGTTTTAGGACTTATGGTTACACTATTAATAACAATTGGTTTTGTAACTGTTACTGTAGCTGTATCAGATTTTGTTGAATCCTTTACTGATGTAGCTGTCACTGTTAAAGTTTTACCTGTTTCATTTTCTCCTACTTTTAATACACCATTAGTAATTGTAGTAAGATTTGACGTACTTCCATCTACATCCCACGTTACTGAATTAGTATCATCTCCATCTACTGTTGCTGTAAACGTAGTACTTTTTCCGATATCAACATTTGCTATTTTAGGAGTAACTGTTACACTCTTAATAACAACTGGCTCTTGTGGTGGTGCTGGTGGTAATACAGGTTTTTGTGTATTGTCTGTTGCATCTGTTTTACCCGCTTCAGCTTCACTGTTTGTCACAGGTGTTTGTGTATTATTAGTTGCTTCTGTTTCATTTGCTGCAAATACATTTAATGGCATAACACTTAGCATCATTACGAATACTAGTAACAGGGATAGCCATCTTTTATTATTTTTCATTTACTATTCCTCCTTTATACAAATTAAGTAAATCCTGTTGTAATAATTATACCCTCTTAATATGACCATATTCAAGGCGATTACTAAAATTTAGATTATTTAATATGTTTGTAACAATTTGTAATGGTTTTGACTTAGGCTAAGTTCAATATTTTATTATATTAAACATCAAGGATTTTTTTATATTAATAGGTTATTTTTAGTTTCTAATTGTTTTTAATGTTTACTTTGTTTATTTTGAGGGAGGGCCAAGGGACTTGCGATTGTCCCTCATGCCCTCCCTCACACTCCCTCCCCTTACACCCTTAAACGCTTAGGTTGTTCCAACTTATAAGTTTTATTTATATGTAATACTTCTTTCTTTTTGATTAAGTTTTAAGATGCAATTTTCAACTTTTACATAGTAACTAAAGTTTTTCTTAAAAGATTTTTTTATTAAATACTTGCTCCCCCATTATAAAACTTCGCACCTAGTATACTTTTCTAAACCAAAAAAGGAGAGCTTTCACTCTCCTCTTCCTTACTCTTCTTATTCAATTTCAATTTTCTTTTTAGTAATAACTTCGGTTTTCTTAGGTACGGTAACTACTAAAAGTCCTTTATCAAGATTTGCTTTTAGTCCTTCTTCGTCAATATCTTTAAAGTACATCATTCTCTGCATCTTAGTAGATCTTCTCTCTTTGTGAATGTAATTTTTAGCCTCATCAGATTCGTCTTTTTCTTCAGTTTTTTCTGCTACTATTGTAAGTCTGCCATCATCTAAAGTTACTTCAATATCTCCCTTTTCAAATCCTGGAAGTTCAGCTTCAATTTTGTATTCTTTCTCGTCCTCTGAAATATCCACTTTAAAAGATCCAGATTTCATAGCACGTTCCGGTATAAAGTCATCGTTAAAGAAGTTGTCAATCATGTTGTAGAAATCTTCAAAATCCCTATCAAAACCTACTAAACTATTTCTTCTAAAAGGTCTTAAATTTGTCATATTAACATCTCCTAATTAATATTTTAGCACTCTCATTCATTAAGTGCTAATCACTATCTATAGTATATATCTTTGGTCAAAGAATGTCAAGAGTTTAGTAAATCTTTTTCAAAATAAAAAAACAAAGCCCTAAGCCTTGTTTTTACCATTCTTATATATCCTTACTATCTGAATTATTGCAAACCACAAATCAAAAATAATAAAAAATATGATTACATAAAGAAAAATTTTAATATATATAACTTTATAAATCTGTTCATATAGAAAATACATTAAAACTAAAGACAGGATATCACAAGCTATGGACAGAAATGTAACGTATCTTCCATAGCCGTCTTCGGAAAGTTTATTGGAATCTCTTAGTACCAAGAGAAAAAATATTCCCTGAACTGTTTTTAATGCTCCTTCATCTCCCTTTAACAACTCCTCAATCATAAGTAAGAATATAAAAATAGATGAAAGAACTAGAGGCACTGCCATAGGTTTATTTATCTTAGGTTTCACTATGTAAAGATCTTCTATTTCAAAGCTCTTTATTAATTTACCCATAATTTTTTTAGACTTTACCTCTTCCGCAATCCAAAGTGAAAGGGTTACACAGAAAAAGATACTAACCATTTCCGTTTTAAAAATATTTAAAGTATTTAAAATACTGAATTTACTTTTATTTATTAAAAAATATATCACTGTAGCTAAAACCATATTAAGGGATAGAGTCTTTAAAAGTTTAATATATATAGTATAATTTTTTCCGCTTATAAGAATATTGGACTTGCTTTCATATTTTGAAGCCAAATTATAGGGACTTCCAAATTTCAAAAGAACTTTTTCCAATTCCTCATAGCTATAATCCTCAGACAACTCCTCCGCTATAAGCTCTCTTACGTCCTTTTCAGCCCTTTTTGCGTTGTCATAAGTCATATACTTAGTAAGTTCTCTTATGTATCTATCTATAAGCTCCGCTTTTTTCATATTGCACCACCAATATGATTATAACAAATTTTTTATAAAATAAACAAAAAAGGAGCTTTTTTAGCTCCTTCTATTAATCTTCTAATACATATACTCTTACATTTCTTCTTCCGAAGTCAAGTGCTTTTTCATGTGTATTGTAGAATAAATCTATTTTATTTCCCTTTATAGCTCCGCCTGTATCCTCTGCCACACAGTATCCATAAGATGAATATCCGTCAAGTGACTCAACGTATAATTTTGTTCCCAGCGGAATTACTTTAGGGTCAACTGCAACTGCTCCCACTCTTGCCTTAGTTCCCAGCGCTGTCTTATCTCCTGCAGTCGGGTCGTAAGCTGTTGCTTCCATTGTTATTACTTTTTTAACTTTCTTTCCTTCAAGTCCCTTTATTGAAGGCGCTTCCTTAGTTCCTATTTCCTCTACCTGATCTACCGGTTCACTTACCACTTCTGAACTTAGTACATCAATTGAAACTAATTCTCCGTTTACAAAGGTATTTTGAACTGTATTTAGTTTTCTACCTTCAACACCCTTTGTAATTACTTTTGTATCGCCTTTATATAATTCGGAATTTTCTTTTTGAACTGTCTTAAAAGGTATTGCTTCTTCTTGTGTGAAGCTTTCCTTTTCTACTCTGTCTATTGAAATAGTTTGACTTGGTTCAAGTTCAACTCCAACAGCCGGTGTAAGTATATCCTCTTCATTAAAAGGTATCTTTGCCTCTTCCAAAACTTCTTCAACTGTTCTTCCTGTTGAGTTCACAATTGTGTAGTTTAAATCTTCACGAACTACGTACTCTTGAGGTTCTGAAATCATAATATCCATATCAGCTGTAATAGGTGTTTCCAATGAAGGTGTTACTACTTCACCTTCTTTTAACTCTATTCCCTCTGACTTTAAGAAGTCATCCACTGTTGAAGAATAAGTAATTATCTCTTTAGTATCTCCATCTATTATTAAGTTTACGTCTTTTCCCAGTACGGTGTTAAAACCCATGGTAACTACTGAGGACAGCAATGTTCCTACTACTAATATTCTCGCAAGTTTTCTTTTAAATCTCCCTTGTGAAATATCCATAAATTAAAATAACCTCCATAAATTAAAAATTACAATTTTGTAATTTCTGTTACTTTTTTGTAACTTTTATCTGTTTCTGATAGTATAAAGGTTATTTTTAAAAAAGTCAAATTTTTGTTACCTCTTTGTAACTTTTCTTGTAACTATTTGTCAAAGCTGTAAAAATAGACATTTGTAATTGTAACACTGTTTTAGCTGAAAGACAATAATTTTATAGCTGATGCTGTAAGACTGTAAATAAGCCATTTAATTTTCAATTATTACAATTTTATTACAATTTTAACATTTTTGTAATTATTTGAAAAATCTCTCTACCTATTCTATTTACTGTCTTTAATAAATATTTGTTTTTAAGCTTTATTAAATAATTTAAATTTTAAAAGAAAATTTCATCGATAATGAGTAGGTAAATCCACTATCGATGAATTATTTTAAGTTCTTCTTATTTTCTTTATTAAGTTATAGGTCATAGTTGCAGTAAAGCCCCATATAATTTTATCGTCATACCTATAGAAAAGCACATTGTCTCTTCCCCTTCTAAATTTATAATTTCTGCCTCTAGGAATTAATTCATAGGGAAAGTGTTTTGTATGCTTAACTTCCAAATCTAAAGTATAAGACTTCGGTTCCGTATTTAACAAGTACTCCAAGGGAACTGTAAATATAGTATCCACTTCATCCTTGCTGGGAACTATTTTATTATAATCCACATTTAATCTGCCCACTACGGAATATAAAACTGAATTATAGGGATTTACAATAAAGTCTCCTCTGGAAAAAACTTCTATTTTATTTTCAGGAAGCAAAAGTTCTTCGCTGGTTTCTCTTACAGCAGCTTTTACACAGTTTTCTCCCTTTTCGATTTTTCCTCCCGGAAAACTGATTTCTCCCGGTTGAGTATTTAAAGTCTTTGCTCTTACTTCATAAAGTATGTGGTAATTACCATCTATTTCTATAAAGGGTATGAAAACTGAATATTTATTTTTAACGTCAATGGGCTTTGGAACATTTCTCTCCAACTTTTCCCTTATCTCATCTATTCCCATAAACCCTTCACCTCCATTAATTAATTATCCTTTTTACCAATTCGCTTAATTTATTTTCTCTATATTCCTTTAAGGTAATTCCACCTGTTTCTTTTAGCTCTTTTAAAAGCTCTTCCAATTTATAAATTTTTAAATATTCAATGTTTCGTTTCTCCGCTTCTCTTTCCAAAAGTTCCGTTACCAAATCTGCATAGGTAAAGTTCCCTTTTAAATTTAACTCAGCAGCTAACTTGGGAATTATCTCCTCAAAAAGCCTTCTATACTTAGACCTTAGTTTAAAAACGCCATTTTCATCTAAATTATCAAGTTCTTCAAAAAAAACTCTCTGAATTATTTCAAAGGCCTTATCTTCCGAAAAATCCTCTATATAGTACTTTCTACCTCTTAGGGCTTTTAACTTTTTATAGGTGTCAAAATAACCTATTCTAATTAATTCATCTGCCTTTACAGGGTCAAACTCCATAGCTGTAGTATAGGTTTTTGACGGTTCAATTACTATGGCATCTTTCGGGAAGTTTAAATTTCTGATTCCCGGAGGATTTGTCCTTACAATTATAGGTTTAAGACCTAATTCTTCCACCATATTAAAAGGTATCTTATTATAGAAACCTCCGTCAAGATAGTACTTTCCATCTAAGGGTTCCAATTTAAAAACAGGCAAGTAACAACTTGCAATAATATATTTATTTAATTCGCCCCTTGGTATTTCAGATATAAACAATTCCTCCGCCTTCATATCAGTTACATTTACTGTTACTAATCCGAATTTAACTTTGGACTTTCTAACCTTTTCTTCATCTATATTCTCATTTACCAATTCTTCCAGGGGCTTTAGGGAAATACCTTTGGAATTTATAATATTTATAAAGGCGTTTTTAATAGCTTCAAAGATATCATCTTTTTCACTTAACACCTCACTTATAATTTCAGCTAATTCCTTTCCCTCTTCAGTTTCTTCATCTATAAAATTATCTAGACTTAGAGTTTCCAAAGCTTTAAGGCCTTGTCCGCTTCTCCCATAACTATTAAGGCTCCGTTAATAGAGCCTATGGATGTTCCAACCACAGCTTCAAACTCATAGCCCAATTCCTTTAGTGCAAAGTAGGCGCCTATTTGATAAGCTCCCTTTGCCCCTCCACCTTCTAATACCAATCCATACATTTTATCACTCTATTCTAACTGACTTGTACAATTTGGACATCTTGTAGCTTCCAAGTTGATTTCCGTCTTACAATAAGGACAAATCTTCGTTGTCGGATTTTCCTCTTCAGCTTTTGTAAACTTTTCTTTTAAAAGAGCCATTTGCTTAATTACAATAAATATTACAAAGGCTATAATTAAAAAGTTAACTATATTTTGAATAAAAGAACCTATTCTTATTATAGCAGCTCCCGCCGCCTCTGCTTCACTTAAACTTGCATAACTGTTGCCATCAAGAGAAATAAAAATCGATTTAAAATCAATACCGCCTATAATTTTCCCTATAATAGGCATAATTATATCATCAACAAGAGAACTTACAATAGTTCCAAAAGCGCCACCGATAATTACACCGACAGCCATATCAATTACATTTCCCTTTGATATAAAATCCTTAAATTCCGATAAAAACTTTTTCACATCTGCCTCCTAAAATTTAAGTTGTTTCACTGTTATATTATTTCTTTCAAGTAATTCAAGGGCATATTCATCCACTCTATAGGAATCTTTATAATAAATTGCAACTATTCCCGCTTGGATAAGGGCCTTAGTACAATTTAAACAGGGAAAATGAGTTACATAGGCGCTACATCCTTTAACGGATATGCCTTCCTTTGCACAGTACAACAAGGCATTCATCTCCGCATGAATAGTAGCAATACAATGTCCGTCTCTCATTGCGTGTCCTATTTCATCACACTGTGGATTTCCCGCTATTGAACCGTTATATCCTGTTGAAACTATTCTATGGTCCTTATTTACCAATACACATCCAACGAAAGCCCTGTCACAGGTAGACCTTGTAGCCACCATCTCCGTAATTTCCATAAAGTATTCATTCCAAGATTTTCTCGCCATCTATTACTTTGCCTCCTTTGCCAATTTATCTACTACTTCATTATATTCAACTCCGCTGTGAGCCTTTACTTTTATAAATATCACTTTTAAATTTTTGGATATCTCCCTATAAAAATCTCTATATTTAATAGTACCCTCTTTATTTGCCTTCCAATTTCCCAAAGCCCAATTTTCAATTCCAAAATAGTCATAATGAAGATACAGCACCTTTTTACCCAATTCAACGGCTCTTTTCATAGCATACATTGCACCTTCTATTTCGCCGGAGACATTTCTCATAGTTGCATCCTCATTATTATAAAACCTCTTTGAATGAGTTTCATAAATTTCTCCTCCGTCAAATAAAATAGCTCCATAGGAAAAACTTTTATTTGAATCGTCATAAGACCCGTCTACATAGGCTATAATTTCATCATCTCCGCACCTTCTTCGCTCTTCTTCTGCCCTATCTATACTTTCTTCTATAAAAGCCTTAGCTTCATCTAAATCGGAAAACTTCTTATATATGGCGCCGCTATAACCGCTTACCTGTTCCTTACATTCATCCCATGTGTTATATATGCCCGGTGCCTTTCCCTTTTTAACTGCGTAATAATTCATATATACTCCTTTAAATTCTTAAGATTAATACTATTATACTTCATAATATAGCTACCGTTAACTACTTAATTACACTATTAGTAATAACTCTTTTATGATATACTAAATGGGAAGATATCGTATTATAATGGAGGTATTAAATGAATACTAAACAATTTGAAAGAATTAAAAACGCAAAGGGATTTATAGCTGCTCTTGATCAAAGCGGCGGTTCAACTCCAAAGGCCTTAAAACTTTACGGAATTTCTGAAGACAGCTATAAAAACGACGAAGAGATGTTTAACCTTGTACATGAAATGAGAAAGAGAATTATAAAAAGCCCTGCTTTTACAGATGATAGAATTCTCGGAGCAATTCTGTTTAAAGTTACAATGAACTCAAAAATTGATGATATGTATACGGCCGATTACCTGTGGGAGAAAAAAGGTATAGTTCCCTTTGTAAAAGTTGATGAGGGGTTAGCTGAACTTAACAAAGGCGTTCAACTTATGAAACCTATGAAGGAATTAGATGAACTTTTAAAAAATGCCAAAGAGCGAAATATCTTCGGAACTAAAATGAGATCAGTTATAAAAGAATTAAATGAAGAAGGCATTGTTGAAATTATAGAGCAACAATTTGAATACGGTAAAAAAATTGCAGAGGCGGGATTCGTTCCTATAATTGAACCTGAAGTGGATATTAACGCTGAAAACAAGGCGGAAATTGAAGACATAGTTAAAAGAGAAGTTGTAAAACAGCTGGAAAAACTTCCTAAGGATTGCTATGTAATGTTTAAATTTACAATTCCTACAAAGGCAAATTTATATTCAGACCTCTTTGAATTTCCACAAGTTATAAGAATCGTTGCCCTTTCAGGTGGTTATACAAGAGAAAAATCAAATGAATTACTTGCTCAAAATGAAAACTTAATTGCAAGTTTCTCCAGAGCTTTAACTGAAGGTTTAAATGCCAACCAAAGTGAAGAGGAATTTAACAAGATGTTAGATGAATCCATAGAGGGAATTTATAAAGCTTCAGTAGAAAAATAATTTTAAAGAGAGGGGCAACTCTCTCTTTTTATTTGAGGTGAAATATGGAAAAATACAAAAATGAATTAATTGCCTTGCGCAGAAATTTCAGACAAATTGCCGAGGTGGGTTGGCTGGAAATGCAAACCACTATTAACATAATTAAATATTTAAAAATGCTCGGCTTAAATCCACGCTACGGTAGGGAAATTCACTCTGAAAACAGAATGGGACTACCTTCAGAAGAAATTATTAAAGAACATGCTGAAAAGATAAATACAGATAATTTAAACTTTGATACTTCTGAAATACTCCAAGGCTATACGGGATGTATTGTAGATATTAAAAGTTCAAAACCCGGCAAACACATGGGCTTTAGATTTGACATTGACGCTTTGGGACTTCACGAAACCGACAATCCGGAACACCTGCCCAACAAACTGGGCTTTCGCTCTCAAGATGATTCCACTGCTCACGCCTGTGGCCATGACGGACACATTGCCATGGGTCTTGTCCTATGTCATTGGATAGTGGACAACTTGGAAAATCTATCAGGTAGCTTTAGAATAATATTTCAACCTGCCGAAGAGGGAGTAAGAGGCGGGAAATCCATGACTGAAGCGGGTGCTACTAAGGGTTTGGATTACATGGTAGCTTCCCATATAGGAATGAATGAAGAAAGCAAAACCCTAGGTGTAGGAACCCAAGGCTTTTTAGCCACTTCCAAATTTGATTTAACCTATAAGGGCATTACCGCCCATGCGGGTGCCAATCCGGAAGACGGTCGAAATGCTCTATTGGCTGCAGCCTCCGCCACACTTTCGCTCCATTCACTTCCCCAGTACGGAAAGGGCACTTCAAGGGTAAATGTAGGTATCTTAAAGGCGGGAAGTAGCAGAAACATAGTTCCCGGTGAAAGCTATATGCAAATTGAAACCAGAGGAAGCAGTGAGGAAATTTTACAAGACCTTTCCAAGAGAGTGCCAAGCGTTGCAAAAGGAACTGCAGAAACCTTTGAAGTGGACTATGAGCTTAATAAAGTTGGTGAAGCCATAAATTTTGAAACTATTCATCCCGACTTTGTGGATTTTATGGGAAGAGAACTTGAAAAAAGAGGTTTTAAAATTGATCTAAGACCGAATTTAGGCGGCTCTGAAGATGTAAGCTATATGCTTAAGAAAACTGAAACACAGGGTGGTCGCTCCATTCATTTTCTCTTGGGAACAAATTTAAAGGCCCCTCACCACAACGTAGCTTTTGACTACGATGAAGATGTCTTGTTCTTTGGACTTAATGCCTTTATAAATACTATTGAAATACTTCTTTAAAATAAGCGGTGATATTATTAAAAAATATATTCTTATCTTTACACTACCTTTAATTTTACTGTTATATTTTTTAATTCCCAAGACAGTTATTTTTGATGATGTAAAGATAATTCAGTATCCGGGAAAGTACTCCATAACCATTAAAGATAAAACCCCTATTTATAGGAAAGGACAATTTTTAACAGGAGCGGCGGGAGATATTAATGGAGATGGCTTTTTAGATATAGCCCTAATAAATAAAAAATTTTTTAGCAATAGGGGAAGTACTTTGGAAATTTTAAGCCCTTTAAAAAATTCCCATACCCTTTTTAAAAGGGACCTTTCGCAGATTAAGCCTTGGAAAGTTTCACTGGGTGACGTAACAGGCGACGGTGTAATGGAGCTGGCTATTGGGGTGGAAAAAACTTCGCCCCACCATAATATTATGGCAAAGAGATGTTTCTTTTATAATTTGGATTTTGACAGCGGCAAATTAATACCCAGGTATCGTGCCTCTCGTTTTGCAAGGCCCCTTGAGGACTATATACTCTATGATATAGATAAAGACGGCACTTGTGAGGTTATGAGTATAGAATATACACAAAGGGGAAAAGTTTTAAGCGCTTATAAGTGGTCGGGATTTGGTTTTAAGGTAGAATACTCTTCAAGGGAATATAAGAACTTGGATAATTTTCAAATTATTAACTCCAAGCTCTGTACCGGTGAAAAAGAAGTTTTTTTAGAAGAAGGAATTTTAAAAATAGGAGGTTGATTATGAAAAAAGTATACTTGCTCTTAAGTTTAATACTGGTTTCTTTGCTTTTAATAAGTTGTAATAAAAAAGAAATTGAAAAAAATGAAGAGCCTATTAGTACTGAGGAGCTGGCATTTTTAGAGGAATATACAGAAGTTGTTGACATTCCCTATAATCCTAAAAGTGTTGAACCTAAAGTACCTGAATATGAGGTTAATAAAGATCTTTCAAATGTGGAAAATCTTGCAAGTTTCGGTAATTTTACCGCTAGCCAAAAAGAGGCGCTTTCAAACTACGGATTTTTTATTGCTCCAATAGGAGATACAAATCCGGAACTGGGCGAAAATGAACTTAAGGAACAAATTTTTAGAATTTATGAGGACAATGAATATAAAAATCTGCCCAGCTTTATAACTTCAGATTCAATAATGCATATGTACCATTTGTTTTACGATAATTTTTTAAAGCGTCTGGAAGAAAGCACTTTACTTCCAAAGTTGGAAAGTTTAACGGCTCAAATGCTGGAGGACTCATTATACCAATATAATTCCCTTTCCGACAAAGAAGTTAAGGAGTTGTCCCTGAGAAACGTGGCTTATTTTGCCACTGCTATGAAAATTTTAGATAAGTCCCTACCTGTTATTCCTCCGGAGGCTGAGAAGATGGCCCTTGAAGAATATAACAAGATTATGAAAGCCAATGGAATAAGTTCTGACATCTTAAATACGGAAATAGACTACAGCCAATTTACTCCAAGGGGACACTATACTAAAAGCGACTCCTTGAAAAAATATTTTAAAACCGTTATGTACTACGGACAAGCCGGTTTCTTTGTTGAAGATGAAAAGGGTGTTAGAGATGATTTAATCGGCATGGCTTTACTGATGACAGATACAGTATATAAAAGTAAAGAAAACTACGAGCTTTGGAGTGACGTCTATGAGCCTGTTAATTTCCTTGTAGAATCTGCCGATGACCTTGGAATAAAAGAGTATGGCGTTTTACTTTACGGCGTCTATGGCAAAACTCCGGATTTAAATACCATACTGGACAGTGAAAAAATTCAAAGAGTATATGGAAATCTGGAGATGTTCCCGAAACCTTCAATTGCCGATTCAAAGGGTTACTCCTATAGATTTATGCCTCAAAGAGCAGTACTTGATAGTGCTCTTATGCAAAGACTTATAGAAGTTACTACGGAAACTCAAGCATCAAGACGACCTATTTATTCAGGTCTGGATATTATGGCTACTTTTGGTGACGATACCGCCATTAAAATGCAATGGGAGGATCCTTACAACAAGATTTGGCCTTCCTATGAGGAGAAACTAAAGGAAAATCAGGCCATTGTAGCGAATATGAAAGATGAAGATTGGAAGAGCAACCTTTACAGAGGATGGCTTTGGACTTTAAAGGAATATGCTAGAGAATTCGGAAAGGGCTATCCAATGTTTATGCAAAATGAAGCTTGGGAGAAAAAAGACCTAAACTCAGCTCTTGGCTCTTGGGCGGAATTAAAACATGATACCGTACTTTACGGAAAGCAAACCATGGCTGAAATGGGCGGAGGCTATGTAGAAGAAATTCCTAAATCCTACGTTGAACCCAACATTGCCATCTATGAAAAATTATCTTGGCTTGTAGAATATACAATTGAAAATTTAGAAGCCAGAGAAATGTTAGATGAAACTACTAAAAATTATTTAAGCGACTTTAAAGTTTACATTATTGATCCTTTAATTGCAATTTCTGAAAAAGAGTTAAACAATGAAGCTCTTACTGAAGAAGAAAATTCAATGTTGCACTATATTGGAGGAGCAATGGAGGGAATTTCACTACGTTTTGTAAATGACCAGTCTACTTACTGGGACCTGTTAGATGAAACCGATAGAAGTATGGCCATAGTTTCCGACTTAATGAAGGTGCCTCAAAATGAAGCAGATGTTCCTCCAAATACTTTCCTATCTGTTGGTGTGGGACCTGCCTATGAAATATACGTAGTCTACCCAATTGACGGTAAGCTTTATCTTGGAAGAGGAGGAATTTTCTCCTATCGCGAATTCCTATCCGATGAACGTCTTACAGATGAAAAATGGCAACTTCAAGTTAAGGAAGAACCTGAAAAGGGAATTCCATACTGGATGGAAGATTTAATTCAGGAAGAAAAAGAAGATATACCTATTCCGGGCATTTGGTATTAAAAAATCCCCTTTAAGGGGATTTTTTTAAAGCATAATTTGTCCGCCCACACCTATTGGTATAGGTATGAAGTAATACCAAATAAGCGCAAATATTATCCAGACAATTAACATTGATATTGAATAGGGAATCATAGTGGAAATCAACGTACCCGCTCCCGCCTCTTCATCATATTCCTTCATAAAACTTAAGATTATTGGGAAATATGGGAACAGTGGAGAGATTATATTAGTTGCCGAATCTCCAACCCTATATAAAAACTGCGTCCAAGCAGGATGATATCCCAGCAAGGTCATCATAGGTACAAATATAGGTGCTAAAAGCGCCCATTTTGCTGAACCTGAACCAATAAATAAATTTATAAATGCCACAATTAAAATATAAAATACAAATAAAGGTCCGCCTGTAAAACCTCCCTCTTCAAGGAAGTTAGCCAATTCAATAGCTATAAATTCTCCAATGCTGGTCCAATTAAACCAAGCTATAAATTGTCCAATTACAAAGGCCAATACTATAAAGGCACTCATTTTTGCTATTGAAGTTTCCATTATTTTCGGAACTTCTCTAAAGGCGTCTTTTATAACTCCTGAAGCTTTCCCATAAGCTATGGAGATTATTAAAAATAGGAATAAAATTAAAGGTATAATTCCGGCCATTAACGTTGAACCTGAAGTAAGAGAACCCGTTTCAGGATTTCTCATAAAGGAATTTTCAGGAATACAAACTGCTACTATTATTGCCACATATAAAAGCAGTGAAATACCCGCTGCTTTTAAGCCCTTATTTTCCTCTGAAGTTATTTCATTCTTCTCTACAATTGCTTCTCCCTCATACTTTCCAAGTCTGGGTTCTATTATTTTGTTGTTTACTATTGTACCAACAACTGCCAATACAAAAGTAGAGGCTATCATAATATACCAGTTTGCTGTAACTTCTATTTGAGGCCCATTTACTATTGATGATGCCTCATTGGTAATTCCCTGTAAGAGCGCATCAGTACCCGCTACTACAAGATTTGCTGAAAATCCGGCAGTTGTGGCAGCATAACCCAAGGCAATACCCGCCAAAGGATTCTTTCCTATGTATAGGAATATTATAGCAGCTAATGTTGGAACTATTATAATTGCCGCATCGGAAGCAAGGTTTCCGCAAATACCTATAATCATTATTACAGGAACTACAAATTTTTCATTTACACCTAAAATTGTCTTTCTCATAAATGCACTCATAAGTCCCACTTCCTCAGCCAGACCTATTCCTAAAGTCATTGAAAGTACCAGTCCCAATGGTGCAAAGGATGTGAAATTTGTAACCATGCTCTTTAGCGCATAGGAAATTCCCTCGCCTGATAGGATGTTTTTAATAACTACCTCTTCTCCTGTTGCCGGGTTAATTGTAGTAGCTCCTTTAACTAGGAAGGATACCACTGCTATTACTATTAATAAAAATAAAAATAGTATAAAGGGATGGGGAATTTTATTTCCAACTCTCTCAATCCAGCCTAAAAAGCCACCCATACTGTCTACATTCTTTTTTGTTTCTTTTGTCATACTCTTCCTCCTTTACATAAATATAAATTATAAATACCCATTAAAGTTTTTTTTAATTAATTAAAGTGTTGAAATATCCTCTCATTTAGTTATAATATCTAAAAAGGATGTGATAAAGTGGAAAATAAAAAATTAAAAAGTATTGCTGAAAGTATAATGGAAGAAACTATAAAAAACAGAAGGTACCTCCATGCAAATCCGGAGCTTTCAAAAAAAGAAAAAAACACTTCGGAATTTGTTATGAAAAAACTGGATAATTTAGGTATTAACTATAAATCCAAGGTTGGCGGCTACGGAGTAGTAGGATTAATTGAAGGTGCATATGAGGGACCTACTATTATGATAAGGGGAGATATGGATGCCCTTCCTGTTGAGGAACTTACTAATTTAAGTTTTGCCTCAAAAGTTCATAACGTAATGCACGCTTGTGGCCACGACATACATACTGCAAATTTAATAGCAGTTGCCACAGCTCTAAATGAATTTAAAGATGAAATGCACGGAAATGTAAAACTTTGTTTTCAACCGGCTGAAGAGGGTTCCGGTGGCGCCCTTTCCATGATAAATGATGGCGTACTTGAAGATCCAAAGGTGGATTATGCCATTGGAATGCATATAGAGCCTTCTTTAAAAATAGGGACTGCCTCTATAGAAACCGGTCCAATCACATCTTATCCTCGTTTCTTTAAAATTAAACTTATTGGAAATGGCGGACATGGAAGCGTACCCTATAAGTCCATTGACCCAATAGTTGCAGGAGTCAGACTTTATGAAGCCCTTAATTCAATTACCAAGGAAATATCTCCCATAAATCCAAATGTACTTCAAATTTGCGCCTTTAATGCAGGTGAGGCACCGGCCATTATTCCCGACGAATGTGAAATAATGGGAACTATTAGAACTCATTATAAAGAGGATAAGGAATTGATTAAAAAAAGGCTTTATGAAATGACCGAAACTATTGCAAAGCTTTTTAATGTCCAATATGAAATAGATTATTGGGGAATTTCCATACCTGTTTTAAACGATGAAAAACATACCTTACTTGCGGCCAATTGGGTTAGTGATATTTTTGATAAAGGTCTGGTTCAAAGCGAAACTTTTAAACTTGCCGGCGAAGATTTTTCACGCTATTCGGAACTTGTTCCTTCTACATTTTTAGTAGTGGGTTGCTCCAACGACGATCCAAGTACTCAGTACGGTCTTCATAATGCAAAATTCAATCCTGATGAAAAAGTCCTTTACTATGGAATGATGGCTCTTTCAACTATTGCCCTTAACTACTTGGAAGTAAAAGACTTTTAAAATATAAACACCTTTTAAAATTTTAAAAGATGTTTGTTTAAAAATTAAAGTTGTAAACTAAAAAAAGTGTAGATTTTAAAAAACCTACACTTTTATTTTTATTTATTACATCATGCCCATTCCAGGATTCATAGGCATTTGAGGTGTTTCTTCAGGTATTACAGCAACTGCCGCTTCTGTAGTAAGAACCATTGCCGCAACACTTGATGCATTTTGAAGTGCTGATCTTGTAACCTTTGTAGGGTCCACAATTCCTGCATCAATCATATCCTTGTAATCTCCATTAAGTGCATCAAAGCCTTCTCCCGCCTTTAAGCCCTTAACTTGTTCAACTATTACGGAACCTTCCATTCCCGCATTTTCAGCAATTTGACGTAACGGAGCTTCCAATGCCTTTAATATTATGTTAACTCCTGTCTTTTCATCGCCTTCAAATTTTTCGGAAAGTTTTTCAATAGCCTTTATACAATCTACTAAAACAGTTCCTCCTCCCGGAACTATTCCTTCTTCTACTGCTGCTCTAGTAGCTGAAAGAGCATCTTCAATTCTAAGTTTTCTCTCTTTCAATTCAACTTCTGTAGCCGCTCCTACTTGAATTACAGCTACACCGCCTACTAATTTAGCAAGTCTCTCCTGTAATTTTTCTCTATCAAATTCGGAATCTGTTTCTTCCACTTGCATTTTAATTTGAGCCACTCTAGCTTCTAAATCTTCTTTACTTCCTGCACCGTTTACTATTACAGTAAGTTCTTTTTCCACTCTTACCTTTGAAGCTGAACCTAACATTTCAACAGTTGCATCTTTAATTTCCTGTCCTAAATCAGATGAAATTACTTGACCGCCTGTTAAAATAGCAATATCTTCAAGCATTTCCTTTCTTCTGTCTCCATAGCCAGGTGCTTTAATTCCAACTACATTTATAGTTCCTCTTAACTTATTTAAAACCAATGTTGCCAAAGCTTCGCCTTCAATATCCTCAGCAATTACTAAAAGAGGTCTTGAAGCTTGAAGTACTTGTTCCAATAGAGGTAGCAGGTCTTGAATATTTGTAATCTTCTTATCAGTAATTAAAATATATGGATTTTCCAATTCTGCAACCATTTTTTCATTATCAGTTACCATGTATGGAGATAAGTATCCTCTGTCAAATTGCATACCTTCCACTACATCAAGACTGGTTCCCATAGATTTAGATTCTTCAACAGTTATTACACCGTCTTTTCCAACTTTTTCCATAGCTTCTGCAATTAACTTTCCTATTTCATCATCAGAAGCTGAAATAGCAGCAACTTGTGCAATGGATTCCTTAGTTTCTACAGGTTTTGAAAAGTTTTTAATCTCTTCAACAGTTTCATCTACGGCTTTTTTAATTCCCTTTTGTAATATCATAGGATTAGCCCCTGCAGCTAAGTTCTTCATACCTTCTAAAATTATTGACTGAGCTAAAAGAGTAGCTGTAGTAGTTCCATCTCCCGCCACGTCATTAGTCTTAGTTGCAACTTCCTTTAAAAGTTGAGCTCCCATATTTTCAAATTTATCTTCACATTCAATTTCTCTTGCAATTGTAACACCGTCATTTGTAATTAGCGGTGAGCCGTATTCCTTATCTAAAATTACATTTCTTCCCTTAGGTCCAAGTGTTACTTTAACAGTATTTGCCAAAGTATTAATACCATCTATTAGTCCTTTTCTTGCATCATCTGAAAATTTAATTTCCTTTGCCATTTTTTCATCTCTCCTTATTACTTAATAACAGCCAGTATGTCTGAATATTTAATTATAGTAAATTTTTCATCTTCTATTTCAAGTTCTGAACCAGAATATTTAGAGAATACGATTTTATCTCCAACTTGGACTTCATCTTTTCTCTTTTCATCATCTAAGATGCCCTTACCTATTGCTATTATTTCCGCAATATTTGATTCTTCCTTAGCTGAACTTGGAAGTACTATTCCGGATTTTGTAGTTTCTTCCTTTTCAACTTTCTTAATTACAAGCTTGTCTTCTAATGGTTTTAAATTCATTTTGAACCTCCTATATTAAATTTACTCAATATCAAAATATTTTAGCACTCTTCATTCTTAAGTGCTAAGTATAGTATTATAGTAATACAAAAAAATAAATATTGCAATAGCATTTTAATATTTTTTACCTTTTTTTACCTTTAATTTAAAAAACCGCCAATTATAAAATTAAATTGGCGGCAACTTCAAAAAATATAGGTATAATTACTGCCGGCAACATATTTGCCACCGGTATATCTTTAATATTTAAAATCTTCAACCCCAAGGCAATTATTAAAATTCCTCCCACTCCTGAAATATTTGATATTAAAACATCTGAAAATAGATCTTTGGAAATCATTGCCACTAATACCACCGAACCCTCTATTACTGAAACGCTCAGCGCTGAAAAAAACACCCCAACTCCCAAACTTGAAGCCAGTACTATGGACGTTATAAAGTCAATAATGGACTTAGTATATAGTACGTCATATTTTTTTAAAAGTCCCGCTTCAATTGAGCCTATAATAGTCATCGCCCCTACTGCAAATATTAAAGTGGAAGTTATAAAACCGTCTACAAAGTTTTCATTGTTCAATTTTTTAAAGGGCTTTTTCAAAATATTTCCCAAATTATTTAATTTTGCATCTATATTTAACCAAGTTCCCACAATAGTTCCAATAATTGAGGAAATTATCAATATCAACATATTATCTGTCTGAAAGGCGGAGTCCATACCTATGTAAAGGATACAAAGACCTATTACAGTCATTATAATATCCTGATACTTTTTATTCAGTGTGTTTCCAAAGAGCAATCCCATTGCAGAACCTATAATTATGCCAATTGCATTAACTAAAACAGCTCTCATACACTACCTCCCTAACTTATTTTCACGACCATAGTAAAATAAATATTGTTGTGCAAATCCTGCATTTTTTCCGAATATTCTTCTACCTTCGCTACCTATTAAATCCTTTTTAGTCTCCTCTTTTAGATAAAGTTCCTCCATTACCCTTTTAATCCAAACATCTACGGGAAAGGACTCTGAACGTTTAAAGGCAAATAACAACACACAGTCTGCCACCTTTGGTCCTACTCCGGGTAATTTCATAAGTTCCTTTCTGGCATCTTCTATGGGAATCTCATAGAGGGAGTCAATATCTATAAAACCTTCACTTATTAATTTTGACGTTTCCACTATCCTTTTATCTCTAAAACCCACACGCGCAAATTCTCTAAGGTCTTCCGCCTTTGCCTTGGACAGCTCTTCGCTTCCGGGGAAACTATAATATTCTTCGCCCATATAACTTCCCAAGCTTGAGCCGTACATTTTAGAAATCAATTCAATTGACTTCTTAATTCTTGGAATTTGATTATTAGCTGAAATTATAAAGGTAATAATAGTTTCAAAGGGCTCCTGATTTAAAATTCTAATACCTTTTCCATAGTCCAAGGCCTTTCTCAAGGTTTCATCAAAGGAAAGTTCCTTTCTTATAGATTTATAATCTCTGTTTAAATCAAAATAATCTCTCCATATATTTTCAAAATCATCAAGAGAGCTATTAATAGTTACATCTCCCGTTCCCTTTACATTTATTATTTTGTTATAGGCAACATTAGTATAGGAACCGTCCTCTTCCTCTTTCCATCTAAAGGCCTGACCACACTTAAAAATATGTTCGGGATTAAAATAATCCAAATCTTCCAATACAATTTTATTTTCTTTAGCTATTACTTTCATAATTACCTCTAAAACAATTATTAAAAAAGGTACAGACCTCTGTACCTTACTCTACTTCTTTAAAAAACTTTTCCTTTAAATGATAAGACAAACTCAATAATGAATCATTTAATCTTATATTTTCAATCACTACATTTTCCGGAGCACTTATTACTATAGGGGCAAAATTCCAAATTCCCTTAATATTACATTTTATAAGTCTATCTATCACATCCGTTGCATATTCCCTTGGAACTGTTACTATAGCAACGTCAATATTAAAAGTTTCAATGTACTCCTCTAATCTATCTCCTGAAATAACGGGAAAACTATCTATTTCCTTTCCTATTTTTTCAGGATCCACATCGAACAGAGCTTGGATATTAAATCCATTCTCTCTAAATTCGCTATAATTTGCAATGGCAGACCCCAATCTTCCGGCTCCGATTATAATTGTGTTGTATGTATGGTCCATTCCCAGAATCTTATCTATTTGAGCCCTTAAATCCACAGCCTTATAGCCATATCCCTGTTGTCCAAATCCTCCAAAGTTATTTAAATCCTGCCTTATTTGCGAAGCAGTAAAACCAGTTAATTCACTGAGCTCAGAAGAAGATATCCTCTCCACTCCATTCTCAATGACATCAGTTAAAGATCTGTGGTATATTGGTAGCCTTTTAATAACCGCTTCAGATACTTTATTAACTTTGCTTGACATTCCACACCCCCATTTTTCTGTAGATATTATATCAGTCTTTTAATCATTTGTAAAATTTGATACAATGAGTTTTCGAGGTGGATTATGTTACTAAGCATATCAAATATTAACAAAACTTATATCACAGATACCATATTGGAAGATGTGAGCCTAATAGTTGAAAATGGAGATAAAATAGGTTTAATAGGAGTTAACGGAAGTGGGAAAACCACTTTATTTAACATTATTACAGAAGAAATTTCAAAAGATTCCGGAACTATTTTCAAACCCAAGGATTTAAGAATAGGCTATTTAAAACAACAACTTCATAGTAATAGCGAAAAGACAGTATATGAGGAATGTGAGGAGATTTTTTCAGACCTTATTAAAATGGAAGAGGAAATAAGAACTTTGGAAATTGAAATTTCCAATCCTGACAACCCTCAATTTAATAATGCTATGAACAGATATGGAAGGATTCAGGAAAAATTTCACGAATTAAATGGATACCAGTATCCCTCAAGAATTAAGGGAACTTTAATCGGGCTTGGATTTAGCAGTACTGATTTTGAGAAAAAGGTCTTTGAGCTCTCCGGAGGTCAAAAATCAAGACTTGCTCTGGCCAAATTACTCCTAACCGATCCTGACTTACTCCTTTTAGACGAACCGACAAACCACCTGGATATTGAAGCTATAACTTGGCTTGAAAAGTATTTAAAGGATTTTAAAGGTGCTATTATTATAATTTCCCATGATAGGTATTTTTTAAATAATGTGGTAAATAAAATCGCTCTTTTAGAACACCATCAACTTACTGTTTTTAAAGGTGATTATAGTGAATATTCCAAGCAGCGAAAAAAACAACTGGAAATTTTAAAAAAACAATACGAAGACCAACAAAAGGAAATTAAAAGACAGGAACAGATTATTGAAAGATATCTTGGACTTGGACGCGAAAGATTTATAAGACAGGGGAAATCCCGTCAGAAATTATTGGATAAAATGAAGAGAATGCCACCACCAAAGGACATAAAAACAGCGCAAATTCGTTTTACTCCCAATTTTGAATCAGGCCTTGAAGTCTTAAAGGTCTCGGACTTAAGCAAATCTTTTAATACTGATGTGATTTTTGAAAATATCTCCTTTAATATTTATAAACTGGATAAAGTGGGATTAATTGGGCCCAACGGCGTGGGAAAAAGCACTTTATTTAAAATACTTACAAATGAACTGACACCATCATCAGGAACTGTCACTTTCGGTTCAAATGTAAATATTGCCTACTTTGACCAAGAAATGGAATCCCTAACTTCTTCCAAAACTGTAATAGATGAAATTTGGGATGAATTTCCTAAATTAACACACTATGAAATTAGAAGTTATCTTGCTAAATTTCTCTTTATTGGCGATGATATTTTTAAACTTATAGAAGATCTGTCCGGAGGTGAAAAGGGAAGAGTTTCTCTTTTAAAAATTATGTTAAAGGGAGCAAACCTGCTCCTTTTAGATGAGCCTACAAACCACTTGGACATTGATTCAAAAGAAATTTTAGAAGAAGCTCTAAAATTATATGACGGAACTGTACTGTCAATCTCCCACGACAGATACTTTTTAAACAATACCTGTAACAAAATTTTGGAAATGAGCAAAACCTCCCTTAATGAATATTTGGGAAACTATGATTACTACTTGGAAAAAACCTCAGTAACACCTGACTTGGAAGACTCCTATATATCTAAAACTCAATTAGACAACATTAAGAAAAAAGAAAGAGAAGAGAGAAGACAGACCAGAGAACTTAAACTTGAAAATCAAAAATTGGAAGATGCAATTGGAAATTTAGAGGGAGAAATATCCAAAATAGATAATCAATTATCTGATCCCAATATCTATGAAGATCTAGATAAAGTAAATAAACTATCTTTAAAAAGAGAACAGACATCCCTTGAACTTGAAAAACTTTATGAACAATGGCTGGAAAGAGAAGATTGATTATCAATTTTCTCTTTTATTGATATTAAGGATTATCAACAAACTTATCCACATTCTCAACAGCCTGTATTTACAAAGATATAGCATAAATTGTTGATAGTCTAATTGATAACGGCTTGAAATAGCCTTTGTATAGCTTTTTGCCTTATCCCCAATAAATAATTAACAAAGTCTGCTATTTTACTTTATCCCCAAAGTTATTAACATTATCCACAACTTTTAGAACACATTTTTTTGTGGAGTATTTTTATCATAATGGAAATTCGATTAATATGACTTTATTTTTTATACGTGTTAAAATGGAACAAATAATTTTTTTATGTGAGAGGTGCTTTAAAATGAACAATTCTAAATTAGATTTTAGAGATGCAACAGTGGAGGATGTTCCATTAATTTTAAATTTTATTAAAGAACTGGCTGAATATGAAAAACTTCTTGATGACGTTGTGGCAACAGAGGAATTATTAAAAGAATGGCTATTTGAAAAGAAAAGAGCTGAAATATTTTTCCCTGTTCTAAATAAAAAGGAAATTGGCTTTGTACTATTTTTCCACAATTTTTCAACCTTTGTTGGAAAAGCCGGACTTTATCTGGAAGATATTTATATAAAACCTGAATATAGAGGAAACGGATATGGTAAAGAAATTTTTAAACATCTAGCAAAAATTGCAATGGAAAGAAATTGCGGAAGATTGGAGCTTACTTGTTTAGATTGGAATAGTCCTAGTATTGAATTCTATAAATCAATGGGCGCAATACCTATGGAGGACTGGACTATTTATAGAATAACCAGCGATAAATTTAAAAACATTATAAATAAAAATTAGGTTCTTAATTAAAGAAGGAATGTAAGATGAAAGTATTTAAAGTTAAAAAAATAAAAGTTTCAACGGGAGAGGAAATCGCCTATTTAAAAGAAGGCTCTGGAAATAAAATTTTATTAATTCACGGAAATATGTCCAGCTCCGTATTTTACTATAAAACAATTGAAGAACTATCTAAGTACTTTGAAGTCTATGCTTTAGATTTAAGGGGCTTTGGAGATTCAAGCTACAACAATAAAATAAATTCCTTTTATGAGCTTTCCTTAGATGTGGAAGCTTTTATAAATGAAATGGAGCTAAAAGATCTCAATATTGTAGGATGGTCGGCAGGAGGAGGAGTTGCTCTTGAATTAATGGCAAATCCAAAAGTAAAATCTAAAATAAAAGCTGTTATTCTACTAAGTTCCATAGGTATAAGAGGAATAAATCCCATAAACTATACGGAATATAATTTGTGGAATTTAAATAGATCCTATTTTAAGGGACTAAACAACGTATTACATGAAAATATGGTCTTTGCCTTGGACAATATGAACGGGCTCTATACTAAACTTTTTAGCTTTGACACTTTTGAAGGGAGAAAAAATTCCCTTGAAAAGCTCTATAGACAGTTCGTATACAATGTAAAGGAAGTAGATGAAGAAGAATTCAATCGAAATATAGAGGCTGCATTAAAACAGAGAAATTTAAAAGAAATAGGACAGGCTATAAAAAATTTTGACATTGTAAGTAATGGTAAAATCAAGGAAATCAAAACACCCATTTTAATGCTCCACGGTCTTAAGGACTTAATAGTCAAACCCTATATAATTGAAAAATCAGCTAAAGAATTGGGCGATAACACCTCTTTAAAAATTTTTAAAAATGCGGGACATTCCCTTATGACAGACATTTTTGAGGAATATATTGAAGAAATTATAAACTTTTTTAATAAAAACTAAAAAAAGGCTATAGTAAAACTTTTTCAGTTTCACTATAGCTTTTAATTTAAGCAGCTTTTTCAGTTTCTGTAGTAGTTTTTACTTCTGCATCAGTCTTATCTTCTGTTTCAACTTTTACTTCTGTCTCTGTCTGAGCTTCAGTTTCTACTTTTGTTTCAGCTTCAACTTCTGCCTCTACTTCAACTTCTTCGTTTATTTTTGCTTCAAGTTCTGCTTCAGTGATATTATAAATATCTATTAAATAAACTCCCGGAACAGAATTGTCAAATTCAACTTTAAATCCTAAGTTTTCAGATACAAATCTAATAGGAATCATAGTTCTGTTGTTGATAATTTGAGCAGGTACATCCATGTCCACTCTGTTTTCTCCAACTAGAGCAGTTTTGTTACCAACTTCAAATACCATTCCAACACCGTCTTTGTTAGCTCTAACAGTTCTGTTTACAGCATCCCACTCTACTTCAGCGCCCATTTTTTCTAAAAGACCTCTAAATGGTACTAAAGTTCTGTTTTCTTTTACAACCGGTTGTTGATCTTCAAATTCCATAAATTCACCATTGTATCTGATTAATACTACAGTTTCACCTGGAGTAACTTCTGTATCTACAGTCATGAACATATTCATCCACTCTTCCATAGTAACAGTCTTAACAGATGTAGGCATAGTAATCTTTATAGTTTCATCTTTATCAGTAGTTGATTCCACGTTCATAGTAATTTTAAACATGTCTGCGAAATTCAATACCATATCTACTTTTTCAACTACTTTATCATCTTCAAAAGTAGAAGTGAAACCGAATTTTGAACCTTTAATAGCTTCTTTTACTTCATCAAGACTTGCATCAAATTCAGCTTGATCAAATTCAGCAAAGGCATTATCTAATTCAGCTTTATCAATTTCCATTCCCATTTTTTCTAACATAGGAGCCATTAGAGTTGATGTATTAGCCCAGTTTGCTTTTAAAGCAGCCATTACACCCTTAAATTCTGTAACCATTTGATCAGAGTTGATTTCATAACTGTAAGTTCTTCCATCAACTTTCATATCAACAGTTGGCTTAAAGTCTTTAAACATAGCTTCCATAATTTTTTCAGCTTCAGCATCAGCTTCTTCGCTGTTTAAGTAATCCATAGTTTCTTTAGAGAATAAATTTGCAATTGCTTCGTTTTCTTCTCCAGCTATATTAAAGTTCATTGTTGACATAGCATCAAGAGCTATATACTCTTCTTTAATATTTTTTAATTCTTCCGGAGCAGCTTCACCTAGTAAGTTAACAAAAGTATCTTTCTTTAAGTAAGCTTTTCCATCTGCATCAGCAAACATTTTAAAGTTTATAGTATCAGGAATAGTATTAGCAGCTTCTGCTTCCTCTGCAGGAACCATTGCCTTAATAGCCTTCATGTCCATTACCATGTCCATTTCAACTTTATCTTGTCCTTCAGCTTTACCCTTCATTTCCATAGGAATAGCAATTTTCTCAGTATTTCCTTCTTCGTCAATTGCAACTTCCATTTCCATACTCATCTTACCAGTGAACTCTGAGCCTTTCCACTCAGCCACTTTTTCTGTTTCTGCCATATAAGCTTTCATATTAGGAGTACATCCCACTAATGAAAACATCATAGCAGCAGCCATAATCACGGCTAATAATCTTTTTTTCATAATAACCTCCTTAATTTAACGATTACTTTAACATTATATCATCTTTAATTAGGCTTTTCATCCCATTTTAAAGTGTACATACGCTATATATACAGTTTAAAATATTGTCATAGTGCTGTCAATAATTATTTTAATTTTTAATATTAAGTTTATATTACATAAAAACATTGCAATCTTACAGTGCTTTTATTTTTAAATCTAATTTATGCCTTTAATATAAATCAAGCTTTAAACTCTAATGTTTTGCAATCAAAAAGACTAACTTTAAAAGTTAGTCTATGATTAATTTATATTTAATTGTAATTAAATCATATTCAAACTATAAAACATAAGCGTTTTAACCTTTAGCATTTAACTACTCTTCACAATCTAATTTTCCTATGATTTCTTAACCTGTGCCTCTTTATCTAAGAGGCCAAAATTCTGTATTTTCATCGGAATCACCTTAACTTTACTCTACAGTGTTACAGCTCATTTCAATTTTCAACGGTATCACCTTTCCTTTATAACAGAAGTTACAGCCTAAATACCATTTTCATTGGAATCACCTTTAATTCTTTTTGTCTTTGTCTACAATTAATCTCACATTCACAAGTTCTATTATTATAATACCCTCCAAAAAAATTTCTAAACTATTTCAAATATAAAATATGTGCTATAATCTCATAGGAGGTATTAGTATGGGTAAAAATAACATTAAATTTGCATTTACAGTACTTATTTCAGCATTGATTCCACTGTGGTTTCAATTTGTTCTAGGTGAATCGGCAGTATTGGAAAATACATATATGTATACTTTTTTATGGATTTTAAGTAACTATCTCTTTATTTCCACTATTATGGAAATTTGGAGCAACTATAGACAAATGTTTAAGCTAAAGGGTTTAAATATAAACAAATCCACCTTTATAGTAAATATTGCAGTGTATATTTTATTTTTAGTTTTTATTAACTGCTACTTTATACAGACTCTTTATATTAGAGATAATTATTTTTTAAATAAGTTTGCCAGTTTATTTACTTTAAGTATTATATTAATGACATTTATTATAAATTTAATGTGCGGTGCCTTTCCTTCAAAATCGGAAAATGAAAATACAAATGTATACTCAGTGGATAATAACAACTCCTTTAGATACGGAAGGGATATGTGGCGAATAGTCATAGGAAGCTATGAAGAAGGAATTGTAATAGGTTATCTGCCCTTTAAGTACAGTGATATTAAAACTGTTTTTTTAGATAAGAAAAGCGATGAGCTTACATTTAAAGGCAAAAATGAAAACGGACAATTTAGAGTTGCCATTAAAGCTCCTAAAAGTAAAAATCAAGCTCTTGAAATTATAAAAGAAGCTGAAAAAAACAATAAAATTGAAAGCTCTAAAATAAATTTATAGAATTTAAAAAGTGCGCTAAGTTAAAGTTGTAATTTAACTCAGTGCACTTTTATTATTAGAGAAGTATAAATTCCCAATTTTTACTTTGTCTATTAAATATTAAAACCCTGTTTTCTAATTGAATTTACAACGTCTCTTCGTTTTTCTACAACCTGTTCAAATCTCTTTACCACCTGGTCAGAGAAACAATCGGATCTTCTTCCCTCATCTCTTGTATCATAGTAGTTAATCATTTCATCATCATACTCTTTTATTACTTCCAAGTAACTGTCAAATATCTTGTATTCATTCTCAAATAGTTTTAAATCCATTGACATTTTAGGTTTTAATTGAGGTTCCTGTGCCGGATATCCAAATCCCACACCCACTATTGGAAAGGTAAGTTCCGGCAATTTTAACAGTTCGCAAATTCTATCATAGTCGTTTAATATGGAGCCGAAATACACTCCACCCAACCCCAAACTTTCAAGAGCCACCATCATATTTTGAGCGCCTATTACTCCATCGGTAAAGCCTTGGAAAAATCTATCCATATCTCTATAGCTATCTTCCTTAAATCCTTTTTCCAAAGCAATTTTATAATTCCTATAGACGTCTACTATAAATACAAAAAATTCAGGACACTCTTCCAAATAAGTTTGTGTGGAAACTTTCATTATTTCATGTCTTAAGTCTTTATCCGTCACCCTTATTATGCTACTTTGTTGCATACCTGTAGAACTGGCGCTTTGATTAAATACATCAAATAAAGTTTTTAAAGTTTTCTCATCTACCCCTTCATTTTTAAATTTTCTAACTGTTCTGTGATTTAATTGAGTTTTTATAGTTTCGTTCATAACCTCACCTCTATATATTACTACCCAAATAAGGCAATTTTTTAATTTAATTTTCTCATAAGCTCTCTTTTTTGAAGGCCATAGAAAATTATAAATACAATTAGGCTAAGAATTCCCATTACTATAAATTCCTTAAAAGTATAAAGGATTTTCGGATAATGATTCATTGCAACTGTTAAACTTGCACTTGGAAAACAATATTCTAAAAATTTTAAACTTTCAGATGAATAACTTGCCATCGACCCCAATAGCGATACCATCGCAATTAATAATGAAAGTCCCACAGGAATTGCAAAGGATTTTATTTTTAAAGATAAAAAGTTTTGAACTGAAATATTAACCAGAGAAAATATGGTGGCTACAATTAACCAGTATATAAAGTCCGCCGGAAATTCACTTTTAAAATTAAAGGTACTGCCTGCAATTAAAAATAAAGCTATAAAGTAAAGCTGAGTAAATAGATTTAAGAAAAACACCACGCTTATTTTTGACAACAATAATTTTGAATGACTTACAGGAGCTGTTAAAAGCAACTTGAAATTATTGTGTCTGTGTTCTCCATTCCATGAGTAAGCGCAGTAAACTGCACTTAGTACAGGGAAAAATATAAATCCGTAAAATAAGTAGGTCTGAGTCCAAAGGCTGACCCATTCACTTTGAAGAACCTCTAAATTCCCATAGTAATTAATACTGCCAAATATTACTGAAAACAAGGGAAGTAATAACATTGGAATCACTATTTTGGAGCCCTTTAACTTTTTAAATTCTGCACTTAGTACTCTCATCCTTCCGCCTCCTTAAAGTATTTCTCTCCCAATTTATAAAATACTGTACCTAAAACCACAGCTATAAGCAGAGGGAAATAATTTACATCTCTAATGGATATATAGTATTCATTTCTTGCCACATAATTATATTGAAGTGAAATCATAGTTACATACCAGCTATAGGGAACTAAGTTGGAAAAAACAATTGGCAGAAACATTGATATAACTCCCACCACCGTACCTATTAAAGATATTGATATTGTAACTAATTGATTTTCCCACTTTATAGCTGCCAAGTAGTGAATCGCCATTAATAAATACGATATAGACAGCTGCTTTACAAAGTAAATACTCATTCTGTAAATAGGCATAGTTTCTCTTAAACCGATACTTTTTGATAAAATTATTATCATCAACCATTCAAGGCACTGATAAATAAAATATAGCCTAAAAATGTATTGAAATTTCACCTTGTATATTTTCTTAAAATCCACTCCACAGCTTTTTAAATATTTCCACATATTACCCTGATTTTCCATATCCACAGACTTACTTACAAGTACGCTTAGTAGTATGGGATTTAATATCACCTTGTACATAAAATAACTGTCCATAATATTAAGCCATGAATATCCTGTGAAGTTCATAGTGCTTTGAAACTCACGGCTAAATATTAAAGTACCTATTAATCCAAGGTTAAGGACAATAAAAAACAAAAGCATCAGCGCCAAATTTGAACCCTTGTATTTCTTCTTTTCAATTTTATAAATATTAATGTCCATAACTTCACCTACAAACTTCCCTTTCCAGTAAGTTCAATAAAGAGCTTCTCTAAGGATTTTACCGATTCATAAACTCTATAGACTTCTATTTTCTCCCTTACCAACCTGTTAACCACTTCTCCCACTTCCACATCTTCCACAATGGGGATTTTTAAAATGTTCTCTTCAATTATTCCATTATACTCACTTAGAATAAAAAGAGCCTCTTTATTATTGGAAGTTCTAAGGGCAAGTTGAGCTCCATGTTGAACTTTAAAACTTTCAACGGAGCCGTTATATAAAAGTTCTCCTTTATTTATTATTCCGATATTATCAACCATTTTTTCAACTTCATCTAAGATATGGGAGGAAATCATTACACTTATTCCATATTTTAATGGCAGGCTTTTTATCAGTTCCCTTATTTCATCCATACCCTGAGGATCAAGTCCGTTTGTAGGTTCATCTAAAATTAAAAGTTTAGGAAGACCTGCTATTGCCATTGCAATTCCCAATCTCTGTTTCATTCCAAGAGAATAGTTTTTAACTTTTTTGCTCATTTGATTTTTAAGGCCTACAATAGTGATTGCCTCATCAATCTTTTCATCATTTAGATTTTTTAAATCCCTTACTATTTGCATATTTTCCCTTCCCGTTAAATTTTCATAATAGGAAGGTCCCTCTATTAAAGAGCCCATATTCTTTAAAATCTCAATTCTACTTTTTGATTGGAACTTTTGATTTAATATATAAATTTCTCCCTCACTGACCTTTGAAATAGAGCATATCATCTTCATTATTGTGGACTTTCCCGCTCCGTTTGGACCAATTAGTCCATAGATTTCACCCTCTTTAATTCTTAAGTTTTCAATATTTACCACAGTTGAATTTCCGTAGATTTTCTTTACATTTTTAAGTTCCACTATATTCATAATCATTCCTCCTTGATTACAGTTTAAAAAATCATTCTTAAATCTACATTTACTCAACCTTAAATTCACCTTAAATCTTTCCAATTCTTATATTAAACTTACGGAAAATGGTATACTTTATCCGAGGTGTATTATGGAAATATTAAATAAAAAAATTCTAATAGTTGACGATGAAGTTCAAATTTTAAATTTAATTGAAGATACATTAAGAGCAGAAGGTTTTCAAAATCTATACTTTGCCAAAAATAAAACAAATGCCATTGAAGAATTTAAGCAACACCAACCCCACATGGCTATTTTGGACATATTACTTCCCGACGGTTCAGGTTTTGAAATTATAAATTATATTAGAAAAACCAGTAATATTCCCGTATTATTTCTATCCGCTTTGGCAGATATGGAAAATCAATATGAGGGCTTTAATCTTGGTGCTGATGATTATATGGTAAAACCTTTTTTAGCTAAGGAGTTAGTTTTGAGGATTAAAGCTATTTTAAACAGAACTTATGGTACTGACAGAAAAATTCTCAACTTAGAAGATTCAAAAATCGACTTTGAAAAAGCAATTGTAATCAAAGAGGGAGTAGAGTTTGAACTTACTGCAAAGGAATATAAAATTTTAAGGCTCCTATATGAAAATAAAAATAAAATTGTAACTATTGACGGAATTCTCAATTCCGTTTGGGGAGAGGAATATTTCGGATACGAAAATTCTCTAATGGCTCATATTAGAAAAATAAGAGAAAAAATTGAAAAAAATCCCTCAAAACCAAAAAGCCTTGTTACCTATAAGGGACTTGGATATAAATTAAGGGTGAATTTATGAGTATTGTAAAATATTTTTCAAGAAATTTATTGAAATTTTTCGGATTGCTTTTAGGATTGCTATTTTTAAACTTTTTCCTTTTTATTTTTATCCTATATACAGATCCTCTTGACAGCGTTGTAAAAAACACACCCCAAAATATATATTACAATTTAAAAACCGAAATAAATGATTCTTCCGACTTTTCCATTAAGTCTAAGAATTTATTAAAGGCCAATAACACTTGGGCAATGGTATTGCAAAGTAACGGCGAAATTTTTAAAAGCTACAACTTACCTGAAACTTTAAATAAAAAATATACCCTTACTGATGTAGTAAAGTTCACTCGTTGGTACTTAGATGATTATCCTGTTTTTAGTTTTATTGAAGATGACAAAGTTTTGGTTTTAGGTTTTCCCAGGGGAAGCTACGATAAATTTCCTTCTAACTACTATAATTATTTTTCCTTTAAATATATATTCCTAGGATTTATAGGCATAATTTTAATTGATTTAATAGCTATCTTTATTATGTTCTTCTACTCCAAGAAAAAACTTTTAAATGAAATCACTCCTATAACTGACAGCCTTAGAAATCTTTCTGAAAATAAAAGTATTGAACTTGAAGAAAGGGGAAATCTCCTTGAAATTAAAGAGGCTTTAAATAAAACTTCAGAAATCATTGAAAGAAACAAAATTGAAAGCGAAAGATGGATAAGGGGAGTAAGTCATGATATTAGAACCCCCTTAACTGTAATTTTAGGAACTTCCCAAGCTTTAAATAATAAATATGATGATGACAAGTTTGAAATTATTGAAGATAATGTCCTCTTAATTCAAGATATACTTTCAAACTTAAATTTAACATATTCTTTAAATTTAAAAGATGAAGTGGAAAGAGAAACATTTTATTTAGATGTGCTGCTTCGAAAAGTAATAGTGGATATTATGAACGTATATGAAGGCTACAGTTTTAAATTAAATGTAGGAAAAGACTCTTATTCCTATTTTGGCAATAAAACTCTATTGGAAAGACTTTTTAGAAATCTTATTTTAAACAGTGTTAAACACAACGATAAATGTGATGTTGAAGTTACTTTAAATAAACTTAAGACTGCTTTTTCAATTACTGTTGAAGACAACGGGAGTATTGATGAAAAAACAGTTGAAAAACTACAGAATAAAGTCGCCTACGACAGTGATGGTTTTGGAATTTTAATAGCTAAAAAAATAGTTAGTATTCACGGTGGAAAAATAAATTTCTCCTATAATAATCCCGGACTTAAAATCACCATAGAACTTCCAAATTAAAAAATAAAATAGGCCTAGTTGCCTATTTTATTTTTCCATATTTCCTAACTTAGATTTTTCTTTTCCAAACACTATCCTGTTTTCAATAGCTCCTGTGGGACATACTTCCTTGCAATCCAAACACCTTATACACTCTCTACTATTTGGGTCCTTATAAGGTTCTATATGCATTTTACAAGCTCTTGTGCATTTATTACATTTTATACACTTATCCTCATCCACTTCCAATTTATAAAAGGAAATTGGATTAAAAAGCCCATACAAGGCCCCAAGAGGACAGATATATTTACAAAAAGGCCTATATATAAAAATGGAACTTATTATAAATAAAAGAGTTAATAGGACTTTCCAATTAAATAACGCTCCAATAGCACTTCTTAAAATTTCATTTTTAAAAAGTAAAGGTAGCGCTCCTTCAATTATTCCCGCCGGACAGATGTACTTACAAAAATAGGGATCTGCATACCCTTTGCCGGCAGCCACTATGAATGGAAGTGCCATTACTACAACAAACAATATTAAATACTTTAATAATTTAAGTGCCTTGTGAATTTTGGAAGGAACTTTTAATTTTCTCACCTTTATCTTATAAAGTAAGTCCTGAATAAATCCAAAGGGACAGAGGAAACCGCAGAAAAATCTTCCCAAAGTAATTCCAAAAAGTACTAGCAAACCTATTACATAAAATCCCAGCTTTTCTCCCGAGCCAAGAACTGCCTGCAGCGAACCTATAGGACAAGCGCCTAGAGCTCCGGGACAGGAATAACAGTTAAGTACCGGAACGCAAATCCCCTTTGTGGGACCGGTGTAGATTTTTCCTTCTAAAAATCCTCTTAAGTTTCCATTAAAGGCCACTGCTCCCAAAGCTTGGATTAAATGTCTGTTGGATTTTTTAAATATATTAACCAATTCCAATACACTCCATGCAAATTCTCGTTGCCTTACTTAAAACGTCGGCAAATTCTCCATTGTAAATTCCCACTCCAATTAAAGCAATTGCTATAAAAAGTATTAATTTTTTCATTTTACCACCGCCCTCTATTTATTATAAAATAAAAAAACACTTTAAACAATTTATGTTTAAAGTGTTCTATTTACAGTTTTTCAAATTTATATACCGGGCTCTTCTCCTCTGCCAAAGCCCCTATTTTAGGAACCAGCTCTTTAAAATGTGCACTTTCCTGATGCGCTGACAAGTACTCCTGTCCTTCCCACTCCTCATAGATACAAAGTCCCAATTCATTGTCGCAATCTCTGTATACGTCATAGATTATACAGCCCTCTTCTTTTTGAGACTCATCTACAAGTTTTTTTATAAGTTCCAAGGCCTCATCATAATTTTCTTTTTTAAAAATTTTTCTATTAAATAAATACATAGTACCTCCTAAGCTAGGGAACCCATAGGATCCCATGGTTTTAATCTTATAGGTTCCTTTTCCCAATCCTTTAAAATTCTTTGAGACAGATACTTTTTATCGATTACAACTTGGTACATATATTCATTAAACCAACTGTCACTCATTACAAGATATCCGTCTTTACCACTGTCCTTACCCCATGAATTCTCCACTCTCCACCTTAAAGGTCTTCCCTCATTATCAAGTTCAACACCCATAAATACCATGGCGTGAGTCATTAAAGATTCACCGTAGTCCAGTCTTTCTTCCTTGGTCATATCAAATTCAACATCCAGTAAATCATCTATCTTTACCGATTCAATATCTAAAATAGAGCCGCTTCTGTTAAAAAACTGTCCCACATCACATCCAAACCAAACGGGCTTCCCGTCTTTTAACTGGCTTATGGCAGCTTTTTTTAACTCCTCTATTGGAAGATTTATATACTTTATTTCCTTTTCCTCTATTACACATCCCAAAAAGTCCACTGTAAAAGTTTCATTATAGGGCTTATCTGCAGTAGGCGCATTTATTATGGAAATATATTTTTCCAAGTTAATATTTATATACTTCTCATAAAATTTAAGAGGCGTTATATTTTTTTCATTGACATAGTTTCCCTCTTTATCCTTAAATTCAAAGTCAAAAGTTTCCGGTGGCGTTCCAAGAGATATGGAAAGTACTCTGTGGACCTCCTTCATATATCCCTCCACCATTTCTTCCAATTCCTCAGCTGTTCGCCCATTTTTATGCGCTCTTCTAAGTTTTACTGCATATCCTCTAAGTAATTTCGTCAGGTATTCATTTAACTTTCTAGTGTTGGAGGAATTTTCATTTTCATCCATAATTTCTTTAGGAACGAGCCCGTACTTATTTACAAGCCCTACAAACATATCCCATTGACCTCCGTCACTTATCGGATCTTTTAAAATATGGGCTAAAAGTCTGGAATCCGTACTCTCATCTAAAGTTTTTAAAATACTGTTTAAAAAATAGTTACTCTTTTCCAATTTGTCAAAGAATAAGGGATAGACTTGAGAAAATTCAAAGTTGTCTAAGTTTAAGTTTTTAGCCACTTCATATCTCATCATATTGAGAGCTGAAAATATCCAACATCTTCCTGATCTCTTTTGATCTGTAACTCCCTTTTGCTCCAAGGAAATATTAAAGTTATGTCTCTGCTCCTCTTTTAAACTTAAATTTATTGCCGCTTTTTCTATTCCGTTAGCCATAGCAGCATTTTGTGCAATTCGATTTGCCCGGTCCTTGCTAAACTCCTGATTAAGTTCCCTTAATCTGTCAATACCAAACTCCAATTTATCTCTCCTTATTAGTAATTTCCCTGCTATTACTATTATACACAATTTAAAAATTTTTTTAAATAAGCTTAAATTCAAAGATTACAAGTGTATATTAATATATGTATTCTTTTTTTACATAATCAGACTGCATTGCCATTAGGGCGGAAAAATACTCCAGCTTCAAGTCAACAACATCTCCTACCTTGTAATTCTTTTCCGAATCACTTATATCCAGTACCAAGTGATCTGAACTTGCACCTACTATCTCAATATTCTCATCAAGAGCATAGGTAGCCTCCACGTCAATGGACTTTTTCCCAACGCCGCATACTGCTCTCCTTCTCACTCCGCTGTCTTTGAAGCTGTGTTTGTGGCCGTAGGAGTCCAAGCCCACTTCTCCCCAGGGCTTTGAGGGCTTGTCTTTAATTTCCAAAATTTCCACTTCCAATAAAAATGTATCGTCATAAGTTCCCTTTACGTATCTTTCAAAGGAACCCTCTCTTCCAAAGAGGAGGGATTCTCCAAGTCTTAGATTATTAACTTCCAAGGGCAGATCTCCACATCTCATTAAATCTATAGTTGAGGAGTTCCCGCCGCTTATTAGTACCTCTTTATTTCCAAATATCTCTTTGGAAAGTTCCACCAGTTCCAACATTTTATCCACACTGGGCTGAACAAAGGAAAAACAGGTTAAATTAGTTCCCAAACCATAAAGTTCAACATACTTGCTGTCTAAGACATAGTCTGCAATTCTAAGAAACTCATCTCTGCTTAAAATACCCTCTCTAAGATCTCCCAGTTCCTTCATCAATATAATTTTATGAACTTTCCCCTGAACTTTTGATGCCTTCTCAATTTCTTTTATAATATCCAATTCCGAATTTAAAGAAACATCACAATATTTGACCATATCTTCCACTTCACTAAATCCGGGAATTCTAATCGCCCACTTTTCAACATCTAGGTGCTGTAGAGATTTGAAATTGGAAATTTCAGCATCTCCGATTTTTGAAATTCCGCTTTCAAGAAAGGCCTTTAAAATTGTTTCATCTGAACCGAACATCTTAGTGACAGCTGTTATTTCAACCTCCCTTTCACCACAAAGTTTCTCTACAGTTTCTATATTGTGTTTTATTTTATTTAGGTATACTTTTAACTTAGCTGTCATTCCTACCTCCTTAGTTTACATCTTCTTTACTCCTTCTTTCACCTTGGCTTTTCCAATTCATATTTGTAGTATTGTAGCTCCAATTTTTCTCATCTAAATCTCTAAGGGTCTTTACCACTAATTCAGTAAGCGCCTTCGCAATTTTTTCTCCCTTTTCCGGCGTTGCCTTAGTAGCATCTCCCGTTAAGCCCTTGTCTGTAATCTCACTAAAGTCCCACTTTATCTCTATATGTTCAGGAAGGTTATCCGGAACCACCGCTTCTGCCAATTCAGGTTCACACCATTGAGGGTAGAGATAATAAGCTATTGAACTTTCTCCCTCTCCTGCATGACCTTGTCCATCCATAACCTCAAAAGTTCCCCTCGGAAGTATTTCTCCCGCAGTAACCCACCATGCAGCAAGTGTAGCTATTTTTACATTAGGATATTTTTCCTTTAAACTTCTTGAAGCTACTTCTATTGGCGCAATATTTCCATCATGCCCATTCATAATAAAAATTCTATCTATTCCATTTTTTACAGTTGACTCCAATATGTCATAAATTACAGAAATTAAAGTGTTATAACTTAAACTTAAAGTAAAGGGAAACCTCTCATAGTGTCTGCTGTAACCCACAGTTACGGGAGGCAGTACCAGTAGATTTTCCACTTCCTCCGCCACTTTGCAAGATAACATATAGGATACTAAAGTATCCGTTCCCTCTGCCAAATGTTCGCCATGAGCTTCACAGGAACCCAGAGCTAAAATCGCCTTATTATACTTTCCCTCTCTTACTTGATTTGCAGTGAGTTTTAATAACTCGTTTATCTTTTTATCTGACATGGTATCTCCTTTCTTTTCTCTATTAATCTATGTAAAAAGGACACTATCAAATATGATTTTATTTGATAGTGTCCTGTTCATACACTACTTATATACCCTTGTTACCTATGTTTTACTCTTATAAAGCGAATTATTTTAATCTTTCAACTATTTCCTCAACAGTAAGTTCATCTTGATCTCCTGTTTCCATATTTCTAAGAGTATATCTTTCAGTTTTTACTTCATTTTCTCCAATTACCACTACATATGGAATATTAAGAGCGTCGGCATATTTAAACTTCTTGCCCAGTTTCCCCTCTTCCGTATAGACAATGGTATCAATTCCACTGTTTCTAAATTTAGAAACCAATCTTATTCCGGCATCTATAAAGCCGTCCATTGGAATTACTATTAAGTCCACCAAACTCTTCTTCTTAGCCTGAATAATCTTTGCTTCATTTAATTGATAGAACAATCTGGATAAACCTATTGAAAGCCCAACTCCCGGCAATTTTTTGTCAGTGTAGTGACTTGCTAAGTCATCATACCTTCCACCGGAGCATACAGAACCTACATTTGGATAATTATCAAGAGAAGTTTCATAAACTGTTCCCGTATAGTAGTCCAATCCTCTTGCAATTTTTAAATCCACTACACAATTCTTACTTGGAACGTCATACTCCTCAATGTAATTCATAACTTGTTTTAATTCATTAAAACCTATGTTAAATATTTCATTTTCAATATTTAAATCCTCTAGAGCTTTAAATATTTCTTCTGTGCTTCCTTCAATTAAAGTGAATTCCACAATTCTATCAGCTTGATCTTCGTTTAAGCCCAACTCCATAAGTTCTGACTTAACATTTTCCTTGCCTATCTTATCTATTTTGTCTACGATTCTTAAAACTTCCACTGAATCGGAAATACCTAAGGACTCATAAAAACCCTTTAATAATCTTCTGTTATTTATTCTAATTGTAAAGTCTTCAAATCCCAATTCCTTAAATGTGTGATATATTACAACTGGAAATTCCGCGTCATTTGCAATGTCAATTGAACCGTTTCCAATAGTGTCTATATCACATTGGTAGAATTCTCTAAAACGACCTCTCTGTGCCTTTTCACCTCTGTAAACCTTACCTATGTGATATCTTCTAAACGGAAAAGAAAGCTCATTAAAATGTTCCACGGTATACCTCGCTAACGGTACCGTTAAATCAAAACGAAGAGACATATCCGTATCTCCCTTTTTGAATCTGTACATTTGCTTCTCAGTATTTCCACCACCTTTAGCTAAAAGTACTTCCGATCTTTCAATTGCTGGAGTATCAATAGGTAAGAAACCGTGTTTTTCAAAGTTCCTTCTAATTGTATCCATCATTTCATTAAACATTATTTGATCCTGTGGTAGCAACTCCAAAAACCCTGGTAGAGTTGAAGCTTTTACTTTTTGACTCATAATTGGCCTCCTTTTCATAATTTTTTATTATAGCCCAAAGGACTATTAGAGTTATTCTATCACAATTTAGCCATTTCTTAAAGTTTTTATGGAATTTTCTTTGATTAATCCTAAAACTTGACAAAGTCTCCAATAGGTAGTATGCTTTTATTATTCCGGTAGGTGAGGCTACTATAGGGATACGGACTGTTGCCGCAACTTAATGGAGACATTAATCGCTGGTTTGAACAGGCCATATCATGAAGGTATGGCATAATACAGTTTCATTGCCCTATAAAGTCAAAGCTCAAACGGCATATGTATATAAATTTTACTTGTGTCCACTTACCTTAGGTAGGTGGTTTTTTAATTTAAGGGGTGAGATTATGGATTCTGGAGGTTGTATTCCGCTTTATACTTTATTAATTAAAAAAACTAAATATAACTCTTATTATGCAGCTGTGAATTCCATTGATTTTACTTCTTTATCTTTTCAATTATAAATTCACCCTTAATAATGGTTTGTTTAGTTTTCTAAATTAATTTAGTTTTGAAAGTTAAGTTTTGTCTTGCAAAGCTTTTTTTGTCATGCAAATCATTATTAGGAGGGATGAAAATGAAAAACAAATACAATATAGGCAAAGGTAAAAACAATTTAACTAGAGATGTAGTTCAAGGTTTTGACAGTTTAAATTCCAATAGGATTTTAAAAGACATCTCAAAATTGAGTATAGAACAATTATTGGAAAAATACAGTACAAATGAAAAAGGACTTAAAGAAGAACAGATTTTAAAAAACAGAAGGGAATATGGCGACAACGTAGTGGAACACGGCGAAAAGAAGTCCTTAATTAAAAGACTTGCCGAAGCTTTTATTAATCCCTTTACACTTATACTTTTATTTCTAGCTATAGTATCGGTAATAACTGATGTGGTAATACCTATTAAAACTAATACATTGGAAGATTTAAACTATGCCACTATTATTATAATCTTAACTATGGTTATATTTTCAGGAGTACTTCAATTTATTCAGGAAACACGCTCAGGAAATGCTGCAGAAAAACTTTTGGAAATGATTACTACAACTTGTACAGTTTTTAGAAGCGAAAAAAATAGTCCCTTTGAAATTCCTTTAGAGGACTTAGTTGTAGGAGACATCATTCAACTTAGTACAGGTGATATGGTTCCAGCAGATATTAGAATTCTTGAGGCAAAGGACTTATTTATCAGTCAGTCCTCCCTTACAGGAGAAAGTGAACCAATTGAAAAAACAGCTGCCCTGACAGAAGATAACTACAGTACAATTACAGATTATCCAATCTTTGCCTTTATGGGAAGTAATGTAATAAGTGGTACTGCAAAGGCAATAGTGGTATCTACCGGAAATAATACTCTTTTCGGCTCCATTGCCAAAACCATTACTAAGGAAGAGCCTGAAACCAGTTTTACAAAGGGTGTAAATGACGTTTCTCGTCTTTTGATTAAATTTATGGCCATAATGGTTCCCATAGTATTTTTTATAAACGGATTTACAAAGGGAAATTGGATTCAAGCCTTTTTATTTGCAATTTCCATTGCAGTTGGACTTACACCTGAAATGCTGCCTATGATAGTAACCACTTGTCTTGCAAAAGGTGCCGTTTCAATGTCTCAGAAAAAAACAGTAGTTAAAAACTTAAACTCCATTCAAAGTTTCGGAGCTATGGATGTACTGTGTACTGATAAGACGGGAACTATTACTGAAGATGATGTAGTCTTGGAATATTATTTGGATATTGAAGGCAAAAGCAGTTCCAGAATCTTACGTCACGCCTATTTAAATAGCTACTTTCAAACAGGCTATAAGAATCTAATGGACAGAGCAATTATAAAGAGAACTGAGGAACAGGAATCAAAGGATAGGAGTTTAATAGACCTATCGGAGGCATATGTAAAAGTAGATGAAATTCCCTTTGATTTTTCAAGGCGCCGTCTAAGCGTAGTTGTAGAAGATAAAAATAAAAAAACTCAAATGATTACCAAGGGCGCTGTAGAGGAAATGTTGTCCATATGCTCCTATGCCGATTACAATGGAGTAGTAAAACCCATTACCAGAGAAATTAAAGAAAACATATTGAAAGTGGTGGATAATTTAAATGACAAGGGAATGAGGGTAATTGCCCTTGCTCAAAAGACAAATCCCTCCCCTGTTGGAGCTTTCGGCGTAAAAGATGAAGATGATATGGTTTTACTTGGTTACTTGGCTTTTTTAGATCCTCCTAAGGAAAGTGCAAAAGAAGCTATAAAAGCTTTAAGGGAATATGGAGTTACTACTAAGGTAATTACAGGGGACAATGAAAAAGTTGCACGATATGTCTGTAAAGAAGTGGGTATACCTACTGAAAAAATAGTTTTAGGTAGGGATTTGGAAAGTTTAGATAAAGTTGAACTTACTGAATTAATTGAAAGCGCCAGTGTCTTTGCTAAAATTTCTCCGGACCAAAAAGCCGAAATAGTATCCATATTAAAGGACAACGGCCATGTAGTAGGATTTTTAGGCGACGGTATTAACGATGCCTCGGCTCTTAAAACTTCCGACATTGGAATAAGCGTAGACAGCGCAGTGGACATTGCCAAAGAATCGGCAGATATAATTCTGTTGGAAAAAAGTTTAATGGTCTTGGAAGAGGGAATTATTGAAGGTAGAAAGACCTATGCCAATATGATTAAGTACATTAAAATGACCATATCTTCCAACTTCGGAAATATGTTCTCAGTTTTAGCTGCCAGTGCTCTTTTACCTTTTCTACCAATGACCAGCATACAGTTGATATTTTTAAACTTAATCTATGACCTGTCATGTATTGCAATTCCTTGGGACAATGTAGATGAGGAATTCGTTAAGACTCCTCGTAATTGGGATACCGAATCAATTGAATCCTTTATGGTTTGGATTGGACCTACAAGTTCAATATTTGACTGGATTACCTACTTGGTAATGTACTTTATAATCTGTCCTGCCTTTATTTCAAAGGGAGTCCTATATTCAGGAATTAGCGACAGTGCCATTATACAAAGTGGAATTTTTCAGGGCTTAAATATGAAAAGCGCCTATGAGGCAATGTTTCAAGCAGGTTGGTTTATAGAGTCTATGTGGAGCCAGACTTTGGTAATACACATGATACGAACTCAAAAAATTCCGTTCATTCAAAGTAATGCCTCTGCTTTCGTAACAATTCTGGGAGCTTTGGGAATTATAGCTTTAACTGTAATTCCTTTCACCCCTGTAGGAGCTATGTTGGATTTATTACCACTTCCAAAGGTTTACTTTCTATACCTTGCTGTAATAATATTCTCCTACATGGTACTGGTAACTGTTATGAAAAAAATCTATATTAAAAAATACGGAACTTTGTTATAAAAAAAGAGGATGCGCAGGCATCCTCTTAAACTATTTTACATTGAATAGTAAACTATTTTATTTTCATCTAAAACTCTAAAAGTAAAGGACTCTGTTACAAACAATCTAACTCTCTTGTCCAACTCTCTTTCAAATCCGATGGCAAAATCCTGACCTACGGTAAATTCCAAATCTTCATCTCTATGAGGAATTAAAAGCGCTCCTTTTAAAACTTTAGATCTAATAATTTTACCGCCTATAATATCTTCAATGCTATCCATTAAATAAACGCCATCATATACTATGTTTATGGCATTGTAAGCTTCAGGGGATACTATTAAATCAAAAGGTTCCTCAACATAGGAGTTAAATAATTTATATTTCCCATCTCCCACCGCTTTTAAAATTTCATTGCCTTCTTTTCCGAATTTAAGTTTATGACCTGCAACTTGACTAAGACCTTTTATATTTCCCTTTTCATATCCGTTATAAATAGCGTCTTCTTCAAATTTAGCAAGTTCTTCACAAGCTTTTTCAAGGTTTGTAAGATCTACGTCCTTAGCTCCTCTTTGAACGTTATCCAGTTCCCATTTATTTAAATCAAAACTGATTCTAGCCTCAACTAAATTTTGAGTTTCAAAAATTCCGGTCCTTACTGAATGTTCTCTTTCAATAACGTCTAAATCTTTTAACCTTCCAATTTGAATTGAAGTATAATCCCATCCCTTAGGTCCGTTTACTTCTAATACTCTTCTAGCCGAAAGAATACTTCTTATAACTTCCTTTGCCCTCTTATCTATTTCCGACCATGCTTCAGTAGATAAGGGAGCTATATTTCTTTTCAATACATCCATTGCACTTCTCCTTTACTAAAGTTCTCCTATTCCAAGAGTTCCGGAATCATCAGAATCTTCTTCAGCCTCTGCCTCTTCTTCAACTTCTAGAATTGGTTTTTCTGTAAATAAGTAAGTTCTCATTTGCTCATCCCAGCCGTCCATATTTCGTCTAAGCCATTCTAAAGTCATCATAGCATGTTCCATTTCTTCAACGGCATTATGCCACATAATATCTTTTAATTCCTGGTCTGAAGCTACTGCAACTCTTTGCATATACCAATCCACAGCCTCAATCTCTTCTTTTAAGCTGTTTATTGCACGTACTTGATCTCGAACCTTTTCATCTAGTTCAACTTCCGGTTCATGGTAATCTTTTGCCATATTTACACTCCTTTAACTATTTAATACCTTATGTTAAATAAATACCCATTTATTTTATATTAAAGCCTGTATTTAAAATTTTAGCCCCGTACTTAAGCTCAATTCCTATTAAACAGTCACTTCCAGCTTTTCAATATTAATACTATCTCTAGGCTCCTTTAAAAAATCCACAATCATATTTTTAAAGTTCTCCCCATCTCCCGATACAAAGTATTTCACCTTACTCTCCCCTTCTGAATTTAAAATTTATATATTATGTTTTTTCATTTTTCTCCACAGCGTTGTATTACTTATATTCATATCTGAAGCAGTTTTAGTTCTATCTCCTTCATTTTTTTCTAGCAAAAATAATATTCTTTCCTTTTCATCTACTATTTCAGGATTAATTTCCCTATAATGCTTTTTCTGATTCAAATCTCTACTTATATTTTCTTTGTAAGTTAAAGCTTTTTTAATATCACACAAAGTTACCTCTTCTTTTAAATCTCCCATCTCAATACCTAATCTCTCAACTATATTTAAAACTTCTCTTACATTACCCGGCCAACTATAACCTCTTAAGTAATCTTTTACCTCATCAAGAATATGAATCTTTCTATTCTTTAAATTATTAATACCTTTTTCAAAAATAATTAAAACATCATTATCTCTTTTTCTTAACGGAGGAATTATCAACTCTAAAACACAAATTCTATAATACAAATCTTCTCTAAATTTTTTCTCTTCAACAAGTTTAACTAAATCTTGATTCAATGCAACTATTATCCTAACATCAATTTTTCTAATTTTATTGTCTCCTAATCTACAAATTTCTTTTTCTTGAATGACTCTTAATAATTTACCTTGGACCTCTATTGGCAATTCACTTATTTCATCTAAAAAAACTGTACCTCCATCTGCAATTTCAAAGATCCCTTTTTTCCCTTCATCAACAGCACCTGTGAAAGCACCCTTTACATATCCAAATAGTTCACTTTCCAAAATATTTTGCGGTAATGCTGCACAGTTAATTGCAACAAACGGACCTTTTTTCCTATATCCATAATTATGTATACTTTGAGCGAAAATTTCTTTACCAGTTCCTGTTTCTCCTCTTATTAATATAGTACTATCAGTATTTGAGTATTTTTTAGCTCTATTTATTATTTCAGCTAAAGAGTCACTTTCACCCCACAAATCACTAAAACTATGCTTTGCATAATAACCTCTTTTTATATATTCTTCTCGAATCTTTTGTTCTGCAATTTTTATCGCATTTATTTCCTGAACAGATATTAAAATATAATTCAACGATTGATTAATTTCAATAGGTACCACATTATATAGCAATGTTGTTTTTTTATAATTCACAATATTATTAAATGAATGTTTTCTCTTTTTCAAATGCTTTTTTATTTGAAAAATTTCACTGATTTTTTTTTCTTTTTCTTCACCTAATATTTTTTTCATGTGTTTGTTTATCTTATAAATATTCCCTAATCTATCAAAAGCTATTATACCCTCAGAAATATTCTCTAATATTACACTAATAATTTCATAATTTGTCTTTCTCTCTTCCTCAATCTTTAAATTATGCTCTGCTTCTTTTACCGCACTTAAAATTGATAGTTCGTCAGCTTCCCCAGGAATGTAAGTCAAACCTCTTTTTTCACATTCTTTTTCTAATAAAAATCCTCCCACAAAATATTTTTTCCCCTCAGAAACAGCTTTTATTAAAGCTTCTTCTACATCTTCTTCTCTATTAATATTGTATATACCTAACTTTTTATTAGTAATTCTATTATAGAGTTGTCCTGCTTCACATAAATTTTTAAATCCTATTATTCCAACTTCCTCACTTCTATCTTCTAAGGATTGAACTGCTCTATATATATCTAGAAATCCATGTCTAATATCTACAACAGGAATATCAACTCGTTCTCTTAAATATTCTGATGTTCCACCTCGACAAATTATTACTTCAGTCCCACTATTTATCATTTTTCTCGATATTTCATAGGCTTCTTTCATTGTAGCTTCATAAATAGGTACAGTTTTCTTAATTGAGTCTAACACTGTATTTATTCTTTCAGTTAATGCACTTGTTGTAGAAAATATAATTATTTTTTTATCTAACAACTCTTTCAACACCTTCCTTAAAGACTATAGTTTTTTATATAAATACTTTTTATCACTTTCTATCAATTTTATCATTAACAATTCTATACCTAAAACAATTAATCTAAATATAAACTAAAAATTAGACTTAGAATTAATAGTTCTGCTAACATAAAAAATCAGATAAAGACGGGACTGACCTATTAAAATGAGACTTAAATAAAAAAGCATGTAAATTAGTGTACTGACCCCAAAAAGTTGGACAAATAATTAAGCTGTTAATAAGGACGAAGTTGGGAGTGTAAATAATTTTGTGTTTCGGTTTCTAGATTAAGATAAACAATATAATTTTTCTTATATTCAAACTTCATTATAATATTTGATATTGTCTAATACAATTTGTAATAAAATAAAATTAAGACTTTTAAGTTCTGGTTTTTGATAGAATATTTCAGACTTTATGACAGAGTGAAATAATTCTATTTGCTGATGTGTCTTTTCTAGATATACTCATGATAATATTCTTATTCTTTACCGGTAATTGATATTCTTTTATGTATATACTCCCCTTGATCTGAATATAAAATACATAAGCAATAATCTCGCCATTATACAAATCTATTATAGAAGATAAATATTGCATACTAGTCCCAAATGGTAGATAAGTAATGTTTATTGTTAATTTTTTAAGTGGTCTACTAGCTTTAAAATCCCTATTAAGTAAATTATCAACGACAATTGGATGATGAATATACTTTTAGTTCTTATTAATCTTAACTCAACATTGGCAATTGAATTTTTGCATAATTCTTTGAGCAGTATATTTATTTATCTTTTTAGTTTAATTAATCATTGCTGTAATTTTTTTCTGTCTGTTATATGTGGATTTAGCTATATTAAATAGCGCTAAAGTATATTTAACTATAATTATTCCTTTAAATTCATTAACTAGATTAACTATTATTTCCGAAGCCGTTCCTTTCCATCTCTTTGAACTTTTTTAGAAGTTCTACTTGTTGCTCTAAAGATTTTATTCTAAGCTTCATAGTCTCTTCAGGATTAAAACCTTCGGACCTTTACCATAGGAATATTACTTGCCAATGAGTCGATTAATCTATGTAGCTCACCACCGCGATATCCACTAGGTTTGTACTTGAGATTTACTTTTAAGTCCTAACTCATTTTTGACTTGTCTATTAGAATATCCACTTAACTTCATTTCAATAACTTTCATTTTAGTTTCATAGCCATGCACAGTTCTTTTCATACAAAAAGCACCTCCATTGATTTTATTTTACAATAAATTTCAATACAAGGTGCTTTTTTATTTACTCCACTTATATAGGTCACTTCATAAGAGTCTAACTTTTTATAATCGAAAACATTATTTTAAATTGCAAATTCCACGCTATTTATAATACATAGATTACAATTCTTTAAATTCTTTATTCTTAAGAGCTCTCCTGATTGAAATTGCTATAGAGAAAAAACCCAACACTATAAATACCAATGAAATAGGTCTGGTGAAAAAAGGTATTATACTATTATTACTCATTAATAATGCTCTCCTTAAATTTTCTTCTGCCATTGGCGATAGAATAAAACCTATAATAAAAGGAGTTGTAGGTATATCTAATATTTTAAATAGTAATCCTATCAAACCAAATAGCAACATACCCCAAACATCAAACATTCTATTATTTACTGCAAAAGCTCCAACAGTACAAGTCACCATTACTATTGGCAGTAATATAGTTTTCGGAATATCTAACAACTTCACAAACCAATTTATCCCTAAAAATTCTACAATTATCATATATATATTTGCTATTATTAAAGATGTAAAAATTGCATACATAAATACACCATTTTTTTCAAAAATTAAAGGTCCTGGGGATATACCATGTATCATTAGACCACCAAGTAAGACAGCTGTTACAGTGTTTCCTGGAATACCCATAGTTAACAAAGGTATTAACGCTCCTCCAGTAGTTGCGTTATTAGAAGTTTCCGAAGCTATTACACCATCAATTGCTCCAGTTCCGAATTTTTCGGGATATTTAGAAGTGTTTTTTGCCGCCGAATATGCAAGAATACTAGAAGTTGAACCCCCTATACCTGGTAAAATTCCTATTCCTAATCCAATTAACGCTGATCTAATCATGTTTCCAAATTGCTCTTTAAACTCTTCTAGACTAATCCCAAACCCCTTCATTTTATACGTTTTTTTGATTCCCTCAGCTTTTATTTTTTTTCTATTAAATCCTACCTCCAATATATCTTTAACCGCAAATATACCTAATAGTATAATTACTATATCAAATCCAGATAATAATTGATAATTTCCAAAGGTAAATCTAGTATAGCTATCTAGTGGTGCCATTCCTACAAAAGCAAATGCCATCCCCGACAGCCCACTTAATACACCGTTTATAAGAGAATCTCCTGATAAACTCGCTATTATTGTAAGAGAAAAAAAAGCTATTGCAAAATATTCAAACGGGGTGAATTTTAACGCTATATTTGCCAGATATGGCGAAATAAATATTAATGCTATAACACTTATGATGCCACCAATGAACGAATATAAAATTCCTATTCCTAATGCTCTTCCAGCCTCGCCCCTATCAGCCATCGGCCCTCCATCAAAAACAGTAGCTATTGAAGACGGTGTTCCTGGTATTTTTAAAAGTATCGCCGATATGAGCCCTCCTGAAATTCCTCCTATATATAGTCCAATTAAAAGAGAAATCCCATTTATTGGATCCATTCCAAAAGACATTGGTAAAAATAAAACCAGAGCCATCGTAGCAGAAAGTCCTGGTATAGATCCAAAAACTATTCCTACTACTACACCTAAAAAAACTAATATCAAGCAAACTGGTGAAGTTATTACCGCTAAGATGCCCTCAATGATCATTATATAACCTCCTCCTAACCTAACATACCAGCAGGTAGCATCAATTGAAACGCTCTGGTAAATAAAAAATATATTATTATAGGAACAAACAAAGAAACTAGTATCTTTACTTTAATATTTTGCTCATCATATTTATTTAAAATCTCTATTTGAATAAATAAATATAGTATCGTACTTAAAATAAAACCTACTTTCTCTAAAATTAAAAAATATACAAATACTAGAACAATAGAATATATTCCTCCCCTATCTATTAATAAATCACTAAACATCTCTTTATCTTTTCTATTTACTGCCAAAATAAACTTTGCTATAGATAGAATAGTCAAAGTTATTCCCACAAGTTTAGGCATAAAACTTGGACCTACATCATTTTCTATGAAAATATCCATTTTACCAGAAAAAAATATTAAAAATATCCCAAATATTAAAAAGATGACAGAGGTTAAATACTCTTTTAATTTTTTTGTCATAATATCACTCCTAAAAGTTTCTAACAATAATTAACTCTCTCCCATAACTTTACTTAAGTCTTCAACTTGTTCTTTATCTTCTTTAGAAGTTAGTTCAGGGCTCCTATAAAACGCTTGTCCATGAAATTTTTCTACTTCTTTTTGAAACTCTTCATTTTTAGAAATTTTTTCTAAAGCTGCTGTGAATGTATCTACAATTTGTTGATCAGTATCTTTTGGAAATTTAAATTCATACAATTTTCTTGAAACTACTTCATATCCCTGTTCAACAGCAGTAGGAACATCAGGAATTGTAGGAATTCGTTCCGTTGATAAAATAGCTAAAGGGACTACTGTTCCAGCTTCTATATAATCTGCAATATTTATATAGTTTACAACCAGTAGATCTACTTGACCTCCTAAAAATGCAGCAGTTCTATCTGCAGAAGAAGATCCTACATCCAATTTATTCAATTCAATTCCTGCAGACTTTTCAATTTGCTCTGCTACATAATGAGTTACAGAACCATGAACTATTGAATAGCTGATTTTTTTAGGAGATTCTTTAGCTTCCTCTACCATTTCTTCTAAAGTGTTCCAGCCAGAATCAGCTCTTGCCACTAAAGTGTATGTACTATCTTCAATTATTGTACCAGCATTAGCAAAATCATCTGTATAAGAAAAATCAGCTAGTCCCGTCGTCTCCTGTACTAATGCTGCAGTATGGTTAAATAACATCTTGTATCCATCTGGTTTGGATGCCATTATTTCTTTCGAAGCAACTATACCACTTCCTCCAGCCTTATTTACTATTACAAACGTTTGTCCCAACTCTTCCTCCAAGTACTTAGCTGCCGTTCTACAATATAAATCTGTATCCCCTCCAGCATTATATGGTAACGTTATTTCAACTGTTTTTTCAGGCCAATTAATTTCCTCTTTCGAAATGTTTTCTTTGGAATTATTACTACTACATCCTATTAATAAGAATGCCAAACACATAATTATAATTGATAATTTCTTTTTCATAAAGCTTCCTCCTATTTCTAATTAATAAACTTTCTCTAAAAATTCAACTTTTTTTTCAAATAATTTTTTATCTACCCATTTTCTATCTGATTTTCCTTCTTTAGCTAATTGAACTTTTTTGAAATCATTTTTTTGAAATTCTTTAATTTTATCTAAAATTTGCTTTACATCTTTATAATGTATTACAGCAACTCCATCACTATCTGCTACTATTAAATCCCCAGGTAAAACCACTTGTTCTCCACAGGTTATAGGAGTATTAATTTCCCCAGGACCTTCCTTATAAGGACCTTTCGGCGTAATTCCTGTTGCATAAATAGCCATCCCCATTTTTGATAATTCATCTACATCTCTAATTGGACCATCAATAATAATTCCTGAGATATTTCTGACCTTTTCTGCATATATAGCCATAATCTCTCCCATTAAAGCTCTTTCACTTCCTCCATCATTAGATACAACTATAAAATCATCTGGTCCACCTATATCTAATGCTTTATGCAACATTAAATTATCTCCAGATCTTGCTTTTACTGTAATCGCTCTTCCTACTACTATTTTATTCGGAGTGGATATTAATTTTATTCTTGAATCCATATTGGATAATCTAAACATCGCATCTCCAATATTAGCAGTAGGTATATTTTCATATTCTCGTAAAATTTTCTCTTCTAACATATATCTTTTTAAAAAAATTCTATTATTTACCTCCATAAGTCTACTCTCCTTCTAGTTTACGATATAATTTAGTTCATCATTATCAATAAAATTATTAACATTATTTATTATCTCAGGAATCATGATATCCAATAAATCCATTGATGTCCCACCAACATGAGGTGTTAATACAGTATTTTTAGCTTTTAATATCGGATCATTTTTTAAAAGAGGTTCTTTTGAAAAACAATCTAATCCAGCTCCTAAAATTCTATTTTCATTAAGTGCTTTTATTAATTCACCCTGATCTATTAAACCTCCTCTTGCAGTATTAATTATTACGGCTTCCTTCTTCATTCTACTAATTTCTTTTTTACTTATTATATTTTTGGTATTTTTATTTAAAGGTAAATGCAAACTAATTACATCTGACGTTTCTATTAAAGTTTCAAAACTTTTAAAACAAATATCTAAATTGTTTTCTTCTCCAATACTAATTCTTTCTATATCATAATACTGAACCTTTGCTCCAAAAACTTTTACTTTTTTTGCAACTTCTTTCCCAATATTTCCCAAACCAATTAAGCCAACTGTTTTATTTTTTAAAGAAAACGTCTCATCTACATGCCTCTCCTTGCCCCATATTCCCTTTCTAATTTCTTGATCATGTAGTGTCAGTTTCCTATATAATGATAACATTAATAAAACAGCTAATTCAGATACAAAATCTGCATTTGATCCAGGTACATTACTTACATCAATGCCTTTTTCCCTCGCATAATCTACATCTATTGAATCAAATCCCACCCCCCATTTTTGAATGAATTTTAAATTCTCAATCCTATCTAAATCATCTTTTGTTATTTTAAAAATTCTCAGAATAATGCAATCCGCATCTGTCAAAGTTTTATATTCGTCTTCTGTAGATACTATTTCCACTTTAATATTTTCTCTATTTTTCATATTTTCTAAAATCAAATCTACAGCCTTGGGCGGATATTTTCCTACTATTGCTATTTTCAATTTTTTCACCTCCTATATATCTATAATGCAAATTCAATGCCAACTTATTTTCCTCTTGTACATAGTTCGTAATGCTGAAAATACAATAAGTGTATTATCTAGTTGCAGTTAATTCTAATATACTGAAATTCATTTGCAATTTATTTTGCATTTCTAAAATATGATGATTTGTGAAAATAAAAATTTATTTTTATGAAACCAAATATTAATATCATTCAAAAACATATTTTTAAATCATTCTGATAATAAAGCAAAACCAGAGTAAAACATCTTCTTTACTCTGGTAAATTACAAATAACTTAAACAGTTCCTTTAAACTTTATTTTATATTAAAGCCTGTATTTAAAATTTTAGCCCCGTACTTAAGCTCAATTCCTATTAAACAGTCACTTCCAGCTTTTCAATATTAATACTATCTCTAGGCTCCTTTAAAAAATCCACAATCATATTTTTAAAGTTCTCCCCATCTCCCGATACAAAGTATTTCACCTTACTCTCCCCTTCTGAATTTAAAATTCTAAACTCTTCAAGTATTCTAGAGAGTTGAACGGCTGTAGAATAAGCAGGATTTACTATTTTAGCATTCTTCCCCACTTCTTTCAGTATGTTTTCAATATTTTCTTCCACCAGTCCGAAGTGAGTACAACCTAAAATTAAAGTATCATAGTCAAAGTCATCGTAGATATCAATGTATTTTTTTGCTATACTAAAGCCCACCACACTTTCTCCGTAACCTTCTTCCACAGCTTTTACCAAATCGGGACAGCCTTGAGATATTAAATTTATCTTAGAATCTATCTTCGCTATAGTTTTTTCATAAATACCGCTTTTAACTGTTGCATTAGTATCAAGTAGTAACACATTTTTATTTTCAGTACTCATAATAGTTTCAAGAGCACCTGCACCTATTACTCCTATTATGGGAAAGTCAAATTTTTCTTTTAATTCATCTAGGCTGTAACTTGTAGAAGTACTACAAGCCAAAACAGCCGCCTTTACATTTTCAGCTTTTAATTTTTCAAAACATTCAATAGTATAATCTTTAATCTCGGAAGGTTCTCTATCTCCATAGGGCATCCTAAGCGTATCTCCTATGTATATGTAATTCTCCTTTGGAAGAAGTTCTCTTAGTTCCTTAAGTACACTTAAACCTCCCACTCCACTGTCAAATATACCGATTGGCCTGCTATCTGAAAAACTCATCACTATCCCCTCAATCCTTTAATCTTATTATCTTATTTGCACCTATTAACTTTAAATCTTCCTCATCGTGAGTAATATATATTAGAGGATTGTTTCCTCTATGCTCCATTAAAAATTCCACCATCTTATTTTTATTGACGGAATCCACCTCTCGAATTGCTTCATCCGTTATAAAAATATTACCCTCTTTTGCCGCTGCTCTAACTAATGATAATTTTCTTTTCATTCCCCCCGATAAAATAGATACCTTGGAATTAAGGTAATCTCCCAATCCGATTTCATTTAACAGTTTTAAAATCATCTCTTTGGAATCACATACAAATTTTACATTCTCATAGACTGTCTTTTCTTCAAAAAGTAAATTTTCCTGAAATACCACAGAAAAGCAAGGTTCTTCACTATATGTAACTTCTCCCTCGTCACTTTTTTCCAATCCAAGTAAAATATTTATTAAAGTGGTCTTGCCCTTGCCGGACTTGCCCAATATTCCAAGGACATCTCCATCTTTTAATTCAAAACTTAAATTTTCAAATAAAAGCTGACCATCAAAGGATTTTTTTAAATTTTTAACTGCTATATTCATTTTAAAATCCTCCTGATTATGTAAAGAACTCCTTTTTCAAGTATGTAACAACTTACCACCGCCATTATTGTATAGGCAAATAAATTAACAGTGTCCAAGTAAAGCTTACTGTTATAAATTAATGCTCCCAAACCAAATTCGGGAAAAGTTATAACTTCCGCCGCAAGTCCCGACTTCCACGCCATCCCAATACTAAGCTCCACTGCACTTAGTAGGTATCCCCTAACTGATGGAAGATAAATGTACTCCACTTTTTTCCACAATCCCACATTAAATACCTCTGCCATATTCAAATAGCTTTTATCCACTCTTGAAAGCCCCTCATAGAAATTTAAATACACAATGGGTACTACGATAATAAAGGAAATTAAAACAGGGATGCCTTGAGGACTTAAAAACAACCAAGCCAACATTATAAAGCTTACTACCGGCACCGATTTTAAAAATAAAATTAAAGGTGAAATCAACTCTTGGAAAACTTTAAACCTATAGGACAATCCACCCAAAAAAAGTGCCGCTATAAGTCCTAAAATAAAACCCCAAGACACCTTTAAAACCGTACTTAGCAGATTTTGATAAAAGTTTAAATCTCCCAAGTTTTCAAAAATTTTTGGCAGCACCTTAAAAGGAGATACAAAAAGTATCTCCTCTGTAAACAGGCTAACTACTTGCCATATTAAAATCCAAAATAGAACTGTTAAAAACTTCTTTACATTATCTTTTATAGTAAAAGTTTTCATCAGGTAGCTCTCCTCCCACCGAGGCTTTATCCGACTGAGATAAGACTTCCAAGTAAGTTGTTAGAGCTGCCTTTAACTCATCGCCCTCAACATATACTATATTACACTTGGGTATTGCTATTTTAGCCACTTCTTCCGGAACTATGTCATAATTGCCCACTAAAACAGCCGCTTCCTCAATATTCTCATTTACAAAGTCCACTGAAGCTTTATATTCTTCTAAAAACAAGTCGAAGTTTTCCTTGTTTTCTTCTAAAAATTCATTTCTAACTACTAATACTCCAGTTATTAAAGGCTCTCCGCTAAAGTCCTCCCAAAGGTCGTTTAAAGAAAAGTTTACTTTTAGTCCCTCTACTTTTGTCTCCGCAACAGTTAAGAAAGGTTGAGGCAACAGCGCCACCACTGAATCGTCTTTAATAAGTTCAGCCAAAACCTCTTCATGCTGAGACCTGTATTCAATCTTTAAATCCCTTTCCGGATCTATACCCTTTTTTAAAAGAATTTCCTTAAAGGCAAATTCCGGAGTTGAACCTTTTCCGCTCATTATTACAGTCTTTGACTTTAAATCCTCTAAAGTGTCAATATCCTCCTTGGAGGCAATGTAAAGCACTCCCAGAGTATTAAGATTGGATACCTTTAATAATTTCCCCTCTGTCTTATTATACAATATTGAGGCTAAATTTGCAGGTATGGCAGCTACGTCAAATTCTCCCTTTGACAATCCTGCAACTATTTCATCAGGTGAGGCTGCAATTTTATATTTATAGTTATTTCCCTGCTCCACACCCTTGTCAGAATCATTGAAAAGTTTTACAAGCCCCATAGCCGTCGGCCCCTTTAAGGCCCCAATGCTAATACTTGTAGGCTCCACACTTTTTTCCACAACTTCTTCTTTATTACCACAAGCTGTCAATAAAATTAACAGCATACTCATTAATAAAACACTAATTTTTTTTCTATTCATAATCTCCTCCAATAATAAATTATATACTATTAACTAATTATTTTTAACTGATAATTTTTGTAAACCCAATATATTTTTGTGCTTAAATTTAAAATTGTACTTCCTTTTATACTCTCAAATTTAAAATTGTTTTGCTTTATTAACCTAGTATAATATAGTTGTATGTTTTAAACTCAAAGTGTGAAAAATATTATTTACCTCTTCTCAGATATACTTTAAATTATTTTAATGGTATACTCTTATTACTTTGAGTTTCTATAATTATAAGGAGTTGTTTTATGAAAAAAAAGTTTGTATTATTTGCAATTGTTTTCACCCTATCCCTTAGTTTAATAGCATGTGGTAATGGTGAAGATAAAAGTACGACACAAGACGCAGAAGATACTTTAAAAGTAGCTATCTTTACTGAACTTGACAGCATGGATCCTTTTAAAATGACTGCAGGAGATACTGAAACCATTATGGACAACGTATTTGATGGACTTTTTGACAGCGATGTAGAGGGAAATTTAGTTCCGGACTTAGCTGAAAGTTACGACATAAGCGATGACGGCACAACCTATACCTTTAAATTAAAAGAAGGCGTAAAATTTCACAATGGAGAGGATTTTAACGCCGAGGATGTGGTATATACCTATAGTGAGTTGGCAGGATTAAGTTCCGGCGAACCTAAAAACTCAAAGTTTGAAATTATTAAGGACGTAAAAGCACTTTCCGACTATGAAGTGGAAGTTCAATTAAAAGAGAGAAAAAATGAATTTATTTACCTGACTTTAAAACCCATTGTTCAAAAGGACTACACTGAAAATGAACAGTTTCCCATAGGAACGGGACCTTTTAAATTCGTATCCAGAACTCCCGGAGAACAGCTGAAATTGGAAAGATTTGATGACTACCATAGAAAAGACCATGTGGCTAAGTTTAAAAACCTAAATATAATTAGAATTAAGGACAGACAGACTGTAATTATGGCAATGCAGTCAGGTGAAGTTGACATAGTTCCTAGAATTTCTCCCAACGAAGCTAATCAACTGGGAGATGTAACTTTAATTTCAGGACCGCAAAACCTTGTACAGGCCTTTGGATTAAATAATGATTTCGGTCCTTTAAAAGATCCCAAAGTTCGTGAGGCTTTAAATTATGCAGTAGATAGAGATGAAATTGTAAGTACAGTCGGCGAAAATAAAGCCACTAAAATATGCTCCAGTTTCAGTCCCGCTCTTCCAAAATACTACGAAGACCTGTCGGAATACTACACCTATGATGTTGAAAAAGCAAAGGCTCTTTTGGCTGAAGCCGGTTATGAAAACGGATTTGACTTAAATGTAACTGTTCCAAGCGACTATCAATACCATATGGATACGGCGGAATTACTTGAAAGTCAGCTTTCTAAAGTAAATGTAAGAGTTACTATTGAACCAATTGAGTTTTCCACATGGCTAAGTAAAGTTTATAATGACAGGGATTTTGAAGCTACAATAGTGGGCTTTATAGGATACCTAGATCCAAATCAAATTCTAGTAAGATATGTAAGCGATTATAGTTCCAATTACATTAACTTTAACAATCCAAAATATGATGAGGCAATTGAAAAAGCCTCAACTGCAATTAGTGAAGAAGAGCAAATTGCACACTATAAGGAAGCACAAAAAATTTTAGTAGAGGACAACGCAAGTGTATTTATTCAGGACCCTGATTCAATAACAGCTTTAAGACCCGGTATAGAAGGTCTTGAAATGTATCCGATACAGAAGATGAATTTAGAAGACGTATATTTAGAAAAATAAGATTGAGTAGGTTATGAGATTTTTAATTAGAAAATTTATTTCCATAATACTTACACTTTTCCTTGTAAGTATTATGATATTTTTAATATTTCAAGTTCTGCCGGGCAATCCGGCAGAAATCATGTTGGGAACAGAAGCTGACAAATATCAGATACAGCTTTTGGAAAAGGAACTTGGCGTAGATAAACCCATGATTGAAAGGTACGGCTCTTGGCTGGTAAACTTACTTCATGGCGATATGGGAAAGAGTATTAAGTACCAAGTCCCTGTAGCGGATTTATTTGCTTCCAGATTTCCCGTAACATTGTTTTTAACTCTATATTCTCTGGCTATTACCCTGATTTTGGGAATACCTCTTGGAATATGGGTGGCATCTAGGGATAGCAAATGGTATGGACGAGTTGTGGGAACTATTACCCAACTGGGAATCTCCATTCCATCTTTTTGGATATCCTTTTTATTAATGTTGGTATTTTCCCTGAAATTAAAATGGTTTCCCACTTTCGGTTACAATGTAATGGATGGAAATTTCTTTAGTAGACTATATTCTTTCTTTCTACCTGCTTTTTCCATATCCATTTCAAATATAGCCGTAGTTGTAAGGTATTTAAGAACTTCAATTTTAGAACAGATGAGAATGGACTATGTGAGAACTGCCTTGGTTAAAGGGCAAAAGCAAAGCACCATACTCTATAGACACGTTTTAAGAAATGCGCTTATACCTGTTCTAACCATTTTAGGCATTATATTTACCTCCAGTATTGGCGGAAGTATAATAATTGAAAATGTATTTGCACTTCCGGGACTTGGAAGTTTAATAGTACAATCAGTATCAAGTAGGGACTTCGTACTTATACAGTCAGTGGTTTTAATTATAGCCACAATGGTTATATTTATAAATTTTGCCATAGACATACTGTACCAAGTAATTGACCCTAGAATTAGGAGTGGCGATTGATGGAAGTAAGAAAAAGATCTATGAAAATAGGAATAGGGATAATAATATTCTTTTTAATTATGTTTTTAATAAGTCTTTTCTATACTCCCTATGACCCAAATGAAATAAACTCTTCCATTAAGTTTATGCCTCCTTCCTCAAAACATATTTTTGGAACGGATAACTTCGGAAGAGATATATTTTCCAGAATAATGGAAGGAAGTAAGACCACCTTTATAGTATCCTTTGGAGCGGTTTTTCTATCTCTGTTCTTTGGACTTTTAATTGGTGGTATTAGCGGATATATGGGCAGATATGTAGATGAAGTGCTAATGCGTTTTATAGATGCACTAATGTCCATCCCCGGAATTTTATTTGCAATTATGCTCGTTTCAATATCAGGCCCCGGAGTCAAAAATACTATAATAGCTCTTGGAGTAATGGGTATTCCCTACTTCTCCAGAGTATCCAGAAGCGGATTTTTGCAGATAAAAAAAATGGACTATGTAAAAGCCTCAAATGCCAAGGGTGCAAAGGGACTTCACATTGCTCTGTTTCACATTATTCCAAATATACTTGAACAACTGATAGTGGCAGTTACACTTTCACTATCAACGACTATTATCAGCGAAGCCGGACTCAGTTATTTAGGCCTTGGAGTTCAGCCCCCTAACCCCAGTTGGGGTAGGATGCTAAAGGAATCCCAAGCCTATTTTTACAAAGCTCCCTGGTACTTTATATTTACAGGCCTTACTTTGACCTTAATGGTCTTTGGCTTTACGCTGCTAGCTGACGGATTAAGAGATAGGAGAATAAAAAGAGCTGGAAAATGAAAAATTTATTAAAAGTTGAAAATTTAAGTGTGGCCTTTCCCTTTGATACAGGTGACAAAAAGGCCGTAATAGATATGAACTTTGAGCTACATGAACATGATTTTGTAGGTCTGGTTGGAGAGTCAGGCTGCGGGAAAAGTGTGGCGGCTCAAACTATTATGGGACTTCAACATCCCAAAGCCATTATAAAAAGCGGCTCCATTGAATTAATGGAAGAAGAAATCATCCACTCCTCCCCTGAAAAATGGCAGCAGCTGAGAGGAAGAAAAATCTCAATGATATTTCAAGAACCTATGAATTCGCTAAATCCCCTGATGAAGGTGGGAAGACAGATAGAAGAAGTGTTGGAAATCCACTTTGATTTTTCCAAGGAAAGGCGTAAAGAAATAGTAGTAGATACAATGAAAAAAGTAGGGCTTAGAAATACTGAGGAGATTTATGAATGGTATCCCCACGAACTTTCAGGAGGAATGCAACAGAGAATTATGATAGCTATGGCTTTAGTGGCGAATCCAAGAGTTTTAATTGCCGACGAACCCACCACTGCCATTGACGCCACTATCCAAACTCAAATTTTAAAACTCTTTAAGGACATTGAGGACTTATATAGAGGAGCTGTCTTATTTATATCCCATGACTTAAAACTTGTAAGTAAGATATGTAAACGGATTATGGTAATGTATGCGGGAAGGATAATCGAAGAGGGCGACATTAATGCAATTATAAATACACCTAAACATCCCTATACAAAGGGACTGCTCAAGGCAATTCCCGACTACAAAAAAAGGGGCCAACCCCTTTACAACATACCGGGACAGGTTACTCCCCTTAAAGATAGGATTGAAATAGGTTGTCCCTTTTATAAAAGATGCGAGTCCCGTATGAAAATTTGCAGGGAAGTTTTTCCCAAAACATCGGATTTTGGAAATCAAAAAGTCTGTTGTCATCTATATGACAACTAATAAGAGGAAGACTATGGAAGAAATTATTAGATTGGAAAATGTTTCAAAAAAATATAAGGGTAAAAGTAAAAGTATTTTTGAAAAGCCCAAGGAATTTATTGCAGTAAATGACGTTTCCTTCAGTATTAATAAGGGGGAGATTTTCGGACTTGTAGGTGAAAGCGGAAGTGGAAAAACCACTCTCGGTCATTTAATTATAGGACTTAAGTCCATGTCCCAAGGTAAGATTTACTTTAAGGGCAGAGATATCTCCACCTTTACCAGAGAAGAAGAAAAAAAATGGCGCAAACAAGTTCAAATAATATTTCAAAATCCCTATTCCGCTCTAGATCCTAAACGTAAAATCGGATGGTCCATAGAGGAAATTTTAATGATTCATAAAATAGGAGATAAGGCAAGTAGAAGGAAAATGGCCGAGGAAATCCTATATGAAGTTGAAATTGACCCCTCCTTAATGGATCAATATCCAGAAGACCTTTCCGGAGGTCAAAGACAGAGAGTTTCCATAGCCTCCGCCCTAATAGTGAACCCTGAATTTGTAATTATCGATGAGGGAGTAAGCGCTTTGGACGTATCCGTTCAATCTGCAATCCTAAACTTAATTCGCAAACTGCAGGAGAAAAGACAGTTCACCTGTCTCTTTATATCCCATGACCTAAATGTAATAGAATATTTATGCGACAGAGTGGGCGTTATGTACAAGGGCGAAATGGTGGAAATATTCAATGCCGGAGAATTTTTTGAAAGTGAACACCATGAATACACTCAAAAATTATTTAGTACATTGTTATAGGAAGGTTGAGCCTTCCTTTTTTAATAAAATATTTTACTATAATCTGTATGTCCTAGTACAATTACTTCCTCGAAATTAACTATTACAACACTTAGAAACATTCCAACACCTAAAATTCTTAAGTTTCATATTGCCACTATGCTCCGCCAAATAATATTGTTTTCTTCAAGCTGATAGTGGTATAATAATACTTCATTAAAGAAAACAAACGTATTTTAACTTTACCTACCTAAAGACAACTTAATATTAGACAAAACATAAATAAAAATATTTTTAGAAGATGCTTTTTTTAAAGTGAATAGTATATGGAATTTTCATTGAATGTGATGCTGAGGACTGGACATAGGCAATAAAGAAATTGTTAAGTGTACAGTATGTAAAAAATGTAAACCTATAATAAGAAATTAGTTTAACAAATCGAAATAGCTTGAATTAAAAACATTAGAATATTTTAAAATTCTGTGTATTTATTCCCTATAAAATTTCATAATTAGAATATTATTCCCACTAAAATTAATTATTAACTGCAATATAATTTATTTACACAATTAGTAAATGGAGGACCTATGATTTATTTAATAGTTGGAGCTTCCGGTACAGGAAAAACCACTCAAGCAAACTTACTTAGAAAAAAAGATAATTTTTTTAAAATTATTACATATACTACTAGAAAGAAAAGAGAGGGCGAAGTAAATGGTTTGGACTACCACTTTCTAAGTGTTCCTGAATTTTTAAAACTTAAAAAGCAGGATTTCTTTTTAGAAACTACTCACTATTCCAATAATTACTACGGAACGCCTAAGGCAGAATTTAAAAAGTACATAGATTCCGAAAATAACGCAGTTGTTGTTGTAGATTTAAATGGGGTGAAAAAAATAAAGTCGGAATTTAAAAATGCCATATGTATCTATCTAAAGTCCAATGTGGATACTATGGTTGAGAGGATGAAAGAGCGAGGCGATAGCTCCGAAAAAATAGAGGAGAGAATTAAGGCCGCTCAAGATTTTTCATCCTATGCCGATTTTATAATAGATGCTTCTAAATCCGTTGAGGACATCTCAAAGGAAATAGATGACATTGTAAATAAAACTCAAAAGAAAAAATAAAAAACTATACTTATTAAATTACAAAAAGTAGACATTTAAATGCCTACTTTTTATTTTAAAAAATAAATTGCCACATCTAATAGAAAAAGGGCAAATAAAACTATAAAGAGAATATTTATAACTTTAGGATTTAATTTTGAAATCCACTTTTCAAAAAGAGGTTGTAAACCATACATTATTACCATTCCACCCAGCCCAAATCTAATGCTGGGATTTAAAGCCACTCTCCCCTGAAAATTCAGAAAGTAATCTTCATAATTCCAAAGCCAATCGCCCTTTGTATATTCCATTACATAACTACCCGCTAACTCCAGTAAAGTAGTTATAAATACTATTCCCAAAAAAACTAGAAAAGGACTTAAATTTATTCTTCCAATTGTAATTTTTCTACTCTTTAAATTTGAAAGCAAAATTAGAAAAATCATGGCTCCCGTACCATATATGGGTAGGTAGGGACCGAAAAGGACACCTCTATTTGAAAATCCCCAACGATATACCACCACTTCTAAAAACACTTCATAAATCCATCCTATGACACAATAGAATAGAAAATTTAAAAAGACTTCTTTAAAGTATATATTTTTAAATTTCATAGTAACTCCTTATTTAATCCATTTTATAATATAGCTCCTCAAACTTTCAAGTCATAACTAATTAGATAAATTTCAAAATAGAATTGACTACAAGAATGAAGTCATATATAATCTATTTAGATGTTTATCTAAACAGATTTGGAGGTAATTATGGGATTTGCAGAAACTTTTAAAGCATTGTCTGACCCTGTAAGAAGAGAAATACTGACTTTACTTAAAGACGGAAGACTGACAGCAGGAGAAATTGTGGAAAACTTTAATATTACAGCCCCCACTATCTCCTACCATTTAAACATTTTAAAAAAAGCCGATTTGCTAAGAGAAACTAAGTATAAAAACTTTATTTACTATGAATTAAATACCTCTGTAGTAGAGGAAATTATGCTATGGCTTTCAGATTTAAAAGGAGATGATGAAGATGAAAAAATATAAAAAGACAGTACTCCTCACAACTTTCCTTTGCCTCATACCTCTGTTTATAGGATTGTTACTTTGGAATAAACTTCCCGACACCATTGCCACACATTTTGATATAAATAACAATCCTGACGGCTGGAGCAGCAAAGCTTTTACCATACTTGGACTGCCTTTATTTTTAACCACCATTCACCTGTTCACCCTGTTTTTTACATTACAGGACCCAAAGCGAAAAAACATAAGTGATAAGATGTTAAAAATTATATTTTGGGCAATTCCTCTTACTTCCATAATAGTAATGATTTCAACCTATGCCGTTGCCCTTGGATATAGCTCAGATTTTGTTGGTATTTCAGTTAATTTAATAGTTGGATTTATATTTATTGCAATAGGAAACTATATGCCTAAGACAAAACAAAATTACACAGTGGGAATTAAAATCCCCTGGACTTTAAACAGTGAAGAAAACTGGAATAAAACCCATAGATTTGCATCAAAACTTTGGATAGCAGGAGGATTTCTTTTTATAATCACAGGTTTCTTTTTAACAGAAACTCCTCTTGCCCATCTCCCTTTATTTTTTACCTTACTCTTAGTATCTCTACCTATGATATACTCCTTTGCCCTATATAAAAAAGGAATTTAAAAAAGGCCTATAAACGAACCCTTAATCCCTATGTGAGTTTAAGGGTTCGTTTATAGGACGCTCTTAAAACTTTGCTACTTCCTTTAAAAATATTATTGAACTTTCCAACATTTGTGTAGTAAGTTGGTGGTAAGTACGGTCAAACTTTTCAAATTTAATAAGCTCTTTATCCCCATACTTCTCCACTGCTTTTTCATAAAATTCCTCTTGAGATATTGGCGGCATTACGTCGTCTTCTGCACCGTTAAAAAGTCCCAGCGCTCTGTCCTTTAAATCTTCTAAATGGATTTGAGGATTCATTTGAATCATAAATTCATTTATTCTCATTCTTTCATAGCTTATTTCATCTTCCCCTTCCATAAGCGCATCAACTATGTGTTCCCAATTCATAGTTCCGTTAAAAAGCACTGCCGTCTTTAAAGAAGTCTTAAAAGTGAAAAGACCTCCTGCAGTAATCGCCCCCATGGAATGACCTGAAACTGCTACATTTTCCTCATCTACATTTAAATTTTCAACACTGTATTTATAGATACTTGGAAATTCTTCAATATTATGCATTATCACCTGCATCATATGAGCTCTTGTAACTTCTTCCAAGTCATAGTCCAGCTCTCCTCTTTCACCGTGAAATCTTGCCTCCGGTAAAATCACCTGGTAACCATAACTTGCCAATATATTAGCTCTGAAAATCTGGCTTAGTGCATTGCTGCTCCAACCGTGGTAGAAAAATATGGTCTTGTGTTTCTCCACATTTAGTTTTGGAGTAACTACATACATAGGTACTTCTCCAGCATATTCTTTTTTAATTTCCACAAAATCTGATTTTAAATACTCCATTATACCCTCCAATTCGGCGGTTCTATATTGTTACTTTCCAAAAATGTATTTGCCTTTGAAAAAGGTCTTGAACCGAAAAAACCTCTGTTGGCAGATAGGGGACTTGGATGTGCCCCTGTAATAACCAAGTGTTTCTCATTTTTAATTAACTTCATTTTAGACTTTGCATGGTTCCCCCAAAGAATAAATACTACAGGCCTACTTCCACTGTCTATTACTTCAATTACCCTGTCTGTAAAAAGCTCCCATCCGATTTTAGAATGACTCATAGGCGAATGAGCTCTTACAGTAAGAGTTGTATTTAAAAGCATAATTCCCTGTTTAGACCAGTTAATCAAGTATCCCGTACTTGGAATTTCAAGTCCTAAGTCCTCTTTTAATTCCTTGTATATATTTACAAGAGAAGGGGGAATTTTCACTCCCTCTTTTACTGAAAAAGCAAGACCGTGTGCCTGTCCAAAATTGTGGTAGGGATCCTGCCCTAAAATTACCACCTTTAAATTACTATAGGGAGTATAGTTAAAGGCATTAAAAATATCTTCCGCCTTTGGAAATACCTCATAGTTCTTATACTCCTCTATTAGAAGTTCCCTTAAATTTAAATAGTAGGGCTTTTCAAATTCATCTTTTAAAAGCTCCTGCCAATCATTTTTTAAAATTTCTTTCATAGTATCCTCTTAATTAAAAAATCTATCTAAAAATCCCTTGCTTATATTTGGAGCAATGAATCTTTCCAATTGCTTTCGGTTTTCACTTTTATAAAATATTATAAGAGTATCACCTTTTTCAATTCTGCTGTTCCCCCTTGGAACTATGGCAGCATTGTCCTCTCTCATAATACCTCCTATTAATATTCCCTTTGGAAGTGAAATCTCTTCAATCGTCTTTCCTATTAACTCGCTTTTATCATCCAGCTTAATTTCCGATATCTCCGCTTCTCCATTAAAGGCAAGCTGTATTGATACCGTTCTATCAGACCTAAGTCTCTTTATAATTCGATTTGAAGTAACTGTTAACGGATTTAAAACCGCTGTTAAATTTAAACTGTCTACTATTTTAGCATAGTTCATAGTTGTAAGTTTTATAATAACTTGAGCTATCCCGCTTTCTCTAGCCATCATTCCCAAAACTATATTTAATTCATCATTTTCCGTCAACGCCAAAAATATATTAACATTTTCTATTTCAGGTTTATCAAAAAAGTCCAGACCTTTAAATTCCCTTTTAATAACAAATATATCAGGATACTTATTTCTAAGGTCCTCCACTTTTTCCGCATTTTTCTCCACAATGGTAATATCGTAGTCGTCAATCATCTCCACTAACTTTTTAGAAGTACCTCCGCCGCCTACTATTAAAATATTTTCTCTTTCATCTTTAACCTCAAATCGAAAGTACTTCATTTTAAAACTCATTACGTCCTTTGACAGACCCATTAAATAAAGAAAGTCATTTCGTTTAATTTCCGTATCTCCATTGGGAATTATCAGTTCACTTCCCCTTTGAATGGCAACTACCAGTAAAGTGGTAAGACTTCCTATATCCTTTAATTTTTGACCTTCAAATTCTTTATCATTGTCCACATAATGTCCAGCAACTTCAATTTTACCCTTGCCAAAACTGTCTGATTGATAAACTAATTTATCCTTTATTATTATTTCAATGGACTTTGCAATTTCCAAATCAGGATTTACTATGTAGTCTATTCCCAAAGAATCCCTTAAGTAAAATAGTTCATCAATGGAGTCCGCCTGTCTTATAAGAGAAATTGTATACTTTGCACCTAAATTTTTAGACATTGTGCAAATTAAAATATTTATCTTATCCGAGTCTGTAAGAGCTACTACAAAGTCAAAATTTCCAATATCCAAACTCTTTAAAAGTTTTCTGTCCAAACCATTTCCAAGTACAGTCTTGATTTTTATATTGGAATCTATTTCCGACAAAAATTTTTCATCACTGTCTACTACTGTAATGCTATAATCTTCCATGGACATGGACCTGATTATCTCCTGTCCCATTTCTCCTGCACCTATAATTAAAACTTCCATAAATTACCTCAAAAATATCTATCTATTATTATATTATACTCATAATCAAATTCTTTTTTTAATTCCTTTTTAATTAATTTTAAAATCTCATCTTCCTCTTCTTCCGTCTTAACTATGTTACCGTTGACTACTACTTCAACTTTAATTATCTTATCCTCACAGTTTAAATCATGAAAGGACTTAATCTCTTTATTTTCTCTAATAACCTTATTTAAAATCCCTACTATTTTTCTTTCATCATCGGAATAAATTCCCACGGGGTCTATATGAATACTTGCAATACAGTTTAATTTTTCTTCTATTTCAATTTCAATATTGTCAACTAGGGAATGGGCCTCAACTAAAGTCATATTGTAAGCTATTTGAACGTGTAAACTTACATAGGTGTTTTGGGGACCGAATCTGGCAACTATAATATCATGTACTCCAAAAATCCTATCGTCACTTAAGGCAATTTCTTCAATTTTTTTTAAGAAACCTTCTTCAGGCGCTTCTCCTATTAAGGCGCTTAAAGTCTCACTTATAAGTTCATATCCCGAATAAATTATAAACAAACTTACAACTATACCCACATACCCATCTATTAACAGTCCGGTCATTTTATTTACCACTATTGACAGAACTACAACTCCCGTTACAAATACATCTGAGAGGGAATCCTTAGATTGAGCCTTTATTGGCCTTGAATTTATCTTTTCCGAAATTTCACTATAGAAATGTGCCATATATAATTTTACTCCTATAGAAAGTACCATTAGTACTATGGAATAAATACTAAATTCCACTTCTACAGGATATATTATCCTATTATAGGAAGTCCGTATAAATTCAATTCCCGCAACAAGTACAAATACAGAAACCACCAAAGCTGAAATATATTCAATTCTGCCGTGGCCATAGGGATGTTCCTTATCTGCAGGCATTGACGACAGCTTTGCCCCTACTAAAGTAACTATGGAAGATATGCTATCTGTTGCGTTGTTAATGGCATCTGCAAGTATTGATACTGAACCTGAAAAGATAAAAAGTAAAATTTTTACAGCCGCCAAAAATACATTGGCCACAATTCCAAAGACAGCCGTTATTATTGATATTTCTAAGCGATCTGTACTTCGCTTCCCATAATTGCCAAGTTTTAACACTTTCTCTACTAACATTAAAAAACCTCTTTTACCGTTTCCTGTAATTATATAACAGAAAATAGTCTTAATCAATTAGAGCAATTGAAAGATTGGTGGCAATATTGTAAAATTAAACCAGGTGATAATATGAAGGAAATATCAGTATCCTGTGACTATACCATACTTGATAATTTTAAATACGAAATCTATGAAAATTGTGAACTTACAATGACAGCTCACGTTGACTTATACTCTCCTCTTTTAGATTTTTTCAAGAAGGGAAATTTGTATCAATCTAAAATAACAGTTAATGAGGGAAATAGAGAAATAATCTCTATTTTTAAACTTATTCAAGTTCCCATTTCCAATGAGCTTTACACAATTACCATAGGAAAAGAAAACTACTCTCTAAAACAGAGGAAAAGTTATAGAATCCCCGATTTTTATATAGACCTTTCCTCAGGAAATTTATCTCTTAGGGGAATGATTAACATTCAAAGTTTTGAAATTTACTATAACAAGGTAAAATGTGCCTCTATAAGAGGAAAGATAGTTAAGAACAAAAAAGTTTATACTCTTAAATATGAGCATGTAGTTAAAAATTCAAGAGAATTATTTTTAAGTCTACTATTGATAATTGACAATCTATATCACGACTATTAATAAAGGAGTTATTATGAACGATAGTGAAAAAAAGAATTTCTTAAATAAAAATCTTTTAATTACTATGTTGGCAGCCATTTCATTTTACTTTCTACTGTTAAACCTATCAACTGTCTTCTATGTAATAAAAAGAATACTTAATATTATATCTCCATTAATAATTGGAGCCGCACTTGCCTTTGTATTGAAAATTCCCATGAATTTTTTGGAAAATAAACTGTTTTCAAAGGTCAAATCTCAAAAATTTCAAAAGTATAAAAGACCTTTAGCTTTATTTTTATCAATTCTAATAGTGCTTTTTATGCTGCTCTTTTTAATATTTTTATTGGCACCGCAACTAATAAAATCCATTCAAAGTTTAGAGCAGAAATTTCCAATATTTTTTGACCAGCTACTTAATTGGATGAGGTCAATTGAACCTTTAAAAAACTATGCTTTGGAACTAGAAGCTCAACTTTCTCAATTTAGTTGGAATACGATTTTTGAAAATGTAAATAATTTTCTCTTAAGGCAGGATTCCACTTTTTTTACCAACGCTATTAGTACGGCAACTTCACTGATTAGCTCCTTGGCAAATATGTTTGTAGCCTTTATATTTTCTATTTACATATTGGCAAGTAAAGAAACTTTGGGACATCAGGCTAGGCGAATGCTCTATTCACTCTTTAGCAAGAAAAACGGCGACACAATTATTCATATACTTTCCCTGGGACACAAGTTTTTCTACAATACCATAGTAAGTCAGGTAACTGATGCTACAATCCTTGGTATTATGACTTTTGTAACTATGAATATACTCAGACTTCCAAATGCGGCTACAATCTCCATATTAACTGCCTTTCTGGCTTTAATACCCATATTTGGAGCTTTTATAGCAGGAGCTTTGGGAGTTATGCTAATCTTAATTGAATCGCCGACACAAGCTTTAATTTATGTGATTATGGTGGTAATACTTCAACAGATTGAGGGTAATTTAATCTATCCGAAAGTAGTGGGAGATGCCATAGGACTTCCTGCAATGTGGACTATGCTTGGAGTAATAGTAGGAGGCGCTGTATTCGGAATAATAGGAATGTGGCTTTTCGTTCCTCTTTTTGCCGTAATCTACACTTTACTTGGTGAATTTACGGAAAATAAATTAAATCAAAAAAAGCTTTCCATAGAAAAATAAAGCTTTCGTATAATGGAATAAATGAGATAGCTCTGCTATAATAAAATTAAGGGGGGATTTTATGATCAATAGAATTTGTACATTTTACTTTACCGGCACAGACACTACAAAGACAGTAGTGGAGGAATTTGCTAAAGAACTTGGAAAAAAACTTGGAATAGATAACTTTTTCCATTATAATTTCACAACTCCAGAATTTAGAGAAAAGATGCCTAAATTTGGAAAGGGAGACATAGTAATTGGCGGTGTACCTACAATTGCGGGAAGAGTTCCCAATTTATTATTACCTTACTTAAAGACCATTGACGGCGAAGGTGCCCTTGGTGTAAGCATTTCACTTTTTGGAAATAGAAATGTAGATGACTGTTTAGTTGAATTTAGAGATTTAATGGAACAAGGTGGTATTAACGTAATTGCAGGCGGTGCCTTTGTAGGAGAACACTCCTTCTCTGAAATATTGGCAAAGGGTAGACCTGATGCGGAAGATCTTAAAATTGTAAGAGAATTTGCCGATGCCGTTGCAACAAAAATTAAAAATGAAGATTTAAGTAAACCTGAAATGGTAGGAGAAGTACCCTACAGACCTTACTACACTCCTAGAGATAGAAACGGAAATGGAATAGACATTAGAAAAGTAAAACCTAAGACTGATATGGATCTTTGCATTGACTGTAAACTTTGTGCAGAACTTTGCCCTATGGCTGCAATTGACTTTGACGACGTTTCACAAGTACCCGGCATTTGTATGAAGTGTTGTGCTTGTATTAAAAAATGTCCAACAAAGGCAAAGTACTTTGACGATGAAGGTTACTTATACCATGCTCATGAACTTGAAGATATGTATGAGAGAAGAGCTGAGCCTGAGTACTTCGTATAGTAGGAGATATTATGAAATATAGCTATGAAACAAAAATATGCCCTCTTTCCTTTTATGAAGAGGAAGGAAAAATAGTAAAAATAGAATTCGGCCACTGTGAAAAAGACAGTGACTATCTTGAAACACAATTAATTAAAAGTGCCTATGAGGAAATCCTTGAATACATGGATGGAAGACGAAAACACTTCGACTTTCCCTTTGAAATCAGAGGGACGGCCTTTGAGAAAAAAGTCTACAAGGCCCTTTTAAATATTCCCTATGGAGAATTAAAAACCTATAGGGACATAGCTATTGAAATAGGTCACGATAAAGCTTATAGAGCCGTAGGACTTGCAAATCATAAAAACAATTTACCCATTGTAGTTCCCTGCCACAGAGTGGTGGGAAGTGACGGTAAGTTAACAGGATTTGCAGGAGGCCTTAGTGTAAAACAAGCTTTAATTGACTTGGAAAAGGAAAATATTTAAGCCCCGTCTATGACAGGGCTTTTTTAATATCAATTTTGCTAAGTGTATCAAATGACAATCATATTATAACCTCAGATTTTTAAAATTATAAACAAACATTCCGTCTCTATTTTCAAATATTATTTTTCTCTATCATCATAATATAAGCTGGTATGGTACTGTAAATTTAAATTTCTGAAAATTGTACTTTCTTAGCCCTATTTGTTTCACCAGACACTTAATTTATTATAAAGGGTTTGTAGATTTTCTCCTCGCCGCTTTTATTATTTCTAACTCTAACTTCCAGTTCCCTTGGAGGTGAATCTTTGGGAATAAAAGAATATATCACATTGTCTTTTAACTGCACAGACTTTGAATTTTCCCATAAATCATCGGGAGATTTTTCCTTTGTATAAAGTCTCTTTTCCTCCCATGTAAATTCAACTAAATCATTAAATAAATCTTTTTTGACAAACTTTCCCTCTTCAAAAGTTCCCTTGGCAATATCGTAGATATATGCCTTACCTTCTTTAAGATTAAATACCTCGTCTTCAAATACGGGAATATATAGTTTATTTCCGTATTTAGAAGCAAGAACCAAATAATCAGGATTCTCTTCTCTTAATTTTTGCCCCATCTGTCCTAAATAATACATGTTATCCAATGTTCTACGAGGAACTCTATCCATTACTTTAGATTCTTTAAGAGAATAGGCCAACACTCCAAATCCTCCTTTTAAAAGAACTTTATCCTCATCACCATAGATTAAATGCGTATCCACCCATTTTGTACTTGGGTCATCTATCATTTTATCAGTAATATCCGAAAGGGTTACATTTTTAAAAGGCAACTCTTTTTCTTCTTTTGGCGGTGCCGTAGTACAACCCACTAAAATTACCAGAGTAAGTATTAGAGATAAAACAGACTTCCAAACTTTATTACTACGATAATTCATAATATTCCTCACCCTGCCTTTAACATCATTTCCACTGAAATGAATTGCATTAACAGCTTTAAACCTTCTGCCTAGAGAAATATTTAAAAGAGACTGTGAATAATCTGCTCTTATATCCCCTTTTGATTTTCTTAGAACCGCTTCATCACAAGACATTTCCATATCCTTTGTAGAAAGGATGAAGGACAGCCACACAAAAGGATTAAACCAGTGAACACAAAGTGCAATATACCCTAGAAATTTTATAATATTATCTCCTCTTTCTATGTGTACCTGCTCATGAAGTATTATATAATCTCCACTTTCCACTGTGGAAGGAATGTAAACTTTAGGTTTAAAAAGTCCCAATACAAAGGGACTTTCTATTTCATCGGAAATATAAATATTATTCCCTATCCCAATGGAACCTGCTAATCTTCTCTTTAATTTCCATAGAGAATATAGCATTTTCAAAATCATTCCAAATAAAACTATAATCCATATTAAACTTCCCGCAAGTAATAACAACTGCATTGGATTAAAGGAATTTTCTTCTTTAATTTGCAGACTTGCAGGCCTAGTTACAGACTCCACAACATCTGTTTTCTCTGCTACTATTGGAGGCTTTTCATAGACTACCACCCTACTTTCTACATTGCTTACTTCCCTTGGAATTAAACTGAATAAACTACTAAATGTAACAGGCACTAATAGTTGAAATAAAACGGGAGCCCAAAGTATATAGGAAAATATTTTAGGCGATTTTTTAAGCAACAATCTTCCCAATAAAACAATTAAAATTACAAAGGAAGCTGTAAAACTCATACTTAGTACTTTTAAAAATGCGTATTCCAAATTCATATTAAGACCTACTTTCATCTATAAATTTTTGAATTTCCGCTATTTCTCTTTCCGTTAATTTATTTTTAGATGTAAAGGCAGTAAGAAACTTAGGAAGTGAACCTTCAAAAGTTTCCTCTATAAACTGTTCACTTTGATTAGCTTTAAATTCTTCTTTACTGATTAAAGCGGAAACCACACTTTTTTCATTTTTAAATATTCCCTTTTCAATTAACCTTTTCAACATAGTGTAGGTAGTAGATTTTTTCCAATTAAATTCACTTTGACAGAGCTTAACTAATTCTCCCGAGCCCACCGGTTCATTTTCCCAAATAAGTTCCGCAAACCTCATTTCCATTTCGCCTATTTTATAATCCATATATAAACCTCCCTTTTAGTCTAATATTAGTAGACCTAATTAAAGTCTAATGCTAGTAGACCATTTTGTCAATAGTTATTTAATTAAAAAAGCTTACCACTTTAAAAGTGACAAGCTTAAATTTAACCTACGCCAAAATCCGTATTTTCAAAAAGGATTTCAATTCGAGGGTCATCCTTTAGATAATAATATTTTTCACTAAACCATTTAACTAATTCTTCATCTCGTTTTATTTCAGTACCGTTATTTATAAATATGTTAACAGTGGCTCTTTTAAAGTGCTTTTGCACTATATCCATATCTCTGTCAATCATTTCCCTGGTCTGTCCCTTAATTCCCACCATAATACAGGGAGAATCAAAATACTTCTCCACATCACTATAATCATTAAAAACTGCACCTTTTTTTAAAACCTTATTTCTAAAGTCATTGTCAAAGGTTTCAATTCCCGTTTTAAAAAATACAGGTACTTTGAAATAATTTCTAATTTCCTCAAGTCGGTTTTTATAAAGGTAATGAGCTTCAAATACCAATTCCTCAATTCCCTTTTCCCTTACCACTTCCCTAATAGTTTCCATAGTGTGCTCAGTAAGTTCAAATACAGAAGCTGAATCTATTACCTCAAGTCGTTTGTAAATTCCTGTAACTCTTTTTAAGACTTCATCATTTAAGGCATTTATCTCCTCTTCATCTGTGGAGTTATCTAAAATATAATCACAAAAAGTACATTTCCCCCAACTACAGGGTTTCGCCTTTAAAAGCACTATTTCCCTAGGAAATTTTTCTTTAATTATTGAATATCTCTCCATTTTTATCTCTTTTCTATAAAAATTACCCACTACTATGATAGCATAAAACCACTAATATATTTAACAAATATTTTCTATGAAGTATAATTAAGTAAGGCTAACAAATAGATTATATGAAAAAAGTAATACACATTAATATTTAAATACCTATTCATTAATCCGAAACAAATGGTAATTCAATAAAAATTACCGATAAAAATTCCCCTAAAAGCTTTAAGAGCATTATGACAAAAGCTAAAATTATTTGGATGAGTGAAGTTTACCTTGAAAATATCGGCGAACTCCAGATTAACATTGATGATAATTATATATTTTCCATAGATTCAAGCGATTATTGGGAATACAATTATTATTACAATTATTTTTATTCTAAAAAAGGCGAAACCAAGTATCATTACTTTAAAACAAAGACGAATTTACTTGAGAAAATATTAAATATTCCTGAAATTAAAAATTTTAAAAAATAGTTAAGGAGAATTAAATTGTTAAATGCAAAGAATAGTAGTCTCAAACTTTCAGAAGGACATATGGATTATATTTCCTTCGGCAAGGGAAGTGAAGTTTTAATAATACTTCCCGGTTTAGGCGACGGATTTATTACTGTTAAAGGTATGGCTCTTCCCCTTGCCCTTACTTATAGAAACTATGCTAAAAGATTTAAAGTTTATATTTTTAGCAGAAAGTCTCCTTTAAAAGATGGTTATACTACAAGAGATATGGCAGAAGACCAAGCTGAGGCCATGAAGATTTTAAATATTACTAAGGCAAATATTATGGGAATTTCTCAAGGCGGAATGATTGCACAATACCTTGCTATTGACTACCCTCAATTACTTAAGATATTAATATTAGCTGTTACTCTTTCAAAACAAAATGAAACTGTAAAACAAGTAGTTAGTAATTGGATGGAAATGGCAGAAGCAGAAAACTATATGGATATAGTAATTGACACTTCGGAAAAGTCCTATTCGGAAAATTATCTTAGAAAAATACGACCTTTCTATCCCCTTTTAGGCAGATTTAAAAAGCCAAAAGACTTCAACAGATTTTTAGTTCAAGCTAATTCCTGTTTAAATCACAATTCCCATAATGAACTACATAGGATAAGCTGTCCCACTTTAATTATAGGCGGAGGACAGGACAAAATTTTAGGAAGCAATTCTTCCTTTGAAATAGCTAAAAAAGTTAATAATAACGAACTTTTTATCTATGATAATCTCGGTCATGGTGCCTATGAAGAAGCAAGGGATTTTAATAAAAGAGTTATTAATTTCCTATTAAAATCCAAAATTTAAATTCTTCACCTTTATAATCTCTATAACTTTAGAGATTATTTTTTTCACTATAGGTGCCCAGTTTCCTTTGAATATCTTCAAGTAAATTTCTCTTCTTTAATGCTACTAGAAATAACAATCCCAGCCCTCCGCCTATTAGCGTTCCCATTATAAAAGAAGGCAAATAAGTTAGCCATACTACTTCATGAGCTCCGTAAATATACTTCATAACAGGCCAAGAGGCTATTGCCCCTATTATGCCAGTTCCAATCATTTCTCCGATTGTTGCTGCTATAAGTTTTCCTGTCCTCCTATAAAAAATTCCTGAAAGAACCGCTCCGAAAATTCCTCCTGTTACGGCAAGTAAATTTACTCCCAGTAACATCATTCTAAGTAGGGCGATTAAAAATGCACAGACCAGAGAATACCAAGGCCCTAAAAGAACTGAGCATATAACGTTTATAAAGTGTTGCATTGGAGCCATGCCGGGTACTCTTAAAATTGGAGACAGTACAAATCCCAAAGCAATTAGTAAACTTGCCACAGTTAATCTACGATTTTTAATTTTATTTCCCATTGAATTTAAATTATCTTTACTCATTTTAACCTCCATTATTTTATAAACTTTTAATAAAAAAATACCCACTTAGATTTAACTAAGCAGGTTTAAAAATAAGCGGATTATGTTTAACACAACCCGCTTTAACTAAAGTTCTTTCCTACGCCAGCATTATCTGTACAGGTTCAAGGGTTTGACTTTTTGTCATCTCAGCCTTTACAGCACCCCAAATATTTTATTATAGTTTTATTGTTACTTTTTCAACGTCGGATAGCTCTACATATCCTCCAATGGAAAATACAAAATCTCCCTCTTCATCTCTTCTTCCCGTAGCTACTATACTTCCCTTCGGCTGTTTAATTTCCTGTTCAAAGGTTTCTTCCTTGGAATTTAAAGTAAGGTAAGTTGCCGTTGCAACTGTTCCCGAACCGCAAGAGCCTTCTCTGATTAAAGTATCTGAACCCTTTACATATACATAGGGAACCATTTCAAAGGTGTCTTTATTTAAAAATAAAACTCCATAGGCCTCTTCTTCAAATTTTTGCTGAATTTTTTCCAAAGCAGCTTTGACAAACTTTTCATCTTCTTCTCTATTATCAATTATGGTGTGAACTATCCCCTCAAGTTCAATTACTTTATAGTCAGTTCCTTCAAGCTCTATTTCTGAAACAGCTTTAGCTTTTGGTATTTCCACAGAGGCAGTGGATTTTTCCTTGTCCACCTTTACAGTTATAGGACCCTTTACTCCACTTACATAAACCTCTATTTCACCTTCGCCTTGAAAGTCTTCAAAGCTTGCAGCATATAAGCCGTAACTTCTAGTTGCATTACCGCAAAATTCAGAACCCATCATATCCATTCTCAAAGGCGGTCCATCATAACTTGGACTAATAAAACCCACTTGCTCAATACTGGAATCTATTTGCTCCATAATCGCATTTGCATAGGCAGCTCTTTGATTGGGATCTACCGGCCAAACTACAAAGCCCGTAATATTTCCAGCCGGATCGGCCTTTACAAAGTCAAATGTTCTCTCTTTCATATGTCAACCTACTTTCTTTAAATACTTCTTCATTATCCTAATAGCCTCATCAGGTCTCACTGTACCTAAAATACCCATTGCGGAAAGAATATATTCAATATCCACATAATAATTCGGATTTTCGGGAGAAAGTGTGTAAGGTCTGTCTTCATTGTAGTTAGTGCAGCTTAAAATATTTTCAGGTGTTTTTGAGTGCACTATTACACCTCCCGTGCCAATTACTGTCTTTAAATCTCTAAGGTCCTTTCCGCTTTGATAGTAAATATACCTTGTATAGGAATATTCCTTCCTCATATGTCCCACATGTCTGTCAGTTGCAAACTCAACGGCACATTTTGCCAAGGCCTCGTCAAATTTAAATTCCGAAGGTGTCTTAGGAACCATCATTATATCTTGACTTCTTCTAATACATTCGCCTTTTATGTCATAATCCTCATCAAGATTTGCCTTTATTTTCTCTTCGCCCACTGATTCATACAGGCTTAAAGCTGAATACCTCATCCCTAAGTCGCCTTCAACTGTTCTCTTGGCAAAGGGTTCCTGTAAACCTTCAAATCTCACATTTTCTTCTATTGAACTTCCCTTTCCAACAGAATGAATGTCAGTAGTTGCTCCTCCCACATCAACAACCATTAAATCTCCAAGACCTTCTTCTGTTTCTGTACCTAGAGATAAAAGTTCAGCCCCCTTTAAAACTGCTCCGGGAGTGGGCATAATTACGCCGTCAATAAAACCCTCTATGGTATTAATACCTCTGGCAAGAGCAATTTTTTCCATAAATATCTTTCTAATACACTCACGTGCAGGTTCGGCATTTAAGGTATTTACCTTGGGCATTACATTTTCAGTAATTACATAGTCCATTTTATTTTCATCAAACAACCTAGCTATTTCTTCATTTACTGCACTGTTTCCCGCCACTACAATTGGAATCTCTCTTTTAAGTTGTGTAAGTTTTCTTGCATTGTGACTTATATATACCTTGTTGCCATTTTCCGTTCCCCCTGATAGAAGAATTATATCGCAATTTAAGCTTTCCATTTCTTCAATGTCCTCATCAGACAATTCCAAACTATAGGTCTTTAAAATTCGAGCACCTGCTCCCAAAGCTGCACGTTTTGCCGCCTCAGCAGTCAAGTCCTTGGCCAGACCCACTGCCACCATTTTAAGACCACCTGCCGCGGAGGAACAGGCCAAGGTTTTTTCAAACTTTATATCCCTTGGAAGTTTTTCTTTTATTTTTTCAAGTCCTTGGTAAAAACCGTCCATTAAACCCGTTTGAACTGTAGTTATGACCTTTTCTCTGGCAACTATTTCCTCTGCTTCCACATCTACACAAGTGAGTTTTGTATAAGTACTTCCGAAATCTAATAGTAAGTAAGCTTTCATTTCATATCTCCAAAATAAATATTGTCAAAATAATTAAGGGACTTGATACCAAGTCCCTAACAAATTATTCAATCATTGATTCAACAGTCTTTAAAATTTTATCCGCTCTTTCATCAACTGTTGCTAGAGCTTCGCTCATTTGATTTTTTAAATCAGCTACATAAGCTTCATCTTTTATTGAACCTAAGTTGATTTTAACATTGTAAAATGCTCCAGTAACTGCAAGTTTAATATTTAATACTCCAACTCCCACGTCAGTAATTGCATTTGGGTTTCCCTTTTCTGCAAGAACTTCAGCAATATCTAAAAGCTCAATTGTCTTAAGTCCTACTGATAGTGGAACGTTAGCTGCATTTTTATATTCTTCTTGAATTTTTGCGCTTCTTGCAGCTTTTTCCTCATCTGTTTCCTTTGGCATTTTAAATGCTTTCATAACACCGTTAAATGAGTTAGCATCTCTATCTATATCTTCTACAAAGTCTTCTTCATATTTTTTACATTTTTTTGCTATCTCAGCCATTTCTTCATGAAGTTCTTCGTATTTTTTACTTTTAACAGTTAAATTTGCAACCATTCCAAGTAAAGCTGCCGCTTGAGCTGCTCCAAGCGCTGATACTGAACCGCCACCTGGTGCCGGTGAATCAGAAGCTGTTTCAGCTACAAAATCCTTTACACTTAAATCCTTTAACATATTTCCTCCTTAGAATAATCCTGTCATATGTCCATCTGCATCAACATCCATGTTATTAGCAGCTGGTACTTTTGGAAGTCCCGGCATAATCATAATGTTAGATGTTTGACATACTATAAAACCTGCTCCTGCAGAAACTCTTACGTCCTGGATTGTAATTTCAAATCCTTCCGGCGCTCCTACTGATTTTGGATCATCTGAGAAAGAGAATTGTGTCTTAGCCATACAAATCGGCATCTTATCCAATCCCAATTCTTCCAACTTCTTAATTTGTCTTCTAGCAGCTGGAGTAATTGTAACCTTTCCACCTCTGTAGATTTCTTTAACTATAGTATTTAATTTTCCTTCTATAGTATCTTCTACATCGTAAATTGGTTTGTAATTGCTCTTTTGAGTTTCAATTAAGTTTACAACTTTGTTAGCAAGGTCAATTGCACCTTCGCCACCCTTAGCCCAAACTTCACATAGAGAAACTTCTACGCCGTACTCTTCACATTTTTCAATTAATTTATTAACTTCTGCATCAGTATCTTGAGCAAATCTGTTAACTGCTACAACTACTGGCATACCGAATTTTTTAAGGTTTTCAATGTGTCTTCCAAGGTTTGCAAATCCTGCTTCAAGAGCTTCTACATTTTCCTCTTTAAGGTCAGTCTTAGCAACTCCACCGTGCATCTTAAGTGCTTTAATAGTAGCAACTATAACTACTGCATCAGGATTTAAACCGCCAAGTCTACATTTGATATCAAGGAATTTTTCAGCTCCAAGGTCAGCACCGAATCCTGCCTCAGTTACTAGGTAATCTCCCATTTTTAAACCTAATTTAGTAGCTACTAATGAGTTACATCCGTGAGCTATATTAGCAAATGGTCCACCGTGAATTAAAGCCGGAGTATGCTCTAAAGTTTGAACTAAGTTAGGTTTAATAGCATCTTTAAGAAGCATTGCCATTGCACCTTGTGCATTTAAATCTCCTGCTGTTACTGGCTCACCGTCTAAATTATAAGCAACTATCATTCTAGCAAGTCTAGCTTTTAAGTCTTCCAGGTCATGAGATAGACAAAGAGCTGCCATAATTTCAGATGCAACTGTAATCATAAAGTGGTCTTCTCTTACGAAACCTTCAGCTTTTCCACCAAGACCGATTACTATATTTCTTAAACTTCTATCGTTCATGTCAAGAACTCTCTTCCAAGTAATGTTTCTTGAGTCAATTCTCAATTCATTTCCTTGGTGAATATGGTTGTCTACTAATGCTGCAAGTAAGTTGTTAGCAGCTGTCATAGCGTGTAGGTCACCTGTGAAGTGAAGGTTTATATCTTCCATAGGAACTACTTGTGAATAACCGCCACCTGCAGCTCCACCCTTAACTCCGAAAACCGGTCCTAGAGATGGCTCTCTAAGAGCAACTATTGAATTTTTACCAATTTTATTTAAACCTTGAGTAAGTCCAATTGATACAGTTGACTTTCCTTCTCCAGCTGGTGTTGGAGTTATAGCTGTAACAAGTACCAATTTTCCATCTTCATTTTTACTTAATCTTTCAATTGCATCAAAGGAAATTTTCGCCTTATACTTACCGTAATTTTCTATTTCATCTTCATGTAAGCCACATTTTTTAGCAATTTCAACTATGGGCTCCATCTCAACTTCATTAGCTATTTCAATATCAGTTTTAAACTCTGCCATTTCTTTTCTCCTTATTCCTTATAATTTTTTATTATTCACCGATTAACAGTGTTTCTAATACTTGGTCGTATTCGAAGTTTTCAATTTGCATATAGTATTGAGCTGAGTCAATTAATGCTTGTAGCGGAATTAAACCGATTAATTCAGTTCCATACACAGATACACCATATCTTTGAGCTTCAAACTTAATCATTTCAAGAGCTTGGTAAACAGCAGTTTTTTCAAAGTTTACTAAGTTCATAGATACTTGTACTTGATTTCTTTCTTCAAGAGGTAGGCCTATTGCCTTTACAAATCTTAATCCTCCGCCAACGTGACGAACTTTTTTAGCTATTGCATCAGCTATTTCAACTTTATCAGTATTTAAGTTAACGTTAAAAGCTACTAAGTGGAATCTCGCACTAACTCCAGTTACACCACTTTTTGCATTCATTTCTTGTGGACCGTAATCTGGTTTCCACTCTGCTTCTTTAATCTTTTCAAAGAATCCTTCATATTGTCCTTTTCTAACTTTCGCAAGGTTCTTTCTTTCAGGAGTAGTAGCAGCATCTTCATATAGATATACAGGAATTCCTAATTCTCCAACAGCTTTACCAACTCTATTAGCATACTCTACACAATCTTCAGTTGTAACATCTTTTACAGGTACGAAAGGGATAACGTCCACTGCTCCCATTCTTGGGTGTCCACCTTCATGTTTAGTCATATCAATAACTTCTTGAGCTACTTTAACTGACTCAACAACAGCGTCAATAATCGCATCAGGATCACCTATTAACTCAACAACAGTTCTGTTGTGGTCCTTGTCCGGTTGATAGTCAATTAACTTAACTCCTTCTTTAGCTCTAAAACACTCAACTATTTTGTCAATTTTATCAAGGTCTCTACCTTCTGAATAATTTGGGATACACATTACTTTTTTCATTGTTCTTTTACCTCCTAAATACTATGTACTACTTCCTCTTGTAAGAAGAATATCAAAGCTCTATCTATTAAACGTCTAATAATAATAACTATTTAAAAATAATTATTATTACTAAATCTTTAAGACCTATCTTAAATAATAATTGATTACATTTTCCAGAAGGAGTAAATTAGTCATCTTTCCAACGCCTCCCGGAACAGGGCTATAGGCCTTTACTTTTCCCTCAACGCTCTTTGCATCTAAGTCCCCTCTCATTTTACCTTCAGCATTTTTAGATAGCCCAATATCAATTATTATAGAGTCCTCATTAAAATAACTTTCATCAAGACTTTCAGCTCTTCCCATAGCTGTAAATACATAATCGGCACCTTTCGTATGCTCTCTTAAATCTCTGGTTTCCACATGGCATATAGTTACAGTTGCCCATCTGTCTAAAAGAATCATTGCAAGCGGTTTGCCCACTACATTTGAGTGATTTATAATAACACAGTTCTTTCCCTTTAATTCATAACCATACTCTTCCAGTAAAAGTACTGCCGCCTTAGGTGCAAGCGGTATTAATCCCGTAACATCACCCGAATAGACCTTTGACTTATTTAAAGATGTCATACAGTCCACATCCTTTAAAGGATCTATGGCTTCGTTTATCCTATACTCATCTAAATGTTCAGGAAGAGGTTTAAATATTAAAATACCACCCACATCTTCTCTATTATTTAATTCTTCAATTAAACTTAATACTTCCTCCTCACCATTATCTAACGCTAATTCATTAACTTGAACCTCAATACCTATACTCTCTGCACTTTTCTTAATACCCCTTTCATAGGCAAGATCCGCAGGATTTTCTCCAAATCTTATTACCGATAATATTGGATTAAGATTTTTTTCCTCTACACTACTTTTTAATCTCTCCTTTAACCTTTCAGCAAACTCCTCTGATTTTAATACTCTCGTCATAATTCACCTTCCTTCTAAAAACTAAATCTTAACTCTATTTGCGAACTGCCAATCTATAAAATTGATTTATTGAATACGCCAGTGTTGGTACTATTACAATTTGTAATACAATTCCAGGAATCCCTGTTACAATAGCTGTTTTCACATAGATTATTGGATTCAAATTAATTGAAAAAAACTTCGCTAGAATGGCAACCATAAGTCCCGCAGAAATCCTACCCAAAATCATGGCAATAATTAGAGAAACTAGGTTTGATAAATTAAACTTTCTAACCATCACAGAGCCAATAAAACCATATGTACCTAATTCAGCAACCATAATAATTGCAATTGGAAACAATACAGGCATTCCAGTTAAAAGACTACTTAAAATAGGAGTAATTATACCTATTGTCAAAGCTAGAACAGGCGGTAACAACATCGCTCCTATTAATATTGGAATATGCATTGGCAAGAAAATTTGACCTGCTATTCCAAAACTGTGGAATATTATTGGTAGTATCAAGCCCACAGAAATTAAAATTGCACTCAGCACCATTTCCCTAGTTGATACTTTTGAATTCATAATACACCTCCTGTTTTTAATTAACTACTATTTTTTAAAAACATATCAATTTCATTTAATAATTTTTCGACATCATTTAACTTCATTGAAATTTTCTCCATAGGACATAGATCTGCTCCAGATCTATTCATTATCCTAAAAGTTAACTCTTCATATGTATGTTTTATTTCATTTTCCCTTAAAATCTCTTTAGCCTCTTTAGAAATCACCTCTGTATGAATTTCATGAAATTTCCCATAAACACAGAGCATAGCAGCAGCTTTTCCTATTACTTTATCTACAACACTTGCTCCTTCCAAAACCTCTCTTCTTTCTGTAACTGCAAGATATAATGGCTTTATTCCCCTGTCTTTACTTTTAAACAAAACCTTCCCATTTTTCACCACTACCAAAGAAAGATTCTCATTTTTAAATATTTTCTTTGCCAAGCAAATGTCTCTCATCTTTCACCTCAATCATTTTCCCATTCAATTAGATGTATTTTTAATATACTTCCTCCTTTATAATCTCTCTTCCCGTTACCATATCCTGTTTTAATAACAATATAATCACTCGGTAATCTATCCCTTGTTTTAAGTCCAGCAAGTATTGCAGCTCCCGTAGGTGTAACCATTTCCCCCTTAATATTTATCTGTCTTAAATTAAGATTATGCTCTTTTGCTATTATGCTTGTAGCTGGAACTGGAACAGGTAGCACAATACCATTATAAATTATATTTCCATAACCATCATTTACTGTACCTACTATAAATTCAGATACTTCTAAATCATCTATACATATTGCAGTAGCTACAATATCCGCAATGGAATCTAAAGCTCCTCCTTCGTGAAAATAATACTCTTCAACAGATTTTTTATGAGCTTCGGCTCCTGCAGCAGCTTTAATTTTAAATATGTTTTTTGCAATGTTTTTTGCGTTGTAAGTCAACGAAGAATTATCTATTATATTGATAATATCATAAATATTTCTATTTACTTTTAAGGCATTCTGCTCTATTCCTCTGCCAATTACAACATTGTAGTCACTTACTACCATATTGTTTTTTTGTATTTTCTTAATTTCAACTTCAAAACCTTTGACATTTAAGCTTTTAAGTCCCTCCAGCAATATTCTCTGGTCAGCGCCTAAATCTAAAAGTGCAGCCACTGTCATATCTCCACTTATTCCTGAATCACATTGAAAATAAAGTCCTCTCAACTCATAGCTCCTAACTTTAAAATAAAAGTGTATTTATCTCTTCATCTAACACTCTTCCAACTTTATCATAAATTTCTTTAAGCGGTATGTTCTTTTTACTAATTTTTTCTATTTTATCCTTTAACATAGTACAACTACTATGCTCAGGTCTAATATTTGCCTTTCCATCTTTCATTTTTTTCCCTTGAATTTCAAATGGAAACTCAATAGAATTAACTTTTACAACTACTTCTCTCGATATTACTTCCACTGCAGTATGTCTATGTTCAGTATTTAAAAGATGCCATCCAGTAGACCCTATCTCATTTATTATTGTTGCTTCAACTTTTTCTAAATTATTTTGTGAAGTATCTATTAAAAAAATTATTCCTGGTCTGTTCTTTTTAGTGATGGTTTGAATACATTGAACATTAAAGGCTCCTGCCTTGTACAAATATTCAATAATCGAACCTAGAAGTTCACCATTTAAATGATCTACCTGTACTAATAAAAGCAATCCTTCCTTTGAATATAAATTCATCTTTAACTCCTTTATTAATATAATTGGGACTAAGTCCCAATTATATTAATACCTCATTATCCTCAATGCCAACTTTCCTACATCAGTTGCCGCAGCTTTACCTCCAGGTATTGCCCCTGTAATATATGCTGCCTTTTCAGCAATAGTACCGGCATCTTTAGGTGAATGTAGTTCTAATGCCGTTGCTATTGCCGCCGGTATTACTATATTTAGTATACATACTGATGCAAGAATTAACTCACTTACTACAGTTGCTGCAAAGGGAGCAGCCCAAGCAATATCGTCTCTTTCTCCCCTACTAATTTCAGGAAGTAATTCATGGACAAAGTTTTCCAAAGTGGCACTTTTATCTCCGATAGTTACACTTATATCTACAAGAGGATCAAAGGCTAAATATTTTTTAGCCACCTTCGTAGTCCTTCTTGCTCCTGGTTCAATTTTTAAAACCTTTACCTCTACTTTTTCCCCTGCCATTGCGCCAAGTATCCTGTTTGCATTATTTTCCACATTAGCTATACGTTCATCTTCTAATATTTTAACTACTTCTGATAATTCTTTACCCGAGCTAAGTTCGTCCACTACAAATTCCGCTCGTCTATATATGGCACTTGCTCTTGCCGGCTCTGTAGCTTCTATAAGCATCTTAGTTACAGGACCTGAATGTAGCTCATTTGCTTTCCTACAAATTGTATTTATACTTATTAAAGCCACTTCGGGATCAAAGGAAGTCTCTCCACGTTCCTTTGCAATTAATTCAGCTACTTTATCAAATTGCCCTTCATTTTCCAATAAAGCTTTCATTCCTATAACAGCATAGGCTCCCACGTGTCCAATAGGCGCATTTATAGGTGAACCTGAAAAGCCTGAAATCATTTCACTAAAAGCTGCGAAAATTTCATCAAAGGCCATCATTCCTATTACTGAAGGTCCTCCTATATCTTTCAAAATTAGTCCTACATCACCTATTACTTGAGCTGTATTATAAACTTCACCTGTCACCTTCATATGTAGTTTTTCAGGTAATCCCGCCGTAGTTGCTGCAGCCTTACCTACTAAATAGGCAGAACTCGTTCTTCCATATACTCCACTTTCCTCAGGAACTTCAGCATCTGGGTGAATTATTTCTAAAATTGCCGCGGCCCCAAGAACTGCTGCAGTAAAACCATGAGGTCTCATTCCAGCTCCCGCCATTGCATCTAACATAGCTTGAGTTCCAATCCTCGCTCCATTTTCAGCCATCTCAGGCCATATATAATCCTCTCCTAGAGCACTATGGCCATATAGTGGACCCCCCGCTACAAATTCAGGTACATTTCTACCATCATAACTTGTAAGTTCTCCTCTCATTATCGCTTGATAAATCGCCATAACTGCAGGAAAACCTGAGATTTTATTATTCATCTTAGCTGTTGGGACATTGGCAACCCCTACCCTATCTGCTCCTGCTAACATTCTTGCAGTAGCACCTAATTTTCGATTCCCTGCAGGTATTCCTACTTGAGCTTTTGAACCCGCCAAATACATAATACAAGCCACTATTAAGGCCGCATTTGCACTGTCAGCACCTGACTTCTTAGCTACTCTTATAGCTTTCCCCATTAAATCATCAATAGGTAGCCTTCGTGCATCTGCAAATTCAATAGTCAAGCTTTCTCCCTTTAACAATTCTTCAGTTATTACATTTGCAACAGTATGTATTGCCATATTTACCATTCCATGTCCGCCTGTCAATGCAACAACTCTATCTGCAGTTAAATTTGAAACATTTGAAACCGATGCCATTGATACTGCAGAAATTACTTTTGACTTTTCACTAGAACTTAAATTCAACATTTTTTATACCTCCATCTTCACAATAGAAACTAAACTACTATCTCAAATACACTTTACAATTTATGTAAAACATAAGGTTTCAAATATTAAATTTATATTAATCCCAACAAAATTATTTTAAATTGATTTTTTATCTTTCAGATATATAAATACTTAATTATTTAAAACTCATTTTAAGCCATAAGTTAAAAATAGATTGAGAATCATATTTTAAATTTGCCATAAAATATTAAAAATGAAAATAAGAACACACTTAAAACTATTCTATTTATTTTATACCCAAAATAAGATACTAAAGGCTTTAACTAAGCAATATATTTACACCATTATTTAATTCATTTACAAGTTTTATGGAATTTATTTACCAATTAAATTTTTGCATATTTTCTCATCAATGAAATCTTTCTTAAACCATAAATAAGAAAAATTTTAATCTCTTACATATTTATTTTTTAAAATTTTCTTCCTTACTCCATCATTTATATGCTATCTGCTTTTTTCGCTTTTTAAAATAAAAATCTTAACATTAATTTTAAAACCTCTCTTTAATACTTATCTGTATAAAACTTCCTTATATTAAAAGCCTTCAATCCTTAGCTAATATCTAAGAATTGAAGGCCTTTCTAAATTATCTCCAATACTTCCAAAACATAGTCCAGTTCTTTAAAAGTATTAAAGGTGGAAAAGGAAAATCTAACCATTCCCCTTTCCTTAGTTCCCATGCTTTCGTGATATCTTTGGGCGCAGTGGGAACCTCCTCGTGTTGCTACCTTATATTTATTCCAAAGTATGTCCGATGTCTTGCCTGAAGAATAATCTTTAACATTTAAAGATACTATGGGAGCACAGCTTCTATGAAATTCATTATATAGGGTCACATTTTTGTTTTTCGATACCTCATTATAAAAATAATTGGCAAGAGAATGTAATTTGTCTTCAACTTTCTCCATCCCTAAATCATTTAAATATTTTATTCCCTCTAAAAGTCCCAAATTACTGTGGATATTTTGAGTCCCGTATTCAAAAATATCAGGAAGCATATTTGGCTGTTCTCTATTGAAAGAATCAATTCCACTTCCACCGCTAAATACTGCCTTAGGGCTTAAATCACCTACAAATATTAGTCCGCCCGTACCTTGAGGTCCATAAAGTGACTTATGACCTGTAAATGCGTAAACCATGTCGGGAAATTTCCTTCCCCTTAATTTAAAATTTAAAGTTCCTGCACCCTGAGCTCCATCTACTATTAAAATCAAATTGTTTTTTATGCAAAAGTCAAATACATAATCTAAATCAGTGGCTATTCCTGAGACATTTGAAGCTTGAGTAATGACTACAGCCTTGGTACTTGGTCTTAAGCTCTCTTCCAACTTCTCAATTTCAATATTTCCCCTTTTATCAAGAGGTAAAAAAGAAATTTCAGCTCCCAAATTTTCCAGCTGATATAGTGGTCTTAAAACGCTGTTATGCTCAGCATCGCTGGTTATTACATGATCCCTGTCACTTAACAGACCCCTTATAGCCAAATTTAATCCCGTTGTAACATTACTTACTAATACTACTTTTAAGGGATCTTCTACTCCAAAAAAATCAGCAATAACACTTCTGGTTTTATATAATCCCTCAAGAGCATTTAGAGAAAAATCATGGGAACCTCTTGAAGGATTTCCGTAATTCCCACTAGCTATGGCTTTATAAACTGCCATTGAAACGCTGTCAGGTTTTTTCACCGTAGTGGCACTATTGTCAAAATAAATCATTTCAACCTCTCTATTTCACCCTTACTAACTAAGTAAATCTCACTATATTCCACTTTTTTCTCCCTTAAAGATTTTTCAACGTCCTTTAACTTACTTCCGGAATACTTTAAAGCCAAACCACATCCCGCTGAAATTTCCGGTATTAAAGGAATAATTCGCATATCTTCTAAATCCCCTATGGCAAACTTGGCTGCCATAGCTTTATTGGAAGATTCAAAGGTAAAAAGATAATAATCTAACATGGACTTACTACCTTGTACAATCTAAGCAACTCACAAATTCTATACATATTGGTAATACTTCCCACTTTTAATTCCTCTTTTAAATTGTAATTATCTAAACAAAGTCCACAGGAAACCACTTCAGTCCCCTGCTCCTCCAAGTACTTTAAATCTTCCACAGTGCTTTTATTTATCGTAGTTAGTTTAACTCCTAAATTATAAAGTACTACATACTTTGGAAGTATATCCTGCTCCCTTAGGGCATAAATAAATCCTTCAAGTAAAGTCTTGGAGAAAACCTCATCTCCTCTTCCCATTTCATCAGAGGAAATTGCCACTATATATTCACTTTTGTCCCCTTCAAACATAATTTCACATAGAGATTCATCTCTTTTAGACAAAGTTACTTCATAATTTCCCTCTGATTCTTTTTCTACCTTTGCTGTAAATCCCAACTGTGTTCCCATTTTTGAAAGATTTTGCGTCGCTATTTCATTGTCCACTTTTACTAACAGCTCCGTTAAATTTTCGTCCCTTATGGCTTTCTTTGATAGAATTACAGGTCTGGGACAAGCCAAACCTCTGGCATCAATAATTTTCATATCTACCTCACATAAATCGTCTTTTTTCTCTTACTTGTTATTTCTCCTATAACAGATGCGTCAATGTTCTTTTCCTTTAATTCCTTTAATAGCTTATCTGTATCTTCCCCACTTACAGCACATAGTAAACCGCCTGAAGTCTGAGGATCAAAAAGCACTTCTTCCATTGCAAAGTCATCTATTAAAAACTCTATATTACTTCCATATCCATTTCGATTTCTCTGACCGCCAGCAGTAAATAAAAAATCTTCAGCCGCTTCTTTTGCTCCCTTTAATATATTAATCTCTCCGGAGTACAACGTGGCACTGAAACTTTCTCCTGCCATTTCACTTAAATGACCCAATAAACCGAATCCTGTAACGTCAGTTATAGCACTTACATCATAGTTTTTTAAAATTTCAAAGGCATATTTATTTAAATTAACCATACTCTCTAAAGCCCCTTTAAAGTTTTCTTCCGTAACTTCTCCAACGGAATAACCGCTGGCCAAAAGAGATACTCCTAAGGGCTTTGTAAGAATTAACCTATCTCCCACTCTGGGAGTGTTATTTCTATAAATATTCTTAGGATTTACTTTTCCAACTACACATAGACCGTACTTAATTCTGGGATCATGAATGGAGTGACCTCCGCTTAAAGTAGCTCCTGCCTCTTTTACCTTGTCAGCTCCACCTCTTAGTATTTCCTTTAAAATATTTTTATCTTCTTCCTCCGGAAAACAAACTATATTTAAACAGGACACCGGCTCCGCTCCCATAGCATAGCAATCACTAAGAGCATTAGCAGCAGCAATTTGACCGAAAACATAGGGATCGTCAACCATTGGAGGAAAGAAATCCACAGTAAAGACCATTGCCACATCATCTGTAATTTTTATTACCGAGGCATCTTCCTTACCTTCAAACCCAATTAAAATATCGGGTCTTTTAAAAATATCCATACCTTTTAAAATATCATCTAAAGAGCCTGCTCCGATTTTTGCGTTACAGCCTCCACAAACATCAAGTTTCATAATCCACCTCATTTCTATTTTAGCACTTGCATCTGATATTAACTACCTTTTAAAATATTTTTCTATTTAGTATAATATCTTTGAAAAGAGGTAATTATGTTTAAAGCAATAGATTATAAAGAAACGTTGAATTTTAAAAATCCCCTATACATTGACCTTAGAAGTGAAGGGGAGTTTTTTGCATTTACTATTCCAAACTCCGTTAATATGCCCATATTAAACGACAGCCAGCGAGAAGAGGTAAGCATACTCTATGTAAAAGGAGAAATAGAAAAATCCAAAGCAGTGGGAGTTCAATATGCCCTGTCTAAGTTAAATGACTACTTTAATCTGGTTTCCAACTTGGGACATGAAAGAGACATAGTACTTTTTTGTTCAAGAGGAGGCTACAGAAGCACTGTGCTTTTTAATTTTTTAAAGAGTTTAGATGAGAGAGTTTATAAGTTAAACTTTGGATACAAGGGCTATAGACATTTTATAATAGATGAGCTTCCCAAATTAGTTAAGCAATTTACATTTGTTAACTTAAACGGATATACGGGATCTGGAAAAACTGAAATTTTAGATGAATTGGAAAATCTGGGTGCGCAGGTTTTAAATTTAGAAAAATTGGCATCTCATAGAGGTTCCATATTCGGCGGAGTGGGTTTAAAGGATCAACCCTCCCAAAAAATGTTTGAAAGTCTTCTATTTGAAAAATTATACAGCTTTAAAGAAAAGTTGGTTTTTACAGAAAGCGAAAGTATAAAAATAGGAAAATTGTCCCTTCCCAAATATTTATATGACGCCTACTCCCTTTCTCCAAATCAGGTATTGATAAATTCTTCTATTGAAACGAGAGTGCGAAGAATTAAAGAGGAGTACGTCCACTTGGAAGACGGGGGCTTTCAAAGAGAAATTTTACAATCCCTTGACGAACTTCATAAATATATAAATGATAAAAGATTTGAAAATTATAAAAATCTAATTGAAAAAGATGAATATGATATAGTTATTGAAGACCTAATTAAAAAATACTATGATCAAAATTACAGTATTAAAAAGTCCAACTTTAAATTGACTATGGAAAATGAAGACTCTAAAGTAAGTGCAAAAAAAATTTTTGAACACTTTAATAAATAGGAATATTTTTAAAGGCTTAATCAAAAATCTAATCGTAATCATGTTAGTCTTGATTTTTTGAATGCTTTTAACATACTATATTCAAATCCACTTTTATTTGATAGAATGTAATTAATGTAAGTTGGTAAAATTTAGTTATGAGGAGGTAATATGATGAAGAGCTTAGAAGATAGTTGTAAAGTCGCAGTCGTACAGGCGTCACCCATACTTTTTAATAAAGAAGCCACTATCGATAAAACTATTGAACTAATAGAAGAAGCGGGTAGCGGTGGAGCGGATCTAATTATATTTCCCGAGTCTTATATTCCCTGCTATCCAAGGGGTTTCTCCTATGGTTACATAGTGGGCAGCAGAACTATGGAGGGAAGAGAAGACTGGAAGGTCTTCTATGACAATTCACTTCTCGTACCCAGTCAAGATACGGATAGGATTGGAGAAGCGGTAAAAAAGGTTGGCGCCTATGTAGGCATAGGAGTTTCGGAAAGAGACCTACATAACACAACCCTATACTGTTCCTTTTTAATATTTTCTCCTGATGGACAGCTGGTGGCTAAACACCGTAAAATGAAACCCACAGGTACAGAACGGCTCATCTGGGGAGATGGACACAGCAACTCCATAACTACCTTAGACACTGAATTTGGAACTATGGGAACCCTAATCTGCTGGGAAAACTACATGCCTCTAGCCAGAGCAGCCCTATACGATAGAGGAGTTACCCTTTATCTTGCACCCACTGCAGATAATAGGGATGAGTGGCAGATTACCATGAGGCATATTGCTCTTGAAGGTCGTTGCTATGTCATAGGCTGTAATCAATACGTGAATAAGTCCATGTATCCAAACATATTTAACTATCAGGATGAACTAAACTCGTTGCCCGAAGAGTTGTGTCCAGGTGGCAGCTGTATTGTGGATCCTTTTGGCCAGTACGTAGTTGAACCACTTTGGAACAAAGAAGAGATAATCTATGCAGATTTAGATATGGGACAAGTCATCTTAAGTCGCATGGACTTTGATCCGGCAGGTCATTACTCACGCCCTGACATCTTGGAACTCATAGTCCACGATAAATAGACAAAGAGATTTATCACTTGATCCACCGTTTTAATTAAGTTGAAAACACATAAGGGAAAGTCAATCCGATAGCAATTTTTTAATGCATAGAAAAATACCCTTATGTTTTTGTTTATGGTATCATAAATGTCTAACATTTGGGGTGCACTTCAAAGTAGCCCTATTTTATTATTCTCTCTTAAATTACAAAATGCTGAACTTAAGATGAAATATGTATCCCTTCGTTTTGCGTCTAAACAGAAATCAATATTTTACTGATTACTGTTTTTTGTGCAAGAACCATGTCTTAAGGTCATCCTTTGTTGATAATAAGTTCTTAAAATAATCTTTTAAATGCAACTTTATAAGAATATTAATTATAAAACAAACTCTTCTACACTTAAATTCTTTCTATCAAACTATTTAAGCTGAGGGAAAGAGAATCTCAATATATAATTTGGAATTCATATTTATAAATTGACAAGTAAATCAGTATTTTAGGAAACGTGCTTTCAAGAGAGTATATTTTAGCTGGACTATTTCATATTACTCAATAGAATTATTTAGAAGTATAATTGATATAGTTGGTTCAAAAACCATATAATTTTTAAATATTACAGTCTTGTGTGGTTATAGGAGCTATGAATAAAAAAATAATTTCAAAGAAAACAGAAAATAAAATAAGAAAGTTTTACTTGATATTTAAACAGAGCGGATTTTATTATGGAATTCTCATTGCAGTTGTGTTTTTAGGGCTATTGCTTTTCCCAACGGGAGAAATTATCCAATTAATATTTCCCTCAGGTCCATTTATTGTGGGACCGTATATAATGTTAATTCTTATGCTAATTGCATTTTCTTTATATAAATATATAACCTTATATTTATATGTTTTAGTATTATTTATAATTAACACCTTAATATCCTTTATTGGTGTAGCAATGGGAAGCAGAGATGGCATTGAAGTATTAATTTTTTTCCTGCCAATAGCCATATTTTTAATAATAAATATATTTATTGCCGTTCTTACCTATAAATATAAATAAAAATTTTTTAATATTAACCCTATTAATTAACCCTATTAGTTTTTATATTCTAATAAGAAAACCAATATTATGTAATTTTAGTTACACAATATTGGTCTTTTTTAAATTGCATTTTTTATATTAGTAAAAATATCCTCATAGAGACTTCTAAGTTTAAAGAAGATACCTCTTTCATTTACCTTTTCCTTAACTATTAAGTCACTGGTTAAAATCTGTTCCCCATTCATTCTATAAGTAATTGAACCCACAGCCTCTCCTGCAGGAATAGGTGCCTTTAAATTCGGTTTTATAGTAATTTGTTTTTTTATTTCGCTTTCTCCATCCCAAAGAACTGAACCGGTATCTTTTTCAAATACTTCAACATCTACTTCACTGGCATTTTCAACTTTCACCGTTGTGACAGATCTATCTAAGTTACCTACTACAACATATTTATACTTTTCAAAACCGTCACTTAAAAGCCTTTTTGCCGCCACATATCTTTCCCAGTCTCCCCTTGAGCCCGTTGTAATTCCAATTAATCTTGTATCAAGAGATACGCCTTCCACGCCCTTTCTCTGTCCCGTAGCAACTAAACATCTGCCTGAAGCGTTAGTATATCCGGTTTTTAAACCATCTACACCTTCCACTATTCCCAAAATAGGATTGGTGTTGTACTCTGAAAAATCTCTTTCCTCATCTTCTAATTTGTCCATTGAAGATATCTCCAAAAGTTCCGGATACTGTCTGATAATTTCCCTTGTAAGTATAAACAATTCCCTTGTGGTCATTTCATTATATTCTCCCTTTGAAGATTTATCTTCTACAGTAGAAGAATAATCTGTAAGTCCTGTAGGATTTATCATTTTAGCATTTTCCAATCCCAACTCCCTACACTTTTCGTTCATCAAGCCCACAAATGCCTCCTGAGAACCTGAAATATGTTTTGCCAAAGCTGTAATCGCGTCGTTTCCCGAAACTACTACAGAGGCCTTTACCAAATCCCAAAGGGGAAATTCATCATTTTCCTTTAGTTTAAAGCTGGAGCCCGACAAGCTTGCGCTTTCACTATCTATAGTTACACTTTCATCCTTGCTGATAGTTCCGTCTTTAATCTTATCCATTACTACAAACAAACTTACCAGTTTTGACATTGAAGCAATGGGCCTGATTTCATCTATATTATAGGATTCCAAAATTCTTCCGCTTTTATAATCTCCCAATAAGTAGGATTCACAAAGATCCATAAGAGATTTTTGATTTAACTCTTCAATTTTCAGGGCTTCTTCATAGGTGGCCCTTTGAACTCCATCCTTAGTTGGTACAAATATATTTTGGTTCCTTATTTCCTTGTCCCCATTTTCACTTGTCTGTGAATTTGCAAAACCACTTGCAGGAAACAAGAGCATAAGTACTGCCAAAAATATACTTAAAGTCTTCTTCATAACTTCACCTCATCAATATTCTACCAAAGAGTTAAAGATTTATAAAGAAAAAAGATGAGATAATTATCCCATCTTTTCCTAAGCTATATTAACTTTCAAGAATTGCCCTTGCCATATCTTCTCCAAGTTGAATCAACTCTCTAAGTTCCTCTTCATTTGCCGCACCTTGAATTTCAGGTTGTCTTTCCAATACTTCACATTTATTTCCCTCAGTAAACTCTCTTAACCTTTTAAGAGCACCCCCACTCCAGGAATAGGAACCGAAAATTCCCCAAATATTGTTTTTCATCTTTTGCTGTTTTAGCTCTTCCATTAGAAAGCTCATTGGAGGAAATATATTATTGTTATAGGAGCAAGAGCCTAAAATTATTCCCTTTGTCTCCCAAGCTTCCGCCAATAGGTAAGAGAAGGGAGTTTTTCCCACATCTCTAATTCTAATGTCGGTTATTCCACCTTTTGCCACGCCTCTTGCCACAGCTTCAGCCATTCTCTCCGTATTTCCATACATTGAGCCATATATTATCAGCACTGCGTCCTTTACTTTTTGTTGAGCTAAATCTGTGTATAGCTTTACAATTCTCTCAGGTTCCTTTCTCCATATAGGACCGTGTACAGGACAGATAGTACTTATTTCCAAATCCTTTAACTTGTTTAAGGCCTTTAGAGCTTGAGAGGCATATTTCCCAACTATATTTATAAAGTACCTTGTAGTTTCGGAATAGTAATTGTCGTCAAACTTTACCTGATCGTCAAAAATCGCACCGTTTAAGGTTCCAAATCCTCCGAATATGTCTTGAGAGAATAGAGTTTTACTCTCTTCTTCATAGGTAACCATGGACTCAGGCCAATGAACCATTGGAGTCATATAGAAAGTAAGTTTCCTGTTACCTAATTCCAAAGTCTCTCCCTCTGAAACTACTATTAAATTGTCCTCAATTCCATAGTAGGTTTTTAAAAAGGGTACCGTTTTTTTATTACATATTAATTTTACATCGGGATAAAGTTCTAAAATATTTAAAATCCCCGATGAATGGTCAGGTTCTACGTGATTTATAACTATATAATCCAGACTATCTTCCTTTAAAATCTCCTGAACTTTTTCTATATAGCTGCTAACAGTATTTACCTTTACCAAATCAATTATAATATTTTTTTCTCCAGTCATTAAAAATGAATTATATGCTACACCGTCGGGCAATGGCCACATATTTTCAAAAAGTTGAGTCTCACGGTCATTAACTCCAATGTAGTATAAGTGATCCTTAATTCGTTCTGTTAATAAGTTTTCCATTTTTCCTCCTATTTTAACAATAACTCCACCGGGCAGTGATCTGAACCCATTACAGATTGATGAATTTTAGCGTCTTTTAAATCCTTGGTTATTCCATTAGACACTACAAAATAATCAATCCTCCAACCTATGTTTCGCTCCCTTGAGTTGGCGAAATTACTCCACCATGAATATTCTTCCGGCTGTTCAGGATAGAAATGTCTAAAGGTGTCAACGTAACCCGCATTTAACAACTCTGTAAATTTATTTCGTTCCTCATCGGTGAAACCGGCACTTTTCCTATTGGTCTTAGGATTGGCAAGGTCAATCTCCCTATGAGCAACGTTTAAATCTCCGCATAAAATTATTGGTTTCTTACCATTTAAATTGTTTAAATAATTTCTAAAATCATCTTCCCATACCATTCTATATTCAAGCCTTTCCAGCTTACGCTTGGAGTTCGGCGTATAACAGGTTATAAAATAAAAATCATCATACTCTAAATTTATAATTCTACCTTCGCTGTCATGTTCCTCTATACCCATTCCATAGGTTACATTTAAAGGCTTTTCTCTAGTGAAAACCGCCGTTCCTGAATATCCTTTTCTTTCAGCATAATTATAGAACATTTCATATCCGTCTAATTTAAGATCCAGTTGACCCTCTGAAAGTTTTATTTCCTGTAAGGCAAAAATATCTGAATTAAAATCATTGAAAGTGTCAACAAACCCTTTTCTCACTGCTGCTCTAAGTCCGTTTACATTCCATGAAATAAGCTTCATATATTATCTATGTCCTCCTGATTGTAATTTTCTAAAAATGAATGTTTTTCATTTCTGTTCTTCCACCCTACTATTGCACCCATATTTATATTTTCAGCAGATCTGAGAATATTAATATCTGCATTGTTATGAAAATCTTTAATTTCTCTTATTAAATCCTTGACATAAAACCTCATATTGCCCTCTCTTTTTTCAGCAATAGTACAAGCACAGTCAAGGGCCTTTAAACCTGTGGATCTCATAAATCTAATTATGGCCTCCTCTTCCACATAGTACATCGGTCTTATAAGCTCCAACCCCTTAAAATTATCAGAATGAAGCTTTGGCATCATAGTTTTAAAATTTCCGGCAAAAAGTATATTTAACATAATAGTTTCAATTACATCATTAAAATGGTGTCCCAATGCAAGCTTATTACAACCCAGCTCTTGTGCCTTTGCATAAAGATTTCCCCTTCTCATTCTTGCACACATATAACAGGGGCTGTCTCCTGCAACTCTATTTGCCACTTCAAATACATCTGAATCGTGAATTTTAACAGGTATGTTTAAATAGTTGCAATTATATTCCAAAAGCTTTCTATTCTCCCTTTTAAAGCCCGGATCCATGGCAATGAATTCAACTTCAAAGTTCATCTTACCATGTCTTTGCAGTTCCTGAAACAGTTTTGCAAGGGTGAGAGAATCTTTACCTCCTGAAATTGCCACAGCTATTTTATCTCCCTCTTCCACCATTTCAAATTCATTAATCGCCCTTATAAACTTTACCCAAATGTTTTTTCTGTAGGTTTTTATAATTGAACGCTCTATATCCTTTAAAGGTTTTTCAATTAATTGATTTTCCAAACTCCAATCTCCATTCTAAATAGCTTTTACATAAATATTATACCATAATACTATGTTATAATAACCAATACTAGATATATATTTAATTTAATCACTTCTTACGTTTACATTCACTTATTCTCATTTTATAATAGAATAACAGGTAGCTATGTAAGTTTTTATTTAGGAGGCAAAAATGAAAAAAATATTTTTGTTAATAGCATCTTTTTCTCTAATTATCCTACCGGCTTGTTCAAATAAATCTAAAGATCCGGACAATCTCTATAACTATTTCAATCGCTCTGAAATGGAGAAAATTACAAATTTAATTTCAAATTATGAATTAGCCGAAAACTTTTATAGTGAGGATATTGACTTTGATACCGATAATTTAATACGTGAGGATCACAGCACCTATATTCCCGTTTCAGGTAATAACGTAAACAGTTATGAGGAATATAGAAAATTGTTAAAAAACACCCTCACTAAAGAAGAATATGACAAAAAATTAAATAATATTAAAAGCCAAACGTCTCCTTTAAAGATAATTAACGGAAAACTCTATATGGATTCTAATTATAAGAACCATGTTGAAGAGCTTAATAAGGAATATAAAATAAATTTTGAGAATATTAAAGTAATAGTAAAAAAAGATAATGTAGTGGTTATAAGCTATGAAAAAATTCCCACTGAGACAAATCAAAAATCAGATAAGTACTCCAGATCCAATTCACTGGTATTAGTGGAAGAAAAGGGAAAGTACCTAGTTGATAAAAATTTATACGACCGAGGTTTATTTTCTGTTAATGCGGAAACTTTGAGCAAAATCCGAAAATATTTTGAAATTACAGATGACAAGACAACTCTTATAGTTGAAGATAATCGTCTTTTTGATTTTGCCCTGCAACAGAAAATTTACAAAATCTTTGAAGTAGAAGGCTCTGAATTGAAATTAAAATTCATCTGCCGTATTGACAATAAAAATGAAAAAATAGAGCAACTGGAAATAGAGGACAATAAGATTATAAATCCTCTTTTTACGGAGTTGAACAGTTTTCCTGATACCACGCTCTTAGTTTCTCATTTAGATACTAACAGCCCTGAGTATAAAGAAATAGTTGATCCTTTAAAATATGTATATCTAAATCAAAATAAGGAAAATGTCATCGTTCCTGCTGATGTCTATGTTTTTATTCCGAAATATTTAGATTACTACAACACACTTATAAGTTCAGAAAGTGGAAACTCCTATATTTCAATGACTTCTATAAACCCCACTAATAAGGAGGGAACCGTTTTTATTAAATTAAATAGCGATGATACCAAAGTTGAATTTGAATTTACCACTGCAGCCATTAAAGAAGTTCAAGAATTACCTATGGGAGTAAAAAATATTAACTCCATTGAGCTATATAGGTACTTGGAAAAGAATTATAAATAGGAGAAGTTATGAAAAAATCAATACTCACACTGTTTTTAACTCTGACTTTAATCTTCACAGGATGTTCCACTGACATTTCGGAATATAAGGGCAGTATGGATGAAGAAACAAAAACTGAAATTCAAGACTTAATTGTCAATTATGAAGTTATAAACTCCTTTACTCCTGCCATTGAACTTGATAGGTCAGATGTAAAAGAGTTAGAGGGAAAAGAATATGTGAGAATCAAAAAGGGCTACGGTTACAACAGTTATGAAAATTATAAATCCATTGTAGAAAATACTTTTGTAAAAGAAGAAGCTGAAAGAATTTTAACATTCTCAAACTATCCCAATGAACACTTTAAAGCCATTGGAGATTATATCTATGTTGAAAAGGAATATTCAAATTTCTTTAAGGAACATAACTCTCCTTCTCAAATCGCATTAGATACTTTTGACACCTTATTTAAAAGCAATGAACTTTTAATTGTAAGCTATAGGACTGTTGAAAAGTTTTTCTTTAGCGACTCGGTATCTGAGCCCAGATATCTATCCCTTGTAAATCAAGGTGGAAAATATCTAGTAGCTAATCAAAAAAATATTGATAGCCTAGGGATAATTGCCGATTATGAAGATAACAAACTTATAAGAGAACACTTTAATTTATCCGAAGACAGTAGCTTTTTAATTACTAAGAGCAATCGCATTAATTTTGACGGTGTTAAAGAATTTTTTCTCTACAGGGTATACGTCTATGAAAATTCGGAATTTATACTTACAAAGGCTGCCAAGGTAAGTAAGGAATATACCATTGGTAAAAGAAGCAATCCCATTATTTCAATCGAAGATTTAACTGTAGTTGAAGGGAAAGTTTTAAATAGTGTTTTTACAGAACTCTACCCTGAGGATGATCAGGTGCTGCTGCTTGTAGCCTATGTAAAAGACAGTGATGATAATTTAATTGAAGATGCGGGAATTAACTTCAGCTCCTATGGCTCCTTTAATTCTTCCGAACTTAGGGAAGACAGCTACATCATAATACCCAAGTACCTAGATGAAAATACCTATCTTGAAGACGGAGAAATAACTTACTGCTTAAATGATTTTTATAATGCCCTATATGGCAATTACAATATAGTATTAAAAGATGTAAGTTCCCATTTTAAAACTCAGGATATTAAGTCGGCTTATAAACTCCCTGAGGAAGTGAAAGTTATTGAATTAAAAAGCTTTACAGACTATCTGCAAAATAGATAATCTTAAAGTTTATAATTAGTTGATTTTATTGATGCACAGGAGTGAATTATGAGAAAAATTTTATTACTACTAACACTTACCCTATCTCTTTCCTTATTTTTAACAGGATGCGGCGGTAGTGAAGATTTAACGGGAAATGCAGATGAAAAAACCAAACAGCTGTTGCTGGATACCATTGAAAGTTATGATTTAACAAGACATATCTTTGGTGAAGGTGTAACTTTTGAGCTTGAAGATAAAAAGAATTTTAATGGTAACGAATATTCAAGAGTACAAGGTAATATTTTTGAAAATCTAAGTACCTATGAAGATGCCCTACAAAATACTTTCACTCCAAAACGCGCTAAGGAAGTTTTAGAGCAGCTTAATGATGAAAATAGCATAATTAGAAGTTTTGATAATAAATTATACGTTTCTGATTACTACATTAATCTTCCCGAGGAAATCCAAAGTCTAAGACCTAATATTGATACCTTAAACCTTATTACTGAAAAAGATAATTTAATGGTAGTAAATTATAAAAAAATAAATTCAGGCGTACGGAAAAAATCCTATACAGATCAGACCATATTGTTGGAAAAAGTTGGAGATACCTATCTTGTATCAGACAATATAAATAAATATTCACCTGCTACAGAGGAATATCTTTCCTTAATTCAGGAACATTTTAATCTTTCCGACGACAAGTCTACTTTTATTGCCACTAATAATCTATACTTAGAGGCTCTATCTATGAGTGGAAAGGGAACTTTTTTGGAACTTTACTTTCTATTTAAACCGGAGGGAAACATACTGGCCCTTAATAGCGCCCTGATGTATAACAGTAAATTAAAGACTGTTGAAGATTTAAAAATTGAGGAGGATAGAATTATAAATAAAATTTTCACCGACCTATCCTCTGATGATAAAACAAAAATTTTAATAATACCTGTTGAAGAAGATTTAAAGTCTGCCAGTAAATTGGTTAAATTTCAAAACTATGGTGAAGAGGAAAAGGGAAATTATATAATTGTACCTAAGTATCTGGATAATGATTATATTCAGATACAGCCGTCAAATTCAAATTACCAAGGCCTTTATTCCAATTTCTTTATAGGGCTGGAAGGTGAATATAATATAAAATATGAAGATGGAAAAAGTGCTTTTGAAATAAATACTGAAAATTTAAGTTCCCAAACTCTTCCCAAGGAAGTTCAGCTTTTAAACTCAAAGGACTTTATAGCCTACTTAAATGCAATTAAATAATTCATTTAATATTCACAATTTTCTGTTATTATTATCTCAGTCCTTGAAGGAGGCTGATTATGAAAAAAATTAAAAAAGGTAGAGGTCCTTCCTTTTTGAGATTTTTAGGATCAATTGCAGCTATAATATTCGGAATATTTTGGACTGTACTGGCCTTTAGTTTGACTACCAACTTACGCAGTAGCGAGGGGACTTTAAAATTAATAGGTTATGCCTTTCCTCTTTTTGGAATAGTATTTATTTTAATGGGAATATTCGAAGCCATTTATAATTATAGAAATGCCGTATCCAAAAAAAGATTTTCAGAATATGACATTGTAGAAGATGATGAAGAAGACGATACCTTCACTCTATTTTCTAAAAATAAAAAATCTCAAAAAGAAAGAGACAGAGATCCAATATATGAAGAGGATTACAAACATATGGACTTTGAAAATACAAGCCCGGGCTTTCAATTTAAAAAATACTGTACAGAGTGTGGTACTCCTTTGGAAAAAGATTATAAATACTGCCCTGAATGTGGCAAAAAAATATAGACCTAAATTTTAGGTCTATTTTAATGTCTTAAATTTTACCAACAAGATCAATTCCCGGTGTTAAAGCTTCATCTCCCGGTTCCCATCCTGCAGGACATACCTTATCTCCAAACTTGGCCACAAATTGAGCTGCCTGTACTTTTCTTAATAACTCCTTGGCGTTTCTTCCGATACCAGGTGAGTGAACCTCATAGGCAACTATTTCCAGTTCAGGATTTACTATAAAGGTACCCCTTAAGGCTTGTCCCTCTTCCTCAATTAAAACGCCAAAAAATTTAGATAGGTAAAAGTTCCTATCTGCCACCATTGGATACTTTGCCTTGCCCACTGCCTCTGAAGATTCATGCCATTCCTTATGAGTAAACTCGGAATCTGTTGAAACTGCATAAATTTCACAGTCAATCTCTTCAAATTTATCATATATTTTAGCTATATCTTCCAACTCTGTAGGACATACAAAAGTAAAATCTCCTGGGTAGAAGAAAAATACTGACCATTTCCCTCTTAAGTCTTCGGTTTCCAATTCTCCAAAGGCATTCTGATGGTACATAGGTGTTTTAAATTCTTCCAATTTTTTTCCAATTAAATTTTCCATAATCTACCTCCAAAAAAATTATACCCCCTTTTAAATTTATTTAATCAATTTTGATATTAATTATCGTTGATTTAGTAATATTTAAACCTGTCCCTTCGTCTAATTATATTGACTTCATTAAGTTTTCTATCTTTCTTATAAATTCTGTTATTTTTTTATGTTACAATACAATTGTTTACACTATTATGTGAGGTGATAAAAATACACAGTTATACCATTAAAGAAGTTAACAGCCATAGTGATTACTTGGATTTTATAGAATTGCCCTTTTTGCTATATAGAGATAATCCCTACTGGGTTCCTCCCATTAAAAAGGACTACCTCTTATACTTAAAGGGAAAAAATAATTCTCTTTCATCATGTCCCCACAAGTTGTTTCTAGCTATTAAAGATTTTAAAGTAGTTGGAAGACTTTTAGTTTTTATAGATATAGAACTTAATAGCTACCATAGTGAAAAAAACGGATATATCGCGGAATTTGAATCTATTGAAGATGTAGAAGTTTCAAATTTACTTTTAGATAAGGCCCTTGAATTTTGTAAGGAGCATGGTATGGATTTTATTAAAGGGCCGGTTTCCCTACCGGGCGGCGAAGACCACAGGGGATTTGTAGTAAATAAATTCAATACCCCTCCCACTGTAATGAACATATATAACTTTAAGTACTACAATGATTATTGGATGGATTACGGTTTTACAAAATACTATGACTGCTATGCCTATAGGGCTGATAAAGAGGATTTAAGAGATAATGTTCACAGGATAAAAGAAATTCTGCCTAAAATTGTAAAGAGGTTTAACTACAGAATTGATACTATTAATTTAAAAGATTTAGATAAGGATCTATCAGATATATATGAAGTTTTAAACCTTGCACTTCCTCGTGAGTGGAAGGACTTTAAACCTCTTAGCCTTGAAGAAATTCACGAAACTTTTCAACTGCTAAGACCCTTTATGGACACTGACTTTATCTGCATCGCTAGAAATAGTGAAGAAAAACCCATAGGTTTTAACATAGCTCTCCCCGATTACAATGAAATTTTAATTAAATTAAAGGGGAAAATGGGACTTGCAGGCTTAGTTAAATTCCTTTACTATAGAAAGAAAATTAAAAAAATCAGAATGTTTGTTTTGTTCGTAGTTCCCGAATATAGAAAAAAAGGCGTTTCAGCTGCAATTTATTTTAAGTGTTTTGCCAATGCTATTAATAAAAATTATTCCCAACTGGAGGGCTCTACAATTTGGGAATATAATAAAGCCATGATTACAGATGTGGAAAAATTCGGAGCTAAAAGAGATATTATCTATAGAATTTATAAAAAAGAAATTCAATATTAGTTAAATTAAAAAAGTACAGACTTATATAAAGCTGCACTGTTATCTAAGCAATATTTAATTATTTTATAAGAGAAACCGGAGTCTTTATAACTCCGGCTTTTTAATTTGACCTTATAGTTTCTACAATGGACATATTTTTAATTCGCTTTGTCGGACTGTATACTGCAATTATAGATGTCACTATTACCAAGACAAGTATAATAACTATTTCAAAAATCGGCACTGTCCACTGTGCCCCCCAGTAGGAAGTTACCATTCCATTGAAAATAAATCTATTTAAAGGAATCCCGATTAAACATCCCACTGCTGCTCCCGCTATTGAATAGGTCAGCGTTTCAGCAAGTATCATTTTTACCAGTTGCTCATCGTTCATTCCAATGGCTCTCATAAATCCGTACTGTTTCATATTTGCAGATACGCTCATAGATACGCTGTTACTTATATTAAATACTGTAATTAAAGCTATTACAGCTATAAAACCATAGACAAAGAGGGCAAAGGAATAATAAATTCCCCTTACTTCCTTATTTCCCATTCTCATATCTCCATAGTTAAATTCACTTCCTGCAAAAGCTTTTATCTCCTCAATGTCCTCTTCAGTAATGTCCTTTTCAAATTGAAGATATAAAGTACTGTAATCACTTTGTCCTGTTAGGTTTTCAAAGGTTTCTTCTGAGGTAACTACATTTAAATTTCCAAGGTTCATATAGGGTGAAGTAGATAAAATTCCCACTACTTCTACACTTTTAATCTCACCCTCTAAATTTATATTAATAATATCTCCCATTTCTACAGAATTATTATACAGGGAATCTTTTACTATTAAAACTCCTTCTCCCTTTTTAACATCTTCCATAGAGCCTTCCAGCAAGTTTTCTTTTGCCCAGTTAAATTGAGCTTCATCATGGGAAATTAAATTTAATTTAAAGTTTTCTCCCTTAGATTCTCCTTCAATTGAATCCATAGTCATAGTTTTATAACTAAACTTCACGCCATCTTTTCCCCTGATTTTTTCTGCCTTATCTCTACTGATTAATATATCCTCCGCTTCTATTGTAAAGTCCGGAGCATAGGGTTGAAGAGGCTGAACTCCATGGTCCATAAAGTCAATCATTACGGAGAAACCCAAGAACAAGACTATACTTAAGGCAAAGGAACTAACCATTAAAAGAAAGTTCTTCTTACTCGATTTTGCATGCTCTATACCCAAAGCCCATTCCACCTTTAAAACTTTGGTGTTGGCAGCTTTTTTTACCGCCTTAATTCCGTTGGCATTCCCGCTTACTGCAGCTAAGGGAGATACCTTTGAGGCCTTTTTAGCAGGGGACTGAGCAGCCAGTAAAACCGTTAAAATTCCCACGATTGCTCCAAAGACCACACCTACTAAACTCACTCCAAACACGGGCAGTTCCGCAAAATAATGTGGACTTGCAAATCTAAGTATGGCACACAATATCCAAACAACTACCACGCTTAAAGCTATACCTATGGGAATTCCCACCTTACACCAACTTAGGGCTTCTCTTCTGACAAATTTCATAACCTGTTTTTCAGTAGCACCCAAGCAGCGCATCATTCCAAAAAATTCAACTCTCTGTATTACATTTGAGTTTAAACTGCTGGCTATCATTAATATCCCCGCAAGCATTACCAATATAAAAAGGATAAAAGCTATATAGTAAAGTTGCATCATATAGCTCATTCTACTCTGTCCTAAAACTCCCAGTAACTTGCTATTAGACATAACCTGTTCTGAAGAAATACCATAGTCCGCCTTTATTTCTCCAAGAATTTTAGACATATTGCTGTAAGGAGAAAATCTAACTAGGAAACTGCTGAAATCATTTCCTTCTGTAATGTTTTTCCCATAGGAGCTGTCAGTTAAGAACGCTCCTATATGTCCTTCAGCTAATATTCTTGAATTCCCTTCTGAAAATCCTGAAACCTTAAAATTTAATTCCTCACCACTTGGAGATTTTAAAGTAACCTCATCTCCTAGTGAAAGTTTTAAATCTCTCTTTGCATTTTCAGACAGTAGAATTTCCCTTTCGGCTTTGGGATAAGTTCCCTCTAAAATTTCTATTTTGAAAATTTCATTAAAGGGTCCTTCATCCATTCCCACTATTGCAACACCTGTATCTCTAAGAGTATAGCCCTGATTTGCATTTATTTGAGAATACCATCCCGATACTTTTATCTCAGGTCTTAATCCTATCATTTCAGCATCTTCTCTATTTATTTCAAAGCCGTAGTGCCAATTTCCTGCGTCTTTAGTAATTTGCATTTTTTGACTTCTAATTTCCATTTCAGCCATTCCAAATATGGAAGATACTAAAAATACAGCTAGGACTATACAGATTATAGTCATTCTATACTTTCGCTTGTTTTCTTTGGCGGATATCTTTACTAAATCAAGATAACTTTTCATCTGTCTTTCCCCCTAAATCAGTTAAAGTGCCGTCTGTAATTTTAAGCACTCTATCTACAGAAGAAGTTAAATTGATATTATGAGTTATCATTACTATAGTTTGTTGAAATTCCCTTGAAGCTCTAATTAAAAGGTCCACCACTTCTCTGCTGTTCTTGGTGTCTAAATTTCCCGTAGGCTCATCGGCTAATATTAACATAGGCTTGGTAATAAGAGCACGTCCTATAGCTACTCTTTGTTGTTGCCCCCCTGAAAGTTCACTTGGAAGATGATTTCTCCTGTCTCTTAAATTCAATACCTCTAAAATCTCCTCTACATCTTCGCTTTTAGGTTTTTTATGATCTAAGAGTATGGGAAATATTATATTTTGCTCCACAGTCAACTCTGAAATCAATTGAAAGTTTTGAAATACAAAACCTATATTTCTCCTTCTAAAAATAGTTCTGGATTTTTCCTTTAAGGCAAATATATCCTCACCATCTAAATAAATCTTTCCCGATGTTGGATTATCTAAAGCTCCTATACAGTTTAAAAGAGTACTCTTACCTGAACCCGACTCTCCTATTACTGCAACAAACTCTCCCTTATCCACAGCAAAGGATACGTCCTTTAGCGCCTCCACCTTATTAACTCCCTTGCCATAGGTTTTATATAAATTTTCAACTTTTAAAATTTCCATATTTTCACCTCTGTAGAAATAGTACCATCTAAAGCTTACTGCCAGATGAATTTTACCTTACAATTTTGTAAGGAATGATAAAGTAAAAGCAGTTCCCGCTCCAATTGTACTTTCAACTGTTAAAATTCCATTCTGACCTTCCACTATGGATTTGGCAAGAGGCAAACCTAAACCTACACTTTGAAAGTCTTCAGAGTTCTTACCACGATAAAATCTTTTAAATATATGGTGTATATCCTCTTCCCCTATTCCCCTTCCATTATCGGAAATTATTATTTCAGTAGCTGTCGGTGACTTACTCCAGCTAATACTTATTTCATCGCCTCCCTTGGAATAATCTATTGCGTTTTTTACAATATTTCCTATTGCTTCACTTGTCCACTGCAAATCACATATTATTTTTTCATTTTCATCTCCCTTGACAATCAGGTTTTTACCTTCCTTAATCGCCCTATCCCTTAGCTGGTCTATAGACTTACTTACTAAATCTCCAATATAGTACTCCTGCTTTTCAAATTCAATACTCCCCGAATCCAGCCTTGTAATCTTTAACAAGAGTACTATTAAATCCTGAACTCTTGTAATTGAAGTCCTTATCTTTTCAGAAAATTCCACAACCTTTTCAGGATTTTCCCTTTCTTCTATAATAATTTCATTGTAAATGCTAATTGCCGAGAGAGGAGTCTTTAGCTGATGAGAAATGTCGGAAACCGTATCTCTTATAAATCTTTTTCCCTCTACTTCCCTTTCAATTTTAGTTTTCAAAATCATAGATAGGTCATCTACTTCAGAAAACAGTTGGAAAAGTGCCCCTCTTTCCTTACGAGGCAGATGTTCCCCGAAATTTCCTTTTTTAAATTGACCTATTATTCTACCGGCATCTTCATAAGTCCTTTCCCGTTCCTTTAAAAAACTCGTAATAAAAATTCCCATAATGGCAGAAAATATAAGGACGACAATTAAAAGCTTAGCTGTCAATATAAGATTAAATTTGGAAAGTCCCTTTACAAAAAGAATGTTGGTACTTTCCTTTAATCCCAATTTACTAAGTAATTTCATCCCCTCTTCACTGTTTCCCAAATCATTCATTAGGGATTTTGCCACAATTTCTTCCGACACTCCCTGCTCTAAAAGAGAACCTGCCATTGCAGCTCTATCTTCAATTAAAAAGTTCTTTAGAGAGTTTGAAATACCGTAACTAATAAAAACCGTTAATATCATTAACAGTAGGGATATGCCCACTATTTTAATTAAAAGTTTTTTAGCTCTTTCATCTTCTAAATAATTCATTCATCCACCTCGTCATACCTATATCCGAAACCTCTTACGGTTATTATACGTCTCGGTTTTGAAGGATTTTCTTCCAACTTTTCTCTAAGTCTTCGTATATATACTGAAAGAGTATTGTCGTCTACAAAGTTTCCTCCCTCATCCCAAAGTCTATTTAAGATGGTCTCACGCATTACAGTCTGCCCTGAATTTTGAACCAACAAACTTAACAATTTATATTCCGCACTTGTTAAATCAAGTACCTCATCTTTTAATTTTATCTCCGAATTAAGATAGTCTATAGTAATATCTCCATGGACAGTCTTTTTAACTTCCTCTTCCTTTAAACTCTTTGTCCTTCTTAACAGCGCCCTTATTCTGGAAAATAATTCTCCCATTTTAAAGGGCTTGGTAATATAATCATCACCGCCGCTGTCCAAACCTCTGATTACATTTATTTCCTCATCAAAAGCAGTTAAAAAAATTATCGGTACATTGTTTCCCTTTGCTCTAACATATTCACATACTTCAAATCCCGTACCGTCAGGAAGTCCTATATCCAAAAGTAATAAATTATATTCCTTTAAATCCAAACTCTTTTTAGCCTCGCTTACTGAGCGCACAACATCCACACTATATTCATTTTTCCTTAATGAATATTCAAGTCCATCTATTAAACTTAAATCATCTTCCAAAAGAAGTATCTTGTTTTCCATACTGTACCCCCTGTAAATTTGTAATTTTATTATATTTCTACTATGTAAAATAATCAAATCCACTTTTCTTATTTATTTAATTTTAAAGTTGTTTATAACTTTTACTTATACTTTGCCTTATTGATTTTAAAGTTAATTTCCAGTCCCACAAATTCAACTGTAAAATAAAAAACCAACGCCTAAGCGCCGGTTTAAATTTTTAATCCAACATATGAGATGTATAATATTCAATATTTTTAAATTCTTCTATTTTCTTTTCCTGTTCCTCACTTGGCGCATTTGTCGCCTCTTCATCTATTACGAACCAGGTTTCCTTTAAAATGGACACACTTTCAGTAAAATCCTGTAAAAATTGGTTGTATTGATTTCCCTTCCAGCCAATATACTTAAATACCTCACTCATTAAAAAAGCCGGCTCCAAATCTCTTCCCACTCCCACAAAATCATTTTCCAATGTTGCCTTTGCCGCATTGTTAGCCCAAATAATGTAAGGTGTTTCATACATATTTCTAATACCTGTAGATTGGTCAAGACTGTGCTCTATATTAAACATATCAAAAAGCACCTTGTTATCTCCCATTGAAGGACAATGGTCGCCAAACATTACAAGTACCGTCGGCTCATCGGAACTTCTCAGATGCTCCACTAAAATCTCCATAGCCTGAGTGGCTTCATCAATACCTCTTAAGTAGTTGTTAAAATAATTGTACCATTTCTCCTCATAGTGATCCTTCCACTTAATATAGGTACCCTCTCCTGCATTTGTAGAGTAGGGACCGTGATTTTGATAGGTTACTCCAAAGGAAAAGTAAGGCCCCTTCGCCGTCTCCTCATCAAACTTTTCATTTAAAAAAGGATAGAAGGAGTTGTCCATGGCCAATCCACCTGAAATATTTTGAAAGGCATTGTAATATTCATAAAACCCGTGAAATCCCAATTTAGGATAGATGTTGTTTCGATTGTAGAAACTACCCACATTTGGATGAAAACCGTAGCATGTATAACCCTGCTCATTTAAATACCTTACATAGGACTGCGTTTCCTTATTAAAAGGAGGATTGTGCTTATAGCCCGTTAGGAAATTCGTCTCAGTTAAAAATGTCCCCCCGCCAAAGGAGTTAACTACTAGATTTCCTGCAATAGATTCACCTTGCAGCTTTTGAAAATACTCGTAGGGATTTCTTTCAAATTCAAAAGATTCATTTTGAAATTTATAAAAATCCTTATAGGACTCTAACATAATCACAACGACATTTACCTTTTTATCTTCGGAAATATTTTCATAACTATAGGAATTATAAAGTTCCTCCGCTTTTTTCTCATTATATTCAGGATACTTATAGGCCTTTGAAGATTTTATTGAATAGATAAAGGGATATAAAAAACCCTTTGATTGGTAGCTTTCTATTTCAATCCACATATTCAACTTACTTCCAACGCCCAGTGCATGGTATTTTTCAAAATCAAATACAAATATATTGGTAATTAAAATTAAAATCAAAGTAAATACAGTTGCTTTTCTAAATCTAAGCTCATAATTAAAAGAAGCCCTTCCGAGAAGTATAAAAATTACAACAGTAAGTACAATTACTCCCAACAAGACCATAAAATTAGGCGAGTTCAGATTTAAATCATACTGCTTGGACATAGTATAGGCTTCATTTATTAAAGCTACATCTCTTGCCAAAAAAGGCTCTTCCCTATAAATTATTTTGATATAGTTAATATAGGCCATTATATTTAGGGCCAAAGACCATAACAAAAAAGAAAGTCGAAGCGACTTAAATAAAAAGCTAAATATAACTATTAAAATAAAAATAGGTATAAAATTATATAAAAATATTTCAAATTCCTTAAAGTAATTTGTAAATAATCCTTCCCCATAACCGTAACTACTAATAAATAAAGAGCTCACTGTAATTAATAAAGCAAGTGCAAAAGAAAATAAGTATACATTATATTTCTTATTACTCAAAAAATCAGCTCCAATAATTCTATTTTAAATATTCATTCAATTTATTATACAACAAAAAAAATTAACAGTCTAAATTAATTTTAAACTGCTAATTTAAAGTTTATTAACCAAATCTTTTTTGATTTAAATTGTCTAAAGACTTAATATTATTTCCTTAAACAACAAACCCTTAAACTTCGGAGTTTTCTTCTGTAAAAGAAGTCCAATCAGAATATATCTTTTTTAAATATCCATCTAAGTAAGTTAAAGCTTCCTCCTTAAATTCTCCGGGAACTGTATAGTAAGCCTCCGCAATTCCGCCTGTAATACTTGCTACAATATCGCTGTAGCCTCCCAGTGAAACGGCATTTCTAATTGCATCCTCGTAGGAGGTGGACTCTAAAAAGGCCACTATAGACGGTGGAACCGTTCCTTGACAGGTGTAATCAAAGGTATAGGTTTCTCTTAATTCATCTAGGGAAAAATCTAAAGTGTAGTAATCTTTTTCAATTTTAGATTTTATTTCACTTTTACTGCAACCCTGCCTTGATAAAAACATTGCCATTACCACTGCTTCAGCTCCTTTTAAGCCCTCAGGGTGGTTGTGTGTTACACCGGTTATAACACCGGATAACTTACGCACTTCCTCTTCGGAGCCTACAATAAAACCTGCAGGCACTATTCTCATTGCCGCTCCATTTCCATAGCTCTTATAAGGTTTTGGATTTTCACTGAAGAGCCATTCTCCAAACATCTGTCCATAGCCATAGTAGGGATACCTTTTACCAAAGTTTTGCATATATTCCACTACCATATTTTCAATTAGAAAATAATATCTGTCACTGTTCCCTTCCTCTAAAGTGATTTTCATCATATTAGTAGTGTCCATAATAGTCTTGGCTACGGCAAAGGTCATAATGCTATCATCGGTTATTGTACACTCCTCAGTAAAAAACTCAAAGTCCTTATTTTTAAAATTATCAAATTGAAAGCGTGAACCTACAATATCTCCAATAATTGCACCTATCAAATTTCTCTCCTCCTTTAAACTTCCAAACTTCTCGGGAAATACTATTCAAAACCCACTTCCCATTTTTTTAAATCCAAACCTCATATGTATCATATTATCTAATACATACCCCGAAAGGTTATAAATTCAGCTGTTTTAAAAGAATATAATAAACTTTAAACAAAAACATTCAGTTTTAAAAGTTTAAACTGAAAAAAGCTTTTAAATTGAAAATTTAAAGGCCTTAAAAATTTAAAAGTTTTAATTTAATCATTATATTTATAAATTTCATAACTATAAAATGGAGTTTTAATACTATTGCTAAAAGCATTTTAATATACAAATATAAAAAGCGATGGCAACCCATCGCTTATATTACCAGGCAGCAACTGTACCGTCTGTTCGCGGTTCTGTTGCGCCCATTAAAACTCCATTTTCATCTCTCCATATTATTTGACCCCTACCAAAGGATATAGATTCCGGAAGTACACTTACCTTATGACCTCGTCTAACTAATTCCTCTGTCAAACTATAGGAGAATCCCCTTTCCACTTGAATTTCCTTTCCTCCTATCCACTGCCATCTTGGAGCATCCAAAGCCTCTTGCGGATTCATATTAAAATCTATAGTGTTGGAAACTACCTGAAGGTGCCCTTGCGGTTGCATATAGCCACCCATAACTCCAAAAGGTCCTATTGCCTTTTTATCCTTAGTTAAAAATGCGGGAATAAGAGTATGGAAGGCCTTCTTACAGGGTTCCAAATAATTTTCATCACCCTTATTTAAGTTAAAGGCAATCCCTCGATTTTGTAAACTTATACCCGTTCCCGGAACTACTACTCCCGAGCCAAAGCCCAAATAATTACTTTGAATAAAGGACACCATATTTCCTTCACCGTCAGCAGTACATAAGTATATAGTCCCTCCGCTGTGAGGCTCTCCCGGTTCAGGCATCAATGCCTTATCACCTATTAAATTTCTTCGCTCCAAAGCATATTCTTCAGAGAGCAATTGGTCCACTGTAACCTTCATGGAATTTTTATCCGAAACGTATTTCTTTCCGTCAACAAAGGCTAACTTCATTGATTCCACTTGCTTATGTATAGTTTCCACTGTATCTCTTTCAGTAAAATCAAAACCCTTTAATATATTTAATGCCATTAAAGCCACAATTCCATCACCGTTAGGCGGAATTTCCCAAACCTCATAACCTCTATAGTCTGTACATATAGGTTCAACCCATTCACACCAATAGTTTTCTAAATCTTCTTTACGCAAATATCCATTAGTTCCCTTGGAAAATTTATCAATTTCAGTTGCCAAACCTCCTTTATAAAAATCTTGAGATTTTGTTTTAGCAATAGCTCTTAAAGTGTTGGCAAGCTCTTTTGAACACCAAACTTCTCCTGCTTCAGGCGCTCTGCCCTTAGGCGCAAATGTATCAAACCAAGGTTTAAAACAATCTCCTTTAAAACTTGCCTTAAACTCAACGTAGGCATCTTCCCACAATTTTGATATTATAGGACTTACTGCATATCCTTCCTCTGCATATTCAATTGCCGGTTCCAAAACCACTTCAAAAGGCAATTTGCCAAATTTTTCAGATAACTCCGCCCAAGCTGATGGAGCACCGGGTACCATTACAGGTAGCCAACCTCTTTTTGGCATTTCATCATATCCAAGACTGCGTACTAAATCCTCATTTAAAAGTTTAGGAGTTACTCCGCTTGCATTTAATCCATGTAACTTTCCGTCAACCCATACCAAAGCAAAGGCATCTCCCCCTATACCGTTGGAAGTAGGCTCAAGTACAGTCATAGCTGCTGCCGTTGCTATTGCCGCATCTATGGCATTGCCACCTTTTTTCAACATATCAAGACCTGCTTGAGCTGCCAAAGGTTGAGAAGTACAGACCATTCCCTTTCTACCATATACTACACTACGCCTTGACGGATACTTATTCCTTAAAACATCAAATTTCATAAAAACCTCCTTTTTATTTCTATTGTTCTAAAAGGTTTAGTGAACTTTGTCTAAATTTTTATACCCTAAAGTTTTTATTACTATGCAATTTTGTCTTTATTTTAATAAATTTAATAAAATCTAAAGTTCATATTTATTTAGTCTCTACATAAACATTACATCACTTCAAAACCTTTTTAATATTTATTTAAAGAGCAGTTCCACTATTTTAAGTAGGACTGCTCTTCTTAAATTTAAATCAATTGTCCCGGTAATTTTAACTTTTCCTTTATGGGAAATTTTAAATCAAATTCAGCAACTTCACTATTATCTACAAGGTAACCTGAGGGGTCTTTGTAAGTTCCTATAACCTCTTTTAAATATCCCTTTTTTAATTCTTTCACCATAAGAAAGGGCATCTCCTCATCTCTTGGCAAATCAGAATAATATATACCCCTTGACCTTGCATTTTCAAAACCGAAACGCTGATAATACTTTGGATCTCCTGTTATTACAACAGCTCCGAAGCCCATATCTTTAGCTTTATTCAAACTGTAATTTATCAGCTCACTTCCATAGCCCCTACCCTGATAGCCAGGCAAGACGGAAATAGGTCCGAAGATAATTATGGGAATTATTTTACCATTATCACAAATTATCTCTCCCTTACTGTACATAATATGAGCCACAATTTTTCCTTCATCTTCAATTAAAAAGCTAAGCTGTGGAATAAACTCCGGCAATTTTCTGTAACGGTGCAAAATATAATGCTCCGTACAGCCGGGACGGTAGACATTCCAAAATGCCTCTCTCGTTAAATTTTCCACTTCACTGTAATCATTACAATTTTCCAAACGTACTATATTTTTCATTGTAGTCCTCCTAAAATAATTTGATTTTAATATATTAGAGGTTCTTGAAATTATCTCAACCTCTAGAGTACTACAATCTCCAATGTCTTATTCTTTTTCAAACAGCATTCTCCTAATTTATATTAAGGGCTTACCCTGTCTATTATTATAACTATACCTTAGCTTTAAATCCACTTAACCTTTTCTATAAAGGATACTCGGGAGATAAAAGGTACTCCACCGCCAAACTTATAAGATTTATTTTCCCTTTCCCTTTCTTTTATCTTATAATAAAAAAACTAGAAAAATCTTCAGTTTAGTAAAACCTTTAAAGGAGAGCTAAAAGATGAACAAATCATTAACCCCAAAAGAAAACAAAGAGAAATAAGCAAGCAAATGAAAGAAATCGGTATTGGAACAAAGGCTCAACAGGCTTTACAAATTCAATATGAAGCAAATAAAATTGAGAGAAAAATAAAATCACGCCAAAAAAACGAATTTGAAAAGCAAAGGCGGTTTGAAATTAAACAAGCAAAAATCACACAACAAAACAGCTACAATCCTAGCTTGTTCTAAGAATATTTAATTTTAACTAAAGAAATTATCAATCACTTAGATAAAAATTTATTTGCCAAATTTAATTTCTAGTGTTGCATCGTGTTAAATATAATGACAATTATAATTTGACATTAAATTATTAAAAATACTCTAAATCATCTATAGTAAACATAAAATTTAGCTTTCTATATAATATAAAATCCTGCTATAATCTCAGCAGGACTTTTATCTTTATTTCCATCTTTTTAATTTTGAAAGATATTCTCTCGTTTGTTCCCTTATTATCTCTCTTTCAGCTTCCGTCTTCGCCTTTTGATATTCAGGTGAATATTCTAAACCTATTTCCACATATTCTTCTAAAGTTAAATTATTGTTAAACTTTCCATCTTTATAACAATAGGCGCAGTATTCATAAGAAAGAGATCCATTTGAATTTACACCCTTATGCTCATCACTTGAAATATTCATTCCACAGCTTTGACATATTAACATAAATTCCACCTTAATTTTCAGTAAATATTTACTGATATATTTTTATTTTCACTAACTTAAGTAAACTACACTTTGCTAATTAGCAATAAATTCGGTAAAGGTCAGAACATATCCACTATTGTCTACTATGGCAAATTCCTTTAAACCGTAAAAAGTAGTATGCATATCCAAGAGAAGTTTATGCTTGGACTTTAATTCCAAGTAAAGCTCCTCTAAATTGTCAACTTGAATGTACAAACTGACAGAAGGCTGAACTTTCTCTATCCCTAAAGACGGATACTCTTCAATAAAATTTGTTCTTTCCTGTACCATTAAATTAAACTCATCCTTTGACATTATTGCAAATTGGAATCCATCTTTTTTATTGGGAACGGAAGTAATAAGAGTAAATCCCAGCACATCCTCATAAAAATCAATTGTCTCTTTAACATCTTCCACCATTAAATTAGTTACCATACTTTTAAACATTTTATCACCCCTCAATAATAAAATATCAAATTCACTACTAAGTGTATTGGAAAAATCAGTCATCTCTATATTTTGAAAGAAGTTCAAAGGGGGTGATCCCAATATTTCCTTTAAAGTCATTAATAAAATGAGATTGATCGTAGTATTGAACCAATTCCAATATATCTATCGGTTTTGATTCAGTAGAGGTTAAAATTCTAAGACATTTTTGAAATCGTAAAATAGAAAGAACTTTCTTAGGTCCAATGCCATAGTGTTTTATAAAATTCCTTTGACATTGACTTGCGCTTAAATTTAATAGCATATGTAATTCCCTAGCAGTAGAGGGAGGATTTTCACATAACTTGTTAAATAAAAGCGTATAAGTGCTTGGATTTAAACTTTCAAATTTAATTTTTATAAAATCAAGTAAGTAAGTCTTTGCCTCATTAAAACTTAAATTTAAAAATCTTTGACAATCAAAATCTTCATAGACTTCTTGAATATTTAAAAAATTATCCATAGCTATAGAGGCTGAAATTCCCGTCAACTGATAAAAAGCACCAGGCAAGAACCTTAGTCCCATAAACCTACCTGGAAGACTTACAGTAAAGTTAAAATCAGTAGTGCTCATTCCAGAAAAGCCCACAACTTTATTGTCAAAATCTACTACCAAGTCTATACAGCCGTCAGTTATAATAATATTGTTAATATGAATATTCTCTTTTGTTCTGGGAATCATTTCCCAATAGCAAATTACAAAATTCGATAGTTCTTTAACTTTTTCTTCATTATATTTAATGTGTTTTAAAAAATTTTCATCAAGTTTATAAGGTATTTGAATAGGATAATACATTAAGCCTCCTCAATTGTTTAATAATATCTCATCTCTTTATTATATGGGCTGTAATAATGGTGTAGCTACTTGCATTTACAGTTATTATGGCGTTGTTAACAGTTACATAATAGTTTTTACCTTTTCTTGAAATTTCAACCTCATCTTTTAATATCTGCTCTATAAACCAATTTACAATATTTTCATTCTCCAAGTAAAGATTTCTTTTTATTCGCTCCACTCCCAATTTCGTAGTATGCAGCTTTGTTATATCTTCAATTAATTCACACTTTATAATTCCCCTGCCTATTGTTTAAGTTTGTAAATCTCGGTTAAAATACTGTACCAATGTTCTTTAGCCATTTTTAAAATTTTATAGTTAAAAATTTTCCCTACTCTTTAAATTTACTTCTAACTACTACTTAATATAGTAGTTAATATTTGCCTTTCGTGCTTGAGAGGTTAAATCCTTAGTCTGCAACTTATATCCTCTTCCATCCTTTATAAAATATGTACCGCACTGTCTAAATTCAAAGTTGACTTTTTCTTTAATACACTGCTCCCTAATGTCCAAAACCCATTGGTAATTTAAAGGTCTTGCATTATTATCCGATTCTCCGCCTACTACTACATGTTCAACACCCTTTAGGTATTTAGATATATCTATTTTCTCAATTAAAGGTTGAGCTGTAATACATTTGTGTTTAATGGGAAGTTCTTTAAATATGGACAGTCTATAATCAGCAGTCTCCTGATTTTCCACAGTACAACATACTGTTACGTTCTCATATCCCTCTCCCCAATCCTTGGGAATACATTTTAAAAATCTGTCAATTCTCTTAGTTAAAAATAGAAAAGATAAATCTGAACGCTCTTTAATAATATCCCAACATTCCCTTCTCCATTTATCCGCATCTTCAATTAAAAAGTCAGTTGAAAAGCATAAATATACTGTACCTGATTTAATTTTATAATTTCCGTTTTTAAATTTCTCTATGGGTTTATAAAAATCCTTAGTCTTTATAATTTCATCGGTCTTTATATTTCTTTTAATATCTCCCTTGTGGATGTAGCAATATTTACAGCCTTCACTATATCTTCTGCAACCTCTCCAAGGATTCCACATTGCCATATTTTCCCCGCCTAAAATTTTGACTTGTCATAGTTATAGGGAATACTTGTACCTACTAGAACATCTTCAATTTTTTCTATAATTAACCAATCATCCATATTTCTCTGATGATCAAAATCCAAGGGTGTAATTTCCTCTACATTTTCAAATTCAACTAAACACAGACATTTTTTATGCCATCTGGTTTTTTGTTTATCTGATAAATTTAACTTAGATTGATTTTCTTCCAAGACTTTTGTTATTTCTTCATCTGTAAGTTCTACATAGTTTTGTACGTCTTTTACAACCGCTTTGGCAGAAATCTCCGCACTTCCCTTTTCCATAAAGTAAAGGACTTCTCCCTCAAATACTCTACTATGAGGTATTTTCCTTCCCGCCGCTCCTCGTACAACCATGGTCTTATTTCCACTTAAAATTTTATCCAAGACTCTTTGGCCTTTTTTTCCTACATTGTCACAATAGACTAAGTGCACCATATTGTAATCTCTTTTTTATTCATTATCACAACTTTACCATATACCTAAGCTCTTTCATATTACAAACTTATTTTTTTAATAAATAGTTAAATATCAATTTCAATATAGAATATATTAATATAATTTGGGTATTTGATATAGAGCAAGTTTAAATAATTATTGTTAGGAGTGTAAGTATGAAAGATATATTACTTTCCAGTGGAACAGATATTGAAGTTTCCAATGGTAATGAAAGAATCGTCCTTGGCGGCGGGTGTTTTTGGGGAGTGGAAGCTTACTTTATGAAAATGCCCGGAATTGTTAGAACCTTTGTAGGATATGGTAACGGAGATTTTTTAAATCCAAGTTATGAACAAGTATGTAATGAAAATACCAATCACGTTGAAGCTGTATTTATAGAGTATAATCCAGAGATAATAGACTTAAACCATATCTTAAAATACTTCTTTAAAATTATTGACCCCACTTCCTTTAATAAACAGGGCAATGACATTGGCAGCCAGTATAGAAGCGGTATCTATTACATTGACGAAAAAGATAAAGATATTATTGAAAGATTTATTGAAAGGGAACAGTTAAGATACAATAACAAAATAGTAACTGAAGTTTTACCTTTAAAAAATTTAAGTGTTGCTGAGGAATACCATCAAAAATATTTGGAGAAAAATCCCGGCGGATATTGTCACATAAGCTTTAATTCATTACCTAAAAAAGGAGACCATCTCCTTACAGAAGATCCTCTTTGGAGCGACGACTACTATAAAAAAGACGATGATACTTTGCAAAAAGAGCTTTCAATACTCCAGTATGAGGTAACTCAAAATTCAGCTACAGAAAAACCTTTTTCCAGCAACTATGATAAAAGTTTCCAAGAGGGAATTTATGTAGATATTACTACAGGTCAGCCTCTTTTCTCCTCTAATGAAAAGTTTGATGCAGGTTGCGGTTGGCCCAGTTTTTCAAAGCCTATAAGCGATGAATTAATAGAAGAAAAAGAAGATTTAAGTTACGGCTACCGCAGAACCGAAGTTAAATCCAAGCTTGGTGATTCACACCTTGGCCATGTATTTAATGACGGACCTAAGGAGCTTGGAGGATTGAGGTATTGCATAAACGGCGCTTCTCTTAAATTTATACCTAGGGAAGAAATGGAAGCTGAGGGGTACGGATACTTGTTAAAACTATTTAAATAATATTAAAGCTACGAGGTCCAAATCCTATTAGTTTCCAGAGCTTTTCTATTTTAGAAATATTTTACAATACTTATTTTATTTTCATTAAAGGGTAAATTCTAACTTTATGCAATTTCTAAAGAATAAAAATTTATCAACATAAAATTTGGTGGAAACCAAAAAATAATATTTTAAATACACTAATCATAAACTTAAAAATCTGAATAGGAAATTCCCTACTCAGATTTTATGGTTTATCTATAGAATTTAATACTTTATTATAATTGAAGATTTGCATCCCCATTATTATTTAATAGAAATTCTTACTTTTATAATTTCATATATCAGAGCAAGTTTTTCTACTCCATATTTGATTTATAATAAATAAGATTTTAAAATTTCTTAAGGTCCTATTTATTAAAATACAGCCAAGGGACCTTGCGGACCCTTTATAATTTTTATTTCCGTTTCAAAAATATCCGTCAAAAGTTCCGAATTCATAATTTCCTCTACAGTTCCAAAGGCAACAATTCTACCCTCTTTCATTGCACAAATTCTATCAGAGTACTGAGCTGCAAAATTTATGTCATGCATAACCATTAGTATCGTTCTTCCTAATTCATTGGCAGCCTGTCTTAAATGAGACATCATTTGAACTGATCGGGCAACATCCAAGTTGTTAAGCGGCTCGTCTAAAAGCACATATTCCGTTTCCTGACACAGTACCATTGCCACATAAGCTCTTTGTCTTTGTCCTCCTGAAAGTTCATCTAAATATCTGTCTTCCAACTCCGTCAAATCTAAAAAGTCAATGTACTTGGAAATTACTACGTCATCTTCTCTTGTCAATCTTCCCTTTGAATGGGGAAATCTTCCAAAACCGACTAGTTGTCTAACTGTAAGACGCGTTACAAAGTGGTTTTCCTGTCTTAAAATAGTCAGAACCTTTGCCAAGTCCTCTGACTTGGATTCCAAAACGTCCATATTACCTACTTTAATTTGACCTCCATCCATATTTAAAAGTCTTCCAATCATTAAAAGTGTTGTGGATTTTCCCGCTCCATTGGGCCCAATTAAAGAAGTTATACCTGCATTTGGAATTTCAATATTTAACGGTCCTATTTTAACTTCTTTACTGTAGGACTTTCTTGCATTATCTATTGCTATCATAAACTTCCCTTCCTTAACATAACTATTAAAAAGACCAATCCTCCAAACATCTCAATAATTACCGAGACTACTCCTTGCGCATTAAATACGTGGTACATAAAGAAATATGCCCCAGTTATTACTAAGAAACCTATTGCAAGCCCCATTGGAAAAAGGTATCTATGGTCATAGGTAGGCGCTGCCTGATAGGTCATAGTTGCCACTAAAAAGCCGTAAAAAGTTAATGGACCGACTAATGCAGTCGTAATTGACATTAAAATGGAAACTAAAATAAGAGTATAGATAACTCCTCCTTTATGATTTACTCCCAAGGGTATACTGGTATTTTGACCTAGAGATATTACATTTAATTTCTTTGAATTGGCAAGTAACAATATTGATGTAATTAAAACTATTGGAATTGCAATGGGAAAGTAATCGGGATCAGCATTATTTACCGAGCCAAATAATTTCGCCTGCAATATATCAAACTCAGAAGGTGCAAGAAGTCTTCGCATAAAAGATGACAAAGATTTTAAACCCGTTCCGAAGATTACTCCTATTAAAAGCATTAACTGTAAATTTCCGTACTTGCCTGTAAGCAACCATCCATATAATATTAAACACATTACAACCATTGCTACTATTTGAAATAAAAATGAACCTGTTCCGCTAAACTCCAAAAATGCTCCTGCGCCTCCAAAAAACATAGTAGCAGTATGGATAGTTGAGTATAGTGCTTCAAAACCTAGAAGTGATGGTGTTATAATTCTGTTATTAGTACTGGATTGAAAAGCAATTGTAGCTAAACTTTGACAGATTGCCGCAATAACCATGGCACCAAGAGCAACCATTCTCCTTTTCACCACGGGTATAAAAGAAGGCGAATTTACGGGAACAGGATTGTTATAAACCAATAGACCATAGGAAAAGAGAATTCCCAAAGCTATTAAAACTATAAGTAATATCCAATACCTCCTTTCTTCTCTTTTGGAGCGAAAAGAACCGGTTCTTCTTTCCTTTTTATAAACTTTTAAGTCAGACTTGATGTTTCCCAGTTCGCAATAAGCTAAATTATTCATCTCATCCTCCTCTGTTTCATTAAAATAACTATAAATACAATTGAACCCACAGTACCCAGTATTAACGAAACCGGTACTTCAAAAGGCATAATAATAGTTCTGGAAATAATATCGCAAAGTGTTATAGTACCCATTCCCAAAACACATACCCAAGGCAGGTTACTTCTAAGGTCATCTCCCCTATACATAGATACAATATTGGGAACAATTAAGCCTAAAAAAGGTAAATTCCCAATTACTGCGGCAACTATTCCCACTGTAAAGGAAATAAGACCTGTTCCAAACAAAACAATTTTATTATAATTTGCTCCAAGACTCGTTGCCACATCTTCACCCAGTCCTGCTAAAGTCAACCTATCTGCATATATAAATATAAGAAAAGTCGCCAATACTATTAGCCACAGATACTCATACCTTCCAATTTGAACAGGTGCAAAGGAGCCTACAAACCACGTTTCAATATTTTGTGTCATTTGAAATATAAGTCCTATAAATGTGGATATAGCTGAAATTACAGCTCCTAACATCATACCTATAATCGGTACTATTAACGAGGAGCGAAGTTTTACCCTTCTTAAAAATAAAAAGAAAATCATAGTTCCTATAAAGGAAAATATTATGGCTCCTGTCATTCTCAATACCAATGAGGGAGCAGGAAATACAAGATAGATAAAAATCAATCCCAACCCAGCCCATTCAATAGTTCCGGTAGTAGTCGGTTCTACAAGACGATTTTGTGTAATAAGCTGAGTTACAAGACCTGACATTGACATTGCCGCACCCGTTAACATTAAGGCCGCTGTCCTTGGAACTCTTGTTATAAAAAACATCTCCATTCCATCTTCACTACCTTGTATGTCATAAGCTCCCGTAAAAAGTGATAGCAGCCCTAAAATAAAAACAACTACTACTGCAACTATAAAAGGTTTAGTCCATATTTTATTTTTATTAAATAAGGGCTGAGAAATCTCAGCCCCGGTAATTTTTTTCATTACTTTTCCAATACTCCTTACTTAGCTAAAGAGCTAGCCATATTTTCAAATAGTTCAATGTAAGTTTGAATAGATTCATTAGTATAAGTATCCTTAGGTGCATATATTATCTGTCCTTTTGAAATAGCTGTTGTATTTTTAAGGGCAGGGGAATTATCTACAACGTCTTGAGCAGGAACTGAATCTTCCCCGGAAGACGTTGCCGCATCACGGTCAAGTACAAAAATCCAATCAGGATTACTCTCTGCAATAGCCTCCACTGAAATATCATCACCTTTATGGTCAGTAGTAGAACCGTCAATTTCCAAAGCTGACTTCCAACCGAAGATTTCATACATAGGTCCCCATACACGTCCAACTCCAGGAGCTGAAAAACCTATTTCTCCACCTGAAACCACTATACTCATAACTGTTTCTTCACTATTATATGAAACCTTTGCATCTTCTATGGATTTTTCAAAATCAGCTATTAACTTTTCAGCCTCTTCATTTTTATCAAAGATTTTGCCTAGGGCAACAGTGGAATTTTTAAGACCCTCTACTAAACTTTCTCCAGGCGCTCCATCTTCTCCTGAAACATCAAAATTTAAATTAATAATAGTTGCATTTGGAACCAAAGCTTTAATATCTTCATAAAAACTTCCGAATCTCTGACCTATTATTACAAGTTCAGGATCTATTGCAGCTATAATTTCCAAATTAGGCTCACGGTGATTCCCTATATCTTGAACATTTTCATCCTTTACGTAGGGGGAATCTGAAGGCATTACTTCCTTAGGTACAGCCGCCAATTCTATACCCCAATCAGACAATGTCTCATAAGTTCTATTATCTAAAGAAATAACTCTTTTTGGATTTACAGGTACTGTTACAGTTCCATCTACATCTGTAATCTCAACTGTTGTCTCTGTCGCTTTTTCCTCACTTACTTCTTCACCGCTGTTATCTCCATTATTTGATTTAGCACAACCCGTTAACATCATGGCAAAAGCCAAAACTAAAAAAGTAATTTTAATAAATTTATTATTTTTCATTTCCTCTCCTTAATCTATTAACAAATAACTAAATTGATAAATCAATTTTCCTATGTACCGACTATATATTAAAAATTATTACTAGATAAAACTACTGACTACATTCCTCCTTCTCATTAAAAAAATGGTCATCAATTTCCTTATATTAATTTAAATAAACGAAATTGATAATCACTATTATTTATAGTGTACTATTTATAAAATCTAATGTCAATAAGTTTTAAAAATCTTCGTATAATAGATTACTGATTAAAGCTTAAACTCTTTACTTTACTTATATGAAAAACCGCAAATACATTTTATAATAGCTCTTATCTCCTAATATAAATAGCTTTGCGGTTAGTTTTTTACTTTAAAATTATTTTAACTTCATATATTTTCAATTCGTTTTTAAAACTAAAGTAATTAATTTTTTAATAATATTTATTGTAAATCCTTTCAGCCTTAAGTTACTATGCTAAAAACAAAATAAATATTTAGTCTTTCTCCAGTAATTTTTTATAAGATGATTCCATTCCCAACGCTCCCAAAGGTGCTGTTATTAAAATTGCCGTTACTGCAACTGAAAGAACTAATTTCCCACAGGCCAATCCCATAGACAGTGGTATGGAACCTATGGCCGCTTGAACTGTTGCCTTTGGTAAGTAGGCAATTACACAAAATATTCTTTCTTTAGCATTTAATTTTGTTCCAACTAAAGCTAAGCTCACACCAAGAGAGCGGAAAAATAAGGCTATGAAAATCATAAATACAGAATAAATGCCTCCTTCCACTGCATACCGAATGTCAACTGCTGCTCCCACTAATACAAATAATATAAGCTCCGCTGCAATCCAAAGTTTCCCAAATTTTTCGCCCAACCGATTCTTTACAATTTCCGAACTTTTAAATTGAATTGTACAAGCCATACTAATTACTGCTAAGTAGCCGGAGAAAGGAACACCATCCTTTAATAAATCTTCCATAGCTACAAATAAAAATGAAACTCCCAAAATAATTATTACCTTTGTGCTATTTCTAATATAAGAATGTTTAAAATATCTCCACTCAAAAATATAATATAAAATACATCCCGCCAATATTCCCAAACCCACTCCAAGTATTATTGAAAGTGGCAGTGAAGACATATTTAAAATTGAAAAGCCCTCTCCCGAACTCACTCTAAGAAAAGTTGTAAACAATAATATTACATATATATCATCTAAAGATGCTCCAGCCAATATAAGTTGCGGTATCCCCTTCTTATTTCCATAACCATCTTCCATTAGCTCTACCATTTTAGGAACTACAACTGCCGGCGATACGGCTCCTAAGACCGTTCCCATTATTGCTCCCTCCAAAGCGGAGATTTTAAAAACACTTGGTGCTATTAGTGTATAAGCTATTATTTCAAAGGTTGCGGGAATAAATGACATTGCAAAAGCAGGTCGTCCCACTTTTTTAAGTGCCCCTATATCTAAAGATAGACCCGCCTTAATTAATATAATTACAAGTGCCATCTTTCTCAAATCCGATGAAATTAAAAGTATGGATTCATCTAATACGTTTAACATATAGGGCCCTAATACTATTCCCGTAATTAGCATACCCACTATTCTCGGCAGTTTTAAATATTGACTGATAGAGGACATTAAAAGTCCCATTAAAAAAACAAGCGCTAAAGATACTAACATATTTTACCTCCAAACACAGAAAAGCTGACGCCATCTGTGTAATTTTTTTCACAGAAGTCATCAGCTTAAAAGCAGTTTTGGATATTTCCACGGGAGAACCTCATTCCCTTAATTATTAATATTATACTATCTCACCGATTAATAAACAAGCTCTATAAGTCGGTATTATTTTATTTCTATTTATCTAAAACCTCACTTGCTATTTTATCAATATTTTTATATGAAATTCCCATTTCCCGCACTTCTAACTTTTCCGCCATCTTAACTAATTTTCTATCTATAAAACTCATTTTCTTTAAATTAAGTTCTCCTCCGAAATTAACTTTCTCTGTCGCATGTTGAAGTAATTCCCTTGGAAAATTCCTATTGAAATAATCTTCCAACAAAAGAAAATAAATTTTCCAAACTCTTAATAAATTATCAACATATAAAAAACCTAACGAGTATCTCGCTAGGTTTAAATATTTTATATAACAGACTTAACACCAAGTCCTTTCAGTCTTTATTTATTTTAATCTTCCTTCTCCACCCATTAAATCCGTCATTTCCTCGATTTTTTCTAAGGGAAAGGGTGGAAATCCTATGGGTTTCATTGCCAAGGACATTAATTTCATAGGGTTGTCATCTGCTGCAATTCTATTTGAGCTTAATTTCCCACAGATACGACAACGATGAATAATCGCCCACTCGCCATTTTTTCTGACCCAGACTGCTATTGGCTCCATAACTCCGCCACAACTAGCTTCTCTATCGCCGGGTTCATTATCTAAATGCTGACTGGATAGACAGTTTGGACAGTGATTTCTATGTTTACTGCCTGCTCCCATTGGAGTTACTATTCTTCCACAGACTTTGCATTTAAAAGTTTCATCACATGCATGTTTTTTATAGTAACCTTTTTCAAATGATTTTTTCTTGTTTTCTCGTTTCATTTAAGTCCTCCTAAAAGTAAAATCTAAACTTTTGGAAGGCTTGTCGATTGTTTTACGCAAACCTTCCGGCTAGCAAACAATCTCAAACATTTTATTCTTTTTCATAAGACATCTCCTAAATAATTTTCCCGGGAATAATAATTACTCCCCAATTATCTTAGCATATTACCATGTCTTTTTCTATACTTTCCAAGTATAAGCAATGCCTTTAATATCATTTTTAAGTATTAAATCATAATATAAAAAGTTAATTTATTTTCCCACTTGTTCCTACATACTATTATAAAATCAATGAAATTCATTTATATTTTTAAAAACTATTAAAAAGTGCCCCTTAATTTAATAAAGGACACTTTGCTTTTCTATTTTTTTCTAAGTTTACTGTAGACAAACTTTGGCAATATTAATGCCAAGAATAGAAATATTGGCAGTACAATAAACACTCCTGTCAATGACAACTTATATACAGTAAAGTGCAGATTATCCATTACGGGCTGCAATAAAAATTCTGCTACTGCGATGGAAAAAATCGTACCGATGATTCCCGTATATATTACATAGTGTAAGGACTCCGAGTTTAACATCTTTATAACTTCCGTCTTTGTCATTCCAATGGATTCCATTAGGGAAAGTTCTCGTTCTCTGGAGATGATATTGGTCATTGTTACGTTAATGAAATTCAATATCCCAATAAATCCAATAATAAGGCTCAACAGTCCTCCTACTAGCAAGACTAAGTTTTCAAGGCTTTTCAAACTGTCCTTTTGTATTTCTCTGGAATCATATTTATAAGTTGGTTTAGTTTCTGTCAACCTATTTAATTTTTCAGCCATATCATCTACATCATTGGCATCAAATTGATATACCATTCTGCTAGGTTCTTTGTAAAGCTTGCCAAACTCCTCCATATTCATAAACACTATGGTGTCAGAAACTGAAACTTCCTCTCCACTTTCATTAGTAGATAAACTGAAACCATAAAATCTTGCAGTGTTTGTATTGTCTGTTTGAATAAAGCCTACCACCCTATATTGATGAATATTTCCTTCCACTTCTATTTCAATGGTATCATTTAGTTTATATTTATCTGTCCCTACACCTGCTTTTACATTTTCTAAATCTGATTCCCCAAGAACTCCCACTATAATTTCTCCAGATTTTAAATTATTTATATCCACATTGGGATTGCCAAGTAAAAGTTTCTGTTTTTTAAGAATTTCATCATCAAAGCCGTAAATAGACATTCTTTGATCCGTCTCTACCTCCAAAGCTGTGCCCGGATTATAGTAAATAGAGCCTCCTTCTTTAAAGGAAGGTTGGGATTCAATATATTCAATGACTTCATCCTCAATGGGAGTTGAATATCTATAGTTAAAAAATGCTTTTTCTGCCAGTACAAAGTCTGTATTAATAAAATCTTCTAAATATTTATTTAAATCAGGACTTTTTAAGAGTATCATTGTAGAGTTTAAAATCACTGTAGAAAGAGATAGTGAAAGTACCACTAAAATCAGTTTGGATTTATTTCTTTTGGCATTTACCTTACCAAGACTTTGAATATTTAAAGTTTTATTTTTATTTCGCTTGATATTTTTATCCATATCCTCTGCATGAATGGCAACTAAGGGAGAAACCTTTCCCACTTTTCTGCCGGGTTTACTAGCTGAAATATAGACAGTAAACAAGGTCATGCAAATTGTAAAGACAAAAATGAAAGGATTACTTGAAACCTTAAAATTGCTTCCTATAATACTCTGTTCTGTAACGACAGGAAGTAATTTATTTCCCAAGAGATAGCCCACTACCAAGCCTATGGGAATGCTCCACAGGGAAATTATAAAAGCCTGTCTAAGTATCATTCCCTTTAACTGTTTATAGGAACTTCCTATGGCCTTCATCAGACCATAAATTTTAATGTCCAAGTGAGAAGATATGTTAAAGGTGTTGTAGATAATTAAATAGCCCGTCAAAATTATTATTCCCAGCAAAACTGCCATGGCAATTACGACACTGAAATCCATACCTTCCACTTCCATTGCCGTATAAGCCCAGTTTCTTCCGAATTTTATAATATCCTCTCCTGTTCTGTCCGTACCCTCATCTCTGGGTATATAGCCGGAGTCCTTTATAATGGTTTCTGCTTTTCCCTCTAAATTACGGGAGTTTTTTGTCATTATATTTAAGGAGTAATTATTTTCCGGTATTCTTAAACTGTCCACATATTCCTTACTTAAATAAATAAAATGAGCTTGGGAAAGTTCATCCCCTTCAAAAATTCCGGAAACTGTAAATGTATCGGTTTTTCCTTCTGCATTGGACCAATCCCTAACATCTGTAATATTATAGTTAAGGGTGAGCTCCTGTCCTATTTCACGGGGTTTCCCAAGCATATCTAAGACTTGAGTTTCTATTAAAATTTCTTTGGGCTCTTTGGGCATCTCTCCTTTTGTCAATTCAATAAAGGAATGTTCTAAATAACTTTCATCTCCATAGGAAATTTCCACCTGTTCCCCATAAAATTCCGGGCCGGTTCCCACTCCAACAAATTCCCTTATGCCATAATCTTCTACCAATTCATGGTCTTTTAGTTTGTTCAGCTCCTCTAAGGTAAGCTCTTTAAAACCTATATGAAAATCTCCTCCCACCATTCTCATTCGCTCGAGTTCCATGGATTCATTAAGTCCGAAACCAACGGTAAAAATAGTGGTAAACATTAAAGCCGTAAGGACGATGGCAATCGTCGCCACAATATTTCGCTTTTTATTGTATTTTAATAGTGCCAGTGTCGTCTCATTGATGACCTTTTTATTTTTTACTTTAATCATAAAGCTCACCACCGAATATTTTTCCGTCTTCTATTCGGATGATTCGATCCGCCATTTGGGCAATGGACTCATTGTGTGTAATAAGCACAACGGTTTGATTATATTTTTTACTACTGGCTTTAATCAGTCCCATTACATCCATTGTCGTTCGGCTGTCTAAATTTCCTGTAGGCTCATCAGCTAAAATTATAGCAGGTTTAGTTACAATTGCTCGAGCTATGGCAACTCTTTGCTGTTGGCCTCCCGAAAGTTCATTTGGCATAGAAGCTAATTTATCTTCAATTCCCAATGTATTTACAATATCCTTAAAGAAGTCTTCATCTATATCATTTCCATCTAAGGCAAGGGGAAAAACGATGTTCTGTCTTACATTTAGTACGGGAATTAAATTGTAAGACTGAAAAATAAATCCAATATGTCTTCTGCGAAAGATGGAAAGTTCATCATCCTTTAAAGCAAATATATCCTTTCCCTCTATATATACTTTTCCCGAGGTAGGTCTGTCCAGTCCTCCTAATAATTGCAAGAGTGTGGTTTTTCCACTTCCCGACGTTCCCACCACTGCTACGAATTCTCCTCTATCTACGGATATACTTACGTCGTCCAGAGCTTTTACTAATACACCGGTATTATAATGTCTAACTAAATTTTTACCTTCTAAAATTCTCATCTCTTTCACCTCTTAATATAAGTATAGTCACTAAAAGTTTCATAATACTTTCTTAAAACTTACAGAGTTGAAAGAATTACAGTGGTAAAAATACTGAAAAAACATTTTGCTCTCTTGAATTTACTATAATGTAGCCCCCTTGAAGCTCTATTATCTTACGGCTTAAAAAAAGTCCTATTCCCACTCCCTGTTTAGACCCGGCATTACGCCCTCTATAAAACCTTTGAAAAAGTTTATTGTATTCACCTTCAGCTATCTTATCACCTGTGGAGACAATATCTATTTTTAGATAATTTGTTGTATCTGAAACCACTATGTCAATATCACTTTCAGCCTTGGAATACTTAATTCCATTGTCTATTAAATTAAAAACAGCCTCTTCCGTCCACTTTCTATCAATATTTAAAGTTTTAAAAGCCGTATTGTACTTTATATTTATAGATTTTTCGTTCAAATTAGCCTTGGATTTTTTAATCAGATTTTCAAGCATCTCTTTAATATTTACTTCTTCAAAATTTAATTGAATTAAGTTTGCTTCAAGCTGAGATGCCTTTACTAAGGACTCGATTAAAAAAGAAAGCTTTTCTATTTCAAATTTTAAAATATCTATATATTCATCATCATATTTTTCGGCTAACAATTCCGTATAAATCGAGATATTTGAAATGGGAGTTTTCGTTTGATGAGAGATGTCTCCAATTAATGATTGAATCATTTCTTGTTCCACTTCTAGCTTTGATTTCACATCTAAATTGTCTTTTACAAATCTTAAAGCCTTAACTTCCAACTTGGAAAGCATAGTCTCATCATAATTTAAAACGTCACTTGCACTTTTCAATTCAAATATACTGTCCATTCCATCGGTAATTTTCCTAATGCCAATTCTTTCTTTTATTATAAATCCAATAAGTCCTATAATTATAATTACTAAAAATAACACTAGGATTTCCATATATATCCAACTCCGTATTCATTGTGAATTTTTTCCTTGTATACTATCTTTTTTCTTAATCGATTTATAGCTACAGACAGAGCATTTGTATCTACAAACTCTCCCTCCAATCCCCAAACTGCATCTATTAAATTTTCCCTCTTAACTATAATATCTCTGTTAGCTATTAACTTCTGCAGTATTTTTATTTCCGTCTTACTTAAATCCACTTCCCTTCCATCTACGAAGAATTTCAATTTATCAAAATTAAAATTTAAATGCTCATCTTCATAGGTAAAATGTTCCTCTTTATTTATCCGCTTCATAATAGCCCTTATCTTTTCCTTTAAAACTATTAAACTAAAGGGCTTAATTAAATAATCATCAGCTCCCAATTTAAGTCCTAAAATCATATCCGATTCAAGACTTCTTGCGCTTAAAATTATAATGGGAAAACTATATAAACTGTTCCTTAAATACTTTATAAAGTCCAATCCATCACCGTCGGGAAGATTTAAGTCCAGAACCATTAGGTCTATTTCTTCATTTAATACTATTTCTTTAGCTTCCTCTAAAGTATGGGCGCTGCAAATTTCATCTGTTAATTCTTCCAATACTATGCCAATACCTTTATTTAAATTTATATCATCCTCAACTATTAATACTCTCATAACATACCTCCCGCTTCTTTCCTCCATTATACTAAAATAAAAACTATTAGTTTAATTAATTGGTTTTATATTTCTAAATCGGAAATATTTATCTATATTTAACCATAATTATATAAGTAACATTAAACAAAAATAAAGGCAGTTTTCCCACTGCCTCCAATTTTATTTAATATTACATTTAACTTGAAAGAATAGGGATATGTTTTTCAATTATCCCATTTCCCTTTCAAAAATCAGTTCATAGTTTGTTACTATATAGGTTCCGAATCTTACATTGGGAATCAGAGCTATTTCCTTAAAGCTCCAGCCTTTTCCCCTTCCTCAGCAATTATCTCCTTACATTTTTCAAAAGTTTCGTCTCTTTTAACCTTTAATCCCTTAGCTTTTTCTAGGGAAATAAATTTATATTCATATTTTACCACTATATCCTCCAGCAAAATTATTTTATATCTTATCTAATTCCATTATATATTAACACTTTCGTATTTAAACTAAGACTTAAGGTGAAATAAATAAGGATTATGCACCACAGTACACAATCCTTACTATATTTAATAATTTTTTCCTAAAATATAAGTGACAGTACTAATGCCACTACAAATCCTGTAACTCCCACTATGGTCTCCATTACTGTCCAGGTCTTTAAGGTGGTCTTTTCATCTATTCTAAGTAGGGATTTTACCAGCCAAAATCCCGAGTCATTAAAGTGTGAAAAGGCCGTTGCTCCACCTGCAATTGCCATTGTAATACAAGCCAACTGCAATGGAGGTAGCGTTGCTATTATAGGCATTGTAGCAACTATTCCCGCAGCCATTGTCATTGCCACCGTTGCCGAACCTACGGAAATTCTCACCAAGGCCGCTATTATAAAAGCCACCACTACTATTGGAAGATTTGCCGAGGCAACTGCATCGCCTATTACCGTTCCTATTCCCGAGTTCTGTAATATATATCTTAAAGAGCCACCGCAAGCAGTAACTAAGAGTATCATCCCTGTAGGCTCAAGAGATTTTGTCATTACCTCCTCCAGCTCTTCTTTAGAGTATCCGTGTTTATATCCCAGTAATACCATTGCCACCAACACAGCAATTGTAAGTGCTATAAAGGGTTCTCCCAAAAAACCCAGTACACCCTGTAAAGGCTCCATCGCTTCTACAACTTTAGCTATGGAATTTAAAATTATAAGTAAAAGCGGAATCATAATAATTCCAACTATGGTACCGAATTTAGGTAATTTTGATTCATCAAAATCATCGTCTATTGACAATTGCTCAGGCGGTTCTACATAGTATTTCTTTCCGGCATAGGAACCGAATAGGGGGCCGGCTAATATCATTGCCAAAGTACCACAAAGAACACCTATCATAATAACCCATCCCAGCTCCACATTTAACATCTTTGCAACTAAAACCGGTCCGGGCGTTGGCGGAATAAAAGCGTGTCCTACAGCAAGTCCCGCCAATAAAGGTATTGCATAGTAAAGAGAGGAGCGCTTTGTCCTTCTTGCAAGAGAAAAAGCCAAAGGTATTAATATTATCAAACCCGCATCAAAAAACACAGGTATGGCAATAATAAGTCCTGTAATTCCCAAGGCCCATGCCGCTTTCTCATCTCCAAATCTATTTACCATAGTAATTGCCAAGGTTTGAGCTCCTCCTGAAACCTCAAGTATGGCCCCGAACATTGAACCCAAGCCTACAAGCAGTGCAATTCCCTTTAAGGTTTCCCCTATACCTTGATTTACCGAATTGATAATCTCCTTAAAGGGCATTCCTGCCACCAATCCAATTGCAACAGCGCCTATTAATATGGCAATCATTGCCTGAACTTTAAACTTTATAATCAGTACCAGCAGTAACAACAACCCTATTACTGCAGCTATAACCAATCTGGTGGGATCTAATTGCAGTGGTTCCGGCGGAACAGCCGCTGCTAAAACTAAATTCATATTCATATTGTCCTCCTTGTCCTATTAGGTTAAACCATGTATCCACCCTTCATTGGTGAAACTGCATGATCAGCATAAATTTTTAAAACTCCCTTTTTATACTTAGCTTCTTTAGGTTTCCAATTTTTTCTTCTATCCTCAAGTATCTTACTAACTTCTTCCTTGGACATTTCCTCACCTTTAACGCCTACTATTTCCAAAAGTCTCTCTTCTATGTCTATTTTTATTAAGTCATTTTCTTCTACTAAAGCAATCGGTCCTCCATCAGCAGCTTCCGGAGAAACGTGACCGATTGCCGGTCCTTTTGAAGCTCCGGAAAATCTCCCGTCGGTAATTAACGCAATAGACCTGCTTAATTCTTCATCGGAGGAAATGGCCTCTGTAGTATAAAACATTTCTGGCATTCCCGAACCCTTAGGTCCTTCATACCTTATAAAAACAGCATCTCCCGGTTGAATTTCCTTTTTTAACACAGCTGATAAAGCCTCTTCCTCACTGTCAAAAGGTCTTGCCCTTAATACCGCCTTAAACATCTCCTTAGGAACTGCAGAGTGCTTTACTACAGAACCCTCAGGAGCTAAATTACCCTTTAGTATGGCAACTGTTCCATCCTTTCCAATAGGATTGTCAAAGGTTCTAATTACATCTGTCCTTTTAATCTCCCAAGGCTCCAAATACTTTTCCGCCTTTTCATAAAATCCCTTCTCCCTTAAGTCCTCTAAATTTTCACCTAAGGTCTTTCCTGTAACTGTCATAACATCTAAGTGCAATTGAGATTTAATTTCCTCCATAACTGCAGGTACTCCCCCCGCATAGTAGAAAAACTGTGCAGGCCATCTGCCGGCCGGTCTAATATCCAAAAGATAATGGGCTCCTCTGTGCATTTTATCAAAGGTATCCGAATCAATTTCAAAGCCCATTTCATAAGCCATGGCCGGAATATGGAGCAGTGAATTTGTTGAACCCGATATAGCCGCATGAACCATTATTGCATTTTCAAAGGACCTCATAGTTACAATGTCCGATACCTTTAAATTCATTTCAATAAGCTTCATCGCCTGCTTTCCCGCAAGATAAGCTTGCTCCTTTAAATCTTTAGAAGTTGCAGGCATAAGTGTGGAACCCGGTAGGGCCAGCCCTAAAGCCTCCGCCATAATCTGCATAGTTGAAGCCGTTCCCATAAAAGAACAGGCTCCACAAGAAGGACAGGCATGGTGTTTATAATATGTAAGTTTTTCCTTCGTAATCTCTCCTCTTTGTTCCATTGCAGAGTACATTCCAATTTGCTCCAAGGTAAGTAAGTCCGGTCCCGCATCCATTACTCCCCCTGCAACTACAATTGACGGCATATTTAATCTTGCCAATCCCATAAGTGCCCCGGGCATTGACTTATCACAACTTGCAATAAACACTCCCCCATCAAAGCCCGTTGAATTTCCATGAATTTCTATCATATTTGCAATCATCTCACGACTTACTAAAGAATAATTTATTCCGTCATGGCCCTGCGCTATCCCGTCACAAATGTCAGTTGCAAAATATCTTGCAGGTTTTCCGCCCTCTTCTACTATTCCCCTTCTAACTTCCTCAATAAGTTGGTCTAAATGTGCACTTCCGGGATGACTGTCTCCAAAGGAACTTTCCACTAGAACCTGTGGTTTCTCCAAGTCCTCCACTGTCCAGCCCATTCCCATTTTCAACGGATCATTTTCCGGAGCTAAAGCTCTTACCTCTTGACTGTGTAGTTTCATAATTAACCCCCTTTTGTTATAACGTTTTCCTAGTCATCAGATGTCTTTGTAAAATACTATACCATTTCTTTGAATAAATAGCAATACATCAGATGATTTATTTCTCCAAAAAAAGAAGCCCTATTAACGGACTTCTATATTATTGATTTTTACTTTCCTTCATCAATTTTTTTATTAAATTTCGATTATAGGTCATATGCATCATCATTGCAGTCTTTGCCCCAACTATATCCCTTTCCGCAATGGCATCTACTACTGCCCTATGGGTCATCATAGTTTCCTCTGTAAGCTGTTTATGAGTTACATTTACAAACATCATAACAGCAGTGTCAATAATTGGAATTAGCTGTTCCACAACCATATTCTTGGAACTTTTAGCCACATAGGTGTGAAACTTTATATCATACTCTATGTAGTTTTCATCCTTTGCAATTTTCTCTTCAATAATGTCACAAAGCTCATATAAAACCTTAATATCTTCCTCTGTGGCATTTAAAGCAGCCATCTCCGCAATTCCCGGCTCCAATAATATTCTAAGGTCTGCCAAGTCCATTGCCAGTGCCATTTTATCTTCAATTGCACTAAGACCTAAGGGATCTATATCCTTGGGCATCTTATTTACAACGTAAGTTCCCGAGCCTCGTCGAACTTCAAGTATACCGTCAGACTCCAGTAACTTCACTGCCTCTCTTATGGTACTTCTGCCTACGCCGAATTTCTCCGCCAACTCAAATTCATTGGGAAGCTTGTCTCCTACATTTAAATCGGTTTTAATTATATAGTTGTATATATCTTCTTCTACCTGCTCAGCCAGCAATTTCGTTTTAATCTTTGAAAATTCACTCATACTATTCAAATGTACTACATTCCCTCTCTAATTTTCTTATAGGACCTTAATTATTTACTCCCCTATTTATTTAAAATAAATTTTTTAATTTTATTTACTCTAATAAATTTACTCAACATTTATCTTCTCATATTTTTTATTATAACATAGATTAAAACTCCAATTTAATCAAATTAATCAATTAAAACTTTTGCTTTTTATAAAAAATTAAAACAATCTAACAAAAGGATTTTATTCCGCTTTATACGGTTTAAAATTTTTAATACTTTCAAAAATTCCAGAAACATTTTAAATTTCACATTATAATTAACCCCCAAATTCACTAAAATTTAGGGGTTAATATTTTAAATATAATTTATTCCACAAATACTACAGGTTTAATTAAATCTCTTGGCTTTTCATCCATTAAATAAAAGGCATCTTCAATTTTTTCAAATCCATGGTAGCGATGACTAATTAACTTAGTACTATCCAATCGTCCATTTGCCAATACATTTAAAAGTCTTTCCATTCTAAGTCCGCCTCCAGGGCAGAAACCACCTCTAATGTCCACATTTTTCATTCCAAGTCCCCAAACAGGCGCAGGAATAGTCAGTACATCACTAATATCCCAGAATACCAAGTTAGATACAATACCTCCCGCCCTTGTCATCTGCACCGCTTTAGTAAAAGATTCAGGAGTACCCCCGGCAATAATTACCTTATCTGCACCTTCTCCCTTTGTCAGTTCCATAACCTGATCTAAGATGTCTCCTTCTTTATAACTAATTATATCTGTAGCTCCATATTCCCTTGCTATTTTAACACAATCAGGACGAGTTCCTACAGCCATAATTTTTCCTGCTCCTCGTAGTGCTGAACCTGCTACCGCCATTAATCCCACAGGTCCAATTCCTATAACCACTACATTTTCTCCAAATCCGATTTCCGCCAATTCAACTCCGTGAAATCCCGTTGACATCATATCCACAACCATAAGACCCGCCTCAGGCTTAACATTTTCAGGCAGGAAGGCCATATTTGCATCCGCTTGATTTACAAGAAAATATTCCGAAAATACTCCATCTCTAGATGATGTAAACTTAAAACTCTTTAAAGGTCCCGTGTCATGAGCAGTATACTTTTCCTGTACCCCCAGTGCCAGCCAATCGGGCGTAGTCGTTGCCACCACTACAGTATCTCCCGGCTTAAATCTTTTAACCATTTCGCCCACTTCTACAACTTCGCCCACTACTTCATGCCCTAGAATTAAATTTTCCTTTGGACCGGCTCCACCATGGTAATTATGAACATCACTGGTACAAGGAGCCAAAACCACAGGCTTTACAATTGCATCTAAGGGGCCTGCAACAGGTTTTTCCTTTTCCATCCAACCTGCAGTACCTGTTTTAATAACACCAAAACCCTTCATATTAATCCTCCTAATTCAATAAATATTTTTAGAACACTCTAAAGTAATTTTCCTTTAATACATTATAACATTTAAATAAAGAATTTTTTTAGTTCTTAATTGTTTTTAATACTGTGTTATAATTTACTTGTTGTTAAAATAAAATATGACAGAGTAAATGGTAAACGTTAAGTGTTTAAGAATGGGACGTTGTCTTAAAACGAAAAGTTATATTTGCGATTTATCATTGCGTTCACTGTACCATAGGCTTCTTCCTTGTGGACAGAATTGTCATATAAGAAAGGAGTTTTTTTAATGCAAAAAAATAGTAAGTTTAGTACAAGACAAATTGCCTATGCTGCAATGTTCATTGCACTTGGCATAATAGTAAACAGTCTAAGAATCGGAAGTTTTTTAAGTTTTGGAGGATTTCCAATAATTCTATCCGGATACGCTTTGGGACCGGTTATGGGATTTATTATCGGTGCAATAACAGATGTACTGGCCTACATTGTCAGGCCATCTGCAACTGGAGGATTTAATCCGGTATTCATTTTAACATCGGCATTAACCGGTGCTATTCCGGTTATCGTTACCCAAATGCTTGGAGATAAATATCCGGAGTTTAAATTATGGAAAATTATTGTTGGAATTGTTGTTGGACAATTTACAACATCGGTTTTTATGGTACCATACTTTATTTCTATACTTTATGGTAAGCATCTATTCATACCAAGTATGATTAAAGCTGCAATTAAACAATCTTATTCAGCGCCGCTTTACGGACTACTCGTTAAGATAATATTTAACTCATTAAAAAATAAATTTAAACTAAGAGAAACAGCATAAGTTTACCTAAAAGGCTGTTGACCATTGAAAGTCAACAGCCTTTTAAATTTAAAAATTTTTGATACAAATATAGTTGAAGTCAATAAAATTAATTTTAAATTTCTTAAATTTGAACTATCTCCTAAAAACATATTAAATATAAACTATATAACAAAGCATTCCTTTTTTATAAGTATAACTTATAATGATTTTGTACAAATATATATAATTATATAGACTTCCCACTCTCTTTATCCAATGCCTATTATTTTTAAAACTTTCGAGAAATTAATTACTTTCTCTATCTTGATTCTTATTTTTATCTCGCCATAATTTATACTCCTCTATATCATCATGAACTAAAAAATAAGCAAGACTGATAACTGCTGCATCGTCTACTAAACCCATTCCGGGAATTATATCCGGAATTACATCCACCGGACTTAGAAAATATATTAAAGCACTTACTACTGCTATTAAAGAACCCATTGGAACTACCCTATACTCTCCACTTATATAAGACCTTACTAAAGATATAAAAATAGGAATATCCGATAAATATTCACCTATCTTTGGAACTGAGGATAACTTTCTCTCTAAACGCTCTAAAAATTTATCCATTTTATCTTTATCTTTTAACAAATCCTCTGCTTTAGATTTGTTTTTTTCAAATTGCTTTAGAATCTTTTTATCTTTCTTAAGTTCATCAACAGTTAATTCAAACTCTTTCTCTTCCATTTTAAAATCTCCCATTCTAAATTATATATAATAGAATATCATATTAATATTAATAAGTTAATAATTATGAAAGTACTTAAATAAAGCTTATATATTATAGATAAGCTTCCAACTTTTCCATAATTTTTCACTTTATTAAATATAAATCCCCTTTAACTTTTAAATATTATAATTCTCATAAGATTTCTCTTTCAACTTCATATCAATACTGACAAACAATACCTACCACTATTATGATTCCTTTTATATAAAGTTTATGGTTATTCATTTATATAATTTTATTAAGTATGAAATTATCTATTCAATAAAACTCAGTTAACCTATCAACAATTTAATTTTCTGAACCCTATAAATAATTTATACCTCCCCTTTCATTTACATAAAAATACGACCAAGAATTTATACTTAGTCGCATTTACAAATTTGAACACAATTGTTCATTATAAATTTTCTAGTTTATTCAAACTATTTCTTTTTTACAGGAATCCAAATCTCGCTTTTATAATCAGACTTTGAGGTATCAGTGCTTTCATTCCATAATATCTCCGGGCCTTCAACTACCTCGTATCCTGAAACCGGAAGCCATTCAGAATATATTCTACCCCAAACACTTTGCAGTGTTTCCGGAAACGGTCCTGTAGACTCAAATACTGCCCAAGTGCCGGCACCAATTTTTAGTACATCAAAATCCGCTACATCATTATTCCTAGTAGCTACTCCAATGTAATGGTCCAGCTCTCCTTTTTCTTCCATTCTTTCTTCTGAAAAATTAGTAGAAGCGCTAATAATACCCAATGGTTCAACATTGGACATTTCCTTTAATTTTTTAACCGCTTCCACTGTCAAAAGTTCATTCATTTTTACAATTTCAGGATTAACTCCTTCAAAAACAATGGGAACTCTCCTTTTAAATCCAACTAAATTGAAAGAATCTTTTTCTAAAATTCGGTAATTCAATTCTACCCCTCCTTTAATTGAAAGTTGAAAAGTTATTTTAGGATATGCTTTTAACTTTACATTGTCGCTCCTTGCTTCCGAGGGAAGTACGCCATGCATATTAAAAAATGCTCTTGCAAATGAATCTGCTGAAGTATAACCATATTTAACTGCAATATCTATAATTCTTGCACTACTGTTTTTTAAATCAAGTGCAGAAAGCGTCAACCTTCTTCTGCGAATATATTCAGACAAGCTTACCCCTGACAAGAAAGAAAACATTCGTCTAAAATGATATTCTGAACAACATGCTATTTTAGATACCTGACTATAGTCAATATCTTCTTGAAGATGCTCTTCAATATATGCCATAGCATTATTCATATAAATTAAAGAATCCATAAAACAACCCCCTTTCAGAATTGATATTACCAAAGTACCAATATACTAATCTGACTATCTATGCACAATATAGTCGTATAGATTAAATATTTTACTTCTGAATTCCATATAAAATAAGTCCAATTTATTAAAAAACCTGTTCATCTCTTTTAATCAAAAACCACCACTATTACCTATTTTAGATTAATTGCTTTTCATATACTCAATTTTTTTCTCTATTTATTCACAAATTATATCAAGATAGACTTAAGCCAATTATCTCTTATAACTTTTTATTCCATACTTCACCAACTTAAATATCTCAAACCCCTTAAATTCCAGTATCTTCAACAATCCACTCTATCTGGCAAAGTTATAATCAGTACTGAAGAAAATATTTTCAGCTCTTATCCATAAATAAGAGCATTTATTTTTTTCTTAATTTCAAGATTATTCCATAATCATCTGCCATTCTTTTAAATTCATTTACTGCATATACAGCCTTTCCTTTTATTTCCATCCTTTTGATATCTTCATTTGTTTCTAAATGGTTCACTATTTCTTTTATATTTTCTAATTCTAAAAGATTTACAGCTAAGCAAAAAAAGTTTTTTGTCTTCCTGCATTGTAATTCTCCAGAAGAAAATTTAACAGTTTAAGCTTTTCTATTTGCTCATTGGTATAGACTACTTCACCTATTTCTTGAAATTTATTAATATCCTTAAATTGATGTAGATGTGTAATAAATGAATCATACTTATCTGCGTCTTTGTATTTTTCACAAGGAAAATTATCACACTGAAAACAATATTCAATTCCTTCATAATTTAAGCTACATTTGGCAATAGAACACGAGTGGTGTTCCCCTTGACCACATCCTGGACAATATCCACCAAGTCTCATATTACACAATCCGCAATTTAGACCACATAAAGAAAAATAAGCATTGTTTCTTTTAAAATTTTTCATTTGAACACATCCTAAATAATTATACAACCTTTAAATGTTTATATTTTTGACATCTTGAAAACAATTCAATTATGACCTACAAACTGAAATTTGCAAACAATTATATTCCCACTATCTTCCTAACTGTATTGGCAGTTCTTATTGTTAATTTAGCACTTATTTCTGCACTTGCTGTCTTTGACCACCAATTTGTTTTTTGATAATTTTTTCTATTAAAAGACCAAAATATAATTTCTTTATAGTTACTAATCTTTTCTAAACCTTCTTTAGGTTCTCCAATTTCACCATATACATCAGAAAATGTAGCTGGTGGCATAATAAAAATTAAATTATCATAGATTTCTTTATTGTCATTTCCCCACCAGTCAGGTGCATTAAGTAAAATATCTTCAAGTTTCTCTTTAGATATTATAAAAACGGGAATATCAAAGCCAAACTGACTTTTTATCATTGTCTCAATTAGCCTTGTAGACTTCTCAACATCATTTTCATTACTTGAAAAAGCAACATTGCCACTGTTTAAATATGTTTTAACCTCTTTAAAACCAAGTTTTTCAAATTCTTTTTTTAAATCTGCCATTGGTACTTTATTTCTTCCACTTATGTTTATACCTCTTAAGAAGGCTGTATATCTTTTCATATTTGCAGATACCTCCACTTGCTCTAATTTACTCCATTATATCAAAATAAGGTCAAAATACTTTTATATATAGCATCTTGACCTTATACAATTTCAATTTTAAACTCTATTACATATAATCATACTAGGCTATAATTTTGTCGATTTATTAAAGAAGTAAGTCTCCTTTTTAATAATTAGCTAAAATTGCTTTTTAAACTGACTTTATATCTACTATAGATCAATTTCCAATAAGATGGGAGCATGGTCCTGTCTCGGTCCTGAATCCACCATCTCCGATTTTATAACTTTATCTGCGATCCGGTCACTGACTAACCAGTAGTCAATTCTCCAACCGGAATTATTTACTTTACTCGTCTTAGCACGTTGAGCCCACCAGGAATACACCCCTTCAACATCGCCGTGAATGTACCTAAAAGTATCTGTGAACCCCCTAGCTAAAAGATTAGTAAAACCCTGTCGCTCTTCTTGAGTAAAACCAGCAGACTGAATATTATTCTTAGGATGGGCTAAATCTATTTCTTTATGTGCCACGTTAAAGTCACCTGTTGCTATAACATACTTTTCCCTATCCAGTTTTGCCAAGTAGTCTGCATATTTAATATCCCATTCTTGTCTTTCCTCTAACCTATTTAAACCATCACCTGCGTTAGGCGTATAAACCTGTGTCAAATAAAAATTTTCAAACTCCAAAGTTATAATCCTTCCCTCTGAATCCATAGTATCAGGAGCATCGATAGTTGGAAATGAAACAGAGGGTTTTAAATCTTCTTTATACAAAAACATAGTTCCTGCATAACCCTTACGTGCCGGTTCTACTGAACTATTCCATACAACTTCATAGTTAGGAAACATTTCCTTTAAAATTTTCAAATGTTTTTTTGTAGGACCGGTGCTGGCTAGTTTGGTTTCCTGCAGTGCTATAACATCCGCTTCATACTCTATAATAGTATTCAATACATCTCTACTTAATGTGGCACGTGCCGATTCAGCCGTCAATGCTGCATTTAATGAATCAATATTCCATGAAATAAATCTCATTGTCTTCTCCTTTTGAATTTCTAAATATTTCATAAATTAACTTTTATTTTTATTAATATATAATATTCTAATATATCTTTTCTGTATTAGCTAGCCAATAAGATTCCGTTTCTTTTTACATAACAAAGAGATTTGAGAATACTGATTTTTTAAATATACTTTTTTGGCTTTTATTATATTTTACATTTGATTCTCAATCAGTTTTTTCACCTATTAGGAAAAAGCTTATGCATTATCTATATCTCCAATTAAGCTTAATTCCTCTTGATTGTCTATGGTTTTTATACATTATAAACCTGATTAAACTCTTTTTGTTTACTCTATAGGATTTTTTTCTAGGTCCGATGCAATAAGTTCCTTAAAATTTTAACTATTAAATAAAATCGCCCTACTCACATTTACTTCATAAGTAGGGCTAGAACTTAAATTATAGAAAGCTAGTAATCACACTTTGATTCTCTTGTACTCTTAAGTTTTTCTAACTTGGCACACATCTGGCTTTTAAGTCCTTTCTCTTATTCACAAGCCGTGTTACAACTTAAACATGAAGTGCCGATTTTAAATTGATTGATTTTTAATATTTGAAGTTAGTCTATTTTTGATGTATTTTGTTCATTATTAATCAACTGTAAATTTGCTACTTTATTCCATTTATCTCCAATTCTATCGATTTCTTCCTCACTAAAAGTTTTCTTTAAAATGTCTTTATTTAGAAAATCAGCTTTAGCGTGTATATGGTCTAAATGAAAATTCTGATTAAAATAATCTAAATCTGGATAAAATAATGATAATATAAATGCCGCATCATCTAAGCCAAAATTTGATTAAAATAATGTATCTATAATCTCACTATCAAATGAATAATTTTTTGTTGAATTACCTCTGGCTGATCTAATGATTGATGAAAGTGGAAAATCAATATCATTACTCTCATTTATCAATTTTCTTATCTCCAATAACACAGTGTCTGATTGCCCACCAAATATTCTTTTTAGAAATGCTAATGTTAACCACTTCTTGATTTTCATATCATCTGAATCTGGCTCATTTGACTCATAAAATTTTATCTTAGATATTTCATCTTCTTTATTATTTTTATACACCCATAAAATTATTGGTATCGCAGCATTTTTTGCAGGGAAAGTTCGATTATTAAAGCCTAATCTATAGAACATTTCAAAACAATTCAAGATCACTTTACGTATTTTAACCTAGTTTTGAAAAGCTTATCTCCTATAGTTTTCTGTATTTCTCCATACTGATATTTTTGTTTTTTATCATTATTAACTCTTTATATTTGCAATTCTTCTTTCTTATACTCAGAACTAAGTCAATCATTCTAAAAAGTTTAAATTTTATTTATGTTTTTTAATTTTTATACATTCATTGATTGTTTTCAACTACGTTTATTATCTTCTAAATGTTTTAAAATGAATCTCCATAATCTGATTTTATTCTTTTTAGTAGATTTTCAGCCTCAAAAATAAAATCTTCTTTTTTATACCCACGTCGCTGGTAATGAGAAAATATATAAATTTTACTATTAGGAAAATATTTTGGAAAAGATACATTTATCAAACTCATAATTTCATCATCAAATAATCCTTCACCCAAAAAAATAAAAATTGGGTCTTGTTTTATCTCTGCAACATTATATAGCTCGTATCTTAGACCTTTAATATTAAATTCAATTTTTTCTGGTTTTTCTTTTAATCTCTTTTTAAATTCACTCCCTTTGGCAGTTGGCATTCCTGTTCCTTCCCAATTTTTTTCTGACAATTTAAACTTAAATAAATCTGTCATATAGGCGCCTTCAACAAATGTTCCTTTAAATGCTTCATTTAAAGCTTTTTTACCATAACTGCCTCCATACTGATTGCTAAAATACATACTTTTCTTAAGTTCAGTAACTTGTTGTTCACCATTTAAAGAATTGTCATCTATTATTTTTTCTATATCATCATTAATTCCATAATTGAATCCTACAATAACCGCATTGCAATGAATTTTATTAAGTAATCTTTCATTAAATTCATCTTCACTTCTAACTATTAACGGTTCTGCTTTATTACCCTTATGCCATTTTGGCCAATATGCAAAACTAGCAATATGAGAATACTTATCTCTTATATTTTCGTATTGTTTCCAAGTAAGCATATTTTCATTAAACATAATTTCATCATCCTCTTTCGTTACAGTATTTTTGTATTCCTAATATTTTATATATTATTCTATTCAGATTATTACGTAAAATATCTCTAATTATTCTACTATTTATTATTCAATGTTTTTAATCTATTTTTGTTTGGAATATCTTTGTTTTTCTATAAGCAACTCTCTCTTAACTTCTTTTCCATTTTTTCTATATTCTATTCCATGTTTCTTATACTGCGGAGTCAATATTGTAATTAATCAGTCTTGTTGAGTATTTGACAAAGCATCATTTTCAATAAATATAGTATACATCTCCATATATGTCAAATCTTCCCAATCAATCTTCGCTTCACTTGATTTCTTGGAGATTTTTTGCATGATCTAGACCTAACTAAATCTTTTGTTTTTTATATAAGATTTTTTAGTAGGTCTGATGCAACTGGTTCTTCAAAATACTTTTATATTTGAGTAGAACCATCTGCTAACGTACATCTGTTTACTTTATAAGCAGTGTTACGACTTCAACGTGAATCTACACTTTCGATGTTCCAAATCGCTTATCGAAGTATTTATCGCTCGCAATAATAATTGGTCATGGCGTACCTAATAACAGCTCCTCATATTGTTTTTGTATCTACTTTGGTCTATATAATTATCAAAGTTCTAAATGACAGGAAAAAGCCCTCTCACTTATAAGGTAAAAGTAAGAGGACTTGGTAACCTATTTATTTATATTTTTTAATAACTTATTTAATTTTTCCAAGATATTATCCCTTCTTTTCATTAAAGCCACATGTGAAATACCCCTTTTTTTAGATGCTTCCCTTAATGTCTGTTCTTCAAAGAATAAATCTATAACTAAATTCCTTTCTTCTTCAGTTAAAGAATCTAAAGCTTTATATAGCTCTTCCATCAGTAACTTCGCTTCAACAATTTGCTCTATATTAATTGCCTTATCTTCTAGATATTCTTCAAAATTTCCTCGCTCTGAATCAAAGGAATTATAGTAAATCAATCCTCTGTTCTGATCTCTCTTTTCCAAATATCTTTCTCTATTTTTTGATCTATAATATGTTTCATAGACCTTTTTACTCACCATTTATAAATATCACATATTCTTTTTCTTTCATGAAAAATCCTCCTTGAATTTTCGATAGTTATCGCTTAACTCAAGGAGGTGCGGTGGTTCCCTTATTCTATTCATTAGTTTTAGGTATAGAAATAGCCATAGGTTTTATCCCATGGCTATAATCTTTCTGTAAATTTAGTGAAATCTCACTATAATTAACAGCTTATTAAATTATCTATTTCATTACAGTACCTAAAACATACCTTTTTACTTTCTTTTTAGTCTTATAAAAGTCTCAATTTTTATCAACTTCATTTTCCTGTAACATGCTTTCTATCTCTGGAATTATATAATTAAACAATATTTCTCCAAAGGCTATATTTGCTTGTTTCAAATATCGATAATAAGTAGATCTAGAAACACATATTATTTCGCTTATTCTTTCGTTACAATGCTTTTCTTTCTCAAAATACTTTAATCTTATTATTTCTGCATATACTTTTCCTTTATCAGGATATTTATCTAACTTTGCTAAAGTTACATCCATTATTTTTAGATATAGAGTGTAATTATTATTTTTAAATTGCTCTTTCTTAATATCATCTATATCATCTTCTAAATCTATGTTAAAAATGATAATAATGTTTTTAACATTATTTAAGTCAACTTGATTTAAATATTCTACTATCGATTCCAGTCTATCTGAAATATAAAAATCAATTTTTCGATATGCTATCAATAATTTTTCTATCTTATTTTTAAGCTTCTTATTATTTTCAAAAGTAATATTATTAGTTATACTTGTATTTTTCAAGTTAATCTCCAACCCTTCTCTATTAATAAGAGGCAGTCCTAAACATACTAGTTCTTTATGACCTTGTATCACTACTTCTTGTGTCTGTAGGCGAGTTTTTCTTACCTGCTTATAATCTAGTGAAAAGCACCAGACACATACAGGTAAGAAAACACATGGATAACTTTACAGATAATGAGCTTATACTTCTGGAAGCTCTATCTGAGGGAACTAAGAAGTACAAAGAAGTGGAGTAAGCAAATTTGCTCCATTTCTTTTTTATAAATCCATTTCCTTTTTTAGTCTTTTGTTTGCAAATACAAAGGCAACTAAAGATAGTACAATAAGTAACAGTATTGAGAAATAAATTTCTGTTCCTTGAACTGTTCCTGTCACCATAATAGAACGCAAGCTGTTAATGACATGAGTAAATGGATTTAAGTTTATGGCTACTTTTAGAATTCCACCGATTTCATCGATAGGAAATAAAGCTGAACTTAGAAAAAATATCGGTAACACAATAGCATTCATAATAGTTTCGTATATCATTTCATTCGGTAGAATTAAACTTATCCCATATGCAATAGAAGCCATGAAAAAAGCGGTTAAAAATATTAATAAGAAAATCACAATTGTACTTACAACTCCATTGAATAATGGAACCAAGAAGAACAAGCTAATAATTCCCATGATGGCAACTTCAAGAAATGTACATAATATAGCTTCTAAAACTTGTCCTAAAACAATCGAACTTCGTTTAATTGGTGCAATCAACACTCGGTAAAAACTCCCCTCTGACTTCATCATGTAATTCATAATCCCAATACTACCACAAGCAGAGAAACTGACTAACACCACCAATCCTGGCAAAATAAAGGCAGTATAGTTTTCAATTCCTGTGTTCTGCATAGTTTGACCAGCAACTGCACTGTAGAGAACTAACCAGAGGATTGGTTGTAAAATGGTAATCATAATCGTAAAGGCATTGTGATAACGCCATTTCATATTTTTCCACAATATAGTTAAAACGCTCATTTCTAATCCTCCTTTTTCTCTGTCAGTCGTAAAAATACATCTTCTAATGTAGGTTCAGCTATTTCAATGCCTTGAAAAGATATTTGAGATTTTAATAGAAATTTATTTACCTTTATTAAATCACTTTCGCTAGAAGTAGTATCCATTAGTATTGAATCATTTTGTAAAGTACACGTTAATTGAGTAAAATCTTTAGACAATAACGGTATTGCTATTTTTGCATTCTCTTTATTAGAGAACTGAACTTTAATAGCATCTTGTCGAGTATACGTTCTTAATTCAAAGGGGGAACCCTGAACAATTTCTTTTCCATCTTTCATAATGCAGATGGTATCGCTAAGATTGTCTGCTTCTTCTAAATAGTGGGTAGTTAGAAAAATCGTTGTTCCAAAATCATCACGTATTTTTCTCATCATTTTCCACATTGTCATTCGTGACTGTATATCCATACCTACTGTGGGTTCATCTAAAAACAAAATCTTCGGATTGGACATCATATTAAGTGCAATATCTAATCGCCTTTTGATACCGCCAGAGTATGATGAAACTGGATATTTAAGATATTGACCTAGTTCAAATTCATCAATTAATGTTGACATTCTTTTTCTAGCTTCATTTTTTGGAATTTTATATAACCTGGCTTGAAACATCATATTTTCTTCTAGGGATAAATGGGTATCTATGGATGTTCGTTGTGCAACACAAGCAATATAAGAACGTATTTCTCCAGAATCTTTTAAAATATCCTTTCCTAACATGGTTATTTTCCCAGTATTAGGTTTTAAATAGGTCGTTAATATGCTGATTAATGTGGATTTACCCGCACCATTCTGACCTAAAAGAGAAAAAATTTCACCTGTTTTTACAGTAAGATTTAAGCCATTCAATGCCTGCACACCATTTTTATATGACTTTTGGACATTGTGAACCTCAATAGCGTACATATTAATCCTCCCTAATTGGGAATTGAATTTCAGTAATATATTTATCTGGATTTCCTTTAAGAACCATTCCAGATCCTTTAATGAATATCTCACGAAACGGTGGTGCTAATTCAAGTTTATTCTCCATTGAATATCTATCAATGGCTTCATAGGCTTTATTCAATGTTTCATAAGCCCCTATATGTGTAACACATATCGCTTTAATACGTGGCATTTCTTTTACTTCAATACCATTCCCCATTGGTAGTTCAGCGGTTGGTACACAGAGCTCCATATCTCCTGTTTTTGTTTCAGGATTCATGGATATATAATTAAAAAATGGTGCTCCATTTGACTTTCCACGAATAGACTTGAAAACATTTGGAAAGACCTTATTCGCTTCGGTAACAACTCCTTTATATTTCATGTAAGCAACTCTAATAGGTTCAATATTATTAATCTCAACTTGATATTCCATCAATCAATTCTCCTTTTCCTTTTTAATAGCAATCCATACTTCTGAATGACCGCTTACTAATTTTTTGTCATGAATGGGATAGACTTCAATATCTGGTAACCCTGCATATTCATAACCCGAAAACGGTAACCATTCCGTATAGAAACGTCTGAATACACTTTGTACATTTTCCTTTAAGCGTCCGTTATTTTCAAAGACAACCCATGTACAAGCTGGAATTTCATATTCATACATTCCTGTGGGAACAGGTTGATCCGTAGCAGAAGCAATATAATAAAATATGTTCTTTGGGTTTTCATATACGCTAATTCCTAATACACCATGAAGCTGTTGATTGGAAAGACTACATATTGTTTGAAATTCTTTCTTTTGAACAGTATCTTCCCAAAAATAAGGAATCGATTTTTGGTTTTCTTCCATATCCTCAATCAATGGGGTGCGGACACCAACAATACGTATGGCTTCTTTTTCTTCAATGTAATACGACATAGCATTTCCTCCTGTTATTTTGACCGAAAATTTTATTGCTGGATAAGCATTTAATTTACTTCCCATACTCTTTGCGACAAAAGGAGCTATCCCATGAACATTTTGAAATGCACGGTTAAAAGATGTAGGAGAAGAATATCCATATTTAAGAGCAACATCTAAGACTTTTTTGTCTGTCCGTTGTAATTCAAATGCTGCTTGCGTCATTCTACGGCGACGTATATATTCAGATAAAGAAATTCCAGCTATATAAGAGAAAATTCTCTGAAAATAATAGGTAGAGCAACAAGCAATACGAGCTACTTCATCATAAGAAATTTCTTTATCCAAATGGTCTTCAATATACTCTATGGCACTACTTAAATTCTCTAACCACTTCATAGTTTTACCTCCTTCATAATAAGCATAGCTCAGTTATAAATTTTATTCCTCGCTTTTCATGCTCTGTTTTGTAAACTAACTTTATCGCAATAAAAAATTTGGTTCAAGCAAATAAAAAAATAGCCACCCCTATGTGGTATTAAGCAAATCTTTATTAATAGTCTCAATAATATTAAACCTGGTTACCCTCTATATCACTTAAACCATAAAGTAATAATCATTGTTCTTTATTTCTCAATATATATCAGTAAATTTATTTACTGATATATATTAGATTTAATACGTGCTACCATTTATAAATATCACATACTCTTTTTCTTTCATAAAAAATCCTCCTTGAATTTTCTATAGTTATCGCTTAACTCAAGGAGGAGCGGTGGTGTCCTTATTCTATTCATTTGTTTTAGGTATAAAAATAGCCATAGGTTTTATCCCATGGCTATAGTCTTTCTGTAAATTTAGTGAAATCTCACTATAATTAACAGCTTATTAAATTATTTATTTCATTACAGTACCGATAGTGTTCCTTTATTCTCCTAATTTAGTTCCTTTTTAGTCTCATTAATTTCTGGTAGTACAATATTAAATAGTATATTTCCAAATATTAATGTACCATGTCTTAAATATCTATAAAATGATGATCTTGACATACAAATTTCTTCACTTATGATTTCATTAGAATATTTTTTCTCGTCAAAATATTTTATTTTCAATATTTTAGCATATATTTCCCCATTGTCAGGATATTTTTCTAATCTATCTATAGTTAAATCCATAATTGTTATAAATATAGCTGTTTCTTTCAAGTTTTTTCGTTCAAATTTAATATTGTTTTCATAATATTTTAAATCGACATTCAATATGTCTCTAACAATATTTTTTATCTGATCATCATTTATCTGAACAAAATTATTTTTCAATATATCTATATTGTTTGAAGTAAAAAAATTAAGTCGCCTATATAATGATAGTAAATGTTCTATCCTACTTTTACACATATTTTTATCAGTTATATCAAATAGGTTCAATTCCTCAATATTTATAAAACTCATAACGTCACTCCTAACTACTAGTGCAGTTCTAAAATTATAACTATTTTTTATTGATTGATTAACTTTATTCCAATACTCTTTTTCAGTATCTCAATTACTTTGTCAACTTGTTCCAAAATCTCTTTTTTAGACATATCTATATCAATAAAACTGTCCATATTTGTAATGTATAAATTCACAATTGAATAGACAAAATTTCTATCATATTCTTTACTTAACTGCCCATTTAAAATTGCTTTATCTACAAGATTTCCCAAAAAATCTTGATTCAACTCAGGAAAAGCTGATTTGACTATTTTCTTTAAATCATCATTTTCAAATTGAAAAATACGCCAAAAAGAATTATATCTTGGTTCCTTTTGACTATACTCCAGTGTACTTACAACAATTTGACGTAACTGATCAAAAAAATTTTCTGATTTTACTTGCACCTTAATTTGATTTGATAAATATTTAGTTTTATCTATTCCAATAATTTCTATCATAGACAAATACAGATCTCTCTTATCATAGAACTTAAAATAGAAACTACCTTTATTCATATCAACATCTCTTAAAATCGAACTTAAGGATGTCTCGTTAAAAGACATTACAGAAAAATCATCAAAAGATTTTTCAAACAGATCAATACGTTGCAATAAAGGGTTCTCTTTCTTCTCATCTTTAAATTTCATCAATTTCTTCATTCGTTATCTTCCTTATCTTTCTTCTTATTATGCGGCTATTACTATATAAACACTAATTAGAATCCATTTAAATAGTCTTGTTTTTTATTGCCAATTTCTATTTTAAATTTTTTCCTAAATATAACTAAGATAATACCTAGCATTATTACTCCTGTAAAAAAACTCATGAATCCACTAAAAAAACTAAAATTATTATCTAATGTATTAAGTATTGTTTGATACTGCCAAAACATAGGGAATGGCCAGTATAAAAACTTAAAGTTTTTAGGCACAAATTCACTAGTGATTGGAAAAATTAGAAATACAATCATTAATACTTTAAATAATGTGATAGCTTCCATTTTATCTCTTGCAAATACACCTATTACAATTGGCATCACTGTAAACATAGGCATTGCAAACAATGTCGATAGTAGAATCAATGGTAATTTAGAGAATTGACCAATTACTATAGTAATCAACACTAACACTATAAAACCAATTAACATTGCTAAAATAGTTCGTGAAATAATATTATTTAAATAACTTAATGGAGTAATTCGATAACCTAAATTCATTTTAGTTTCTTTCTCTGTCACCATGTTAAATCCACCTATAACTCCACCTATAAACGGCGGAGTAATTAAAAGTGCCGCAGTAATGATATTCATAATCCACCCCATACTATTCGAATAATCTATAAATTCGAAACGAGGTGTATCAATTTTTAAAGCATCATTTACCACTATGCTTATTTCCTTTTCAAATTTTGAACCTTCATTTCCTTGTAACATTAAATGAATCTCACCTTCCTCAGTGTAAATTCCAGCTACATTATCAAATGCGTTTATACGATTCTTAAGAATTTCTAAATTTTCTACTTCTTCTATATAAGCAACTTCTTGAAGACTATCCAAAACATCACTAGGTACATTTTTTGTGACATAAAGAGTAGTTGTTGTATCATCAACAAAAGATACCACAAAAGTAATTACAAAAGCCATAATTACGGGAGCTAAAATAATATATCCCATAATTTTATCTCGTGATATTAATTTTATATCTAATTGAAGAATATTCCATATCCTTTTCATTATTACTCCCCCTTATGTGGACGTAATAGCCAAAACTTTATACATAAATATGCAACTATATAAAGTACTATACTCCATAAAGTTAAACAAAATATTCCAGAGAACAGAATACCTTTTCCGGAAAATAATATCTCTTCGTATGAGAAAATAATCGGATAGGAAGGCAGCCATTCCATAAAGGGTATCGATATTGTAGGAAATAGGTAAGAAAACATAGTTAACATAATTGTACCCATGACAAATGCCAACATCATAAACCAATTACTAAGTGATCTAAAAAAACTGCTAAAATAACACCTATTAAAGAGAATATGCACGATGAAATTAAAGATAAAATAATAAAAGCAAATATATTGTAATGAAATCCTACTGTGGTAAATCCCATTATCACTGAATAGATTGTTCCCATAAGCGTAAATAGCAATACTTTAGAAATTAAATAATTCATAGCACTTGAAGGTGAAACTCTATACGCTTTTAAAGTGTTCTCTGATTTTTCCATAAGAATTAAAATACCTATCATCAGCAATCCAATAATTGCAGCTTCAAAACAAATAAAAATAGGCACAAACCGTTTATTAAATGGAGCTTGCTCTGTTATTTTAGAATTATATGTAACTATTACATCTTCACTCAACGAGTCTTTTTCTTGCAAGAGTGAATTAACTACTGCAGTTACTTGTTTCTTGCTTAATCCATTTGTAAAAATCTTATATTCTTCATCAACACGTGCTATTCCAACTGTATTTTTTTCTTGTCTAACTACTTTCTCCAATTCATCTAGAGTTTGAATTTGTAAATGTCCTATACCTTCCATTCCATAAGTTATAATTTGTGCTTTACTATCCCTAACTTGTTCAGGCAATAAGAATCGTACTACTAAAATAATTATGAGTAAAATGCCTATCATCACCCACATAAAAATATTTTTTATCACTAATTTTAAGTCAACTATCATTTGAGAACAAATTGCTTTCATTATGATAACCCTCTTCCTGTAATTTTAATAAAGATATCTTCTAAAGTAGCTTCTCCAGTATGGATTGTTTCGATGTTTTCATTTAGGATAATACTTGATAACTCTTTTCGTTCCTTATCTAAGTCATATATTTCTTCTTGTTTTCTCTTATTGTGATACGTTATTTTCGCAACTCTTTTCCCATATTGCAACTTTAAGTTGTATGGTGTATCAATTGCTCGAATTCTACCGTTCTCTAAAAAAGCAACTCTGTCACATATTTTATCTGCTAATTTCATATTGTGAGTTGTTAAAAAAATTACTTTCCCCTTTTCTTTTTCTTTCAATATTAATTCACTTATTCTCGAACCTAAAGTTGGGTCCAACCCTGCGGTTGGTTCATCCAAAAATAAGTAATTCGGGTTATTTAATAGGGAACGAGCAAATACTAAACGCTGTTTCATTCCTTTTGAATACTCACTTGTTTTTTTCTAGCACTATCTTCTAAGCCAACTTTCTTGAGTATTTCCATAGGTGATATTGTTTGTACCGAGAATAATCCTGCAAAATACTTTAAGTTTTCTTCACCAGTCAAATTTGGATATAAATTAGGTTGTTCAAAAGATACACCAATTTTATTATAAAAATCTTTTTTTACTTGTTCAATATTAACTTCATCATAACTAACTGAACCCGACTGTAACTTAATTAAACCAATCATAATATTTTGAACCGTTGATTTTCCTGAACCTGAAGGTCCTAAAAATCCAAAGATTTCGCCTTTGTTAATATCAAAAGAAATATCTTCTATTACAAAATTTCCTTTACCTTCATAATCATGATATAAATGTTCTACTCTAAGCATTTCTTTTTCCCCTCCTTTCGCTTGACTGCTTGGTCAAGTAAATTGTATCATCGCTTGACTGTATAGTCAAGTAACATGCATGAAAAGTGCACTTTAAAATTAGATTAAAATTCCAACTCTAAAGTGCACTTCATTCTCCTACGATTTTTTACTATTAATTTATAAAAAATATACTTGCTTCCATATTTCTAAGTAATCTACAACTATACTAATTTAATTATTTTGATTCTTTCTATTTTTATAAATCTTTTATCAATTCCAAGATACAGCCCATCTTCTTTTACTATTAACTTCTCAGGTACTCCATCAATAATTTCTCCCGATTTCAATTCAATTTCTATTTCCTGTTCTCGTAAAATTGCTGTCTTTATTTTTCGAACTATTTCATTTAGTTTTTCATCTTCCATTTGTATTTCAAACCAATCTTTAGTAGATTCTATTATTTTTTCCTCTACCTGATCTATGACATATTCAATTTGTTCTTCTGATACTTTGTCACTTTCTTTAATCGTTTTCATTAGTTGGTGTTGCTCTTTTAAACTCAACTTCTTATTCTTTAGTTTAAAATTATCATCTACTTTATATCCACCGGCATTTCCTCTTTTTCCCATAATAGGAATACCCGCTTCTTTTAAAAAGTCCATGTCTCTATTAATAGTCCGTTTGTCTACTTTATGTTGCTCTGCTAACTCCTGGCTCGATACCCAATCAGATTGCAAAAGAGTAAGTAGTATCTCCAATCTTCTATCTAATTTCATTTATTACACCGCCTAGATATGTATTATATTAATTTCATTATACATTAGCGACAATATTTTTTCTATTATGATTTGCAAGCGACATATAATTGTCTATAATGAAATTATGGGAGGTGTTTATATGAAACTATTAGGAAATTTGTTATTAATTCCAATGAAAATATTATTATTTCCATTGATTATTTTTATAATATGTTTTTCTATCCTGACTTCAGTACTTGCTTTTGCAGGCAAGTTTGTATTAGGTTTTATAAATCTAATTATCTTGTTAGGATTAGTTGGCTCATTATACTATGGCAACTCTAAAGTGATAGCTGCATTTATACTATTATTTAGTATTGGAGTACTTTCACTAATAATTGACCTTATTCCTATTACTCTAAATAAACTATCTAACAGTTTAATAAACACCTTAGGTTTTTGGTTTTAAATAAATGAAAAGTGGTTGTCCTTTTTTATGACAGCTATTTTTTTACAAGAAATAATCTTTTAAAGAATAGTAGCAAGCACAGGAAGTGGCTATACACTTCCAAATTATTGCATATTTGTTATAAACGAAATATACAATTGCTTGTACCTAGTTTATAAATTTTTGTACCTAGTTTATAAATTTTTATAGATACATCTACAATTTATTGAAATTATAACTAGGTAAGCTTTTGGGGAGTATCCCCAAACCCCAACTGTAAAAGATAAAAAAGGAGGAAATATTTTTGACAAATAGAGAACGAAATATTCAAATAAATTTTAGAGTAAATGAACAAGAAAGAGATTTAATTTATAAAAAAATGCATGAGTCTGATGTTAAAAACTTAGGAGCTTATCTTAGAAAAATGGCAATTGATGGACAAATTTTTAAATTAGATAACTCTCCATTAAGAGAGATGAATACCAACATGAGTCGATTCTCCAGTAATTTAAATCAAATCGCAAAAAGAGTAAATTCCACTGATACTATTTACACAGAAGATATACAAGAGATGAAAGAAATGATGGTGAAAATATGGCAGTCACAAAAATACATCCTATCAAAACTACCCTAAAATATGCATTGGATTACATAATGGATGAGAGCAAAACCGACGAGCAAATATTAATCTCAGCTTACGGATGTGGACATGAAACTGCATACTTGGAGTTTCAGATGACAAAGGAAAGATGGAATAGTTCTGCAAAGAATTTAGCAAGACATCTCATTCAATCTTTTGATCCGGACGATGATATTACTCCAGAAGTCGCTCATGAAATTGGTATTAAATTTGCAAATAAAATTTTAAAAAACCATTACGAATATGTGCTTACTACCCATATAGATAAAGGTCATATCCACAATTACATATTGTTTAATAATGTAAGTTTTGAAGATGGAAAATCCTATATTTCTAACAAAAAGACTTATAAACAAATTAGAAATATAAGTGATGAATTGTGCAGAGAATATGGTCTCCATGTCATTGAGGAAGAGTCAAAAGAAAAAGGAAAGTCCTACAAGGAACACATGGAGAAAAACAAAGGAACTTCTTGGAAAGCTCAGCTTAAATATGCAATCGATTCTGCAATTAAAAAGTCTAAAAATTGGGATAGTTTTTTGCAAATTATGCAAGAAATGGGTTATGAAATTAAAGAAGGAAAACATGTTTCTTTTCGTGCTAAAGATCAACAAAGATTCACCAGATCAAAAACCATTGGAGACTATTACACAGAGGAAAGTATTAGAGAAAGAATCAATAACCGAAATGAATTTAGAGAGAAAAATACAAATAGTCTTCACCCTGTAGATCGAATTATTGATATGAAAAATAATGAAAAAGTTAAAAACTTTAAAGGATATGAATTCTGGGCAAAGCAACATAATTTGAAAAACATCTCAAAGACATTAACTATTATGAACCAGTATGGAATTAAAAATATAGAGAATTTATATTGCTCAATCAAAGAAGAAAGCAAAAAGATATCTTTAAAATCACAAGAAATCAAAACTATTGAGAGTAAAATTAATGAGATATCCTTACAGATTAAAAATATAGAAATCATAGAAAAATACGAAGAACTTTATTCAAACTATCAAACTTCACAAGAAAAAGCTCAATTTTATCAAGCTCATTCTGATGGAATAATTCTCTATGAATCCGCTGTAACATCAATGGAGGATAACTTAAAAATAAATAAGCCTATGGATATTTCTACGCTTAATAACGAATTAGATAGATTGAAAAATATGAAGAAAATTGAAGTGGGAAAATTAAAAACACAAAAAAATAAAGTCTCTGAATTGAATCTATTAAAATCCAATTTAGAGACTTATATGAAATCGAAGAAACCTATTATTGAAAATAAGAAGGAGCATTAATCCCACGACTATTGAATATTATATTTCTTCTCTCTAATTAAAAATGCGTCTTTCCCTCCTTCTAATATATTTATTACGTGTTTTTTTACATCTTCAGAATCTATAGATCCAATGCCATTATCCGCGATTCTACCATTTTTTTCTTCTTCTATTAATGTAATAATTAACTCCGCATCTCCAAAAACAGGTATATTGGCATTATGAGTTGCTAAAATATATTGTCTACTTACCTTATGCTTTCTCAATTCTGATACTAAACTCTCTGCAATAAAAGCATTATCTAAGTTATCTTCAGGTTGATCTATGATTAGTGGATCTTTATTTTTAACTAAGAGTATATTAAGGATTGCCGTACATTGCTGGCCTTTTGATAGTGACTCTAATACCTTAAATTCATTTCCTACTTTTAATTTTATAATGGTAATATTTCCCAAAATCATTTCTTCAAGTTTAAATTTTTTCAATTCATCCATGTTTTTTATAGAATCTATCGCCACATTTCTTAATTTATACTTATTGTTTATCTCTTCATTTTTTTTTGCATTTATGTCCTCTATAAATGTAAAAACATCAAATGCTTCTATTTCATCTAATGGTTCTAATGATTTATCTCCTATACCCTCTAATTTAAGTAACTCTGTTTTTAAATCTTTTAAATTCTGTCTTGGCAGAATGCTAATTTCTATGTCCCTATTTAACTCTTTTTTGTTTAATTTTTTTACTCTACTAAATATATATTCGTCTAACTTTCCATTAGAAATTTTACAATCTTCTATTAAATTTTTTCTTTCTTCTAATAGACTTGTTTTTCCAGATTTTAATTGTTTTAACCTTGCTTCTTTTGAAGATGATTTATTTATCTCATCAGATAAAGTCTTATATTCCATTGCAATTTGTTCATTAGTCTTATCATGAATTCCATCAATATTTTTTACAATTCTCTGGATTTCATCATTTATTTCTTTTTGTTCAATATTCCATACTTCATATGTTCTTTTTAATTTTTCAATTGTATCGTTCTTGTATTCTTCAAGTCTATTAATGTATGTATCCATATTGTCATTAAACTCTTTAATAATATCATTAACTTTAGGTGTTTCTTTTGTCTCAATATCAACTTTATCAACTTTTATTTTACTAATTTCAATTTCTTTTAGTTTTGTAATCACTTCTTCGAAAACACTCTTCTCTTTTGATTGCGCATTAATTAAAGAAAGTTTTTCTCCTATCCCAAACTTATTATAATTAAGTAATTTTTCCTTTACTGAATCTATATTCCCCAATTCATTTTCTAGTGAAAGAATACTCCTATTAATATTTTCAATATCTTTTCTGTTTCCTTTTAAATTATTATATTTTTCTTCTTGATCTTTAATTAGTTTATCGTCTATCAATAAAAGTCTTTCCACAATGTTATAGATAACTTCTTGATCACTTAACATTTCTATTATTTCATTTTGTCCATATATTTCAATGTTTGGCAAGATATCTTCAACTGTAAACTTTGAAATTCTCCCACTATCATCTTTTATTACTAAATTTTGATTGTATCTTTTTATTAGTGTGTATTCTTGTCCTTGTTGAGTATATGAACAAATTTTCATTTCAACTTCTCCAGATTGAGCTAAATTTTTCTTCATCATATCTTCAACTTCATCCTGTGACTTTTTGCTTTTATATGTTCCAAGGACATATCTTATTAAATTAATAAGTGTTGATTTACCCGTACCACGACCACCTATTATAGTTGTGAGTTCTTCCGGAAAACACACGGAAAATCCATCCAGATAACCACCAGTAATTTTTATACTTTTTATATAACTTTTATATAATTCTTTTTTTTCTCCATTTAATTTTATTCTTGAATCAGGGTCTTTAAAAGCATCTTTAAATGATTGAAAGTCTAGTTTTGATAACTTGACCAAGGTTGTCGCATTTTCATCAGTTAAATCTGAAGGTTTAGAAATATCTTTTGCATTAATAAAAGCCACTGGATTATCTCGTTTATAAGCTCCTTCTTTGTTATTAATAATATTCTTGTAGTTTGGATCAATTTTATCCCTAGTGTTAGGAATTTGTGCAACTGTAAAGTACTTATGTGTCCAAACATTTTGTAATTGTCCTATTTTCAAAATTCCGTTATCTGATGTTATATGTGCAGCATAATAAAACCCATCATGATCAATTATTTCCTTAGCAATATCTATAAATGTTTTGCTACTAGGATCAGTTTTTGCTTCTTTATTAGACATACCAATAGAGCCTAATATTTGATTTAACTCAGAGTTTGTTTTTTTAGAATCAAATAAACAAACCATGTGTATTTTTTCAGCTGTACAAATCTCAAACCCTGGAAATACAATGATACCATTGTCTTCAAGTTTTTCCCTTAAACTGTCAGAGCTATTAACATCTCCATGATCTGCAAGTCCTACAATTTTTATATCCTCTTCTTTACAGACTCGTACTATTTCTTCATTATACTCGCTTTCTTCATACCCTTCCTCACCTCTATATGTGCTATAACTATATGGATTAACTTGTAAAGCACATTTATAAAATCTAGAATATAGTTTTTCCATAATTCACCTCACACTGTTTTATCATTAATCAACATCCACCAAAATTAAATCTCTTCAATCAACTTATCTATTGCTTCATCTATTTCATCTAATCCTTCGTTAAAATTATAAAAAGGTAAACCTAAAATTATATAGTCATCATTGGCATTTATTACTGTTTTTTTGATACTATGCTTCTCTCTTATTTCAAGCATAAAGTCCTCTTTCCATTTGTCGGTAAGTAGTAGGTGATCCCCTTTAGGTTCATAGTATACCTGATAATGTGTTGAATTATCGATATTTTGTTTTTCTATAAAAATTAAAAAGTCTGGTTCAAATCGCTCACCATATTCGAAGCTGTAAATAGCTAATTCCGGTACTCTTTCATTACGGATAACATAATAATTAAGGCCTTTAGCTTTTAATTTAGGTTCTATATCTGTCTTAAAATATTTTATAGCAAGCTTTTCTTCACTGGTACCATAATTATCATTATAAGCATACCAATCCTCTTTTAACAAATCTATCTGGTATAACATATTGGGATTGTTATTTTGAGATGAGCCCTTCCCTCCACTTTGATCAATTTCTCTAAAATAAACGGACTTATCCTTTATAACTTCGCTGATTTTTTTAGGTTCAAATTTTTGTGTACCTTCAAACTCTTGCTTGATATTCATTACATGGGAAGCTATCGCCTCAAATGCTTTCTTTAGCCCTTCAAAAATATCTTTTCCTTTAATTTCATCATAATATTTAATTTCAAGTCTTAAGTTCCCAAGATACTCATCCGAAGTTAAAAACTCTTTTTTTGTTTTTAATCTAGGATACTTTTCTTTAAGCACTGAAAATTTCAGTTCATTATATGAATCAGAAGCTCCATTTAAAATATTGTAACTAATGTCTTTAAACTTAATATTGTAGCTATTAGTAGTTGATATTTCTTTGACTTCTTCATCGGCGAATAAGCTGACTGTTTCGCCTTGCAAACTTCTTTTAGTGTAAGTAAATGTTTTATTTCGTAAGCTTGCTTCAATCCCTGAAATATTCTCTCTTCCTTTTGGAACTCTTTTATTAGCATAAACAAATCCTTTTTGAAACAAATTTGTACCCTTAAAAGATTCTTTAAGCATATAAGTCCTCTTAATTGGATTTTCATCCTCCATACCTGTGGCTATTAAGGCTTGTTTTAATTCAGATATATATCTAGAGTCATTTCTACTATGATAATACATGGTTTCTAAAATTCTATTTGGATTATCCAAGTCGTAATCATATTTTCTTTTAAATCTCTCTTGGCTCTCGTCTATTTGAAATGGACAATATCTCGCTCCACGACCAATTAATTGTGCTTCTTTTATTGTATAGCTAGATACCTTTCCTTTACCGCTTTGTCTCGTATCGTAAAGTCGAACAATATCAAAAAGATTAAGAACATCCCATCCTTCATTAAGCATATCCACTGTAAAAATTATCCTGATAGGATTATCTTCATCTTCTAAGGAATTTACCTGTAATTGTTGTTCAGTTGTATTGTCCTGAGCTCCGTTCATAATAATGGATTTATCTTTTGAAAATCCTTGTTTTAGTGAATTAACGAGCAATATAAAACTTGAGTCTTTTTCTTTAAAATAGTCTAGAGCTTCTAGTAATTTTTGCATATTTGAACTATACAGCCCCTTAATTTCACTTGGGGATAGTTTATCCAACCTATCAAAAAATTCTTTGTAAAAATTCTCAGAGTCTTTTATTCTATTAGACTTAAACATAACCACAGGCTTTATGTTAATTTTTGCATCTGCATATAAATACTTTCGATATTCACTCATTATAATTGCCATTAAAGCTCTATCCCAGAGTTTTGAATCTGTAGCAAAGTTCTGAAAATCCTTAGTATATCCACTAAGTCTAAAATTAAATAAAGGATAATTATAGATAATTTTATCTCTATACTTCTCAGTAACATTTTTATCTTTCAAATCTGCTGTTGCTGTAAACTCAAGCATAACATGATCTTTATTTCTCGAAAAAGCATTTGTTACGGAATACTCCCATGATTTTTTATCTTCCTCTTCGTCTTTTGTTGGTTTTTTAGTCATTGTATTTATATGATGTGATTCATCAGAAATAAAAACTATTTTATTATCTTCAAAGTCTTCATATGTCAATGAGTTCTCTTTAGGGAAATTCAAATCCATATGAAGCTTTTGTGTAGTCGTGAAACATATATTAATATCATCATTTAGTGATGACCCGACGAAATTATCAACTTCACGGACGTTAAACTTATTTCCTGCATATTCAAGATCATTGGCAAACAAATATTTCGACGATACTGGATTTGTAAAATTCTCTTTAGTTTTTTCTAAAATATTTGTCTGATTTACAAAAAACAGGAAATTTCTATAGCCTTTTATATACAAATAAAGAATAAGTCCAGCCATTATAACTGTTTTCCCGGAACCTGTAGCCATGTGGAATAGTGTATGCAATTTTTTATTCTTGATTAATCTTTCATTTTCTGCGTAAGTAATAAAATACTTAAAAGCTTCTTCCTGATACTCCCTCAAAACAATATGTTCAGACAAGCCTTTGGCAATAATTTCTGGAATATCCTTTAGCATTCCAAATTTCTTTATAGATTCCAACTCTTCATATAAAAACTTATCTGTCATTGCTATCACCTTCATAAAAAGACTTTGTAAATCTCTTATCTGCATCACTTATATTATAACTTTCGTCATCGATGTCAGAGTAATTTACATAAAGCTTGTTTTTATCAATTAGCTTTATCAACACCTTTTTCTTATCTTCTAAAGATAGATTTTCAAAATCTTCATCTACTTTTATTAGCTCATCAGTTGTAATATAAGGAACAATTCTTTCGTCTTTATAAATTTTATCTTTTATTAAAGAAATATTATCTTCTGTTGATTCTGTAACTTCACTTATTAAAGTCTCAGCATCTTCTTTTAATTCGCAGTAAACAAAAGAACCGCCGCCTTGCCAGTTTAGGTCTTTTGAAATACCTCCCTGTTCGCCCTTTAGTACTTTTTTAAGTCTTTCAACGCTAACATCTTCTATATAATCCATTTGTTCAATTCCGATGTATCGTCTACCCATTTTATGTGCCACTGCTTGTGTTGTTCCTGACCCCATAAAAAAATCTAAAACGATATCATCTTTCACAGTAGAAACAGTCAAAATATTTTTTATTAAGAGCTCTGGTTTAGGATTATCAAATGCTTTAGAATCATCATTAATATTAAATAGTACCCTTAATTCTGCTGTTGCATCTTGGTTTTGTCCCCAGTCAAGTAGCAAATCAGTAATAGTTTTTCCGGCCTTTTCCTCTTCTTTCGTTTTAAATCTTCTAAATGAATTATTTGCTGTGATATAAAGCAAATCTAACTCACAGAACTTAGAGATTTCTGTTTGAGAATTTCTATATTTTGCTATAGCTCTAAAATCATTTTTCACTCTTCCATTTTCTACTACAACGTCATCTAAAAATTCTGTTGACATTGTTTTATTTTGATAAATCCCCTTTTTAATTACAGAATTTTTTTCACCCATATACCTGATACCTGCTCTTATATTCATTTCTGTTGCATTATTAGATGCATTATCAATCCTTTTTGTAATATCTGTCTGCTCACCCATTTGTAGCTTATCAATGTTTTTTTCGTCTTTCGCATACACTAAAATTGACTCCATAACACCCGCTATTCTTGATAAAAAAGAAGGTTGTTTCTTCTTTTTCCAAAGTAAATTTCCAATAAAATTTTCTCGCCCAAATATTTCATCCATTATAATATTTAAGTATGGTAAAGACGAAGTTCCAACTATACCATTTGCATTCTGTCTCGATGTGTCTATTGAAATAAATATTAACCCATCCTTCGCTAACAATTTTTTAGCTAGTGTTAAACGATTTTTCATAAAAGTAAGCCAAGTTGAATAACTGAAGCTGTCATTATAGTTAAATCCATCCGAACCTGTGTTATAAGGTGGATCTATGTTCTTACTCATTTTAATACAATTTAACGATAAAGATAAGCTTACCAAAAGCCCTTGGAATATGGGGTTTCCATGTTCTTCCTGAAATTTCAGATAAAGAAAAAGCGGAGCATTTGCCCGCTTTTTAAAGAGATAATTTCTTTAAGTTCAGATTCTGAACCCCCTTCCCACAGTAAGAAAGAGAATCGTTAAAAAGTATAGCTATCGTTAAAAGGTATCATTCCTTTGCATCATATAAGGGTATCCTACTCTCCGCATTCATCATAATGTTGATGCTCGTGGCAAATCGAACCCGTTGATTTTAAAGAACCTTTCAGATACGCTTCTACTGCGTCTCTGACCTTTCCAGTTGCTCCAACAATAACCTCGATATTTCTCTGATTGAAAATATCCACTGCGCCACCGCCCATACCTCCGCTAATAATCACATTCACACCGTGGTCGGCAAGAAAGTTTGGCAAAAATCCGGGTTTATGTCCCGGGTTTTCAATGGTTTCACTTTTTACTATTTTGTTGTTTTCAGCGTCAAATAGTATAAACCCTTCGCAGTGACCAAAATGCTCGGTCACCATCTCGTTGTCACTAGCTACAGCAATTGTCATCATTTTATTCTTCCTCCATTTTTTCTACTGTTCTCGCCGTCGAATCCAACCAGTTACCTTCGAGCATTTCTATCATGCCCCTGTCACATGCCGTTGAGATTTGGGGGTCAATAGGTATTCTCGCAAGTACCGGAAGATGGTATTGACCGGCGATTTCTTCGATATGGCTTTCACCAAAGATCTGATAATTTTTCCCGTTATCCGGACACCTATAATAAGACATATTCTCGACCAACCCGATAATAGGAATGTTCATCATCTCTGCCATCTTCACCGCCTTTGTAACAATCATCGATACCAGTTCCTGAGGTGATGTCACAATGATCAATCCGTCAACCGCTATGGATTGGAACACGGTAAGGGGAACATCTCCTGTCCCCGGAGGCATGTCGATGAACATAAAATCTACATGATCCCAAATCACGTCTTTCCAAAACTGCTTTACTGTATTTGCAAGAATCGGGCCTCTCCAGACAACGGGATCCGTATCATGTTCTAAAAGCAAATTCACCGACATCATTTGGATACCGGTTTTCGATTTTACAGGAATAACCCCTTCGTCACTGACGAGTGCCCTTTCCTTTATTCCAAAGGCTTTTGGAATAGAAGGCCCGGTAACATCGGCATCTAAAATCGCCGTGCGATATCCCAATCGATTCATGGCAACCGCAAGCATGGAGGTGACAAAGGATTTGCCAACACCTCCTTTACCGCTGACAACCCCAATTACTTTTTTTACACAGCTCTTCTCATGCAACGTTTCAGAAAAATCTATTCTGGGTTTTTGTCTTTCCGCACACTCTTCCGAGCAACTATTGCAGTTTTGTTTGCAATTTTCACTCACTGTTTCACTCCTTTCTCAAATCTGCCCATGGGTATACTCTTATTCAAACAAGGGTTTCCAGACACCACTTTAGCTATCATCTTCTTCATAAAGCATCTTCATGGTCCTCTGATATATCTCTCTAACCGAAGTTCCTGCTATACAATCTATATCGACAATGGTTTTCCCGTCATTCATGGCTCTTACGGCATTGGCATCAAAGGGAATCCTGCCCACAAAGTGGAGTCCTTGCTCTTTGCAAAAATGTTCAATCTTCTTCGCAAGATCAATATTGGTATCGTATTTATTGACGCATACGGCGATCTTGATTCCAAAATTCGCTGCCGTATGGATGATACGCTCCATGTCACTTATGCCGGATACGGAAGGTTCGGCAACGACCAGAACCATATCCACACCGCTCAGGGAGGCAATGACCGGGCAGCCTATGCCGGGAGAGCCATCAATAATAGCCATTTCCGCCTCTTCGCTTCTTGATTGCATGCGTTTTTTTACTTCCGTGACAAGCATCCCGGACGTACCGCTGCCCATATTCAGCCGGGCGGTTGAAAAGACTTTTTCTCCATCAGCATATAGCATGAGTTCTCCGTCGACTGCCGGCACAAGAGTAATCGCTCCCACAGGACACAAATATTCGCAAACGCCACAGCCTTCACAAGCATAAGGATCCACTTTGTAGTGGTTGTCAAAGGAAATAGCACCAAAGCGACAATGCTTTCGGCACTGATCACATGCTATACATATCTTCGGATTGATAAAGGCTTTGGGCAGACCGTAATAATCTGCTTTTTCCGGCTCCGTGCTCCAAGCATTGGTTAAGTGCAAATTGGGGGCATCGACGTCACAATCTGCATATGCTTTGGCCTTGGACAGTTTGATAAAAGCACCTGCGATGGTGGTTTTTCCGGTGCCGCCTTTACCGCTAAGAATAACGAGCTGTTTCATGTGGCACCTCTTCTCTGATCGTGTCTAGTAGAGCAGAAAACATTTCCCAGTAGAAAGCTTTCTCTCTAACAGCAATCTTCGCATTCGAATGCAATGATCCGAGATTTGTATCGAAAGGAATACGCCCAAGGATCCTGATATGATTTTCTATACAAAAGGTTTCTGCCGGATTCTCGTCCTCTAAACATTTGTTGAGAATCACGCCGAATGGCTTTTGAAACAACTTGACCAGTTGATAAACCATATCCAGGTTATGAACACCAAATAAAGTAGGTTCAGCAACCAAAACGCAATAATCAGCATCTTTGATACTTTCCATGGCCATGCAGGCACTTCCCGGAGGTCCATCCACAATCGTCAGCTTGTTTTCATCCACCCTTTCCTTGGAAAGCAGTCTTTGAATAATAGGAACCCCGGAAGCTTCCCCGATATGTAATATACCGGTATAGGTCGTTACCTGATCCGATTTTCCTTTTTGCACTTTTCCAATAATTTTTTCTTTTTCCGTCAGTGCCTTTTTAGGACAGACCAAGATGCAGCCGCCACAGGAATGACAAACCTCGTCAAAGACAAGTGGTTTATTGTTGATAAAGGCAAGCGCATGAAACCGGCAAAAGTCAACGCAGGCACGACAGCCGTCGCATCGCTGATCATTCAGCTCCGGAATCAGAACGGATACTGCGGTCTCCTGCACTCCTTCCGGTTTGAAAAACAGATGTCCATTAGGTTCTTCAACATCACAGTCTACGTAGGCTGATTCATCCGCCGCTGAAGCCAAGTTGACCGATACCAGTGTTTTTCCTGTACCGCCCTTACCACTTAGAACCGCAATAACCATGTTAATGCTTTTCGCTTCCATGGAATCCACTATGTATTTCATCCAGCAAAGAGAGTTTTCCGGCCACGAAGGCATCCAAATTATATTTCGCAGAACCTGATATTGCTGTATAGATCGAAATGTTAGCGGATTTTAACACGTCGGCGGCATTTGTTCCCAGCCGCGGTGTTAGTAAAGCATTTACTTGATTATCAATGATGATTTGTGCGGCTTTAATCCCTGCCCCGCCTGTACTTGCCGCCGCACTATTATCAACCGATGTTTCTTCGTTTGTTTCTGTATTGTAAATCAAAAAATAGGGTGTGCGTCCAAAGGAATCACACACACTTGATTTTATATCTTTCGCATTTACCGGAATAGCAATCTTCATAATCGTTCTCCTCCTTGCTTATCATCGTTCATCCTCAGCAAAACAGCGGCCACGGTTTCGTCTGCGACAGCCGCGACCACATCCTTTACCCAAACCCTCGCATAGTCGGTACTCACCACCCTCAATGGAAAGGACCTTCCCCTCAACTAGAAATTCCGCCAGTTTTTTTCTCGCTTCACTATAGATTCCTTGAATCGTGGTTCGCGCTACGTTCATTTGTTTGGCACATTCTTCCTGGGTAAAGCCTTCGAAGTCGATCAATCGTATGGTCTCATACTCATCAATCGTCATCGTGACACAACGCTCTGCATTTGGAGGGGAATCAAGGGGGCCAAATGTGTTTTTCTCAGGCAGGCAACAGACTCTTCTCCATTTTATCGGTCTTGCCATGACGCATCACCTCATTTCTAACACGAATAACCGGAGCGTCCTCCGGCTATCCACGAAATCTGTTTTATAGTTTCTCTAATTGCTGATCGATCACATTCAGTTGCTCTTGCAGGATATTTTTCTGTTCACAGAGCACGTCTTTTTTTGTCTCAGGAGAGCTTTGATCGATTGACAAACTTCGACCAAAACAACGACCGAAGCCGCGTCTGCAACCAAGTCCCATACCACGTCTTATACCACGCTCGGATATCTTTGCTTCTGCGCAATTGCCCAAACCTCTTCCGGTTTTTGCTCCAGCTCCCATTGGGCCTGTTCCATCTCTTCTTGGCATATGATTCACCTCCTTTTTGTTATCGACATATGTCATTTATCTTCAGTATACATCATATCCGACATATGTCAATAACTTTCGGGAGAAATTTATCGCTGGAAAAAGGATCTCATCACAGATCTTATAGTGTCTCCTCCTTAATAGCATGTGCGCATTCTATTGATTCGCAAACACAAAAATAGCCCCACGACCTATGTTCAACATAGACCGTGGGGCAAGCTTTATATTTTTCTAACGCCATCAATCGGAAGCCATGATGCAATGCCGTCCGGCCAGCCGAGGAGGACTTTATCTTTTTCTATCTGTGACACCTTGTGTGTTCTTTCTTTCACCCATCCCGGCACGGTTTCTCCCGTCGCATAACGGGAAGCCGTCACTTTCACCGTATCTCCAACTTTTAGAGCAGAAGACGCAGCCGCTTTCGGAATCTTGAGCTTTTGTCCGGCATGGATGATGTCGGAGGTTAATCTGTTAAGCTTTTTGATTTCCGGATATCTTCTTCCGTCGCCTAAGAGCCTTGCAGCTATCCGCCAAAGGCTGTCGCCACTGACTACGGTATAGGTGCTGTATTCTTCGCCGGCTTTTTTAGGATAGATAGCATTTCCGCTCTCATCAAACACAAAGTAACCACTGTTTTCATCTGCCTTTCTCTTGGCATTGGCAAGCACCTTATAGGCTCCAATCTGGCTCTTCTTATCCTGCCAGGACTTTCGGACTCGATATAAAACACCTTCAGGCTTAGGCGTGACTGCACTTCCGCCCATCAACCTTTTCACATCCTGACGGAAGGTGTCCATGCTCTTTTCGAATTTTGAAAACCAGTGTCTCGGATCGCCGTGATTGGAAGCGATCCCTCTTTGATGACCTTCGTAGTGGCCGATGATGACACCGTCTCCTAAAGGATTAAGATGATAGAGCCTGCAAAGATAAGCACAAAGCTCCGTCGCTTCCTGGTAGACCTTCTCAAAATACGAGCGCTCGCTAAGTCCATCCTCGCAGATTTCAAAGCTCGTGTGCGTGTTGTTGGCCGCTCCTCCTGCATGCCAGCCCCTGTGATCCCAGGGAAGCGTCTGGTAAGTGGCAATCGTGCCGTCTTGCAGTTTCCCGATAAACCCGTGCACACAGACCTGTCTATCCATCGGCTGATTCCAGTGATTGTTATATTTGTTTTTCCCGAGCTTTCCGTCATCCGGACCGACATAGCGCTTCAGATAAGGATTATTTGCTCCGGTCGAATGCACCATGATGCCTTTGACCTTAATCTTCCTGCCTGCCTTGTAGCAGGCGTTTTCTGTAAAAATAAGCTTATTAAGATTCACTTTCCTCATCCTCCTTCGATAGTGTTTCCAGCACGTTTTTCAGAGCTTTCGGAATGGGAAGCCCCAAGTGTGCTGAATTTTCCAAGATGGAAATACCTTCATTCGAGAGATAGAAAAAGATGACGGCAGTCCTTATGGCACTGCCTTCTTTCAAGATGGAGACATCAATAATGTTTCCGATGCCTACCAGCACAAAGATGAGCACCTTCTTGGCGATGCCCTTAAAGCCGACTTCGCTTGAGAGCTTTTTGTCGTTGATGGCACAAAGAACGCCTGTGACATAGTCAGCGACAACAAAGACGATGAGGGCATAGAGGAAGCCGTCAAGCCCTCCCAGATACCAGCCCAGGAAACCTCCTACAGCCGTGAATGCTGTCTGTACGACAGACCAGATTTGTTTCATGTTAAAAATCCTCCTTCCAAATAAAAAATGCCTGCGTTGTAGCAGACACTTCCTTGTACAAAATGGTGTAATTGATGAAATCTATACCTGTTTTGGCAGCCACTCCCAGAGCCTTAAATCCTCCTGGCCGAGTGACCACATGCACATACCCCTGACTTTCCAGCGATAAGCGGCTTCATTTGCCCAGTAGATGAGCGAGTCCACATCCTGGTAATAGAGGATGGAAAAGCCGTCGGAATCGCCTAAGAAAAGCCGTGAAATCCAGACATTGATGTCTCTTGGAATGACCTTCACCTGATAGTCGTTTCCGCAGACCAGCGGCAGAAGACTCGAATGGAAAAACTCATAATCAAGAGAGATGCTTTCCGTTCTCGTCTCATGTTCCTCGATATCGGAGGTGACGGTAAAAACCTGAAACTCCTCATCCCAAGTGACGCCGGTTCTTGGAATCCTGCCAAAACTTGTCCGACTTCCATCAGGCAGCACGACATCAAAGCACTCGTAGGGTTCATAGGTGAAGCTATCTCCCACACGAAAGAGCTGGCAGTGTACTTTGCTGTCTGAGCGTATGCCTGCAAAGCCTGATGTATTTGCCACCGTTCTTTGAAAACGCAGACTGCTTGACGCACCGGAATACACCCTGACACTCGTGCCTCTTTTTCTCATTTCAATCGTATAAAGATTCGGGGCATCTCGTATCTCGGCATCAGCTGTCTTTTCAAAGGAAGTCGCATAACTTCCCAGCAAAACATCTCCCTGATAAAGCTCCACCACCTGTGCTTCGTAGTTCAGGCAGCAGAACAGATCGCCTAAAAAAACGCCCGCCCTTCCAGTAAAGCTTTGAGGGAAGATGAGCTGTGCCCGCAGGTGAAGGTCGTGAAAGCTGCCATAATTTAAGGCAAGCTCTCCGTAACCCTCCAGCTGTGAGTAGGGACGGTTTTTCCCGAACTCATCCTCCTGCCAGACCTGCCATTCACCGGAAAGGATACTCCAGTAGCTTTCAGGAAGCGGTGGTCGGTCTCTAAAATCCTCATACCAGATAAGGGCGGAGTCCGCTTTCCTCCGAAGCATCTCGAAAGTGAGCTTAAAGCCTTCTCTTGGAGCCACCATCACGCCGTGTATGTCCTTAAACTTTCTCGGAGACAAAAGGTAGCTCGCTTCGCTGACGGATGTTTCTTCACTGAAAGAGCTGCAGACCTTAAAACCGTAAAACTGCACGCCCTTGGCGGCAACCGATACCGTAAGCGTATGTGTTCCGGCAGATAGAGAGACCGCCTTCCATACCCCTTTCCAAAAGGTCGTCCGCCAGTAAGGCCACCAGAGCCTGTGTTCCTCGACAAGAACGCTTATGCCGTCAAGTGAAAGCCGGACACTGTTTTTATCCCACAAAGGAAAGCCGAGTTTAACAGCCAAATCGTAGCTTCCTGCAGCCGGCACATTAAACTCATAGACGGCTTCTCCGTTATCACCGAGCGTAATCATTCCGTCCGAGATGGAGACAATGCCGGAATAGGAATCAGGCTCTGCATTTCTGTCAACAACGACACCGTCAAAGTTTGTTTTTTGCGTTTTTCCGTAAGAGGTGAGATACCGCCTTCGTTTATAGACTTCACCCATCAAGGGGTAGCTGTAATGTTCCGCATCCCGTCCTTCCATGTAGTCATAGACATGCGGAAGGGCGAAGGCTCCCTTATCGTAATCATCCCAGTAAGCAACGATAGGGATCTGAGGAGAAGCGGGCGCCGTTTCCTTAAACTGATAGTAGCCCGTCATCCAGTTCTTTGCTCCGTAATAGGTATGCGATACGCCCCGGTAGTAGTCTCCTAAGTTTTCAGGCGTGTCGTAAATCTGCCAGTTCCAGCCATAAGCCGGCATGCCGAAATAAATCTTTTCAGGCGGCATCACGGATACGGCATAGTCATAGATACCTTCCAGCCAGTCTCTCGGAGAAACAGGCCCCGGAGCAGAACCCGCCCAGGCCATGCCGTAGCTCATAATGGATGCCGTATCACAGTACGGTGCAAGGTCGCCGTAGACACACCAGTTTTCACCGCCGACCGAGCCTTTCACGCTTGTCATGCCGGGAAGGCAGATGTTGATGCGTTTTCTACCGTCATAGCTTTTAACAGCCTGATAGATATTTTGAAACATCGCTGTGGACTTAGCCGCTGTGGAGTAATCTCCTCCGCCTTCCAGGTCAATATCCACACCGTCGCACCAGGGATACTTTTCCATGATGCGGATAAGCTCGGAGAGGAACATATCCTGTGCACCGTTTGTGTTTTCCCGTATGGCCTTGAAGATGGAATTGTAGCCATCGTTAGCGACAGTTAAAAGCCAGCGGATATGCGGCCATTTCCTTATATAGGGCATCATGTCCGAGATAGTAACTCCCGTTTCATAGATTTCACCTGTCGCCCGTACCTTAAAAGAAAAAAGACCGATCTGATTGATGCGGTCTCCGTACTTTTCCAATGCTTCATACATTCTGGCGTTTCCCATAAAGGTCCAGACCATGATTTCTCTATTTTTTAAGGGGTCAATCAAAACGGCTCACCTCCTTCCTCCATTTGCTGTAAGGTAAAGAGCACTCTCGCAGATTTTCCTTCAGGAAGCTCGATCTTGTGCTTGGAATCCCAAGCAGCACTGTAGGAATAAAAGCCTTCTTTTTGAAAAGGCTGTCCATTGTTTGTTGTCTTTCTTTCCGGTGCGGAAAAAATCAGCTCATCGTCCTTTTGCAAAATCCCGGGGAAAAAGGCTCTTTGTCCGCCTGCCGCCTGCGAGATCGTCACACCTCCCATCTCCGATTTGGGGTATAGCTTGATATCAAGACCTGTGGAAGTCTTCCCAAGATTAAAAAGAATCAGGGTTTCCTGTCCTCGGACGATTCCGTTATACCAAACAGTCTCCTTGATTACGCCGCCCTCACGCTCTTTTTGAAGCATGATCTCCGTGTGCGGATAAAAGCCCGTCACCCGGTCTCCTTCCTGAAGCATAAGATCGGTTAGCCAAACAACACCTGCCATGTCGGTTAAAAGCGGCCTAATTGTCACGGACACGACTCGTTTGTCCTGCTTTTTATTGATGGTCTCTGAGAGCCTGTAAAACTTCTTCATAGCATTACCCGTCCAGCGTAAAGCGAATCTCGGAAGGGTGCGGCACCCAGCCGGTCGCAAGAGAGCCGCCCTGAAGGAGGATGTCCGTCACAAAGATTTGTCCGGTACAGTCTGAAATAAAGATACGCACCGTGACGGATTTTAGCCTTGACATATAGCCCTTAGGCGCAATGCTGTCTTTTACTTTTCTAAAATAGGCCATCCGCTCACCCCCTAATAAAGGTCAATAAATCTCGTCTCAATGCTTCCGTCTTCATACTCAATTTCCACTTCCACGCCGACCTGAGAAGTATCCGAAAGTTTCTCCAAGTTTTCCGAAGCGATGGCCAGAGACAAGGTATAGCTTTTACGATTGGAAGGATAAACGGTCTGTGCCATAGACTTTGTAAGTCCTGCCGCACCTTCCGCCTTAAAAGCGGCCGTTCCCGTACCACCCGTCTCGTTCACGGCTTCAAAGCCGGAATTCAGCCAGTAGGCCATCCCGTCATCCGCCCGAGAGTTTTTCAGATGGTTAAAGGGCACCATATCGGAGATGTTGCCGCCACCAAAAGCTCCTGCCCCTTCCAGGGTATCTGCGATGGTCTCCAGCCTTTCCACGGAAGATCCGAGATTTTTTAAGGTCGTCGACAGTTCCAGCACCGTATTCCAAGGCTCCTGCAGGTTATATTCTCTTCGCACAATCCTTGTCGTAACGGAAATCCCCAGTTCTTTGTCTTCTACAAGGACATAGTCTCCCAGCGACCAGGCTTCATGAGAAAAGCCCGTAAGGACGGATAAGTCCATCGCATGGAGGACATAGGAGATTTTCGGTTTGGCATATTGCGCCAACCTCATCGCCGTGAACTCCTTCATCTGGTAGGGATTGGTAAAGGAAGAACAGTCAAGTGTAGAGATACGCACATCATTTGAATAGGTGAAATCTTCCAGATAGGGCTTGCCGCCATTGATATCGGAAAAAGTCATCCCGTCCGCTCCTAGTGCATACAAGCGTGTCACAAGATTTCTTGTGTCGATGACCCGTTCAATGCTTTTCATATTCTTTCTGTAGGCAAAAAGAGCGCCTGAATCCCTGCCGCTCACCGTATAGAGATGAACGAGCCTGTTGGATGAGTCAAAGACCAGATCGCCTCCGTGAAGGCTTGCAACAGCACGAAGGATGGAAAGGGCATTCTTCTCTTGCGATACCCAGGTGCGTTTTGTCTTGACATTGACCGTGCCGACATGCCACTCTGTGCCCTCAAGAGCGTAAGCCATCGCTGTTTCCGCCGTCTCTGCATCAAAGCTTTTTTCTTCTTTGCGGACGCTGAAGGTCAGATCGTAAAACTCCGCTTCGGCATAGACTTCCGTCACGGTGTTTCCCGAAGAGTCCTTGATGTCGTTGATGGTTCTAACCTTATAGATATCGTCAACGATTTGAATCTTCTTCTCGTTTTCTAAATAGCTTCTTTTCTCATCTCTGAAGGGAAGCTTGAAGTGGAGCGTATCCTCGCCGTTGACCTCACTTGTGACAATGATGTCGTAGGCGTTTTCCAGAACCGCTTCCCAGGCACCCTCTTTTGTCAAAAGTACGGGCCTTGCAAAGCCCATCTTTTCATAAGGGGCTTTGGGGATATCGTAGATTCTGATATCAAGAAGCTTTGGCGTTTTCTTTGTATCGTTTGTCGTAAGGGTGATGCGAAAGCGGATGTAGTTAGCTGTAGCCTTGATTTTTCCGTCTTCCGGAAGAACAGTCCATTCGCCCCATGTATTAAGGTCGGAGCTTAGGCCAAATTCCACCGCTGAAATATCCGTTACGCCCGCTTCATATTCCTTAGTAATGGCAATCCTTCCTGTACCGGAAAGAGACAGAGGTTTTGCCGTTGTCAAAAGCTTTCCGGTTAAAGGATAGACACCATCTGCTTTCTTTAAGAGCACTTTGCCGGGTTCAGTTAATGCATCAACCGATGAAGCGCTGTCGCCGCCGCTTGCAAAATATGAGGAGCGAAAGTATGCTTCCAGATCCTGTATGGTAAGTTCTGAGTCGGTATCCAAAAACCAGTCGTCAAAGCCGCCTGCATACCAGTAGCTTCCGGCGTGCATGCCCATGATGATATCCGCTGTGCATAAGCGGTTCAGTTCACCTGTAAAAGAGTAGGCTTCCGATACCCAGCACTTGCCGTCCGACCTGTCGCCTATGACATACTGTGCCGTTTTGACATTTGGCCGAATGGTACAGGCAATAAAATAAATCCCGCCGTTTTTTAAAGTAAAGGAGGGAGAGGTCGTCCTGTCCAGAATAAGCAAGCCTGCTTCGTTATAGAGCATGACGCGCGGTCTTCCCTGAAAGAAGGAAAGATAAAAGATCGGCTGCCCCGGACCTGATCTGGTATTAAAAAGCGGGCAGTAGGTATTCCCGATAGAGTATATCGTCGGCTTGATCCAGCCGCCGACTAAAATCGTATCGCCGATATTCTGAAAAATGCCGCCGTCATTGGTAAGTTTTAAATAGGACTGTTCCGTTCCCGGATCATGGAGGTTTAACTGGATGTAGTTTCCCATCACGCCTGAGCGAATCCCTGCCGTTGTACCGCTTCGGTTTATGACTTCCATCTTGCGATTACTGCCGGAGGAATCCATAAGAAACCCCTGGTCATCGAAGCTGCCCTCGTTGAAACGCCAAAGACCGGATTTGGCAAGGGCAGCCGGAAATTCGCCCGTAAAATCTTCCTGTGATTGAATCGTTAATTTAAGCGCCATGTCATCACCTCCAGCGGCTTCGTGCATTAATTTTTAGCTCTGAAAAGGTTCCGTTCACAGCCTGAATAAGAACGCTGTTTTCGCCAATTCTAAGCTCCGGAAAGTTCAGCTCCTTGAGATAAGGGAGTGCATTTCTCAGCACAAGCCCGCTTCCATCTTCCACATAAGCCGTCATTTTCTCCGTGTCGATCACAAGGATTTCTCCCAAAGAAAGCTCCGCATTGATAATCTTCATCTCCACGCCGTTTACAGAGATGGAGATAAAGTTTTCCGGGTTCTTCGCAAGACTTCCTTTGAGGAAATAGACAGGCCTTGATGCGATATTTCCCAGGCTTCGTGTGACGAGTGTTTCTCCGGTTTCCGTTATCGTAAAGACCTCATCTTCCAAAGCATAGGCAAAGGGATCGGGGCAATAGAAGGAAAGGTCAAATACTCCGGCTGCACGAATAACTCTTTCGCAGTCCACCTTGTCCTTCAGTCTTGCCATAAAATAGCGATCCGGCACATCATCAAAAATCAGCTGTTTTAAGCCGTCGACCGGGGAAAGCCAGAGCGCAATCCGGTCTAAGGTTTCTACCAGATCGGAAAAGCGAAGCTTGGGAAAAATGGAACAGGACACCGAGATTTCTCTGGCATCCATATCTGCGCCAAAGTCCGCCACTCCGTACTTTCCGGGAATGGAAACCGAGTAGTTTCTCAGCATGCCGGACACCTGCCAAGAAGTGAGCCGTGCTTTTACATCCATGTCTTTTGATGAAATGTCGTTATAGATAAATCCCACCCTGCATCACTCCTTCCTTTTACGCTGGCGAGAAGCGTCCCTGTGCTCTGGAACCTGCTTCAATCAGGTTATAGAGCTCCTGCGAAACTTTTCGGATATCGTCTTCGCTTCGAACAAACATCTGCTCGATTGTGATCTGTGGAGCAGCTCCTATCGGAGGAACTCCTCTAAAAGCACCGCTTACCGCCGTTTCCGCCTGAACCTGAAAATCTGTCGGCAATGCCACGCTCATATCTTTTCCGAGCTGACCCATCACATTGTTGATGTCTTCTGCCAAGCCCTCACTGGCTCTGACCGCATCGCCACTTGAGCGTTCAATGGCACCTGCAAGTCCTTCTACCAGCATTTCACCGATCCAGGCCATTTCTTTTGACGGAGAGCTGATGCCAAAGAAACTCTTGATGCCACTCCAAAGATCGGACGCCCAGCCGGATACCTTATCCCAGATCCAGCCTGCCAGTCCCTTGATGCCTTCCCAGAGCCCTTTGACGATATTGCCGCCGACTTCCACGATCTTGTACATGAGAGAACCAAAGGCGCTGACGATGCCTTCAATAATCTGCGGCACCGCCTTTACAATCTCGACGATGATGGTCGGAAGATTCTTAATAAGGGCAACAAAAAGCTCCACCCCTGCCATGATGATCTTGTCGATGTTTCCGGCAAAGGCGTTCACAATGGCGGCTATAATTTCCGGGATGGCCTGCACAATCGTTGTAATAATCTGAGGAAGGGCCTGAATAAGTGCTACCAAAAGATCAATCCCGGCTTCGATGATCTGCGGGATGGAGCCTAAGATCGCCGTAATCAGGGCATCAATAATCTGCGGAATCGCCGTCACAATTTGCGTGATAATGTCGGGCAAAGCCTCGATCAGAGCTGTCAAAAGAGTGATACCTGTTTCAATGATCTGCGGAATCGCTTCCAAGAGGAAGGTGATAATCGCTTCAATAATCTGTGGGAGCGCTTCAATCAGGATTGGAATCGCCGCAATCAGACCTTCCGCCAGCCCCATAATCAGCTGTAAAGCCGCTTCAAGGAGTAGTGGCAAATTCTCAATTAAGCCCTGCACAATCGTCACAATCGCTGAAACGGCTGCCGGGATGAGATTTGGCATGGCTTCTCCCAAGCCTTGTACCAGTGTTGCAATCAGTAAAACCGCCGCTTCAATCAAAAGGGGCAGGTTTTCAATAATGGCATTTATAATCGTCAGGATTGCTTCCACCGCCACCGGGATAAGACTTGGAAGAAGACTCATCAAAGTTTCCAAGACCTGTGTGAATAGATCCGTGATCATGGTAAGAAGCGAAGGCAAAAGCTCCGAAATTGCTTCAAGAAGCGCCCCTGTCACGGCAGGAAGCGCCTGAATCATGTTCTCGATAACCGGCGTAATGTTGGTAACAACGGTCTTAAAAGCATCGACCACATTTCCTGTCAGCATTTGAATATCGGCATCCGCCCGTCCAAAGCCTACAAGGAGATTTCCAAAGGCACTTTGCAGGGCATTGATGGAACCTGTGATGGTCTCTTCCGCTTCCAAGGCCGTCGTGCCTGTAATCCCTAAATTGTCCTGGATGACGTGAATCGCTTCTACTACATCAGCGTAAGAGTCGATATTAAACTCAAGCCCTGAAATCTTCTCGGCATCGGCCAGCAGTCTTTCCATCTCGGATTTTGTTCCGCCGTAGCCTAATTTCAAGTTGTCGAGCATGGTGTAGTTTTGCTTGGCAAATCCCTGATAGGCGTTTTGGATACTGGTCATGTCGGTTCCCATCTTATTGGCGTTATCCGACATATCGGTGATGGCCATATCGGCATATTTCACCGCTTTTTCCGTATCTCCTCCTAAGGACTGAATCAGGCTTGCCGAAAAGCCCGTCACTGTCTCCATGTACTCATTCGCAGAAAGCCCCGCCGTTTTATAGGCGTTTGCCGCATAGTCCTGGAGTTTCCCGGACGATTCCTTAAAGAGAGTATCAACACCGCCTACCAGCTGTTCATAGTCGGCAAAAGAAGAGATGACTTCTTTTCCGAGCTTAACGGCGGCAGCTCCGGCAGCAACAACCACGGCTCCCATCGCCGCGCCGATTCCTTTCAAGACCGAGCCGAGCTTTCTAAACTTTCCTTCGGATTTATCGGCAGCATCACCCGCATCTTCTATTTTCTCTCCCATGTCATCGGCACTGTCCGTGACATCATCCATTTCTTTATCCATGTCGGAGAGGGATTTTTCCGCATCATCGTAGTTTTTGCCGGCTTCTCTTAGAGCTTCGTTATTGCCATTTAGCTCCTGCTCCATGCCGTTCAATGCCGCCTTGGCATTGTTCAGCTGGATTTGCCAGTTCTGCGTCCTTCTGTCGTTTTCACCAAAGGAAGCAGCGGCATTATCAAGAGCCGCCTTCAAGGTTTCAATCTTCTGTTTTTGTGCTTCAATCTCTTTATTAAGGACGCTGTTTCGTGCGGAAAGAGCCTGCACGGATTTGTCGTTTTTAGAAAACTCGGAGGTGATAAGCTTCATCTCCGAGCCTAAAACCTTAAAGGATCGGTTAATGTCGGCAAGGGCCTTTTTAAATTCTCTTTCACCCTCAAGGCCAATCTTTAAGCCGAAATTATCTGCCATGAGCTGCCTCCTTTCTATCAAATTCCATAGGGAATCACATCATCAATCAAAAGCTCCTGCTTCGGTTTGGAAAGCCCGCGATACTGTCTGTCACATTCAATAAGGTCTAAAAGCAAAGAAAAGGGCATGAGCCAGACTTCATCCTGAGAAAGATAAAGCCGGCTCAGCCCGAAATACAAAAGCCGGGCAAATAGTGCTTCGTCGCTTACCCGGCTTCCGGGTTTTTTAAGTCCGTCTCGCTTTCAATATTTCGCTTGGTCGCCTTTAAAAGAGCGTCCGTAATGGCATCTTTGTATTCCGCAAGATCCAAAGGAGAGGTCAAAAGCTCCACTTCCTCCTCGGTGAGAAGCTCTTTTGTGTCGTTCTTGTTTTTCAGGTTATGGATTAAGATCGGCTGATTGGCAAGCAGCGTAATCAGCCAGATAATCTCTCCCAAAGCCATCTCGAAGTTCTCCGCCTTCATGAGCTTGTCGCCTAAGTTTTCAAGACCGCCGTAGCGTCCTGCGATTTCTTTGGTCGCCCTGGTCGTGAGAAGGAGTTCGTACTCTTTTTCACCGACTTTAATCTTTGTCATATATTCCTGATACATAAAAGCATCCTCCTTATGGGGCAACCGGCGTAAAGACCGGCTCATAGACGGAGGTGTACCAGCCTGTAATGACTTCAGGGGCTACCCCTTCATCGCCTTCCGTCACTTCCGCCTTCCAGGGGTGTCTTCCTTCAGCGTCCGCCTTGTTTCTTCGCATGATCGTGCCTTCAATTGTCGGTGTGGAAAAGGTGATCGAGTCGCCCTTCGTTTTAAGGTTTGTAGCGGGTATGCCGAATTTCACCCGGTAAAGCCAGAAATAGCGATAATTGCCGTTTGATTTCTTTGCGCGAAAACCGATAGCGACAGGAAGTCCCCCGTCTTCAGACGAGGAAATCAAGACTTTGTTTGTGTCGATGACAGCTCCCGTAAGATCGGATGCCGCCTGACTTCCAATATCGTCCACACCGAGGGAGAGCGTCCCTGTTTTAAACTCTTTTACAATCTCCGATGCACCGTCATCGGCATAAAGGATCGCTTCCGCCAGTTCCACCGACAGCTCCGCCGTGATGGCTTTTGCCAGCTGTACGGGCGTGTCGTAGGTTTCCATGCCGGAAGCATCCTCCGTAATTTTTGCATAATACAATTTATCCAGGCCTATTGTTGCCATAGTGATTCCTCCTTATCGGACGTATTCTTTCGCCACGTCCAGGCTGTAATGGTAGTATCCCGTGTCTTCTTCAAGGTCTAAAAACCTCCGCTCTGTGATGATGAAATCCCGCTCAAACAAAGCTTCCGTAAGCTTCATTTTCCAAAGAAGATAGTTTTCCTTGCAAAAGAGTGAGATGCGGATTTCTTCCGTCTCCACCAGCGGTTTGTTGTCGGCATAGAAGAGTAAATCGTCATAAAGCGGTGTAAAGACCAGATAGGTTTCAGGAGCCTTCTTTTCAAAGGTCACGGCTCCCGAAGGAAGCCCTAAACCTTCCGCTATTTGTTTTAGTTCTGCCAGTGCACTCATAGGTCAAACTCCTTTTTCAGTGTTTCCTCCATCGCTTGAACGGCAGGCTTTCTCGCTTTCCTTCGTGCCGGCTTCATCCAGGGCTTTGCTTTCTGACCGGATTTCCCGTACTCCAAGACCTGAGCTTTCAGTGCATTCGGCACGCCTTCCCGGTCGATAGAGTCTCCGACACCTACCCGGATATTCCACTCGCCGTTTCGATCCTGCAAAGCCGGGGTGATGCCAAGGCTTCTTAAAAGGTCGCCCTTGGAGCGGGAAGGGTACTTGGTATCTTTTCCGATCCGGCCTTCAAGGTTTGTTTTCATCGCCGAGAGCACGACCTTGCCGCCGCTTTGTAAAATCTTAGGAGCGGCTTTATCAAAACGGTCACCGAGTTTCGAGAGCTTATCCAAGAACTCATCCGGCATTTTCATTTCGCACTTAGCCATCCTTTACCACCCCTTCCGTATCGACTCTTTCAGCCAAAATCTCCCAATAGAGCCCTTTTCTTCGGATGTCTTCCACGGAGAGGATGTTGTGCCTGCCGTCTTCCGTTACCACGACGCATCGGGTATCAAGTGTGATGCCGGGAACCCGCCTGATTCTAAAAAGCGTCGTTGCTGTCGAAAAAAGACTTCGATTCTTCCAGGTCTCGCTCCCGTAGCGGTCTTCCCGGTAGGCTCTGACACTTGCAAGAAAGACATCTCGCTCCACCGGAAAGCCGTCCGGATCCGTTTCCTGCTCCACACGAAAAAGCTCAATGAAGTGATTTAGTTTAATGCTCATAGGATCACATCCTTATCGCCCTGAAGAAGTAGCTTCACCGTCTCCCAGACCTGCCTTGCGGCTTCAGGAGAATCGGAAAAGAAGCCGGCCGTTGAACCGTCCCTTGATTCATAGAAGAAACTTGCAAGGACGATCACAGCCTGCTTGGTACTCTCCGTCATCGGGTGTGTAAGATAGTAATCCGGCCCTTTTTTCTGGTATCCCTCTGCATAGGAAATCGCAGAGGAAAGGCAGCGGAGCATGAGAGGATCGTCCGCATCATGCTCCACCACCAGATTTTCTTTTAACGGATAAAGAAGATCCTCTGCGTTCATCCTTATCCTCCTTATACGCCGGCCTTCATCTGCAAAAGCTTCACGCTCTCAGGCAGGATGAGTTTTCCGTCCACGCGCTGTGTCGCCTTAAAGCCGACTTGACCCGTTGCGGCAAAAAGCTCGTTTAATCTTTGGAAAGACCTGCCTTGACGATCGGCAATCCAGTAATAGGAGAAGTCGCCGAACGCAATCGCAAGAGCTCCAGCTTCCGCCAAGGGTGCAAAGCTTGACGTATAGACCGGACGATTGAGGATGGTATCCGGCGTACCTGCTGTCAAGGCCGGCTGCCAGAGATACTGACCGGTCGTGTCTTTCAGCTTTCGAATGAGCTTCACCGTCGCATCGTTCATGATGAAAACGGCATTTTTCCTGTACGGCGCACGAAGCGAATAGAAGAGGTCAATCAGCTCATCAGCCGTCACTGCCTTGTCTGAAGCGGCTGTAACGCCTACTTCACCTCCGCCCGTAGTTTGGAAAACGCCTACAGGCTTGCCCACACCGTCACCGATGAGGAAGGCTTCCTCTTCTTTAGAGCCCATGCGTCTTCCGAACTCTTTCGCAATATATCTTTCAAGGTCAAAGACCGAGTCGTTTAAGAGCTCTTCGGAGACTTTCAGCATGGTCGCCAGCTTATAGGCACCGATGGAGACCTGACCGAAGGCGGGATCGGATTCCGGGATAGCCGCTTCCTCATCCACCCAGCTGGCCGTGCCTTTTGTCGCAACGACAGGGATTTTGCGGTCACCGGAAGAAGTCTGGATGACATGAGCGAGCTGTCTGAAGATGTTTTCTTCTTCCAGGGCTTCTACCAGAGTTCTTTCAAATTCATCAGGTGCCAGATAGCCGCCTTCGGAGTCGGTGCCGACCTGCAGGGCATTGGTAACAGGGGCATTTTTCTTTCGCATAAGGTTCCAGAAGTCCCTTTGATAAGCGTCACTTCCTCTGCCGGTCTTGTCTTCCTTGTCCTGCACGGGGTTTCCCACCACCGGACGGCTGATCGCTTCACTAAGCTTCATGTCCATGTCTCTTTGGCGTTCGAGCCTGTCGATTTCTTTTCCGAGGTCTACAACTTCCTCTTCCATCTTTTCGTAAGCCGCCGTGTCTTCTGCTGAGACGATGCCTTTCTCGTCTCGCTTGTCCTCTAAAAAGGTCTTGGCCTTTTCCCAGGTTTCAAGGCGCTTGTTTCTCAGTTCCTGAATTTTGTTCATTTCTTCGTCCTCCTTAATGACGTAAAAGTTCGAGCCGTTTTGTAAGCTCTTTGTATTTCGTACCTGTTTCTTCCAAGTTGTCCGCTTTTTCATCGGATCCCGCTTCTTCCTCTTTCTTTGCTAAAACCGCATCGGCACTGATCTTGTTTAAGACCGTGCTCATCATCTTTCTTGCGGCAAAAGCCATACCTTCCTGAGCTTCTTCATCCGCTTCCTCCTCTTCGTCGTCGCCGGTGAAAAGAAGGCGATCACAAAAGCCGAGTTCCTTTGCCTTCTTTGCATTCATCCAAGTCTCGTCATCCATCAGGCGAGAGATTTTATGCCTGGAAAGCCCGGTTTTTAGTTCATAGGCGTTAATGATGGATTCTTTGACTTCGTCCAAGATGTCCAGTGCCTTTTCCATCTCGTCTTTCCAGCCGTAGGCGGAAGTTTCGGGATTGTGAATCATCATCATGGAAGAAGGACTCATCAACACCTCACCGCCCGCCATCGCAATGACGGAAGCGGCAGAAGCGGCAATGCCCTCGATTTTCACCGTGATTTTGCCTTTGTGATCCATGAGCATGGTGTAGATCTGTGATGCCGCAAAGACATCGCCGCCGGGTGAATTAATCCACACCGTCATATCCCCCGGATGACTTTCCAGCTCCGATAAGAAAAGAGCCGGTGTGACTTCATCGCCAAACCAGCTCTCTTTTGCAATCGGACCGTCCAGTCTCAGGATGGTTTCTTCCTTTGGATCTCCTCTTTGAAAGACCCAGAATTTACGTTTCTCCATCGCTTTTCACCTCCTTGCCGGAAAAGATGCCGGCATCTTCAAGTTTCGTCATGTTGCCGTTGATCAAGTACAGATCGCCTCCTTCTTCTTTTGGTATGAGATTCATGTTTTCAAGCCGCCTGATGTCATTGGCACTCATCCAGCCGTTTTGCCTTGCCGTTGCATAGCCCCTCATTCGGCTTTCATAGTCGCCCCTTAAAAGCCCGTCGACATTGAACTCAATGAAATAACGCTGCCTTTCAGCGGGATATAAAAGAGCCTTGTTCATGGCCTGCTCAAGCCGTACCAGCCAGGGCCTTATCGTGTGAACGACAAAGCTGATGGACTGGTGTTCGATATTAGAAAAAGTCGCCTTATCGAGGTCTGCCACTAGGTGTGGCGGCACTCGGTAGATACGGCAAATTTCTTCCGTCTGATACTTTCTTGTCTCAAGAAACTGTGCTTCATTTGGCGGAATCCCAATCTGCTTATAGGTCATGCCTTCTTCCAAGACAGCGACTTTGTTGGCGTTTCCCGAGCCCTTAAAAAGCTCGTTCCAGCTTTCCCTGACCTTGGACGGGTCTTTAAGGGTTCCTGGATGCTCCAAAATACCACCAGGAGCGGCCCCGTTTTGAAAGAAGCTCGCACCGAATTCCTCGGTTGCCATCGACATGCCGATAGCGTTTCTGGCCATCGCAATCGGTGAGTAGCCCACCAGTCCGTCAAAGCCGAGTCCGGGGATATGAAGAATTTCTTCTCTTCGAAAGGCAATATTACTCATCCCGCTTTGGTAAAGGTAGATGAGTTCGTCCGTCTCCGCCCGGCTGACCTGCATCTTGTCCGGCATTAGAGGATAAAGCCCGATGATTTCGCCGTGCCCGTTTCTTACAATCTGGGCATAGGCATTGCCCCATAAAAGAAGATGGGTCATCAGGGTTTCCCGGAAGATGAAGGATGTCATTTCCGGATTTGGGCTGTCGTGCAGGAGAAAATACAAAGGATGGAGTGTATCCCGCCTTTTTCCTTCCTCGACGTGTCGGTAAAGATGCAAGGGCAGACTCGCAACAGTCTCTGCAATTACTCTGACACAGGCATAAACCGCCGCCGATTGCATGGCATTTTTCTCCGTCACCTGCTTTCCGGAAGAAGACGGGGCAAAGAAAAACCGGAACACCGACGGTTTAGTCAGCTCCGGTTTATCCCTGCTTTTGAATAGGTTCTTTAAAAGTCCCAGAGGACATCACCTCCTTATCGTTTCTAAAAGAGCAGCAAGCCCCGCTCATCGTATACAGAGCCGAGGTCGCTTCCCTGATTTCGGATTGCCCGGTCAAGCGCCATAATGAGTGCCACCGCTCCGTCAATCCGCTCGGTCGATTTTTCCTTGTCCGGCTTGATGTTGCCTGCCGGGTCAGTTCTTACGAAAATATTATCCACGCACCAGCGAAGGACAGGATGTCCTCCGTGAGCAAGTTTTTCTTCCAAGACCAGCTTCATCAGCTCCTTGGTCGGAGGGCTCATGTCCTTATAGCCCTGGCCGAAGGGAACGACGGTAAAGCCCATATCCATGAGGTTCTGGCTCATCTGCACCGCTCCCCAGCGGTCAAAGGCGATCGCTTTGATGTTGTACTTCGTACCGAGGTCTTCAATAAACTGTTCGATAAAGCCGTAATGCACGACATTTCCTTCGGTAGTAAGAAGAAAGCCTTCTTTTTCCCAGATGTCATAGGGCACATGGTCTCGGCTGACCCGAAGCGAGATATTGTCTTCCGGTATCCAGAAAAAGGGAAGAACGAAATAGGGCTCGTCTTCCGTTTCCGGAGGAAAGACCAGAACAAAGGCCGTCAGGTCTGTGGTGCTTGAGAGGTCAAGCCCGCCGTAACAGACGCGGCCTTCGAGTTTTGTCTCATCAACTGCTATGGTGCAGGCATCCCACTTTTCCATCGGCATCCAGCGGACGGATTGCTTCACCCATTGATTAAGCCTTAATTGACGGAAGATATTTTCTTCCGCCGGGTTCTGTCTTGCACTGTTGCAGGCAATCCTTAACTTTTCAATATCGACGGTTATGCCAAGAGAAGGGTTGGCCTTTTTCCACACTTCTTCATCCGTCCAGTCTTCCTCCTCGTCCGCTCCGAAGATGACAGGATAAAAGCTCGGATCCCGTTTTCTTCCTGCAAGGATATCTTCCGCCTTTTGATGGACTTCCCAGCAGATGGAGTGCCTATCCGTTCCTGCTGTTGTAATCAAAAAATAGAGCGGCTGTTTTCTGGCATCGCCAGAGCCTTTGGTCATCACATCGTAGAGCTGACGGTTCGGCTGAGCGTGAAGCTCATCAAAGACCACCCCGTGAACGTTCAGCCCGTGCTTGGTATAGGCTTCTGAGGACAAGACCTGATAGAAGCTGTTTAAGGGCTTATAGATAAGGCGCTTTTGTGAGATCAAAGGCTTGATGCGGGCTTTCAGCGCAGGGTTTTGTTCCACCATCTGCACCGCCACATCAAAGACAATGGATGCCTGCTGGCGGTCGGCGGCACAGCCGTAAATCTCACCGCCGTGCTCGAAGTCGCCGCAGGTAAGGTAAAGGGCAATAGCTGCCGCAAGTTCAGACTTGCCTTGCTTCTTTGGAATCTCAATATAGGCCGTATTAAATTGCCGATAGCCGTTCGGCTTCAAAATGCCGAAGAGGTCTCTTACGATTTGTTCCTGCCAGTCAATCAGCTCAAAAGGTCTGCCGTACCATTCGCCTTTGGTATGTTTCAAAAGACTGATAAAGGTAACGGCACGGTCTGCCGCATCTTTGTCGTAATGGGAGGAGGGAAGCTTAAATTTTGTCGGTTTGTAGTGTTCTAGTTTTCGCATCCAAGCCTCCTTTACGCATAAAAAAACGACCCTTCAAGGCCGTACCACGAGCAAAAGCCCCCTAAGGGCTGATGCTTTCTATTTTTTCTTTTAGTTAATCCTGCTTAAAGCACCACTTGATGGCGTGTCCGCTGTCAGGAAAACTCTCATCGGCTTCTTTGATCAGTGAAAGCCTTGCTTCTATCCTGCTCGGTGCGTCTTCCAAATCCACCGTTTCGTAAATCTTCGCAGAGTATTTGCCGAATCGGTCCATGTCTGTTACAAAAACCCGCTCTTTCCATTGCACTATGGCGCCGTAGCAGGGGCTGATCTTCATAGCCTGTTTTTCAATCGTTGTAAACTCTCTCATTTCTTCAGGCTCCTTTTAAGATACTCATTCCAGCTGATTTTGCCGTCTTCATGGTCTGCTTTTGCAGGATCCTTTTCTCTTGCTAAACGCTTTTTTTCATTTCTTCGTCTCGTTGCTTCTAAAAAGGTCTGTCTCTTCAGTTCTTTGTTTGTCATGGTCTTTTCCTCTTTCGTTTTTGTACGTACATATTCGCTCTAAAAGAAGAATAAGCCAAGTCCTAAAACCCTTTATTTGCAAGGTTTTCAGGCATGTTTCGCACAAAGGTCCACCTCTTTACTTGTCGCTGACCGACAAATATTTCTCATCACCCGTGAAGATAAACTTTGAGTACCTGTCTCGGTGTTCTTCGATGAAAATCACAAGCTCGTAAAAATTCATTTCACTAGCGATGTACTGCACCGTGCGGCTATCCAGCATATTGGTCTTTCCGCTGTCACGGACGGCTATAATCTGTTCTTTTAAGCTCATCGGTCAATCCTCCTTACCAAGTCTTCACCGTAGACGACATTCAGCCCCGAGCCGTTATCCCAGTTGACTAAAATGCTGCCGATATCATCCACGGCAATGACTGTGCCTTTTGTTCCGACAGGAGGTGCCTGCGGATCGTCCATCTTTAAAAGTTCTACTCTGGCTCCCTTCGGATAGGATTGTCTTAAACCCTCAAGGGTATATTTATTAAGCGTTCTCATGAGCTTCCTCCTTGGAATATCGATGAGAAGAAGAACCGCGTAGGTGCTTCAAGAGCATCTTTCTTGCTTCCTTGTACTCGTCTCCGATGTAGCCGAGCCTTAAGAGAAAGCAGCGGAAACTGTATTTTTCGTTGTCCGTCACGGTCTCTCTTTCCAGAACTCTTTTTTGCTCTTTGGCCATCTGGCAGAGTTTTGACACAAATTCCGTATAAATTCTTGCTTCATCGGCATCAAGAACTCGGTCTAACCAGGGAAAATCCACGGTTTCAATTTCTCTAAGTGCTACCGTTCTGTCAGCGTTTAACGCCTTTTTGATAAGAGCACCCTTGGATTCTAAAATCCGATCCAGCTTTCGCATGGTTTCCGTTGAAAAATACTCCGAGGGAAGTGAGATGGTAAAGCTGTCCTTTGAGGTCTTAAAGCCCTGAGCTTCAAGTTCTCTTACAATCCTCTCCACATCCTCTTTTAAGAAGTTTACGCCCCAGATGAAGGTGCCGTCTTTTTCTAAAAAAGAGTTTCCAATGCGGTAACTCATGGACGGCATGCCTAGGTAGTTCACTTCCGTTTCAAGAATGCCCGCCAGAGCTTTGGCGAGGTCCTTTCTTTTGTATCCTTCGAGTAAAAATCTTGTTTCCATAACTACCTCCCCGCTTCCGAGCGTCCAAGCTCATAGGCTTTTTCCAGAAGTTCTCTAAGTCCCCAGACGCTGATTTCGTGAAAATCCAGCGAGTCGCTGTTTCTGCTCTCAAGCGTCTCAATGTCGGGATAGCGTTCCTTGACGATGGCTTCCAGTTTCTTTTCTAAATCTTTTTTCATGGCTTTTTCCTCCTTCGTTTATGTATGTACATGTTCGCTCTAAAAGGAGGATAAGCCAAGTCATAAAAGCCTTTATTTGCAAGGTTTTCAGGCTATTTACCGGACAAATTTACACTCATGTTTTTGTTATTAACCGACAGTTTTGACAAGCTTTTTATAAGGGATTTTCTTGCCGTCTCGTAACGCAAAAACATCCGAACTGTCGCCTGATTTAAATTCCACATATCGCCTTAAAATGACCGATGCGTACTTTTCATCAATCTCTGCCATGTAGCATATGCGGTCTGTTTGCTCACAGGCGATAAGAGTAGAACCGCTGCCGCCGAAAAGATCCAATACGATGCTGTTTGCCCGGCTCGAATTTTGAATCGGGTAGGATAAAAGGTCTATCGGTTTTGAGGTCGGATGGTTCTCGTTCTTCTTCGGTTTATTAAACTGCCAGACTGTTTTTTCCGCACGGCCTGCATACCATTCATGCTTGCCTCTTTTGTTCCAGCCGAAAAGAATCGGTTCATGCGACCACTGGTAGGGAGATCTTCCCAGAACCAGAGAGTCTTTCGCCCATATGCAGACACCTGATAAGTGAAAGCCCGCATCTTCAAAAGCCTTTCTGAAAGTGAGTCCTTCCGTATCCGCATGAAAGACATAGGCGGAAGCTCCGGCTTCGGAAACCTCGATCATATTCTTAAAAGAACTTAGGAGAAAATCGTAAAACTCCTCGGCTTTCAGGTTATCGTTTTTGATGGAAAGACCGGATGCACTCTCGTAGCTTACCGCATAGGGCGGGTCGGTTAAAATCAGGTTTGCTTTCTTTTTGTCCATGAGCGCTTCTACATCTTGAAGCTTTGTCGCATCTCCGCAGATAAGACGGTGCCTTCCTAGTGTCCAGACATCGCCCGGTTCTACAAAGCTTGCTTCTTCCAGGGCAACGCTCAAGTCAAAGTCATCTTCCTCGGTTTCGATCTCGCCTAAGAGTTTATGAAGTTCAGCGTCAGTAAAGCCCAAAAGGTCGAGGTCAAAGTCCGCTCCTTCCAGTTCCGAAAGCTCTATCGACAGCATTTCTTCATCCCAGCCGGCATTAAGAGCAAGGCGGTTATCCGCCAAAATATAGGCTCTCTTTTGTGCTTCGGTTAAATGCTCCACAAAGACACAGGGCACTTCCGTCAGCCCTTCTTCTTTGGCCGCCTGTACCCGTCCGTGTCCGGCGAGGATGTTGTAGACCTTATCGATCAGGCAGGGGTTGATGAAGCCAAATTCACGGATGGAAGCTCGAAGCTGAAGGATTTGTTCTTTGCTGTGCGTTCTGGCATTTCTGGCATAGGGAACGAGTCTATCAATGGGAACTTTTTCAAGGTGCTCCGTCATTTTCATAGGCTCACCCCCGCATGAAACAAAAGTCCTGCCAGGTCATTTTCCCAGGGAAGTTCGCTGTCACCGAAGTGTCCCTTGATAGCAAGAGGAGCATAGGAATCCTGCCTGAGCTTTAAGTAGTGAATCATGGGCAAAACCGATAAGGGAAAGAGCGTCTCGCACTCTTCCTTAATCGTTTCTATGTCCTTTGTCTCCGTGCCGAAGCAGTCAATATCAAAGTACAAAGGCTCAGGCCTTCCGATAGCGTAAGCAATGGATACTTCACATTCCTTTGCAAGGCCTGAAGAGACGACACTTCGTGCGATGAGCCTTGCCATGTAGGCACCCGATCTGTCCACCTTGGTCGGATCTTTCCCGGAAAAAGCTCCGCCACCGTGCCTTGCAAGACCGCCGTAGGTATCAACAGCAAGCTTTCTGCCGGTTAAGCCGGTGTCGGCTTCAGGACCCCCAAAGACAAACCTGCCCGTCGGATTGATATGGATATCTTCTTCCTCAAAGGGAAGCACGCCCTCTAAGGCAGGACGAATCACATGAGTGTGAATCGCCTTCCGGAGATCCGCATTGGAGATGCTCTCCTCATGCTGGCTGGATAATACGACCGAGTGAATCCTTGTCGCTTCACTGTTTTCGTACTCAACAGTCACAAGACACTTGCCGTCAGGCATAAGTTCAGGGATGATGTTTTTCTCTCGCACTTCTTCAAGTCTCATCGTGAGCCTTCTTGCCAGCACTTGAGGAAGCGGAAGGTATTCAGGGGTTTCATCCGTTGCATAGCCGTAGACGATTCCCTGATCGCCCGCACCGAGCAGGTTTTCCCCTCGGTCAACACCCTGTGCGATGTCGGGGCTTTGTGCGTGAAGTCTTACTTTAATCTCGAAATTTTGAGGTTCATAACCCACATCAAAAAGTACATCTCGCACAATATTTTCTACATCGAGAGCAGCTTTGCTCGTCACTTCTCCCGCAACTAAAATAAGCCCCTTTGTCGCCATTACTTCTACGGCAACTCTGGAGCTTTCGTCACCTTTCAGATAGCCGTCCAGAATGCTGTCAGCTATATAGTCACAGAGCTTATCCGGGTGACCCTTCGTCACGGACTCGGCTGATTTATAATGTTTCATCTTGTTTTTCCTCCGCTTCAATAATTTTTCTTGCCACCGCTTCCGCAACAGGAACCGTAACGGCATTGCCTGCCTGCTTCTAAAGCTGAGATTCCGAGCAGACAGCGGCTGCTTTTTCATAGAGATGATCCGGAAAGCCCTGAAGCCTAAAGCACTCTTTCGGCGTAAGCCTTCTGATGGCATAGTGATTGCCGTTGCTCAGAAGCACGCCGTGCCGGTCTTGTCCGGTTAGGGTAAAGGACGGCTCGCCGTCTTCCTTCACACGCCTTGCTGTCTTGGATCTTGGCGATGTGCGAAAAGGTGTAGACACACTTCTTGCTTCAAGAACTCCCGTCCGCATGCCTTTGTTGTCAAGACCGTGTCCGTAGGTCGCAACGATGCAGGTCGATTGATCCCTCGTTTTTACCTTGCCTTTGCTAACCGTCATTCCTTCCTGCGAAATTAAATAGAGCCCGGTTTTCGCACCGAGCCCTCCTACAGAAGATTGGATTGTGCATGCGACACCTCCGGGATCGTAGACCCGGTAGCCTTGGGATCCGCCTATAAGCCTTCTAAGATGCGCATCGTTTTCTCCTTCGAAAGGTAGTATTTCAAATCGACCTCTTGTTCTAAGATGTCCAATAAGGAAGATGCGCTCTCTTGACTGGGGCACGCCGTAGTCTTTGGAATTGAGCACCTGCCAGAAGACGTCGTACCCTGCTTCATCCATTTCAAGGAGAACACGGGCAAAGTCCCATCCGTCATGAATGGATAGCAGGTTTTTAACGTTTTCAGCGACAAGCCATCGGGGCTTATCTTTTTCTTCTTTGCCCTTGACGAGGTCAAGGACTGTAAAATATAGGCCGCTTCTTTCCGCAGAGACTCCTCTTTGAAAGCCGGCAACTGAGATATCCTGGCAAGGAAAGCCGAAGGTCCAGCAGTCTGCAAAGGGGATATCTTTTGATTTAATGCTTCGTATGTCTTCACAAAACCACTCTCCCTTCGTGTCAAACATTGCCCGGTAAGATTCAAGGGCAAATTTATCGTTCTCACAGCTTCCGATACAGCGAAAGCCCGCTCTTTCGAACCCTAAGCGGAAACCTCCGATTCCGGAAAAAAGATCAATCATCGTCCGCATCTTAGTCACGCTCCTTTTTCTTTCGAAGGAGACGCTCCATCATGTCGTCCTGGGGTGTGGAAATAAAAGCGGTCGTCGTGTTTTGCTTTACGATGTCAAAAATCTCGTACCAGATGAGGTTGGCCTGCTTTTGGAAGTTCTGGCTCATGGAAACAAAGGGGCTGGCAATGGCTCCGCCTGTTGTCGGATGCTTTCCTAACAGGCCATAGGTGCTGACCGCTTCCTCACACTGAATAAAGCGGGCAAAAGCCTGTGCATAGGATTCAATAAGTCTCGGATTGACGAGCTTCTCACAGCGTCTTTCCTTTAGCCAGAGCCAGGTCTCCTCGTAAATTTCATCTGCACCTAAAGGCTTGCCGTCCTTTTGCCGAGCGGACAGGTAGTCTGACGGCTCAGGCATATCCTCACCGTATAAATCCGAGGTGCCTTCCGGCTCATCCGGAGCAAAAAGGGCCTCCGGGTCAAAATCATGTGTTTCTAATACATTTGCTTCTTTTCCGGCGGCAATCTTATCGACTAAGGCTTCCGGCTTACTGCCGGCCTTGACTCGTCTGCCGCCTCGGTATGTTCCGTCTCTTGCCACAAGGCACCTCCTTTCCTGAAAATAAAAAAGGGGGGTTAATCCCCCGTTTGAATTGAACTTTTTTTGCACGGTGCCCACCGCCCGTTGCTCGGAAAATCTTCCGTATAGATTGAGACCCCCCTACCGGGTCAGCTCCACCTGTCGCCACGCTCAGCATGAATCCTCGAGTGACAGGACTTGCAAAGAGCCATCAAGTTTTTTTGTTTATTTGTTCCGCCTTCGGACAAAGGAATGATGTGATGAACTTCTTCAGAGGGAGTGAGCTTCCCGTTTCGTTTGCACTCCTCACACAAAGGGTGAGCCTTGATGTAGCGGTCACGGATTCGCTTCCAAGCTCTGCCGTAGCGTCTTCTTGTCTCTGGATCCCTTTGGTATTTTTCGTATCGTCTCGCTTCCTCCTGCTCATGCTTCTTACAAAATCTTCCCTCTACAAGCTCGGGGCAGCCGGGGTAAGAGCAGGGGCGCTTAGGTTTTCTTGGCATCAAACACCTCCCGCATAAAAAACCTGCAGCATCGCCGCAGGTCTTCTGAGTTTTTTCCTAGTTTAATAGTATCAGGGTCTTTAGTTACAAAGCATTATCAAATCGTTTCTGTTTGTTCCATTTCGTTCCAAAGTGTCTGAGCGGTTCTGTCGGATGAAAAAACAGCTTCCAAGGCACTCAACACCTCCTGCTTCTTTCTGTACATGGAACTTTTGCTTATATAAAACCTGTCCGACGCTTCGGAAAGAGAAAGCCTATCCAGCCACAAAGCCTTGATGACTTCCTGCTCCTCACTTGCTCTTGATCGAACAAGCCAGTCCAAATAGGAAAGCTGACGAAAACGAAGTTCAGCGTGCTTAAGTCTATGATCAACGGCCGCATCGTTGATAAAGTCGGCACAGCCTTTTAAGTGTTTTAAGACTCGTCCAAGTTCTATTGTGTCGCCTGACGGCTCCGGCATATCCTGCTGAAGCATCGTCTGCAAGAGATACAGATCCGCTTCCAGTTCGTTTTTATAAAGCTCATAACTTTCCAGCAGTTTCTCAATCATCATCACATAACTCCTCCTTGCGAAAACCAAAGTATTGATATTGTCTTTCCAGTGTCTTAGCCATTCGCTTAACGGCTTCTTCTTTCTTTCTCGAAAACTCCGCACCGCTTAAAGAAAAGCGTTCACAGACCTCAGCCCAGCGTCTGCCTTCCAAAATGTCATAGGTCATCAAGTCTCGGTAAAAGCACGGCAAGGCACGGATGGCATAGCGGATAAATTCCACTGCCTTGGCTGCCTTTTCATATTCCTTCGTCATCTCTCTTTCCGTCTTGTGATTGATGAGCCAGGCAAGCCTGCGATAAGAAGTGGCGATGTAAAAGATGCGGTTATTGGAACGCTGCTTTTGTACTCTGACCTCATCACCGGTCTTTCCGGGAAAGGTCAGCATCTCCAAGACCTCGCTTGCCGTAATCGGAATAAACTGTGCCATTTCCTGTTCCAGCTCCTTCATCCTTGCGACGTTTGCGGGATAGGATCGCATCATTTCTTTGACTTTCTTTACGCTATCCATCCGTCACCCTCGCTTTCACCGCCTGCATTAAAGCTTCCTGTGTGATGTCCTTTTTCTCGAGTGCTCGTGCCACATCCCGATCAATCGTGCCTTCGGCAAGAAGCCGGAAGATGACGACCGTATCCTTTTGTCCTTGCCGCCAGAGTCTGGCATTGGCCTGACTGTAAAGCTCCAGTGACCAGGGAAGGGAAAACCAGATCACGGTAGAACCGCCGTGTTGGAGATTGAGACCATGTCCCATTGAAGCGGGGTGAGCCATAGCGATTGAGATCTCGCCTTTGTTCCAAGCCTTAAAGTCCTCAGGTGTTTTAATCTCCACCGCATCCTTAAAACGCTCATTTATCCGGCTTCGTTCATGGCGATAGTTGTAGTAGATAAGGACGGGCTTGCCGTTTGCCGCTTCGATTAGGTCTTCCAAGGCATCAAGCTTGGATGAATGAAGCTCTGCGGTATTTCCCTGATCGTCATAGACGGCTCCCGATGCCATCTGAATGAGTTTATTGGTAAGGACGGCGGCGTTGACGGCATCAATGGTTTTATCTGTGAACTTTGCCACCATTTCACGCTCCATCTCTTTGTAGATGCCCTTTGCTGTCTCCGGGAGTTTCACTTTCACATCCCGCTCCAGACGCTCAGGTATTTCAAGAAAATCGCGGCTTTTCATGGAAACGCATAGATCGGATAAAAGGCTATAGATAAACTCCTCTGCACCGGGACGAGGCTTATAGGAATAGACGATATATCCGTTCATTCGGTCAGGGACAAAGAAATCCGCCCGGTAGCTTCCGATTGTTTTCCCGAGACGCTTGCCCTGATCCAAAAGATAAATCTCCGACCATAAATCCATCAGCCCATTGGTCGAGGGCGTTCCCGTAAGGCCTACGACCCGGTCAATGCCGGGACGCTTTTTCCGAAGTGCCTTGAAGCGTTTACTGGACGGATTTTTAAAGCTCGAAAGCTCATCAATCACCAGCATGTCAAAATCCCAGTCGCAAAGCTTACAAAGCCAGGCGACATTCTCCCGATTAATCACATAGATATCGGCAGGTGTTTTAAGAGCCTCGATTCTTTCCTTTTCGCTGCCCAAGACCTTCGAGATTCGAAGAAAGGTCAGATGATCCCATTTTTCAAGCTCCTCCGTCCAGGTATTCTCCGCCACACGAAGCGGGGCGATGACGAGGACTTTAGAAATTTCAAAGTAGTCAAACATCAATTCCCAAATGGCGGAAAGCGTGATGACCGTCTTGCCAAGTCCCGGCTCTAAGAAAAGACCGCAGGCTTTTTTCTTGATGATTTCCTCTTTGGCATATTCCTGATAATCATGAGCCTTGTATTGCATTAAGTATCCCTCCGATATCTCCCGGATCGTCCAAGACAAAAACCTGAAAGCCCAAGCTCCTGATTTGTTTATGCCTTTGAAGCTGCAAGGCTCCGGGACTTTTGCCGGGTTTCTTTACTTCCACAAATCCCATCCTTCCTCCGGGAAGAAGGATGAGTCTATCCGGAACACCGTTTAATCCGGGAGAAACGAACTTTAAACAAAGCCCGGATTTTTTCCTGGTTTCCGTCAACAATTTATGTTCTATCTGTTTTTCAAGCATTGTTATTTCCTCCGTCAAACGTTGATATTTCAGTCTTTTCTTCGAGAGGGTGCAGGTCGGTGCAAGTCATCTAATAAACTTCTCTATATAGAATTTTTGACCTAAAATTTTCGCCCTAAAGGGGTTTTATACAAAGACCTGCACCGACCTGCACCTTTTGACTTTTAGTCCATAAATTCGGACTTTAAACGAAGCCCTAAAACCACCATTCCGGCTTTCGTTTTCTTCCGTTCATAGCCTTCAATTTCAAGGGCTGTATAAAAGTCCGCCGTGCTTCTCGTCCATTCACCTGTTCTCTGGCAATAGGCCCGGTAATCCTGGTAAAACTCACCCGACTTTTGCGTGTATGATGGATCAATCTCACAGCATTCCTCGAGAAAGCCTGAGAGCCAGTCGTTATTCTCCCGGTATCTATGAATGGCATCAGCCACACATTTCGGAATGGGGATTTTGAAGTCTTTATCGATGGCTTTTCTCGCGCCCTCAATAATCCAGGAAAGAATCGCTCCGCCCGCATGTTCCACCAGATAGTCCGCATAATTTTTGATATCCGCCTTGCCCTTGATCTTGGCCTGAAAGGGAATGACAATGAGTCTTCGCCAAGTGCCGTCATCATTCGCCCCAACTTTGGGGAGATGGTTCGTATAAAGGACAAGGGTATGTGTCGGGGTAAATTTGAAAGGATCTTTGTATTTCTTTTCACCGGAGACAAGGTCTGTAGAACAAAGCTGTTTGATGACGGAAGTATTAAGCCGCATGCCTTCTTCTAGCTCTGCCGCAATGACCAGTCGTTTTCCTTTCAGCTCCGCAATCTCAGGCTTTACATTTCTTCTGCATCCGACCGTCAAAGCATCCGCCGAGATTGTGCCACTGTAGTTTCCCAGCACCTTGGCAATGGAGTTCCAAAAGGTCGACTTGCCGTTCGAACCTTCTCCATAGGAAATAATCAGGGCTTCCATATAGACCTTGCCGATAGCGGAAAGCCCTACAATCTGCTGGACATATTCGATGAGTTCCTGATCACTTAAGAAAAAGCCCGAGACCGCATCAAGCCAGAGTTTCTCATTTTTCGTATCAGGCGAGACCAGAGTGATTTTCGTCATATAATCTTCCGGCTTGTGCGGCACCGCTCCTTTAAGACCTTTTGTGAGATCATAGGCAGCGGTAGGCGTATTCAGCATAAAATCCTGACTGTCAAAATCCTGAATCATTTTAAGGAGCATGGGCTTTGCCGCCTGAAGTGCGGAAGTGACATACTTCATGTCACGCCTTTTCATGACAAAATTTTTATAGGCAAGGGCGACTCGATATAAATCAAATGTTTTCTTTTGTTCAGGCTCGATAGCTTTTTCAAGCGTCCTGCCGCCTGCCTGAATGAGCTCTTGGGTTACCCCTGATCCCGTGAGAAACTTTGTCGCTTTTCCAAGCACAGCCTTTGCTTCTTCCAGCTGCTTATCCAAAAAATCCTGACAGACACCGACCGCTTTTTGCCTTGATTCCTCCCAATGCGTCCCGTTATAGGTCATGTAGTCTGTCGCATCGGTGTAGACGAGGATCTCGCCTTTTTCTCGGGTCAAGACCTTAGCCTGACCGATGTCCGAAAAATCGGGCGGCATAAGTGAGAAGTCCTTGCCGTATTCTTCCGGAGGAATATAGCTTTCCTGTGCCGATACTTTCTTTCCGAAGCGCATCGCACTCTGCCAGATGGTTTGAAGTTCATGATCCGGGAGCGGAGGATTACAAAGGTCAGCCTTTTTAAGAAACATCTCATGGGCTTCCTCCGTTGCGCCAAGTCTTATGATGATGCGTCCGGCATAGTGCGAGAGCGTCTTATTTCTTGAACCTTCCGGGATTTCGCTTTGCGCTTCATCCCATTCGGCAAAATCGTCTCGGATAAAGTCCGTGATAAGCTGATCTCCTTCACGCCAAATGACCTCCGTATCGGGATTTCCGTACATAAACCGAGCACTTCCCAAAGCTCCGGCATCGAAGAAAGAAAAGAGGTCTGCGAGTTCTTCTTTGAGCTGTGCATAGCCTTCGCTATCTCTTGTTTCAGGGATGGGAAAGTAGACATGAAATCTCGGCCTTGCGGATCTTATGCCTTTTTCCTTCATGTGATTTCTACTGGTAGCGATAGCGAGAGAGACACCGTCAAAGAGACTTAGGATATCCTCAGGTAGAATCCAAGTCTCAGGAGCATCGCTTTTTTCGTTATCACAGTCCATGCTGATATGATCGGATTCAATGAAGTTTGCATTGCTGCGATAGTTGTTTTGATACCTTGCCGCCACATGGTCAAAGGAGACCGCATCCTTGAAAGCCGCTTCGTCCGTTACATCAAGCCTGTTCGGATAGTAGACATTTGATTCCTGTCCGCAGGTATCTGCTGTGTAAATGGTTAGTTTCATTCGACTTCCTCCTGCACCACAGGGATGCCTAGCTTCTTTGCCGCCTGTATTTCCTCAAACATCCCGAAGCTAATCTGATGGCCAAAGACATGAATCTCATCGCAGTGGCGCATAATTTCAAGGTTCATCTCCATTGCTCGCTCTCGCTCGCTAGCAATGCTGTCATCCATAAACTGCGGAAAGAGAAGATGAGGAGCGATGGGAATACCGCCTTCTTGAACAATTTTTCGGCAGTATCCCTTGGCCTGTTCCGTGTTGGTCCTGATATCTCCCCGATAAGGAGAGCAGACATAAATGAGTTTGTTCATATAAAAAACTCCTTTCGATAATTTTCGAGAGGAGCAAAACAAAAGGGATAATGATCCTCTCATTATCCCCTTGGACAAGTTATGCGGTTTTGGGCAATAAGGTTTTTTCTTATCTACTGACCTTTTAAGAAATGCGTCGTGCAGCCACGACAAAGCGTCCATTTTTTGTATGGTAGCTACACGTAGACAACAATACGATTTGTTCGCCGTATGAAGGAAATACCCCTGTATCATACAAAGCATGATCCAGAAGCCAGTTGGTTAAATCATCATAATCTTTTAGATCTATGTTTCCTGAATACTTATAGGGATAAAGTCCTTCTTCATCAGACACGTAGGTCTCAATCGCTGCAAACACTTCATAAGTACGTCTTTCTGTTAGCGTTGTAATTGTAAATGTAGATGCTTTTTTATAAAAGGCAGCTTCTTTATAACGATCCAGGGTTCCAAACATGCTATCGTTGTCCATATTATGGCCGTATATAATAAAGCAATCACTATTGATATTTCCGCCTTCGCCAACAAAAGGTGTTCCACTTTGTGAATCACTCTTATCGAAGGCACGGCGTAAATAATATTGAGGATCATCCGGCGTGTACATAACGGGATAATTTACGAGCGTACCATCGATATTTATCCAACAAACAAAATCATTATTCTTTTTATAAATTGACAAATACTCTGTATATTTAGAAGTAGTTTGCATCCCATCACTATTTTCATATTCAGAAGTAAAAGTATCATTCTGGCTGATGACGCTATCTGTCAATTGATCGAAGGCTGCTTGCTCTTCTTGCCCCTGTATATATAGTCGAGCCACCATATAAGAAGAGAAACTGAGAAGTAGGGCAAAAAACACAACGAGCAATTTGTAAATATATGTTTTATTGATTACAACCACCTGCCTTATTTTCTTAAATTTCTCGATCGGCGAAAAAAGGGAGCAGGAAAAGTCTCCTGCTCCCTTTCTCTTAGTGCTTACTGATAAGCTCTACACTAGTCTCTATCTGCTTTCAATTTTTTTCGAACAGAGAGTAATAGCCCTGCTATCGAAAATAACATCACACCGACCCACGGATAAATGCCTCCATCGTCTCCCGTTCTAGGTATTAAAGGAACAGGGTCTTCCGGATCTTTTGGCTCCGGTGGAACTATAGG
>NZ_RLIH01000019.1 GCF_004006535.1 Anaerosphaera multitolerans | reverse complement strand
TAATTATTGAAAAATTTTACTTTTATAACAGAGACAGTAATTGATAAGAAATATCAAAAGTAAAACTGTATTAAATAAAAACGTTTACTTTTTTAGCTTTTATGAGGCTGGCAATACAACTGGGCTAAAGGAATGTATTTCATATAATGGGATTTGTTAGGGATTAAAAAAACAGAATTTTTCTTTTGTAACTGTAAGAATTTTGTTATAATAGGTTCCGACGTTACAGTCAAATATATAAATAGAGGTGTTTGTATGGAATTAAATCTAAACATGATGCAAACAGTTGCATTGGCAGTGTGTATGTTTTATCTTGGAAGATGGCTGAAAACAAAAATTACTATTTTAGATAAGTTTTGTATTCCATCACCAGTAGTAGGGGGACTTATTTTTGCAATAGTACATTTAATTTTAAAAAGTTCCGGAATTGTATCTTTTAATTTAGACGTTACTTTAAAAAATCCCTTTATGATGGTATTCTTTGCAACTATTGGATTAGGGGCAAGCGTTTCACTAATTAAAAAAGGTGGAGTGGGAGTACTTTTATTTACTGCTATTGCAGTTGTATTAGTAGCACTACAAAATGGAGTGGGAATTGCTTTAGCAAAGGCAGTTGGAGCAGATCCGTTAATAGGTTTACTTTGTGGTTCTATTACTATGACTGGTGGTCATGGTACTGCTGGAGCTTGGGGACCTACTTTTGAAACTGATTTTGGACTTCCGGGAGCTTCTGCCATAGGAATGGCTGCAGCAACTTTTGGACTTGTAATGGGTTCTTTAATAGGTGGGCCTATAGGAAGATCATTAATTACGAGAAAGGGTTTAAAAAGTGCCGGAGATTCAGATGAATATGATTTAAGTGACATAGTAGGCGAAGAACAAGGTAAAATTACCTTTGATAAGTTTATGTTACACTTATCACTGCTTATTATATCTATAGGTATAGGTGCAATATTGGAATATGGTATAAAAACGGCAATTCCCGGATTAAATATTCCTTCTTATGTAATAGCTATGTTTATTGCTGCACTATTTAGAAATGTTGGGGAAGCTACAGGTAAGATACATATTGATAAAGAAACTACTGATTTAATAAGTGACGTAGCCCTTAACATATTTTTATCAATAGCACTTATTGAACTTAGACTTTGGGAATTAAAAGCAGTTGCAGGACCAATGCTTGTAATATTAATAGCTCAAACAGTAATGATGGGACTTTTTGCCTACTTTATTACCTTTAATGTTATGGGAAGAGATTTTGATGCAGCAGTTCTTTCAGCTGGACATTGCGGATTTGGAATGGGAGCTACTCCAAATGGAATTGCAAATATGCAATCAGTAGTAGAAGGTTTTGGACCGGCGCCTAGAGCTTTCTTTATACTACCTATAGTAGGTGCCTTCTTTATAGATATTTTAAATGTCTTTGTCATAACGCTATTTGTAAACTTCTTCTAAAGAATATTGCAATTTTAATTGAATATAATTGATATTTGAATATAATATTAATAGAGGCTAATAATAAATGGTTATTTAAATTAACCATTTATTATTTTTTTTCATAGATTTTACTAATTGACTATAGATCCTATAATTTAGGAGTGTGAGAAATTTGGATAATAGACCAATAGGAGTATTCGATAGCGGCGTTGGCGGACTATCTGTACTTAAAAAAGTAGTGGAAGTTTTACCTGAAGAGGAATATATTTACGTTGGAGATACTAAAAGATTGCCCTATGGTGAAAAAACTCCTGAAGAGATAAAGAAATATACAGCGGAGTGTGTGGAATATTTATATAATAGAAATGTAAAGGCTATAATTATAGCTTGTAACACTGCCAGTTCTTATGGTTTGGAATATGTAAAAGAGCTTTTTGATATTCCAATTGTGGGAGTAGTAGACCATGCGTCAATGGACGCCATAGAACTTACTAAAAATAAAAATATTGCTCTTTTAGCTACGGAAGCAACTGTAAACAGTGGAATTTACAATAGATATATAGATAAATTGGATCCGGAAGTTACCTTGCGCTCATTGGGAGCTCCTGATTTGGTAATTGCTATTGAGGAAAGTCATTTAGACGATGAGCATATTGAAAAGATAATTAAAGGATATTTAGATGAATTTAATAGTTTTGAATATGATACTTTGGTTTTAGCTTGTACACATTTTCCTTTGGCGAGAGATGCCTTTAAAAGAGTGATAAAAAGTTATAATTATGATAGAAAAATTCGTCTAGTGGATCCGGCTTTTACTACTGTTCAATCTCTTAAGGACATTTTAGCTGAAAAAAATCAGCTGGGAAATTTAAATACAAAGAAAGTGGAGTTCTTAATTACCGACGATGTAGATAAGTTTAAGAAAGTATTTAATAACACTTTCCCTAAAAATGGAGTAGTAACTTCTTTTGAGGAATTAAATATCTATTGAGACCAATAACTAAGGGTGAAATTATTTTCACTCTTTTTTAATTGTAAAAGGGACCGCAAGGGTCCCTTCATATTAAGATTAATTTAATACATATTGCTGTAATTTCCCAATTTTTTAGAAAGTATTTCAGCATGTTCTCTAATACTATCCTGAATAAAATCCACACCTGTCTCTTCAGCTCTATCTTGAGGAGCTACAATTCCCATAGAAGCTATAAATTCGTTTTTATAGTCAAATACAGGGGCTCCTATTCCCACGGCATTTTGAATGTATTCGGAAATGGAAACGGATATTTTGTTTTTTCTTATTTTTTCAAGATCCGACATTAATTTTACCTTGTCTATTTCAGTGTTTTCCAAATAGGGTTCTAAATCTCTTTGCATATAAGCTTCAATAAATTCCTTTGGTTGGTAAGCTAAGATGACTTTTCGAATTGCTCCCTTATGTAATGGTATTTCAATGCCGAAGTTTTCGACAATCTTCAATGGATGTGGTCCTTCGGACTTGCTTATTACTATTCCGTTATTACCGGATCTTATAATTAAGAAAGAATCTTCGCCGGTTTTTTCTGATAAATCTTTTAAAATAGGTGAAGCTTCATTTTGAATATTAATATTTGAAATAGCAGATAATCCAAGGGAAATCAATCCTGAACCAAGTTTATATAGATGAGTACGCTCATCCTTTGCAACGTAACCACAATTTATTAATGTATTTAATATTCTATGGGTAGTACTTGGAGGATATTCAATGGATTCTGATATTTCAGCTACACTGTACTCTCTATTTTGTTCTTTCATAAATTCCAGTATATTTGCAGCTTTTCTAATACTTTGTATCATATAAAAACTCCTTAATAAATTTTAAATTACTTAATCATTATAACATAAATTTACATAATTATACCACAAAGTGGAAGTAGATTTCAATTATTGAAAAGAATAGGGTCTATGTTTGGAAAAACCTATAAATTTAAGGTGGGTTATGATAAAATATTATAATTAGGAGTTGATTATAATTGACTAATAAGTCGAATGTAAATATTTTTTCTTTAATGATTAAATCTATACTTTTATCCATATTGGGAATTATATTTCCGGTTTTCTATATATTTATACCGGTTATTTTTATAGTGGAATCTGTATTTTCAGGGATAGTTAAAATATTTTCTGCCTTTTTGGGAATTTGTTTAATTTTGGGATTAATTTTATCGCCTCAAATAGGAATTATGTTTTTAATTTTATTCGGACCTTTTATATTAATATTTCATTATATGATTTCAAACAAGTATAGCGTGGAGTCTACTATAATGGTGACGGCAGTGGTATTTTTCCTATCTCTATTAGTGAGTTTCTACTGGGTTGGTTTTACACCGGAGTCTATAAATTCACCTGAGAGTATAGAAAACTTCATTGAATTTCAAAAAGCGGCGCTAAACTCTGCTGGAGATAGCATGGGAATAAGTGAAGTTGAGCTAACTCAAATTTACAATATGACAGTTCAGATGATTCCATCAGCGGTAATAATTATGTCTTTAGTTTTGGCGTATTTGACATACACTATGGCAAGTAGGTCAATAGCTAAAAGAGGAGGCTCTATAGTCCAACCATTTAAGTTCAGTTTTTTTAAAATTCCAAAGGGACTTCCACTTGCGTTATTATTGAGTATGGTTTTAATATATTTTTTCAAGGGAACTTTGGGAGATTATTCTTCCGTTCTTATAAGGAACCTAGTAGTGGTCTTTGGTTTTATTTTATTTGTACTTGGATTTAGCGTTGTGGTATTTTGGGTAAATAAGATGAAATTAGGTAGTATCCTTAAATTTCTAATATATGTAAGTGTCTTTTTAGTACCGGGATTTCAATTGGTTTTAATTGTTCTTGGAGTTTTGGATTATATATTTAATTTTAGAAAACTACTCAATTAAAGAGGTGGTTTATATGAAAAAAAACTATGATTTAGATGATTTGAAAATATATTTTGCAGTATCAGCTATAACTGTGCTGATTTTAATATATTTATCTCCAAAATTGGGAATTGTATTTTTAATCATCTATGCTTATGTATTTTATCTTTCCTTAAAAAGTTTGGAAAAGAGAAAAACGGAATCAATAAAGTATATTGAGGATATAAATACTGATTTTGATTCAGTTACTAAAAATGCAATATTTAATATGCCCTTTCCGTTGGTAATAACTGATGAGGAAGATAAAATAATTTGGTATAATACTTTATTTTTAAATATGTTTGAAAGTGAAAACATTATGAATGAAAGACTTTCTACGCTTCTTCCCATAGTTGAAACTACAGAAAGTGAAGAAGAGTTAATTGAAGTCTTTGAAGTTAACATAAATAAAAATAATTACAGAGTACATTCAAATGTAGTTGATGTGAGTAAAACTCAGTCAGACAGAAATAAGATGGTACTATATTACTTTATAGATAATAATAACTACAGAGAACTTTATAATAGGTATGTAGCGGAATATCCCATTGTTATAAAAATTGAAGTGGATAATTACGATGAGGCTATAGATTCCACTCCTTCCAATAACAGGCCTATTTTAAAAGCGGAAATAGATTCAATAATAAGTAACTACTTCAAGGACTATAACGCTCTTGTGAGAAAGTACTATGATGATATGTACTTAGTACTATTAAGTTTTAGCTCATTAAAGACCATTAAGGGAAAGAGATTTGACTTACTTGATGACTTAAGGGAATTGGACAAGGGAAATACCATTCCTTTAACTTTATCTATTGGAGTATCCTCCTTTGGTCTTAATTTTCAGGAAGCCTATACTGAAGCTGATACATCTTTGGACCTAGCTCTAGGTAGGGGTGGAGATCAGGCTGTAGTAAAGGTTAAGGATAGCTATGAGTTCTTTGGCGGAAAATCCAAGGCTGTTGAAAAGAGAAATAAGGTAAAGGCAAGAGTTTTGGGAATTGCCCTAAGGCAGTTAATAGACGGGGCATCAGATGTATTTATAATGGGCCATAAGAACGCCGATATGGATTCAATAGGTTCGGCAATAGGAGTTTTAAGAGCTGTTTTAAATAGAAATAAAAAGGGTTATATTGTATTAAATAAACCCAATCCATCTATTAATAATATAATAAACAGGATGAAAGAAGAGGAGCCTGAACTTTATAAGTTAGTCGTCAATAGAGATTATGCTCTTTCCAATATAACGCCTAAGTCTCTGTTAATAATGGTGGATAATAATAAACCTTCATTAACGGAGGAACCTGAGTTAATAGAGAAAACTCCGCAAATCGTAATAATAGATCACCATAGAAGAGGGACGGAATTTGTTGAAAATCCTGTATTAACATATATAGAACCCTATGCATCTTCCACGTCTGAGTTGGTGACGGAGATGCTTACCTATATGAACGACGATTTGAATCTAACTCATTTTGAGGCAGATGCTCTAATGAGCGGTATAGTTGTAGATACTAAAAATTTCACAGCGCAAACAGGCGTTAGGACCTTTGAGGCGGCTTCTACTTTACGACGAGCAGGAGCGGATATGGTTAAGGTGAAACAATTATTCCAAGATGATTTGGATACTATATTGGGCAAGGCTGAAGTAGTACACAATATGAAAATTGTATTTGACGATATTGCTATTTCAAGACTTGAAAAAAGTTCAGACAGTTCAGTTTTAATTTCCGCTCAATCGGCAGATGAATTGTTGGATATAAATGATATAAAGGCGAGTTTTGTAATGGCACCCTCTGATAATCAAACTCATATTTCAGCAAGAAGTAAGGGGAATTTTTCCGTGCAGCTGATAATGGAAAAAATCGGAGGCGGAGGTCATTTAAATATGGCTGCCGTAAAGTTGGATACTGTGAATTTAGATGAAGCGGAAGCGAAACTTATAGAAGCAATAGAAGAGTATTTAAAAGAAGGGGATAAGTAATGAAGGTAATTTTGTTAAAAGATGATAAAAATTTAGGAAAAGCCGGAGATTTAGTTGAGGCAAAAGACGGATATGCCAGAAATTTTTTAATACCTAGAAAAATAGCTATTGAAGCTACAAGTGAAAATATGGAAAAGTGGAAAGAGCAAAAGGCAATTGAAGCTGCTGAAGAGGAAGAGAGAAAGCAAAATGCCCTTGTACTAAAAAAGGAAATAGAAAAGGGAAAGATAACTCTTACTGCAAAGGCGGGAGAGGGAGGAAGACTTTTCGGCGCCATAACCTCAAAGGATATACAGGAAGGTATTAAGGAGCAACTTAAGCTGGACATAGATAAGAAAAAAATAGATTTAAAAGAAAATATTAAGACAAAGGGAATTACAAAGGTGGATATAAAACTTTATCCTGAAATAAATGCAATTTTAAAAGTTGTAGTGGAGGCAAAGTAGTATGGATTTAAGAATTCCTCCTCATAATCTTGATGCCGAGCAATCTGTGTTAGGGGCTATGCTCCTTTCAAAGGAAGCAATTACTACGGCAGTTGAGGTATTAAGAGGTGAAGATTTTTATTCACAGTCACATGGGGAAATTTATAATGGAATCCTTTCAATTTACAATCGCAATGAGCCTGCAGATATAGTTACAGTGACAGAGGAGCTAAAGAAAAGAACAACTTTGGAAGAGGTGGGCGGTCTTAGTTATATTGCCGGACTTGCCAGTTCTGTTGCTGCAATTTCAAATACAAAGTACTACTGTGACATAATTAAGGAGAAATCCACTCTTAGAAGATTGATAACTGCCAGCGATGAAATAGTTGCAAAATCCTATTCGCCTGAGGCGGAAGTAAATGCAATTATTGAAAGTGCGGAAAAAAACATCTTTGATATAACTCAGGATTCTCATAGGACCGGATTGGTGCCTGTAAAAGAAGTGTTGCTTGAATCCTTTGCTCAAATGGAAAAAAGATCGCAGGACCCAACCGGACTTACAGGTCTTACTACGGGGTTTGTGGATTTGGATTATAAATTGTCGGGGTTTCAAAAGTCGGATTTAATTTTATTGGCGGCAAGGCCTTCAATGGGTAAGACTGCTCTTATGGTTAACTTGGCAACGAATGCGGCACTAAAAAGTTCCGCATCTGTTGCTATGTTTTCTTTGGAGATGAGTAAACACCAGTTAGTACAGAGAATTATTGCCTCAATGGCTCATGTGGATTTACAAAAGGTTATAAGCGGAAATTTAAATGAAGATGAATGGATTAAAATTATAAATGTAATGCCTATAATTTCCGAGCTGCAAATTGAAATAGACGATACGGCAGGTATTTCTCCCTTGGAATTAAAGGCAAAGTGCAGAAGATTAAAATTGGAAAAGGGACTGGACCTAGTGGTTATAGACTACTTACAGCTTATGGAATTAGACGGTAGAGTTGAGTCAAGACAACAGGAAATTTCATCAATATCCAGATCTTTAAAGGCTATAGCAAAGGAATTGGAAGTTCCGGTAATTGCTCTTTCACAACTTTCACGTATGCCTGAAACCAGAACTGATCACAGGCCTATACTTTCAGACTTGCGTGAGTCGGGAGCAATAGAGCAAGACGCCGATATTGTTATGTTTTTGTATAGAGATGAATATTATACAAAAGAGGAAAGTGAAAAGCCGAATATAGGCGAGGTAATTATAGCAAAGCACAGAAACGGTCCCACAGGTACTGTGGAATTGGTCTTTAAAAAAGAATATACAAAATTTTTAAATATGGAAAGAGAATATTGATGAAGAAGATAGTAACTATAATTTTAACCCTATTGTTGCTAGTAGGATGTTCAAGGGGAACTTCTGAAAAGGTGGCAGAGGAATACTTAGAGAGCATAAAGTCCATGGACTTTGAAAGTGCAAAAACTTATATGGCAAATGAAAAGTCTTTTTTCAGCATTGAGAATTTTGGGGATTCTCTTTATGAAGGCTATGTGAGAGTGGGACTTTCAGATTTTGACGATGAATCAAAAGAAATTATAAAAAGTGCCGCAAGGAAGTATGTAGATGAAGCCGTAGTAAAATCAATGGACTTTGACTATGAGATTTTGGAAAAGTCCAATACAAGTGGCGGTATTGAAGTTGTTGTGAAATTAGATGTTTTAAATGGAGAGGATTTCAAATCTCACTTTAAGGAATTGGAAGAGATTGAAAGGGGCAGCTACGCTTTAAATTTGGAAAAGGCAGAGGCTTTAAGTAGGGGTTATGAAACTCTTATTAAGGAATTAAAAGATTATGAAAGTAGAGTTTCTAAGGAGTTTAAATTAAAACTTATAAAAGTTGATGGTACTTATAAAGTTGAAAACGGTGTTGAAATAATGGATGTGCTAATAGAACCTTTTACATCTTTTATAGGCATATTTTCAAATTAGGAGGTATAGATGGATTTTTTAAAGGCGATAATACTTGGGATAATAGAGGGTTTAACGGAATTTCTACCCGTTTCATCAACGGGACATTTAATACTGGCAAATGAATTTATATCCTTTAGCCCAAAGGCTTTTGACAATGCTTTTAACGTTATTATTCAACTGGGAGCAATACTTTCAGTGGTGGTTATTTATTTTAACGAGTTAAATCCCTTTGCCAAAAGTAAAGTGGAAGTAAACATTGGAGGAAATAATTGTGGAGCTTGTGGGGCAAGTGGTGCCGTAACTTTAAAGCGAAAATGGGATGGCAGAGATAAAAAAACTATGAGGCTGTTGGCAAAAATCATTATTGGAGTTTTACCTGCAGTGGTTTTGGGATTTTTATTTGACGACTTAATAGATAAGTATCTTTTTAATAAGGTTACTGTTTCCCTTGCTCTTGTGTTTTACGGAATTGTCATAATATTTATGGAAAACAGAAATAAGGGAAAGAGCTTTAAATATAATGATATTGATGAAATTCCCATTAAGACAGTCTTGTTAATAGGATTTTTTCAATGTCTGGCAATGGTACCGGGAACTTCAAGGTCAGCTGCAACTATAATTGGAGCTATGATATTGGGATGTTCCAGAACCACTGCGGCGGAATTTTCTTTTTTTCTAGCAATTCCAACGATGATAGGGGCTACAGGACTTAAGGTTATTAAAATGGGTTTTGGATTTACCTTAAATCAATGGTTGATAATACTGTTGGGAAGTGTGGTATCCTTTATAGTTGCCTATGTGGTTATAGTGAAATTTATGGACTACATAAAAAAACACGATTTTAAAGTTTTTGGAGTCTATAGAATAGTTTTGGGAATAGTGGTTTTAACTTCTTACTTTTTAATTAAGTAAAAAGAGCTTTTAAAGCAAGCATTTGTCATTGATTTAAAGATATTCCTGTGGTAGAATTTATAATGTTATAGATATGGAAAAAGTTTTAAGGGAGGAAATTATATGGAAACTGTTTTATCTGCAATAATAGCAATTACTGCAATAATACTAATTGTTACTGTAGTGTTAACTGAAAGTGACCAAGCGGGACTTGGGACTCTTAGCGGTGCAGAAACTGCTTGGGGAGAACACAAGGGCAGCAGTAAGAAAGATATTCAAAATAAGATTATTATAGTATCTTCAATAGTTTTTGCAGTTGCAATACTAGTATTGGCAGTATTTTAGGGAGGAATTATGGAAAAAATATTGATAATAGCTTCTGTAGTAGGAGTGTTGGCCCTACTATTTGCTGCATATAAGGCAAGTTTTGTCACAAAGCAAGAAGCTGGAAATGATAGAATGAAAGAAATAGCTTCCTACATTGAAGATGGTGCTATGGCATTTTTGTCAAGAGAGTATAAGGCGCTTGTAATATTTGTAATAGCGCTTACTATAGTACTGGCTATTGGCTTAAATGTAACTACGGCAATCTGTTTCGTAGTGGGAGCGATTTTTTCAGTTTTAGCCGGTTATGTGGGAATGAAAGTTGCTACAAAGGCAAATGTAAGAACAGCTAATGCCGCTATGGATTCAGGACTTGGAAAAGCACTTGATATTGCATTTTCCGGTGGAGCTGTAATGGGAATGGTAGTAGTAGGACTGGGAATTATTGGTATATCAATTTCTTATTACTTTATTGGAGATCCTACTATAATTACAGGCTTTTCATTGGGAGCATCTTCAATTGCACTTTTTGCAAGAGTTGGTGGCGGTATTTATACAAAGGCGGCAGACGTTGGAGCTGACCTTGTAGGTAAAGTAGAAGCGGGAATACCTGAGGACGATCCAAGAAACCCTGCAGTTATAGCTGATAACGTAGGAGATAACGTAGGTGATGTTGCAGGAATGGGAGCTGACTTATTTGAGTCCTATGTAGGAGCTTTACTTTCAGTAATTACACTGGGAGTTTCCGCTTATGGAGAAGATGGAGTATCTTACGGTATTGCCATAGCTGCAGTGGGAATTGTAGCTACAATTATAGCGGCTTTCTTTGTAAAGGGAGATAAGAATCCGCAAAAGGCTTTAAATAACGGTGAATATGTATCAGCACTTGTAACAGTAATAGTTGCAGGATTTTTATCAAATAAAATATTTGGAAGTTTTAAACCGTTTATTCCTGTAATAGTGGGAATAGCTGTAGGTTTAATAATATCTAAAATTACAGAGTACTATACTTCTGAACAATATAAACCGGTTCAAAGAATAGCTGCGGAATCAGAAACCGGTGCTTCAACCAATATTATTTCAGGTCTTTCTGTGGGTATGATGTCAACAGTTTGGCCAATAGTTGTAATTGCAATTGGAATTATAGTTGCTTACTTAGGAGCAGGCGGAAAAGTGGAAGCAATTGACGGACTTTACGGTATTGCACTGGCAGCAGTGGGTATGCTTTCAACTAGTGCTATGACTATAGCAGTAGATGCTTACGGTCCAATAGCGGACAACGCAGGGGGTATTGCTGAAATGTGTGAACTTCCTGAAGAAGTAAGAGAAATTACAGACTCTCTTGATGCAGTTGGTAATACTACAGCTGCAATAGGAAAGGGATTTGCAATAGGTTCTGCTGCACTTACAGCACTTGCACTTTTCGTATCCTATATTGAAGTTACAGGTCTTACCGGTATAGACGTTTCTAAGCCTGATGTAATTGCAGGAGCTTTTATTGGCGGTATGCTTCCATTTGCTTTCTCAGCACTTACAATGAGTGCAGTTGGTAAGGCTGCTTCAGCAATGATTGATGAAGTACGTCGTCAGTTTAGAGAAATTCCGGGAATTATGGAAGGAAAAGCTACTCCTGAGTATGCTAAGTGTGTTGATATTTCAACTTCAGCAGCACTTAGAGAAATGGTAGTACCTGGTTTAATAGCAGTAGTAGTTCCTGTACTTGTGGGACTTATACTTGGAGTGGAGGCTCTTGGCGGACTTCAAGCAGGAGCTTTAATAACAGGTGTTTTAATGGCTATATTTATGTCAAATGCCGGCGGTGCATGGGACAATGCTAAAAAGTATATTGAAGGTGGAGCTCACGGCGGTAAGGGTTCAGAAGCTCATAAGGCTGCTGTAACAGGAGATACTGTAGGAGATCCGTTTAAGGACACTTCTGGTCCATCACTAAATATATTAATAAAACTTATAACAGTTGTATCTTTAGTATTTGCTCCTTTATTCCTACAATACGGCGGGAACTTTTTCTAATTAAATATCTATTTATGTAAGTAAAAATGGTACCCATGGGGTACCATTTTTGATGTATTATAGATTATCATTTACTAGAGCTACAGCTTCAATTTCCAAAACTGCACCCTTAGGTAATTTAGAAACTTCAACTAAAGATCTTGCAGGTTTATGATCTCCGAAGAAGTCCGCATATGCTTTGTTTATTTCATCGAATTCCTCGATATTAGTTACAAATACATTTACTTTTGCAATGTCCTGTAGTTTTCCGCCGGCTGCTTCAACTATAGCAAGTACATTACTTAAGCTAGCTTCAGTAGCTTTTTTGGCATCTGTTTGAAGTTCGCCATCCTTCATAGGAAGTTGACCTGAAGTAAAGACTACTTTAGCTCCTTTTAATCCTTCTGTACCTTGAGAATAAGGTCCAATTGCTTCCGGAGCCTTATGTGTGTAAACAAATTCAACGCTCATTATTATCTCTCCTTTATATCTTTTAATTTATTATATCACTATAAAAGAGTATAGTACAACGGATAGGTAATATTTTAATCTGAAAAATTTAATTAAATCTTATAGTAATCTTAGAAATTTTCAACTAAATAATACATACTTTAATAAAATTTATGGCATAATAGTAAGGGATGAAAGGGTGAAATCATTGGGCTTATTAAATAAACTGTTTTTAAATAAAAAAAATAAAATAATCATAACCATGGATAGAGAACATGGAAGCGGAGGATTTGAAATAGCTAACTTAATAGGAAAAAAGTTAAATATTCCCGTATATGATGAAGATATAATAGAATTAAAAACCATGGAGGGTAAAGTAAATCCGGAAAATATAAAAAAAGACGATTCCTTTCTACAGGGAACAATCTACGATTTATATAGGGAGAACTATTCCTATTCTCAAGAGGACATTAGCAATATAGACGCTTCTTTTCTGGCTAATTCCAAAACTATTAGGGACTATGCCAAAGAGGGAAGTTGCATTTTGCTTGGAAAATGTTCAAATTACGTTTTAAGAGATTATGAAGATACCTTTGACGTATTTATAAATGCCGATGAGGAGTATAGGATTAAAAGGATTATGGAAATTCACAAGATTAGCAGGGAAAAAGCTATATCCTCTATAAATAAGTTAGATAGGAGAAGAAAAAACCACTATAATAAGTTTACAGATGGGAACTGGGGTTATTCGGGAGAATATGATTTATGTATAAATTCAGCCACTTTGGGAAATGAAATTATTGCAGATATTATAATTAAAGCGGTTCACAGTAAAAACTAGTATAGGACGTCAATTAACCACTATAAAATTGACGTCTTTTTACTGGAGATGGCTCTCTAAAAAAGTTCTAAGTTCAAAGGAAAAGTCACCGTTGTCCGAGGACTTTCGTTTTTTGTTTTTTGAATATATTTTCTGGTTTCTTAAAACCTTATTTACATGTCTAGTAGCTAAGTGGTATTCAATATTTAAATCATTTATGGATTTTCCGAAGAAATTCATAACATAAGCTCTTTTTGAAAGACAAAGGGCACTAAGACCTATATCCTGAGTTATTACAAGGTCAAAGGGCTCCAAATTATTTACAATGTATAAATCAGCTGCTTCTGGAGATATATCCACATCTACTATAGAGGGATAGTCGGATTGTATCTGCTGAGAAAAATTTTTAACTATTACTAATTTTAAATTCAGCCTCCTACATTCATCTATTACTATATGTGTAATAGGCGAAGCGTCGGCGTCTAAAAATACCTTCATATTATCACCAATTACATTATACTATATTTTAACTTTTATTTATATTACCTTAATTTAGTGATATAATAAGTGTTTAGGAGTGAGAAAATGGAACTTTCTTTTATAATAGGAGCAATATTAATTTGCCTATTAGTTATTATTTTTTTTAAATCTCTTTCAATTTTATTTAAAGTGATTTTAAACATTATAGGCGGCGCTATTGTGCTCTATTTATTTAATTTAATAGCAACGAAATTTGGACTTGCAATAGTCATAAATCCCTTAACCAGTTTTTTAGTTGGTTTCTTTGGAGTTCCAGGTGTTGTAGTATTGATTTTATTAAAACTTTTTATTTAGTGGGGTGCAATATTGAAGCATGTATATAGAATATTTATCTTTTTAAGTATACTGCTTTTATCGGGAGCAGTGGTTATGGCCTATTCTCTTAAGCCTAAATTCGGTAACAAGGGAATAAATCTCTTGGAAAATGAAACTGAGAAAACGGCTTTTGAAAATGACAAAAATAAAGACATTAATGTCTTTAGTGGAGATGAACCGCTTAATGTTCTGGTATTAGGCGTGGATAAGTCTGCGACAGTGGATATGACGGAAGAGCAAAATGGAATGAGAACGGACACCATTATGTTGTTTACCATAGATCCTAAAACAGACAGAGTGCAAATTTTATCAATTCCCAGAGATACATATATTAAAATACACGGCTATGGCGAAAATAAAGTAAATGCAGCATTTAATGAATATGTATATCCCAATGGCGGCTTGGAATTAACAGTTAAGACTATAGAGGACTTCCTAGATATAGAAATAAACCATTATGCAATTGTAGATTATAAAGCAGTGGTGGGAATAGTAGATACAGTGGGTGGAATAGATATTGAATGGGATCATCCCGACTATACCTATAGAGACGATTGGGTAGTACCTCCTCTTGTAATTAACTTAAAAAGGGGAATTAACCACTTAGATGGAGAGGGAGCAGTTTCTTATTTACGAACGAGAAAGGCATATGCCAATCAGGATATAGGAAGGATTTCCGCTCAACAGGATTTTTTAATGAAGATGTTTGACAAATTAAAAACACCTGCCACCATATTTAGACTTCCAAGTATATTGGATTTAATTGACAGATACGTTGAGACGGATTTAAACTATGGAGAAATTTCCTACTTGGCTCATTACGGATTAAAGCTTGAAAGGGAAAATATTTCTACGGCTACAGTTGAAGGTAGAGACGGCAGGGCCACCATTGGAAAAGATGATGTCAGCATCTATGTAGTTAGTAAGGACAGCGCAAGAAAGTTAATTACCGATTTTTTAGAAGGCAAAGCGGAATTGGAAACTGAAGAAGACTTAGAAGAATCTCACAGTGAAGATGATGTAAATAATATAACTAATGAAAATATAAAAGAAGCGGTATAAAAAATATAAATTTTTTAAAAATATTTGTAGTTTAAAAAATGACAAACTTTAAATTAATTTAGGGTTTGTCATTTTTGTATTTAAGTATTATATGAACAGGTAGCTAACAAAAATAAATAAGTTAAAAGACGAAAAGTGGATTAAAAATTTTATTATAATATTCTAACTTGCAGCTCAGTTAAAAATTCTTCGGGGATTGCTGTATAGCGATTATCTACTAAGTAGGTTTCATAGACTGTATTTTCTATTTTAAGATTGTTATCTCTGGCATATTTTTTTAAATTTTCTATATGGCTAGGCAGCTTATCATAATTACCTTTGTAGATGTAGGAAAGATAGTTGCCTTTATCTAGGTAATTTGTAGCTATGTTGGGTTCATTATGAAATATAAAAACACTGTCATACTTAACGGGAATTTCTCTATTAAAATCCTTTATGGAAAAACTTGCGCCTATTAAATTATCCTTAAAGGAACTGACTTTAAAGTCGCTTTTTCTCTGTAGCAGTATAATGGAAAAATCAAACTCCTCATCAAGAATTATTGAGGTTTTTAATTCTACAATGTGTCTTTTAGAAAATGATTTAATTGTGAATTTTTCGGTATCCATTGAAAAATATTCCCTTAGATTTTCAATTTGATTGTCAATTAATGATTTTTGAATTTGAAGTTTTTTAATTTCCTCTTTTAAAATATTGCTTTCTTCACTGAGTACGGAAAGGGTATTGGAAAAAGAAAGGTCTTCAATATAATTTTTAATTTGAGCAAGGGGAATGTTTAACTTTCTAAATTCGGCGATTATATTTAATTGATAAATTTCATTTAAACTATAAATTCTGTAGTTATTTTGATCTCTTTTTGGATTTAAAAGACCTATTTTTTCATAATAACGAAGTGAATCCGGGCCTATGTTAAATAATCTGGAAACTTCATTAATTTTAAATTGTTTTTTCATACTTCCTCCTTGACCTTAGTATCATACTAAGGTTTATTATATAAAACAAGGAGGCAATTATGCAATACAGAAAAATGGTGGAAAAGATAAAAAAGCTATTTCCGCCCTATAGAATTTTTATGATACTGATGGGTTCGGCCATTCTTTCCTTTGGACTTTACAACGTACATCAGCAATCAGATGTTACTGAAGGAGGAGTTCTGGGATTAAATTTACTAATAAATCACTGGTTTGGAATATCCATGTCCTATACTGCGCCGGTTTTAGATGCGGTGTGTTATCTGTTGGCGTTAAAATACTTGGGTAAAAATTTTTTAATAGTTTCGGCAGTTTCAACTTTAAGTTTTTCCGGATTTATTAAGTTTTGGGAATTATTTCCGCCTGTTTTTGCGGACTTGTCAAACTCTCCTCTTTTGGCTGCGATTTTAGGAGGAATCTTTGTGGGAGTGGGGGCAGGATTAATAGTAAGATCCGGAGGAAGTAGCGGCGGTGATGATGCTCTTGCCCTGGTAATTTTTCAAAGATTTGGAGGAAAGGTTTCCTGGGCCTATATGTTTACAGATTTTTCAGTGCTGCTTTTAAGTCTTAGTTATATTCCTTTTTCAAAAATAATATTTTCTCTAATTACAGTTACTGTATCTTCAAATGTAATAGAGTTAGTAGTAAATGTATTTAGAAGTGAAGAATCTGAAAAGTTAAAGGATAAAAAGAAATCACTAAAAGAAGTTCGGCACTCAAATATAGTTTAAAAAATAAAACCATAATTACTTTTAAAGCAATTATGGTTTTTTATTAGTTATTATTAGATTCAAGTCTAACTTTAGTTTCATATTCTTTTTCTTCAGGGGTTCTAAGTAAACCGAATTGAATAGTAATTACAGTTGCTGCTATTAAAGCGAACATATAGAAGGAATACTTTATAACCTCTATTGGAGAAACTCCTGATAATCCTGTTACTATTAACATACCTCCGTCATGAGGACAAAGGGCCAAAAAGGCACAGGCAAAAATGTCCAGTAAACTTGCAAGGCGTTTAGGTGCTATATGGTACTGTGCGCCTATTTCCTTGGCAATAGGTGCAGAAATTATAATTGCCAAAGTGTTGTTTACTAAGGATATGGAAAGCAGTCCTGATAAAAATGCGATTCCGTATTCAGCGCCCTTTCTATCCTTTATTCTGGAAGTAATGGCATTTATCAACCATTCGATTCCGCCATATTCCTTTATAATGCCAATTAAACCCGATATTAGGATTGCTATAATTGTAATGCTGAACATATCTGACATACCGTCGCCAATGGATTGAACATATTCAAAGAATCCAATGGAACCTGTGACAAGTCCTATTACTCCACACATAAGTATTCCGATAAATAAAACACCGGCTACGTTAAAGCCCATAAGTGCAGTTATTAATACTGCAAAGTACGGAATTATAAGTATGAACCGATATTCCAAATCTCCTTCTATAACTCCCGTTCCCCCTACTATTGCATAGAGAACAACAGCAACAACTGCAGCAGGAAGAGCTATTAGCAGGTTCATTCTGAACTTATCCTTCATTTCAGCGCCAACACCTTGAGTAGCTGAAATAGTGGTGTCAGAAATAATTGAAAGATTGTCGCCGAAATAAGCTCCTCCTATAACTGCTGAACATGCAATGGCTAAATTTAAGTTTCCCTTAGTAGCTACACCAATGGCAATTGGTGCCACTGCAGCTATTGTTCCCATGGAAGTTCCAATGGCAGTTGCAATAAAACTGGACAAAACAAATATTCCGGGGATGAGTAATGATGGTGGAATAAAGTGAAGTCCCATATTAACTATTGAATCCATTCCTCCCATGGCTTTTGCAGCACCTTGGAATCCTCCTGCTAAAAGATAAATCAAACCTATTAGCATAACTCCAGGGTTTCCTGCATTTTCAGAAAAACAATCTATTTTCTGATCTATTTTGACTTCCAAGTTCATAAGTAAGGCTACTGCAATACCTGCCAATAATGCCACATGTCTTGGAAATTGTGAAAAAGCATCTTCTTTTCCTTGGATAGTGAAAAATAATCCACTTCCTATGTACAATGCGAGAAAAACAAGTAAAGGTATAAAGGCTCTAGCACCATAGTTTTTATATTCTTTCTTAGTTTTCATATTTAACCTCCCTAGATAAATATAATAATTATAAATGGTATTATACACTATAAATTATTCTAACATTAAAAATACGAATAGTAAAGGCTCTTAATAATAAAGTTATTAAAGTATTGAATCTTTAATTATACTTATATAATCTTTGCAGTTAAATAGAGATAGATTAAATTAATAGGCGAAAGAAATATGAAAAATTTATTAATAGTTGAAGATGATAAGTTATTAAATAAGACTCTTAAATTTAATTTGGAATCTGTGGGAAATTGACGGAAATTTTGTAGATGAGCACACTTTGGTTACAATGACTAGCAGAGTAAGGAGAAGATAGAAGGGAAAAAGATAAAAAGTTAAGGCTTACTTCAAATTCAATTGCGATATAGAGCTTTAATTGAAATAGGAAGAACTATAACATTTTTATCTGAAGGGATATGTATATATTTTCAGTTAATAAATTTAGAGTTATATCTTACTGGGAATATAAGTACTCTTTTAGCCTTGTTTTAAGTTTTTTGTTTTAGTAGTTATAATTGTAAGTGCTACTTCATCTTATTCAATAAGAGCATATAAAAATAACCTTTAGTAGAAAGGTTAAAACACAATGATTAAACCGGCATAGACCGGTTTAATTTTATGTTTAAAGAGTTATTATATCATAACCTTCTTTAATGTAAGGAGCCATTGGCGGATGGCCTAACAAGTCAGCATTTATTGGAAGGTCGGTTTCATTTTTTACAAATTCTAAAACTCCCATTTGATGAGCACATGCCTGACAAACGGCATCGATTAATCCAAGTCCTACAACTTCCTTATAAAGTTTGTTGTCACTTTCAACCATGGTTTTTATAAGAGCCGTTGCCTTTCCCTCAATTACGATTTTAGTTTCAATGCCTTTTTTATGCATATCGATGGCATTAAATAGCAGGTGCATAAAACACATTTCTTCTCCCTGGAAAGCATAAAACACCACTTTTTTCATTCTATCACCCCTTTAATATACTTTATATAAATTTACCCTTTAACTTTGGGTAAATAACAATTGTAAGTAAATTAACAAAGGAGAAAAAATATGAAGTGGAAATGTATAGTTTGCGGATATATTTATGAGGGAGAACAACCGCCTGAATTCTGTCCTGTATGTGGAGTAGGTTCGGAAAAATTTATACTCCTTTAAAAGTAAAAAAATTTAAAAGGCAGTCTAATAGCTGCCTTTGATTTTTATAAATCTATAATTTTAAATTCATAATCTAATTTTTTGAGAAGTTTATATATAGCTTTTGTGGCGATAATTAAAGTCTTGGTATTATCGTTGGGATGAAAGGTGAGATTTTTACTATCTAACATATCCCTATCAAGACAGAGATTTATGTCATGAGTTGTATTGTTCATCAATCCAAATATGGATACCATACCAGGAGTTAAATCCATTTTTTCCTTTAGCTTTTCAGGCGAGGCAAACTTCATTCCCTTTTCACCTATAAGATCTCCAAGTTTTTTCATATCCAGTATTTTTTTATCGTCCATTATAACCAAGTAGTATTTATTTTTTTTACGATTGCATAAAAATAAGGTTTTAGTTGGAACAGCATCAATACCTTCAATGTACTTATCCGCCTCTTCAGTAGTATATACGGGAGGATGTTCTACGACGCTAAAGGATATATTTAAATTTTTAAGAAGGTTGTAGACTGGTTTATACTTTTCCATATAAATCTCCTCTTATTGAAAGATATTATTTTAAAGACATTAACAATGTAGTAATAAGGCCTAGAGAAAAGGTAATAATACATATAAATAAATTTCCAAAGATAGGTAAGCCCGGAAAAATTTCAATTACTGAACCGAGTATAAATCCTGAAATAATTAAATATGTTGGCTGAGGACGTTTGGTTATAAGTTTTTCCAAAGCTTTTGCAGTTAAAATTATCCCCGCTATAAACCCGATACCCAATGGAATTAGAAAGGGAAAATAAAATTCTGTTATGGCCTTAATAGTTTCATCATAAAGTCCTATTAACAAAAGCATATAGGAGATGCTTATTCCTGGAAGTACTAATGCTATTGCAACGATTACACCTGCTACAATTAAAATAAGAGAAGTTAAAAATCCCGGTTCCAAGGCTATGTCCCTAATGTTATTTACAGAAAGTGAGAAGAAATATATTATTCCAAGACCTACTAATATATAAAACAATACCTTTGGTGAAAGTTTTTCTATTTTAGACTGTTTAAATATTAAAGGAAGTCCTCCAATTGCAGCACCTATAAAAAGATAGTACATCGGCTGGGGATATTTATCCAATAGAGTTACTATTGAATTGGAAAATAAAAAAATCCCCATAAGTGCTCCCAGCGAGAAGAGAGATAGAAAAATAAAGCTTTCTCTTTTGTGCTTCATAAAGGAACTTACGGCAAGTATCAGCTTATCGTAAATACCTAAAATTATAGCCATTGAGCTGCCGCTGAGACCAGGGACCAGCATGGAGCTTCCCACTATTAGTCCTTTTAAAATTACAATTAAATTTGGATTCAAAAAATCACCTTTCCTAAAAGTCAAAGTTTTTTTGAAAGTTGACTTTATAAGAGTATACCTGATTTATAATTAAAATTATAGGATATTTTAATTTAAAGGACAATGTTATAATACTTTATAGATAGTTGCTTTAGTTTGATAAAATATAATAAATTCTCAAAGGAGGAAACACAATGAGGTTAAAGGACAAAATAGTTATATTGACAGGTGCAAGTTCGGGTATTGGAAGAGCTACTGCTCTTACCTTTGCAAGAGAAGGGGCAAAAGTAGTTGCAATGGCAAGAAGAAAAGAGAGACTAGAGGAGCTGCTTGAGGAATCAAAAGATTTTAATGGAGAAATAATTTCTTTTGTGGGAGATGTATCAAAGGATGAGGATATTAAGGAAGTAGTAGCAACTACTCTTGAAAAGTACGGCAGAATAGATGTATTGGTAAATAATGCAGGTATATTGGATAAATTAAAAAGTGCCGACGATGTAGACGATGAACTTTGGAATAGAATCTTAGACGTAAACGTAACTGCAGTTATGAAATTAATTAGAGAAGTTATTCCGCATATGAAGGACCAGAATTCCGGAAATATAATTAATACTTCATCAGTTGGAGGACTTTTCGGAGGTAGGGGCGGACTTGCCTATGTGGCTTCAAAGCATGCAGTTATAGGGATGACTAAACATATAGGATTTGAATTTCAGGAATATGGCATTAGATGTAATGCAGTAGCTCCGGGTTCAGTTGCAACGGAAGTATTTGGAACGGGCGAAGGTATAAACACTTCAGTTATGAGTAAGTTAAACAAGGGAGTGGAAGTGTTGCCTGTTCTTGGGAAATCTGAAGAAATAGCTAATGTAATGTTATTTTTAGCATCAGATGAATCAAGTTTTGTAAATGGAGCTACAATAGTTGCAGATGGAGGTTGGACAGCCTTTTAATTTAATAAAAAGCTGGATTCTTTTATTGAAAATTTATTTTAAATAAAGTTAAGGAGGTACTATGCTAAATATAGAAGATATTTTAAAAGCAAAGGAGCGTATAGCACCTTATATTTATGAGACACCGTTAATTCCCCTTGAAAATCTAAATGAACTTTTAGCTTGTAAGGTATTTATTAAACCTGAATGTATGCAAAAGACCAATTCTTTTAAAATAAGAGGAGCTCTTAATAAAATGCTTTCAATGGATAAGGAGGAAGTTAAAAGAGGTGTAGTGGCTGCATCTTCCGGGAACCATGGGAAAGGTGTGGCTTTTGCGGCAAAGCTTTTAGGTGTTGGGGCGACTATAGTAATTCCTGACAGTGCACCTGAGGTAAAGGTTAAGGGAATAGAAAATCTAGGAGCTAAAGTTGTTCAATGTCCACTAAGTGAACGTCATAAAATAGCTAATGAACTAAGTGAAAGTAAGGGATACATAAATATTCATCCCTATGATGATTATGATATTATGGCAGGTCAAGGGACAATTGGCTTGGAAATATTAGAACAGTTTCCCGATGTTGATACTGTTGTTGTACCTATAGGAGGGGGCGGTTTAATAGGTGGAATATCCACAGCAGTTAAATCTCAAAATCCAAAGGTGAAAATTGTTGGTGCGGAGCCTTATAAATTAAGGCGCTATGGTGAAAGTGTAAAAGCGGGAAAGAGAGTAAAGCTGGAAGAACAGAAATTGGAAGCTGATGCACTTTTAACTCAGATTCCGGGGGAGAAAAACTATCCCATAGTTACTTCTCTTGTTTCAGAATTTGTTGGAGTTAAAGATGAGTTTTTATTAAAAGCAATGAAGCTGTTGTTAATGGAGGGGAAAATTTTAGCAGAGCCTTCTTCCTGTATAGGAATCGGAGCAATACTCCAAGGAGAACTTAAAGTAGATAAAGATGAGAAGGTGTGTTTTGTAGTTTCCGGCGGGAATACGAGTTTAGAAAAAATAGGTGAATTGGAGGAGATAATTTGAAAGCTGTACATGGTGAAAATAAACCGAGGGGACATTATTCTCCCGGGATTATAAGCAGGGGTATGCTTTATATTTCAGGGCAGACTTCAGCTCTTCCGGCTACAGGTTTTCCACCTGAGGAAATTGAAGAGGAAACTTTAACTGCTCTTACTAAATTGGAAAGTGTATTAAAGGCAGCTCAATGTACTAGAGAAAATGTGGTGATGTGTAGAATTTACCTAAGTTCAATGGAATACTGGGACGATGTAAACAAGGTTTACAGTGAATTTTTCGCAGAGCATAAACCTGCAAGAATAGTCTTACCTGTAGGAGAGTTAACCAACGGTTGTAATGTAGAATTAGAAGCAGTTGCAGAAGTAGATTAAAAAGTTTAAAAGCTCACAATGTGAGCTTTTGGTTTTTATAACAGAATTAAGTTATGAATCTTTATTTAGGATTTCATAGGCAAAGTCCATAAAACGCGTAATCATACTCCAAGAATAGGAGTGCTTTAACCAACCGAAGCGTATCATATAGGTTGAGTCTTTTTTAAAGTGTATAATTTCAAGATTTTCAAGTTCATTTTCAGTAAGGGAAGCAAGTAATAACTTCTCAGGAAGAAAACAAGCTCCCACATTTCTAACACATAGTTCAAGTAAAGTATCAACGCTGCTTGACTGTGCTTTTACAATAGGTTTGAAATCAGCCTTTGATAGGAGTTCTCTGCCGATTCTACCGGAGACGTCCTCCTTACTTGTTAATAAAAAAGGACAGTTTGCAAGTTTTGAAAAATCCCCGTCTTTTTCAATTTTATCTATGATGGCAGAACTGTCAAAACCGTATAAATTGCGGATTAATTCTTTGGAAATTACAAAGACCACTTCCTCTTCGTAAAAGTCCTTTAATTCAACTTTGGGCAGATTTTTAGGAAAGTTTGCTATTGCTAAATCCACCTCGCCCTTTAAAAGTATTTGATGAAGTACTATGTTTGTAGCTTCAAAAAGTTGGATTTCAATGTTGGGATATTTTTTCTGGAACTCCGATATCAATTGGGGAAGTATGGTTCTGCCCCTTGTATAGCCGACACCGATTTTTAAAACCCCCCTTTGGGAGTTGGAAATATCATAGAACTCTTGAGTCATATCAGTATATTTTCTTTGAAAATCCAGAGCATAGTCTAAAAACACCTTTCCCGCATAGGTTAACTTTAATGGAATCTGCCTAATAAATAATTTGCAATTCAGTTCTTCCTCAATACCTGCAATGTTGGCGCTTAAGGTTTGTTGGGTAATATGTAGTTCATTGGCAGCTTTAGTAAAACTTCGTTCTCTTTCAAGAGTTATAAAGTAATGCATACTTAAAAAATTCATACTTCCTCCATATACAGTATTTTTACTGTATTATACATTACAAATAACAGTTGGACAATTAATATATTTCTTTCTATACTTTTTTTAGGAGGAGAGTAAAGTGGAAATTATAGCCTTGCTATTATTTGTAAGTTCATTGTCTATTTGTGTGATATTTAATATTTCAATTTTATATGCACTTTTTATAGGCTATGTAATATTTTTCGGATATGGTATTCTAAAGGGACATAGTTCAAGAAAACTTTTAAAACTTTCTATTTCAGGAGTGAAAACTGTAAAAAATATTTTAATTATATTTTTATTAATTGGAATGATTACGGCTATATGGAGAGTGGCAGGAACTATACCGATAATAATTTACTATGCTTCCAAGTTAATAATTCCCTCGGCCTTTATACTAATTGTGTTCTTATTAAATTGCGGAGTTTCTTTACTAATTGGAACTGCCTTTGGAACTTCAGCCACTATTGGAGTTATTTCCATGACTATGGGAATTTCCATGAATATAGATCCCCTATATGTGGGAGGTGCAATATTATCGGGAATTTACTTTGGAGACAGATGTTCTCCAATGTCGGGAAGCGCAAATTTAATAAGCGGGCTTACAGATACCAGTATTTTTACAAATATAAAAAATATGTTTAGGACATCTACAGTCCCCTTTATAATTACCTGTGTACTTTATGGCTTACTGGGACTTTCAGTAAGAGGAGAAGTAGCTGTGCCGGATATTGAAAATTTATTTTTTGAAAACTTTAACATTCATTGGGTTGCAATTTTACCGGCGTTGGCTATCTTGCTACTATCATTGTTAAAAGTAGATGTAAAGTTAACTATGGTTGTAAGTATTCTGTTTGGTTTTATAGTTTCAGTAGTTTTACAAAATAGGACTATAGATGAAATTTTAAAAGCTTTAATCTACGGTTTTAATTCTCAAAATTCCCAGTTGGATGCAATGTTAAATGGTGGAGGAGTGATGTCCATGGTAAAGGTTATGGCAATAGTATCAATATCTTCATCTTATTCCGGACTTTTTGACGGAACGGGTTTACTTGAAAGTTTAAAAAATATAATAGAAAAGTGCAGTAGAAAAATCAATCCCTACGGAAGCACTTTTTTAACGGCAATATTTTCTTCTATGATATCCTGTAACCAAACTTTGGCAATAATGTTAACTCATCAACTTTGTAAGGATACAGTTGAAAATGACAATGAAATGGCAATTTATTTGGAGGATACTGCGGTTTTAATACCTGCTCTAGTGCCTTGGTCCATAGCCGTAGTAGTTCCGCTTTCAACAATATCGGCTCCTATTACAAGTTTACTTTTTTCCTTTTTTATATACCTCGTTCCCCTTTGGAGTTTTCTATCTAAACTTGACTTTGGAGGGAAAAAAAGAAAAACATATAAATACAGTGTTGCGAACTAGCCTTTTAAGGCTGGTTTTTTGTCGCTTATATTTAAATACTTACCTCTTATGTAAGTAAGCTTTATATTTTAATTTTCATAAAGTATACTGAGAATAAAAGGAGGAGAGAATGAAATACGAAGTGAAAGTGGACGTACTTTGTAAAATTCTTTTTAAGCTTCTCCATATAAGAAAAAAGGTAAAAATATGTGTTATACTTTCCTTATAAGTAAATTAAGAGGTGTGACATGGATAGAAATTATTATAAACAAAAGATGATTGAAGCCATTGAAAGCTACTATGAATCTTTGGAAAATGATGAAAGTACTTATAAAAAAGCAGGTGAGAAGGATTTCGAGGAATTGGTAAAATGGAGTATCCCCGAAAAGGGCAGAGATCTTGATGAAATGACGGAAGTCCTTCATAAAAAAGTATTTCCCTTTAGAGTAAAGGGAGCTCAGCCCAAGAACTTTGCATTTATACCATCACCTGCAAGTGATATATCAAAAATCGGAGACATTATTACCACACTTTACAATCCCAACGGAGCCGGCTGGTTTTCCGCTCCGCTGGTAACTCAACTGGAAAATGACGTAATAGATTGGCTATGTGAAAAGGTGGGTTATGGGAAAGAGGCGGGAGGAATTTTCGTCTCGGGAGGTTCTCAATCTAATTTAACGGGAATAATAGCTGCAAGAGATAATGTACTGGGAGTGGAAAATATTTTAAAGGGAGTGGCCTACGTATCTGACCAAGCCCACCATAGCGTTAACAAGGGTCTTAGAATGGCAGGTATTCCCGATGAAAGAATTCATAAAGTCAGAACTGATGAAAATTTAAAAATGATTCCCGAAGATTTAGAGGAATTGATTTTAAAAGACAAAGAGCAGGGATTAATTCCCTTTATAGTTGCAGGAACTGCCGGAACTACAAATTCAGGAACTATTGATCCTCTTTTTGAATTAAGTAAAGTGGCTAAGAAGTATGGACTTTGGTTCCATGTAGATGCTGCCTTTGGAGGTTCTTTACTTTTATCTCAAAGGTATTCAGGAAATTTAAAGGGAATTGAAGAGGCGGACAGTGTAACTTGGGATGGGCATAAGTGGTTGTTTCAAACTTATTCCTGCGCAATGATACTGGCTAAGGACAAAAAAACTCTTTTAAAAAGTTTCAGTGATGATCCTTCATACTTAAAAGATGCTCAAAGCCAAGATAGAATTGAGTCTTGGGATTTGGGACCTGATTTGTCAAGACCGTCAATTGGAATAAAGCTTTGGCTTACCCTTCAGACGATTGGTACAGATGAAATGGGTAGGAGGATAGAACACGGCGTGGTTATGGCTGAAAAAATTGAAAAAGAGCTGAGAAAATATGGTCATTGGGAAATAGTGACTCCTGCACAACAGGCAATTTTAAATTTTGGCTACTACTCCAAAGAGAAAAGTAGAGATGAATTAGATGAAATTAATTTAAAAATATCTCAAAAGTTTGTTGACAGCGGGAAGTCCAATATTTTAACTACGGAAGTAAAAGGTAAAAAAGTACTGCGTATCTGTTCCATATCCCCTGACATAACAGATAAAGATATAGTTGAAGTGGTGGAATACTTAAATGAATATATAATGGAATTTAAATAATAAAGGCCAGATTGTAACTTAGTACAGTCTGGCTTTTATTTATATTTGTTCTTTAGTTTTCTCAAAGTAAAGATATATTACTGCAATGGCAACAAAGCAAAAACTCAGTATTCCAAACATGGAACCATATCCTGTTCTGGCGGAGATAAATCCCGCAATTATGGAGCCGAAACCCATTCCCGCATCAAAACCCGTAAAGAAAGTTGCGTTTGCAGCACCCGTTCGGTTACGTTTAACCTTAATAACTGAAAGAGTTTGAAAGCAGGTATGAAGCGCACCATAACCAATTCCGTACAAGGCTCCTGAAAGTAGAAAAGTGGAATATACACTTGCCTTAGATAGAATTAAAAGAGAGCACATACAAAGTAGGGAAGAAGGTATTATTACAAATTTAAAGCCTCTTTTTTCAATTATGTTTCCCAAAAAAGGTCTGACTACTAACATTCCCACTGCATATAAGGTAAAGAATAAACCTATATTATCAATCCCCTTATCAGCGGCAAAAAGAGCAACAAAGGTAACTATGGCTCCGTAGGTAGTGGTAACTAAAAACATTAAAAAGGCAGGGAGTATAGATTTTTTTTCGTAGGGAGAGAATTTTTTATCTGAAATTTTGTTTGCAGTTTCCTTTGGATAGTCTATTCCAAAATTCATAAATAAAGATATAAGTACTATAGCTGCTGCTATTAAAAACATAGACTTTATGTCAATGGAAAGTGCTATGGCAGGAGCAACTGCTGATGCAAGACTTACAGATAAGCTGAAATAGGCCATGCCCTTTGCCATATTTTCCTTTTTAATATTATCTGTGGCAATGGTATTACTTGCTGTACTTGCAACTCCCCAGGCTAAGCCGTGAATAAATCTAACTGCTAAAATAATACCTACAATAGGCAGAAAATAAAAAGCTGCTGATGAGATGGCAAGTAGTACCAATCCAAAGTTAAAGATACCCTTTCTACCAAACCTGTCCATAATATTTCCGGAAAAAGGTCTGATTACCAAAGTAGCAATTGTGGCTACTCCGTTAAGCCAACCTAAGAGACTGTCCGAGGCTCCAAGACTTCTCACATAGGGTGGAAGGGACGGAGGAAACATCTGCCAACAACAGTAAATTAAAAAATTGATTAAGGTAATAAGTAAAAAATTTTTAGTCCACATATTTTGATTCTTATTTATATTTTCCATTAAATCATCTCCTTTTGAAAAATGTAAATAATTATTAGGTAGATCCCTGTTCACTTAGTAGCACAAGTTACTCCTACAATAATATGTTCTTTATTTAAGTTGCCTTGCTCTTGGAAAGTGAATTTTACGGGAATAATATGGCATAGGTTGAAGGTAATTATCTGTGATATTGGGATAATTCTAAGGTTGAAAAATTTTTATATAAGTTCTTATTGCTAAAGCTTAAATTTATGGCAGTTATTTATTGGATAAAACTCCATCCTTGGTATTAATATTGTATCATCTTTATTAAATAAGTGTTGTGGAGTAAGTGAATATTAAAAAAGAGACTTTGAAAAGTCTCATAACTATAAATTTTCGCTAATGCGTTTTAGAAATTTCTGATAATGAAGGTAAAGGGCTGTAAATTTACCGTCGCTTTTAGGATCCCAAGGTTTAGGTCTTCCGCAGAAGTGTAGTATGGAGGTGTTTTCCATAACCCACTGAAGATTGTGTTTTTTAAAACTTTTAGTATAGTAGCTAAAATATTTTCTACTGTCATAGTTCCAAATTTCCTCGGGTATTTCCTTAATATACTTGCCATATAGGTAGTTTAAAATGTCTTGGTCGGGCAGAATTAAAAAGGCGTTGTACTTATTAATGGCATCGTCTATATCTTGCAGTTTAATTGTGCTGCGTGCTATTTCCAGATCTATTACCATTACACCGGAATTGTAATAGCCATGGTCCGTTCCAAGGCGAAGACTGTTTATTTCAGTAGTTAAGTTGGTCATTCCCGTATGTGTTGCGGCACCTATCATACTACCTTCCAAATCCAAATCCCAAAGTTCCCTTAAGGGATTTATAACTAAAATATCGGGGTCTAAGTATAAAACTCTCTTTACGCTCTTTGGAAGAATTTGACCGCATAAAAGTCTAAAGTACATCTCCTTTGGATATCTTTCAAGTGTGGGAGCGCCATCTAACAGCTTAGCATCTATTTTTTCATTGTAGAGTTTCCAATTAAAGGAATTTAAAATTTTATTTAACTCCAATAATTTTTCCCTTGAAATTGCTTGGTGAATAAGCCAAATATTGAAAGTTTCTCCCGGGTTGTTGTAATAAAGAGAGGTTAACATCACTTTTAAGGGCTCCATATAGTTTTCATCTAAGGTTACTAAGATGTCAATTTCATCATTCATCTAAATTCCTCCATATAGTAAGTAATTGATTAAAATTTGGCGGAGTGGGTGGGATTCGAACCCACGTGGGATTGCTCCCAAACTGATTTCGAGTCAGTCTCGTTATGACCACTTCGATACCACTCCAAAGACAACTCTAATATATTATTATACCCCATTGAAAAAGAACTTGTAGGATTTTTTATAAAAACCTTTGCATTGTTTATATATTCACATTCTTTACTAATGAAATATATTGACAAGACTATACTTTTATAATAAATTGGATATATTGGGGGGTAAATTTAATTTTACTTCCGGTAAAGTATTCTTTACTAAAATATATTATTTTGCATAAAGAGGGTATAAATAACATAAGTATTTCAAAAAACTATTGTTTCAGTACAGTGGTTAATCATAATCATGGAGGTGATATGGTGCCTGATGCAATTGAAAGGATAAAAGAAGCCGAATTAAAGGCAAAAAATGTATTGGAGACAGCGCAGGAAGAAGCTAAAAGGATATTGTCCGACGCCGAGATCAATGCTCAGTTAAAGTATGATGAAATAATAAAGGGAGCAATGAAAGAAGGTGACAATCTAGTTAGAGAAGCTATGAAAAGGGGCAATGAAAAAGTTGAGCCGGTGATTAAAGAAACCGAGGCTCAATGCGGGAACATATTATCATTAAATGCGAAAGAGCTACAAAATGTTGTAGACCTAATAGTTGAGAAGGTTGTGATGTCTGATGGCAATAGTTAAAATGAGTAAATTTAACTTATTTACCTTTGATTCTGACAGGAGCCATCTTTTAAAGAAACTTCAAAAGTTTAACGAAGTTCACTTTAATGACTTGGAAAGCGGAGAAGATGATTATTTAACAGAGATCAGCGTTTCCGACTTATCTATAGAACTGGACAGTGAAATAGCGAAAGCTAAGTGGGCAATAGATCTTTTAAAGGATTTTGTAGAGAAAAAAGGAATGGTTGAGGCTTTAAAAGAAGGAAATAAAAATCTTACTTTAAAGGAATTGACCACAAGGGCTCAGAATTTTGATTTTAAGTTAAATTACGAAAAGTTGTTTACTTTAGTAGAGGAAAGGAACAGCTTGGAGCAAAGGATACTAAATATAGAATCCAATTTATCTCTTTTAAAACCCTGGGAGAACATAAAGGTTCCTGTAAGCGAATTAGTAAATTTTGGCAACATAGTTATAGAGACCGGAACTGTTCCCAATAAATTTGAGGGAATCTTTTTTGAAGAAGTGGGAGAATTAAAATTATCCTATGCTGAAAAGATGAGCAAGGATAAGAATTATATTTACGTAGTTGTATACTATGACCTTTCTGAAAAAGAGGAATTTCTGGAAATACTTAAAAGAAACGGTTTTGTAAATGTGGACATTAAAACCGAAGGGCTAGTAGGAGATAAAGTAAACTCTTTAGAAAACGAAATAGAGGAAATAAAAAACAAAATAGATTTAATTGAGAAGGAAATAGAAAGCAATAAGGATAAGTTGGAAGATTTTCAAATTTACTATGAATATCTTAGAAATAATAAACTGAGAATTGAATCCAGCGAAAACTTTATAAAAACTAATAAGATTGACATTATTGAAGGCTATGTTCCAACTTCAGATAAGGATAGTTTAATTGAACTTTTAGATGAGGTTTTAAATGAAAATTACTATATAGAAATAGAGGACGCGGACAGAGATGACCCAAAGGTACCTATAAAATTAAAGAACAATAAATTTGTAAGTGCCTTTGAATCAATAACTTCAATGTACGCAATGCCAAAATACAATGAAATAGATCCAACACCACTATTTGCTCCTTTTTACTTTATATTTGCAGGCATAATGGTTGGAGATATGGGGTATGGATTATTGTTATTTTTAGGAACTCTATTTGCCCTTAAAAAATTCAACTTGGATAAGGGAAAAAGACAAATGTTAACTTTCTTAATGTACCTTGGAATATCCACTATACTGTGGGGATTGGTATTTGGTTCTTTCTTTGGAGATATGCTTGAATTAAAATCGCTAATAAACCCATCGGAGGACTATATAGAAATGATTATAATGTCTTTGACCTTTGGAGGAATTCACATTATATTTGCTTTGGGAATTAAGGGTTATATGAACCTAAGGGATAAGAAACCCCTTGATGCACTTTTTGATGTGGGATTTTGGTATATGGCTGTAATAGGTGCTGTAGTTGCGGTAATGGCCTTTGTTTTAAAGTTAAGTCCTATGATATTTAACGTATCCAGAATAATTATGGTGCTTGGAATGGTTGGAATAGTACTTACAGGAGGTAGAGCTGAAAAGTCCAAGGCTGCAAAGCTGGGATGGGGAATTTATTCTCTATACGGTATTACTTCCTACTTTAGTGACTTTGTTTCCTATTTAAGACTTATGGCTTTGGCGTTATCCGGAAGTTTTATAGCCGTAGCCTTGAATATAATAGTGAGAATGTTAGTGGGTAAGGGAATACTTGGAATAATTGCAGGTGCTTTTGTATTTATAGTATTTCAGTTGTTTAATATGTTTTTATCATATCTTTCAGCCTATGTTCACTCTGCAAGGTTAACATATGTTGAGATGTTTAATAAGTTTTATGATGGTGGAGGAATACCATTTAAAAGTCTTATAGTAAATTCAAAATATTTTAATATTGAGGGGGAGTAAAGTAATGCAAGGATTTTTTATAGAAAATGGTGGAATAATTTTAGGAGTACTTGGTGTTGCAATAGCTACCATATTTGCAGGCGTGGGTTCTGCAAAGGGAGTGGGACTTACTGGAGAAGCTGCTGCTGGTGTAATTATTGAAGAACCTGAAAAATTTGGTAAGGCGCTTATTTTGCAGTTGTTACCGGGAACTCAAGGTCTTTACGGATTTGTAATCGGAATGCTTATACTGTTTAAATTAAGTGCGGGAATGACTTTGGACAACGGATTTACACTGTTCTTTGCATCACTTCCGGTTGGGCTTACAGGTTACTTTTCAGCTATAGCTCAAGCTAAAGTTTCAGTTGCCGGAATTAACATACTTGCTAAAAATGAAGAACAGCAAACCAAGGGTATTATTCTTGCAGTAATGGTTGAGATGTATGCCATCCTTTCTTTCGCAATGTCTTTCTTAATTTGGACAAGAGTGTAAATTAAGGAGTTGATAAAGTGTCAAACATGGACAATATAATAAATAAAATAGAAACTGATGCTCAAAATGAGGCACAGGAGCTGTTAAAAAATACAAGAGATAAGGCTCAGCAGATAATTGACGCTAAAGTAAGAGAGGCAAATCTCGGAGCTAAGAGAATTTTGGAGAGAAAAAAATTAGAAGCTGTGGAAACTGAGGAAAGAATATTTTCCCAAGTGGACTTACAAAATCGAGATATGGTTTTAAGCGCAAAGGGAGACATAGTAGATAGAGTTTTTGATATAGCTTTGACAAAACTTACAAATCTTCCGGAAGAGGACTATATAAATTACTTAAAGAGAGTCTTAGCTACTATGGAGCTTAAGGAAGATTGTATTTTAACAGTTCCGGAAAAGTACTATGAAGCTGTGAAAAAAGAAAATTTAAATGTAAAATTATCAAATGAATTTGTAAGTGATGGATTTACTGTTTCAATGGACAGTGTCCTTTACAACAATAAGTTTACAAGTTTAATAGATGATATCAGGGCTGATATGGAAAGAGAAGTTTTTGATAGAGTTTTTGATAATTAGGAGGTATGTATGGATAGAAATGCATTTGTCCAATTATCGACAACAACGAGAGTGTTGGAGAAAAAACTTTTAAATAGACAGACCTTTGACAGACTTGTGGAAGCAGAAGATTTAGAAGATGCTTTAAAAATTTTAAGTGACTCAACATATCAGCAGTTCATATCCAAATTGGAAAATCCCAAGGATTATGAGCAGGCTTTAAAGGAAGAGGAGCAAAGCACCTATGAGGAGTACTATAAAGTCTGTCCTGATAAGAGAGTTGTGGATTTATTAACGTTAAAGTATTTCTATCACAATTTAAAAGTTTTGGCTAAAGAGAAGATATTAAATGAGGATTTTAGACATATCCTAATAGATATGGAATCCTTTAATATGGATGAAATAATAGATGAGATAGAAGGTAAAAAAAAGTATCCTGAAAAGAATGAGTGTATAGATGCTTTTAAAAGGGCAATGGAAGTCTATGAAGAAACGGAAAATCCTCAAAACATTGATACGGTCTTAGATAAAATGTATTTTGAAAAGTTAAAGTCTTTGGCTGAGGAGATGGAAGTGGATTTATTTAAAAGGTATGTAAAAGATTTAATAGACTTTACCAATATAGATATATTGCTTAGGTGTCAAAGGCAGGAGAGAACATTTAGTTTTCTCAGTGAGGTTTTAATTGAGGGTGGAAATATTTCCCAATCCGATATTGAACAGTTTTATTCAAGAAAAATTGATGAACAAAGTCCTTTGTTTAAAAGCAACAATATATTTAAGGCTGTAAGTAAGGGAATTGAGGAGTATAATCAAACGGGTTCTCTTTCCATGTATGAAAAGGAGAAGGACAATTACTTTATGGATTTAATAAAAGAAGTAAGGGGAGTAGTCTATGGGCCTGAGGTAGTATTTGCTTACTTATTTGCCAAGGATATGGAAATTAAGAATTTGAGATTTATTTTAATTTCAAAAGAAAATAAGCTAAACCCATCTTTTATTAGGGAAAGGTTACGTGATAGTTATGTATAAGATTGCAGTTGTTGGAGATAAGGATTCAGTATCTGTATTTAAAGTATTGGGAATAGACGTGGTAACAGCCTATGAGGCTGATGATGCAAGAAACAAAATAGATAAGCTTGCAGCAGATGACTACGGTTTAATTTTCGTTACTGAAGATTTAGCTGTTAAAATCGAGGATACTATAGAGAGATACAATAAAAAAGTGGTACCAGCAATTATACTTATACCTTCTAATCAAGGCACTTTAAATATAGGAATGAATAAGATCAGCGAAAGCGTGGAAAGAGCTGTTGGATCTAATATTTTATAGAAGGAGGAACTTTTTTGAAATCAGGAAAAGTAATAAAAGTTTCTGGACCGCTTGTAGTGGCAAGCGGCATGGAAGATGCCAACGTGTATGACGTAGTAGAGGTATCCAAAGATAAACTAATCGGCGAAATAATAGAAATGAGAGGAGATAGAGCCTCCATTCAAGTATATGAAGAAACTACGGGAATAGGTCCCGGAGATGATGTATATACTACAGGAAATCCCTTAGTAGTGGAACTGGGTCCAGGTCTTGTAGAGCAGATGTTTGACGGAATTCAAAGACCCTTGGAAGTTATGAAAGATCAATCGGGAGATTTCTTAATAAAGGGAGAATCTGTAACCAGTTTAAACAGGGAGAAGAAATGGGACTTTAAACCCTCAGTTAATATAGGCGATGAAGTGAATGAAGGAGATGTTCTGGGTACAGTGGATGAAACTCCCGTTGTAGTTCATAAGATAATGGTTCCCATAGGTGTCAAGGGAAAAGTTGTGGATATTAAGGCGGGAGAGTTTACCGTTGATGAAGTAGTTTGTACTTTGGAAACTGAAAAGGGCAAGCAAGACCTTACTATGATGCAGAAATGGCCTGTGCGTAAGGGACGAAAGTACAAAAGAAAAGTAGACCCCAATACTCCTTTAATTACGGGACAGAGAGTAATTGATACTTTTTTTCCGATTACAAAGGGTGGAACTGCTGCAATACCTGGACCTTTTGGAAGCGGTAAGACAGTAGTTCAACACCAGTTGGCAAAGTGGGCCGATGCTCAAATAATAGTATACGTTGGCTGTGGAGAGCGTGGAAATGAAATGACGGATGTACTTATGGAGTTTCCCGAGTTAATTGATGCTAAGACAGGTCAGTCGCTTATGAAGAGGACGGTTTTAATTGCCAATACTTCAAATATGCCCGTTGCTGCGCGTGAGGCCTCAATCTATACGGGAATTACAATTTCGGAATACTATAGAGATATGGGATATTCAGTAGCTATGATGGCGGATTCCACTTCACGTTGGGCGGAGGCGCTTCGTGAGATGAGCGGACGTCTTGAGGAGATGCCGGGAGATGAGGGTTATCCTGCTTACTTGGCTTCCCGTATTGCGGATTTTTATGAGAGAACGGGACGTGTTAAATGTCTTGGAAGTGATAATAGAGAAGGAGCGCTTTCAGTAATAGGAGCTGTTTCACCTCCGGGTGGAGATATTTCCGAACCTGTAAGTCAATCTACACTTAGAATAGTAAAGGTCTTTTGGAAATTGGACTACGACCTGTCCTATGCAAGACACTTCCCTGCAATTAACTGGATAGACTCCTATTCTCTATATCAGGATAAAATGGACAGCTACTTTGACGACAATGTAGATGAGCAGTTTTCCGATAATAGGAAAAAGGCAATAGCCCTTCTACAAGAGGAAACCGGTCTACAGGAAATTGTAAGGCTGGTGGGAATGGACTCTCTTTCAGAGAAAGACCAGTTAAAACTCCTAGTGGCAAAGTCGTTACGCGAGGACTTTTTACAACAAAATGCCTTTAACGACGTTGATACCTATTGCTCTCTTAATAAGCAAAATAAGATGATGAAAGTTATTTTAAAATTCTATGATGCATCTCTTAGAGCTTTGGACAATGGAGTATATCTTCCTGAAATAGAGGAGATGCCAATAAGAGAGAGAATAACCAGATCTAAGTATGTACCTGAAGAGGAGATTGCAACTTTAGATCAACTAGTTGAAGATATTGAAAGTGAAATAATGAAATTGGAAGAGAAAAGGGGGACTATAAATGCTTAAAGAGTATAGATCTGTTTCGGAAGTTGTAGGACCTCTTATGATAGTTGAAGGTGTTGAGGGAGTTACCTATGAGGAGCTTGTAGATATAGAACTTCAAACGGGAGAGAGAAGACGTGGTCAGGTAATTGAAATTGAAAATGACAAGGCCATGGTTCAAATATTTGAAGGCTCTAGCGGTATAAACCTAAGAGATACTTCTGTTAGATTTTTGGGAAGACCTTTGGAGTTGGGAGTAAGCCCCGACATGATAGGAAGGGTTTTTGACGGATTGGGAAACCCCATAGATGATGGACCTAAAATAATTTCTGAAAAGAAAATCGACATTAACGGTTCTCCTATAAATCCTGCAAGTAGAGATTACCCTTCGGAATTTATCCAGACGGGAATTTCAACTATAGACGGTTTAAATACCCTTGTAAGAGGTCAAAAACTGCCCATATTCTCAGGAGCGGGCCTACCGCATAACAACGTAGCTGCTCAAATTGCAAGACAGGCAAGAGTAGTGGGTTCGGGAGAAAAGTTTGCCGTAGTATTTACTGCAATGGGTATTACCTTTGAGGAAGCTCAGTTTTTTATAGATGACTTTAACAAAACCGGTGCAATAGACAGGGCTGTGCTTTTTATGAACTTAGCTGATAACCCTGCCATTGAAAGACTTGCAACACCTAAAGTTGCACTTACTTGTGCTGAATATCTTGCCTTTGAATTGGGAATGCACGTATTGGTAATTATGACGGACATGACCAATTACGCAGAAGCACTTAGAGAGGTTTCAGCTGCACGTAAGGAAGTTCCGGGAAGGCGTGGTTATCCGGGATATCTTTATACTGACCTTGCGGGAATTTATGAAAGAGCAGGACGTATAAAGGGAAGAGAGGGTTCAATAACTCAAATTCCAATACTGACTATGCCGGAAGATGATATAACTCACCCTATTCCTGACCTTACAGGCTATATTACCGAGGGACAGATAATTCTTTCAAGGGAATTGTACAAACAGGGAATAGAACCGCCTATAAATGCAATACCGTCCTTGTCCAGGTTAAAGGACAAAGGTATTGGAGACGGCAAAACCAGAGAAGACCACTCGGATACTATGAACCAAATCTATGCGGCCTATACTTCCGGTAAAAATGCAAAGGAACTTTCCGTAATCCTTGGAGAGTCGGCACTTTCTCCTTCAGATAGAGCCTTTGCCAAATTTGCAGACGCTTTTGAAAGTCAGTACGTAAGTCAGGGCTACTATACAAATAGATCAATAGAGGAGACATTGGATCTGGGTTGGGAATTGCTTAGAATGATTCCGAGAACAGAATTAAAGAGGATTAGAGACGAATATCTTGAAAAGTATTTGGATTATAAAGAGTAGGAAGTGATATTATGGCTAAGCTAAATGTCAGTCCGACGAGAATGAATTTGACTACATTAAAGAAACGTCTTGCAACTTCCGTTAGAGGTCATAAACTTTTAAAGGATAAACAGGATGAACTAATGAGAAGATTCATTGAAATAGTGAAGAAAAACAAAGTATTAAGAGAAGAAGTTGAAAGGGAATTGTCCGGTTCTTTTAAAGACTTCCTCTTGGCTTCTGCCTTTATAAGTCCTGAAATACTTGAAGAGGCACTTATGTTTCCAACTCAAAAAATCAACTTGGACATTACTATTAAAAACGTAATGAGTGTGGAAATACCTGAAATGGAATTTATAGTTGAAGAGACGGCAAAGGACGGTTCCATATATCCCTACGGCTATGCTCAAACAACAGCAGACGTAGACGATGCAATTGACAAGCTAAATAAAATATTGCAAAAACTTTTGGAGCTTGCTCAAATAGAAAAATCCGTCCAACTTATGGCAAGTGAAATAGAAAGTACAAGGCGTAGGGTAAATGCTCTTGAATATAGGACTATACCGGACTTACAGGAAACTATAAGATATATTATGTCTAAGTTAGATGAAAATGAAAGAGCAAATATTACAAGACTTATGAAAGTAAAAGACATAATAACTAAAGAAAGTTCCAATTGAAAATTATATTTACAGTTAATTATAATGGCAAGCTAAAATTATAGCTTGTCATTTTTTATTAATGTCTTTAGACAGTTGAGTGCGCAAAGCGCGCGAAACATAAATCCACCTGCT
>NZ_RLIH01000018.1 GCF_004006535.1 Anaerosphaera multitolerans | reverse complement strand
AAGAGAGAATTATATTCTCTCTTTTTTTATTTAAAAACCTCAGGGATGAGATAATTAAATGACTATTTAAAAATTTTATATAATAGTATTGTGAAATTTGTTTTAATTTATATAGTTATAAACGGTATATTTAAAATTGCATCGTTTAAAAATTTTAAACTTAAATTGAAAATAAAGCAAGTTATATTTTAATTAACTTAAAACTTCTTGTAATATATTTTACAGTTTTATAATTTGGTTAATTTTAAATGAACTAGACTCCTATTAAGAAGTAGTTAATAGTATTATTATTCTTTAGGGAGTTTTATGGTTTTGTAGTATTTGTATAATTTAGAAAATCTAATATTTTAAAGCTTTTTATTTATTATTTTATAACACAAAAACCTATTGAGCTTCTATTTTAAAATAAACTCAATTAGTTTTTAATCTCATTACTTAAAATGTGACGAATTTTTGGAAAGTCAAAAAAACCCGACTCCCTAAAAACTTCTTTTCCATTTTTTAAATATAGCATTGTCGGTGCAGAAAAAACCAAGTATTTTCCTTTTAAAGCGGGTTCTTCTTCTATTTGAACTATTTTTAAATCTATATTGAAATCTCTAAGCTCTTCAAAGACCTTTTCAATCATTGAATCACATATTGCACATGAATTAGTTCTGAAATACAATAACATATTATCTGTCATATTTTCTACAATTTCCATATTTAAACCTCCATATATTATATATATCCAAAAATTTCAATTTTAATAATAAAGTGCCTTAAATATTAAAAAATATGCTATTATTAATTAGGTGATAAAATGAAATTTTTAAATAAGTATAGACATCTGATAATTTTAATAGTACTTGGTTTAATAGTAGGGCATAGATTTACAAGTAAATCCTTTCAATTAGATAGGGTATTAAATCAAATGAATGTGGAAAGTGTCACTCTAAAAATGGGAGAAGAAGAAAAAATTATAGTTTCTAAAGAAGGTATAAGTAAATTCAGCTCTACTTTCGGTGCCATAAAAGTAAGAAAAGTAGGAAATCAAACAATAGATGGAGATAGTTTGTATTCAATAATTATAGGTACAAGTGATACAAGATATGAAATGATATTTTTTGACAATGGAAAGTTTCAACTTTTATACGACTATGAGGGAGAAAATCACAAGGATACTTACAAGATTTTAAAAGGATTGAAAGATGAGGAGCTGTTTAGTTTGTTTGGAATAAATTAAGATGTTAACCTATAAGTTTTTCTATTGTATGTAATTTTTTGTTCTAAATCTACGTTAAACAGCTTTTTATTTAAAACTAAAAGAGCTGAAATCGGCAAAATCACTATCATAATCTAGCTTAGTTGTTTTTCCGAAAAGAATATGGAAATTTATTTAATTAAAAAAGACTTCACTAATAATGTGAAGTCTTTAAAATTTAAATTTATTTCCTATCTTTTAACCATTGTGAAATAAGTGGAGCAACTACTCTTTTAGATCTTGAACTTACGTACATTCCAATATGTCCTGTAGGAATTTCGTGAGTTTCTATATCCTTAGTTCCAACATATTTTTCAAAGTTCTTACTTGATTGAGGTGATACTATATGGTCCTTGCTACCGTAGATGTTTAAAACAGGCATTGTAATATTTTTTAAATTTACAGTTTTATCGCCAATCATCATCTTGCCTTTTACAAGTTTATTTTCCACATATAAGTCATTTACAAATTGACGCAGTGCTTCTCCAGCTTGGTCAGGACTGTCAAAAATCCATTTTTCCATTCTAATGAAGTTATTAATTGCATCAGGTTTGTCAAAATCGTCAACTAATTGCAGATACTTTGTAATATTTAGGGAGATTGGTTTTAAAGTTACGAATGCGTTGTTCATAAAATCTCCAGGTACCAAACCATAGTGTGCATCTACCAGTTTGTCAATATTTAAATACTTACTCCATGCAAACAACAATGCATCATTAGGTGCAAAGTCTATTGGCGCCACCATTGTTACCAGATTCTTAATCTTTTCAGGGTGAAGTGCTGAATAGATTGCGGAGAAAGTACCTCCTTGACATACGCCCAGTAAGTTAATTTGAGGAACTTTTGCTCTTTCTCTCACAAGGTCAACAACTGTGTCAATATATCCCTCAATATAGTCTTCCAAGGTTAGATATTTATCATCAAGAGTTGGATAGCCCCAATCTATAATATAAACATCTATTCCTTCCTTTAATAGGTTTTTAATAAAGCTATTATCTTCCTGTAAGTCCATCATAGTTTCTCTGTTAACAAGAGCATAAACTATTAATAAAGGAATTTTAAATGGACTTCTTACGGCTGGTTTAAATCTATAAACCTTCATTTTATCTTCTTCATAAATAGTTTCTTTTTCTGAAACACCAGGTTCACTTGGATCGGCGTTAATCATAGCCTCAAAACCATCTATCATCTTCTTTTGAAATTCAAGAGTTTCTTCAAAGCTCTTTTTGTAATCAAATGGGGTTTTATTCAAAATTGGCCTCCTATCTTAACTAAATAAAGAAATATCAATTATTAAAAGGAATTATTTTTTCTTTTCTTTTACTTCCGCTTCTTCTTCCTTTGACTTTAATTCTTCAATCTCTTTCTTTAAGCTCTTAATTTCTTTCTTCATATTGTAAATATTTTTGCTAATGCTGTCTAAGTTGTTCTTAGTTACAAGTGGAGTATCAGCTAAATAATTTTCCACAAGTTTATTAGTTTCCATTTTGAAGTCCATCATATCTTCAGCCACTTGACCAACAAGTTTTGAAAATTCCTTACTTCCAAAGTAATCAACCAGGTAAGTTTCTGTTTTATCAGACCAGTAGTTGAAGAAATCTTCAAATGACTTAGCTTCCATACCCTCTTTAGTTATTTCAGCATACTCTTTCATCATATCTTTAAAGGCATTGTTTTGTACTGTACTGATACTTGCTGAAAGCTCAGAGCTGATTACCAATAGGTTTATAAAACTGTCAAAAGCTTTGTTTTGCTGTTCTATAATATTTCTACTCATTCCAAGGGCAGGAGAGTTAATAATTTTACCGAAAGTAGCATCAAATTGTTGTTTCCACAATTTAAAGAATTCTGCTAATTTTTCAGTATCATTATTTACTGTTGCCTCTACTAGTAAATCTCTTAAGTTTGTAAATTCATTTTTCCATGGTTCATAAAAGCGTACCATAGTATTAAAATAGTTTTCTATAAGCTCTCTAGGTTTTGTCAAGAAAGGCTTAAATTCTGTAGGTAGAGTGGAAACGATCATATTGTAAGTTAAATCTGAATTTTCATTTACAAAATTTTGGAATTTTTCAACATTTTCCTCTACAGAATCTCCAAATTCGTCGCTTAAATTCTTCCATACGTCATACATATATAGGTAGAATTTATTTGCATTGGACATTTTGTCCATTAGTTCACTGATATTAGGATCAAAGAACTTAGTTATGTCGTAGCTTGAATAAAACTCTTTGTACTTATCAAAGGCTTCATTCATGCTTTTAAAATCAAAGGGCATTAAGCTGTTTTCTGAAAACTGCTTAAAAAATTCATTTGACTGTTGGAAGTTGTCAAAAAACTGTTTTTGCATATCAAAAAATTGCTTTTGCATATCAAGGAAATTCTTGAAATTATCAACGTTAAATCCAGGATTTTCCAACATTTTTTGATACATTGCAAAAGGGTTTAAGTTTTCTCCAAAACCTTCTAGAAATTGTTTTTGTATATTAAAAAACTGTTCCATACTCTTTGTATAAGGATTTTCATTGTCTTCCTTACTCCATAGAGGAGTGTACATTTTTTGGAAAAAATCAAACATATTTTTTTGTGCATCTAAAAATTCTTTACTATAATCCATACTAAACTCCTTTAATTATTTTTAAGGTTTTTTAACAACTGCTTGTCCAGTTATTACCACATTGTCAGTATCGTTAGTGTATACCTTTGTATCTAAAATGATAATATTTTTATTATCCTTTTTTTCAACAACTTCAACTGTAGCTATACACTTGTCTCCAAAAAATACTGGCTTAACAAATTTCAATTCTTGAGACATATAAATTGTGCCATTTCCTGGAAGTTTATTTGCAAGAACGGCAGAAATAAGAGAAGAAACCAATAGACCGTGAACAATATTTTGTTTAAAGATACTATTTTTAGCATATTCCTCATCTAGATGAATTGGATTCACATCTAAAGATAACTTTGAAAATTCTACTACATCTTCTCTTGTAAAAGTTTTTTCGATAATTGCTTTATCACCTATTTTAATATCTTCGTAATTGATATTAACACCCCCTAAAATGAAATATCTATAATTATTATTACATAGGAAATAATAATCATCACTTTAATATACTGTTTATTATATACCCAAAATGCACAGCTTTAATATGATATCAAGGTAAAAAGACTTTGACAATAAATCTATTTTAAATAGTATGTCTTAAATATGGATATAGTATATCTTATTTGTAATAAAAAAACAAACAAAATAAATTAATATGTCTAATTTATTTTGTCTGCTACGGATTTTAAAAATATACCTACGATTTGGTGGAATCTTTTTAAGTCTGTAATATATGCAAAATCATTTCCATATATTTTCTTTTCAGTTTCCAAGTCTTCTTCATGTCCTGTGAAGACACCTAAGACATAAATTCCCTTTAATTTAGCCATGGAAACTTTATTATAGGTATCCAACTTTGCCACCTCACCTACATAGTTGGAAACTCCTAAATCTTTAAAGCCGACTAATCCCAAATTTGTATCGTCATTGGGCTTTCCGTCAGAGAGTATGATTAAAATTCTTCTTTCATGAGAATTCTTTTCTATAAAAGAAGTCATTAACTTTATAGCTAAACCATCTCTATTACTTCCAGAGGCGGTATATTTAAATATATTTAAATTTTTGGACTTATCGTCATTGTAGTCTCTGTACTTGTGCATTACCAAGTAGTTAAAAAAGTTATTATATCCGAAAACTCGTGTCTTTATATTTAGTTCAGTTAGGGCTTCGGTTATAATATAGCCTTGAATGGCAATTTCACTTTCCCTTTCATTTTGAGATGCGGAGGAATCAAGGAGTATATCTACGCTTATATCTCCATAGATGTCAGTAAATTTCTTTTCAAATATCTTATCATCAGAAGTATAAATGCTTTTCCAAACTGAACCTGCAATTAATTCTCCATTTAAACTTTTTACTTCATAGGACTCCGTGTTTTTTAAAAGAGAATTTCTTATAGTTTCAGCAAGATTTTTAATACCTCTTCTATAGTGAAGTTCGTCGGAATTAAAAAGGATTAAATTCTCTTCATAAGATTTATCTATCTTGGCTTTATAATAGGAATTTTTATTTTCAAACTGTCCCTTTGTAAAGTGAAGTTTAACTCCTTCATGAATTCCCGTACAATTGGTTTTTTCCAATTCAAGAGTACTTTGTCGATTTAAATAACTTTCGCCATAGTGTTTCTTTACACTTTTAAATAAGTCCACATTTACAGGACTTCGTTCTGAAGGGGCTTCTTCCACAAGAAAATTGGAATCTCCATAATCCGATGAAGTAAATTCAGCTGATTGGATAGTATATTTTTCAAGAGTTTCCACATCCACTCTGTTGCTGGTAATATTGGCAACGTAATTTCCCGTCTCCTTATTTTCCTTTATAAGCTTACTTAAATCAATTAGTGTCTTTAATTTTTCCTCAAGGGGAGGTAGACTTTTATCAATGTGAAAGTATCTATCCATAATGTCTTTCATAAATTGTAGAAAGTCATAGGTGTCTAACTTTTTAAAGGCTAAAATATCATCTAAAAGTTTTTTGGCAGTTAAGTTTAACTTGGGGACTATATTATTTCTGTATTCATAAAAGCCCTTTAAAATTTCATCGGAAATATCCTTTGAATAAAGAGTTTCATACCTATGGAGCATAATTTTCTCATATTCAGTTCTGAAGTCTATAATTCCCGGTCTTTCCTCTAAAAGTACATCTCTAACTGCATTTTCCAAAGTTAATTCTGCTATTGTAATAAGATCCTTGGAATTGGACTTGGATTTCAAATAGGAATTAAAGAAATCTTCAATTAAAGGAATATTAAAATACTTATAGTAACCGCCCAACAAGATTGCGCGGTATTCCTCTGTTATACTTTTGTTAAATAAGTCGAAATTTGCTTTGAAGGAATAATTTTCAGCAACAGTCCAAGTTAAATTTTCCAATCTTGGTGTCATTTAAACAACTCCTCGGATTTTAAGTTCTTTTCAAAAAGAGTTTTTAAAGTATCTTCCACAATTTCCGTTTCATAGACGTCAAAGCTCTTGTGGCTCATGCCCATTTCAATGGCTTCATTTATAGAAAGACCGTATTCCATAAGAGAAATGGCGCTTATAAGTCCTCTTAAATCAATGGGCTTTGAAGAGATTTCCGAGTTAAGAGATTTTTGTTGTAGGTCTAAGAAAAATTTTGCAAATCTTTGAGTGTATTCAATTTTTAAATTAGTCTTTTCTATTAAAATACTTATTAAGTCCTCTTGAGTAATAGTTGGCATATCTATTACCAGAAATCTGGATACCAAGGCCTCATTTAAATCTCTTGTACCTATATAACCATAGTTCATAGTTGCTATAAATCTGGTAGCCTCGTGTAAATTCAATCTGTCATATCCCGGAACATCAATAATTCTTCTGTAGTCAAGTGCGGAATGGACTACACTTAAAGCCTCGTTCTTTGCCATATTTATCTCATCAAAAATTCCAAAGCCTCCATACTCCGCAGCTTCGTATACGGGACCTTTCTTTAAAACAACCTCATTGTTTTTAAAAGTATCTGAGCCTATTAAAGCTCCCACATCAGTATTTATATTTAAAGAAATAGTCCAAAGAGGCCTTTTAAATAAAAGTGCCAAATTTTCAGCCAGTACGTTTTTACCTGTGGCCTTTGGTCCTGAAAGCAATATGTGATTACCTGATAAAATAGCAGCAATTGACTTTTCCCAAACTGATTTACCATAATACTTAAAACGAGGATTGGGTACTCTATACTCCAAATTTTTATCTAAATCATAAAATTTTATAAATTTATCTACTTCTTTAAGGAGCTCTATTGAAACTCCCTGTTCTTTTAAGAAATCCATTAATTCCATTTATTAAAAACCTCCAATTATCTTTATAGTTAAAAGCAATAGTACAAAAATTATCACAGGTCTCATTATTTTTTGAGCATCTGCAATTACAAAACCGGATCCGACATAGTTACCCGCCATATTAAAAAGGGCTCCTATTAAGCCTAAGGCCATAATGGTTTTTCCGCTTAGTAAAAATACAATAAGCGAAGCGAAATTTGTAGTCAGATTTATAACCTTTGCATTTGCATTGGCACTGACAGCATTCATTTTAGCCAGAATAGTAAAGGCTAAAATTAAAAACGTTCCGGTACCGGGACCGTAAAAACCGTCATAGCACCCTATAATAAGGGAACTTATGGATGTGGTTATGTAAGTTTTTCTATTGTATGTAATTTTTTGTTCTAAATCTACGTTAAACAGCTTTTTATTTAAAACTAAAAGAGCTGAAATCGGTAAAACCACTATCATAATGTAGCTAAGTTGTTTTTCCGAAAAGAATAAGGTAAGTCTAGAGCCTAGAGCTGAACCTATAAAGGCAGTAATAATTGAAGGTATTATCAATTTAAAACTGACATATCCGTGTCTAATAAATCGAAAGGTACTTATAAAAGTGCCAAAGGTAGATTGAAGTTTATTAGTACCAATGGCAGTGTGCACGGGCAGACCGGCAAAAAGAAAGGCAGGAAGAGATATAAGGCCGCCTCCGCCTCCAATGGAGTCTACAAATCCTGCAAAGAAAAGCAGGGGACAAAGTATTATTAAAGTTTTAAAATTTAAATATTCCAAAAAAATCACCCCACAATGATACAATACCATAAAATGTAAATTCTAAACAATGAAATCTTAAAATTGAATTTAAAAAATTTTAAGATAAATAGAAAGTCTGATGTTCTCCAAGTTTTTAGCAAAAACATTTTAAAATTTTCAAGAGCTATGTTATAATAAAATGGAAATAATATTATTGGAGGTTGCAATGTTAGCACTATCTCACAAGGTGGTTAATAAATCAAATAAAATTGTTAGGAGAAATTTTCCTAATAGAAGTGTGAGAAAAATTACCAATGGTTTATATCTATTGTTTGAGGTATGTGTTGAGGATAGAGGTGCGACTAATTTTATCAGTTTGTTAATTTGAGGGAATCTTAAGAGATTCTCTATTTTTATTGGAAGCAGGAAGTTTAGTTAAAGGTCGTTGACATAGTTTGAGCTTAAAGGACTATGTGGGAAGTTCTTAAGAGGGTGAGAAATTAAAATGGGTGGAATTATAGGAATGTTTTCTAATTCACCGGTGAGTAAAAAGTTGTTTTATGGACTTAATTCACTACAACACAGGGGACAGGAGTCCTGTGGTATAACAGTATCCAACTCGGAGACATTACTTAGGGAAAGAGGAATGGGACTGGTAATAGATGTATTTGATGAGAATAAGCTAAATAGACTTGAGGGGAATATAGGTATTGGACACGTAAGGTATTCAACTTCCGATGGGAATTTTGAATACAACACTCAGCCCTTTATGGTTTTTGCCAAGGGGACGGAAATATCCATATCCACCAACGGCAATTTAATAAACTATCAAATATTAAGGACCAGATTAGAAGAAGATGGAATGATGTTTCAAACCACTTCAGATGCGGAAGTTATTTTATTTTTAATTGCAAGGTATTATAAAAGCGACATAGTAGAGGCTGTTAAGAAGACTATGGACGTAATAAAAGGCTCTTACAGCGTTATTTTACTTTTAAAGGACAAGTTAGTTGCCTTTAGAGACAATAGGGGAATAAGACCCCTTGTAATGGGAGGAACTAAAGATGGTGACACTATTATCGCTTCTGAAAATGCACCTGTGGATATTATAGGTGGAGAGGTACATAGAAGTGTGCTTCCCGGAGAAATAATAGTGGTGGACAGTAACGGTACCAAGTCTTACTTTCATGGAGGAGCTTTAAAACCTAAACACTGTATTTTTGAATATGTATATTTTTCTAGAAATGATGCTACTTTAGATAAGGTTAATTCCTATAATTTTAGAAGAAGGTGCGGTGAAATTCTATCTAGAGAATCGCCCTGTGACGTTGATTTAGTAGTTCCCGTACCTGACAGCGGTATTCCATCGGCTATTGGATATTCTCAGGAGACTAAAATTCCCTTTGCCGAGGGTTTGGTAAAGAACAGGTATATGGGAAGGACTTTTATAAAGCCCACTCAGGAAGAGAGGGAGATGGCAGTTAAACTTAAATTAAATCCTCTTAAACACGTAGTGGAAGGAAAGAAAATAGTATTAATTGACGATTCAATAGTAAGAGGAACTACATCTGCAAACTTAATTAGAAGGATGAGAGATGCAGGGGCAAAGGAAGTTCATTTGAGGATTACTTCTCCTCCTGTGAGATTTCCCTGCTACTACGGAATTAACACTCCAAGCAGATTGAATTTAATAGCTGCCAACAACACTGTAGAGGAAATACGTGAAAAAATAGATGCAGATTCTTTGGCTTTTATTACCTTGGAGGGAATGCAAAGAGCTACTTTAATAAGAGATGATAGATTTTGTAAGGCTTGTTTCAACGGTGAATATCCTGTTGATCCAGTAGTTATATAAAGGAGATTAAAATGATTGATTACAAAGATTCGGGAGTAAATATTGATTCGGGAAATAGAGCTGTGGAATTAATGAAGGCTCATGTAAAGAAAACCTATACTGAAGGAGTTTTTGGAGATATAGGTCTTTTTTCAGGGGGTTTCAGTCTTAGGGAGTTTAAAGATATGGAAGATCCCATACTTTTAGCGTCAACTGATGGAGTCGGTACTAAACTTCTAATAGCTCAAAAAATGGACAGACACAACACCGTTGGAATTGATTTAGTTGCAATGTGTGTAAATGATTTAATCTGTCAGGGGGCAAAGCCGCTGTTTTTTCTTGACTACATTGGCGCTGATAAAATAATTCCCGAGAGAATTGAAAAGATAGTAGAGGGAGTTGCCAATGCCTGTGTTGAATCGGGATGCGCATTAATAGGCGGAGAAACTGCAGAGCTTCCGGGTATGTATGCAAAGGATGAATATGACCTTGCAGGTTTTAGCGTTGGAATAGTGGAGCGAAAAAACATAATAGACGGTCAAAATATAAAAGAGGGAAATGTTGTAATAGGACTTAAATCCTCAGGACTTCATTCAAACGGATACTCCCTTGCAAGAAAATTGTTTTTAGAAGTTTTAAAAATGGACTTAGAGGATACTTTTCCGGGAACTGACAGTAAGGTGGGTGAAGTCCTACTTACTCCTACAAAGCTATATGTTAAAACCATACTTTACTTAATTGAAAAATATAATATTTTGGGAATAGCCAATATTACCGGCGGAGGTCTTGTGGAAAATGTGCCAAGAATACTTCCGGAAGGTTTAACGGCAAAGCTTGAAGAGAATACTTGGGAAAAACCTGTGGTATTTGATGAGATTATAAGTTCTAAATTAGTGGAGCGTGATGAACTTTTTAGAGCCTTTAATATGGGTGTGGGCATGGTTCTAATAGTAGATAGGGAAAAAGCTGAGGAAATAGTGGAAGATATAAATAAAAATACAAGTGACACCGCATATATTATAGGAAATATTGTAAAGGGCGAGGAAGTTTCGATAATATGAAAATAGCAGTTTTAATTTCAGGAACGGGCTCCAATTTAAAAGCTCTGCTTGAAGCACAGAAGCAGAAAGAGTTTGAAAGTGAAATAGTTTTAATAGTTTCAAATAGGAAGGCCAAGGGACTGGAGTATGGTAAGGAATATGGAATACCGGCAGTTATTATAAAGGAAGATGAGGAGCTGTTAAGAACACTAGGTGAGTATGGCGTTGATTTTATAGTATTGGCAGGTTATTTAAAGACCATTAGCTCAAAAATATTGGAAAGTTACAAGGATAGAATTATAAACATTCATCCCTCGCTTTTACCTAAGTATGGGGGCAAGGGATTTTATGGAATAAGGGTACATGAAGCTGTTTTTAAAAATAAAGATGAAACCAGTGGAGTTACAGTACATTATGTAAATGAAGAAGTGGACGGCGGAGAGATTATACTGCAGGAAACTTTAAATATTTCCCACTGTAAAAATCCTGAAGAAATTGCGGAATGTGTTTTAAAATTAGAGCATAGCACTTTAAAGAGAGCTATTAAAAAAATAGAGGAGGAGAAATGAGAGCGCTGATTTCTGTAACAGATAAGAAAAATGTTGATTATTTAGCAAGGTCCCTAAAGGATTTGGGATATGAAATAGTATCTACAGGTGGAACGCTTAAGAGGATTTTAGATGCCGGAGTAAGTGCCATTGATATAGAAGAAGTTACAGGATTTCCGGAAATTTTAAATGGAAGGGTTAAGACACTTTCTCCCAAAGTTCATGGGGCAATACTCTATAAAAGAGACGATGAGGAACACAGAAGAACTGTTGAGGAGCAAAGTATAGTTCCAATAGATATAGTAGCAGTAAATTTATATGACTTCCAAGGAGCGTTAAAGACGGGAGTTCATGAAAATATAGTTGAGAATATAGATATTGGAGGGCCTACCTTAATTAGAGCCACTGCTAAAAACTATAAAGATGTTTTAATTGTAACAGACCCTGATGACTATGAAGAAGTGGTGGAAAGGTTAAAAACTAAAACGGATGATTTATTGTTTAGGGAGAAACTTGCAGCAAAGGCCTTTGCACTTACAGCCTACTATGATTCCATGATTTCCAGGTACTTCTTAGAGAGAACGTCCTTAGATTCCAAGTATTTTTCTCTGGGATTTGAAAAGATTTCCGGTTTGAGATATGGCGAAAATCCATCTCAGGGAGCTGACCTATACAAGGATAATTTTGTTGAAAGCTACCTTTCCAATTTGGAAATACTCCATGGAAAAGAAATGAGTTTTAATAATTACAACGATTTAAACGTTGCTGTTGAACTGGCAGCGGAACTGGGAGAAAATTCCGTCGTTGCATTAAAACATGCAACACCTTGTGCCGCTGCAAGGGGAGAGAATGTATTAAGCGCCTATGTAAAAACCTACAATGCCGATCCTCTTTCAATTTTTGGAGGTATTGTGGCAGTAAACGGGATAGTTGATGTAGAGACGGCAAGGGAGATGTCTAAAACATTTTTGGAAATTGTAGCTGCAACAGATTTTACTGAAGAGGCATTAATAGAACTGACTAAGAAGAAAAATATAAGGTTGGTAAAGGTGGATTTTTCACTTTCTCAAGTTCAAATAGACCTTAAATACTTAAATGGAAAAGTTTTAATTCAAGATAGAGATAAAGCTGAAGACGGTTTTGAAATAGTTACAGAGAAAGAGCCTACACAGGCTGAAATAGAGGATTTGAAATTTGCAATGACTGTTGTAAAGCATACTAAATCCAATGCGATTGTAATAGCTAAGGATTTGGCCACTATGGGTATTGGAGGTGGACAGACTTCCAGAATTTGGGCTTTGGAGAGTATAAGGAACAACCATCCTGATAAGGATTTTACAGGTTCGGTTTTGGCTTCAGATGCTTTCTTTCCCTTTGATGACTGCGTAATCCTTGCAGGTGAAATGGGAGTGGAGTCCATTATACAGCCGGGAGGCTCTCAAAGAGATAAAGAGTCAATAGATAAATGTAATGAGTTGGGAATTTCAATGGCCTTTACCGGTCAAAGACACTTTAAACACTAGGAGGAACAATGAAGATATTAATTATTGGAAGTGGCGGAAGAGAATATGCACTTGCATATAATATTTTAAAGGCAGATTCAAAGAGGGAAATTTATTTTGCACCGGGTAATGGCGGGACAAAAGATCTTGGAAAAAACATAGACATAGCTGCAGATGATATTGACGCTCTGTTGGAATTTGCTCTTAATGAAGCTGTTGACTATACCATAGTTGGACCGGAAGTTCCTCTTTGCATGGGTATAGCTGATAAATTTGAAGAGAAGGGGCTTAAAATTTTTGGACCTAAGTTAGAAGGGGCAATGTTTGAAAAGAGCAAAGCCTTTACCAAGGATTTTTTAAAGAAATATAATATTAAAAGTGCCGATTATTTGGAGTGTACTGACTATGATAAAGCTCTTAAATTCAGTTTGGAACTTTTTAATAAAAGCGGAAGAGTTGTAATAAAGGCAGATGGTCTTGCAGCAGGTAAGGGTGTATTAATAGGCGAAAGTGAAGATGAAATTGAAACCTTTTTAAAAGAAGTTATGCAAGAGGGTAAGTTTGGAGATAAGAAAGTGGTAATTGAAGAGTTTTTAGACGGTTTTGAAATGTCCTTAATCTGTCTATGCGATTCAAAAACCATACTGCCTCTTCCGACTTCAAGAGACCATAAGAAAATTGGCTCGGGGGAAGTTGGACTGAATACGGGTGGAATGGGAACCTATGCTCCAAATGCCGAGGCGGAAGCTTTTTTAGATAATATTAAAGTGGAAATTTTAGAACCTGTTTTAAAGGGATTTCAAGCTGAAAACATAGATTATAGAGGGGCACTATTTATTGGAATAATGATTACTGATGAGGGAATCAATGTACTTGAATTTAATGCCAGATTTGGAGATCCTGAAACTCAATCAATTTTGGAGTTAATAGACAATGATATATTGGAACTTTTAGAAAGTACTTTAGAGGGAAAGTTAAGTGAAGTAGAGCTAAAGACCAACAATAAAAAGGCTCTTTGCCTAGTGGTTTCAGCAGGAGGCTATCCAGAGGACTATGAAAAGGGAGAAACAATAGAAATTTCAAAGGATTTAAAATCTAAGGTCTTTCACGCAGGAACTAAGTTTGAAGATGGAAAGCTCCTTACAAATGGCGGAAGGGTTTTAAATATAGTCCACAGCGGTGAGGAATTTGACGAAGTTATAAGTACTGTTTATGAAGATGTGGAAAAAATAAACTTTAAGGATATGTACTATAGAAGCGACATAGGTCCAAGAGTAAAAAGAGTTTATGTGAAAAAGAAAGCTGAATTTGCCTATGAGTCAAGGGAATTAGTAGAGGAAATTAAAAATTCTCTTAATATAGAATTGAAAAATATAAATATTTATAACAGATATGATATTGAGATAGAGGACTCCACTTTGGAGAAAATTCTCTATACTATTCTTTCAGAAAGACCTATTGATGATATCTATTACGGCGAATCTTCTTTAAAGCTTCAGTCTGAAATTGAAGATGCAATAGTTGTTTCCTACCTGCCGGGCCAATTTGACCAAAGGGAACAGGCGCTTCTTGATACTATAGCTCTTGTAAGTGATGAGCCGGTAAAGGCCAGCTCTCATAGAGTTTATGAAATTGAAGGGGCAACTAAGGAGGAACTGGATAAGATAGAGTCTTTCTTAGTCAATCCTGTGGATTCTCATAGAATTAACCTTTTGGGAATACCTACAACTTTAAAATCTCATGCTAAACCTAATCGAAAAAATGAAGTCTATGAGGGATTTATAGACTTAGATGAAAAGGGATTAAAAGACTTTATAACAGGGCATGGCTTGGCAATGAGCTATGAAGATATAGTAATTGTAAGAGATTATTTTAAATCTGAAAATCGAAATCCAAATGAAACTGAAATTTCCATAATAGACACCTACTGGTCAGACCATTGTAGACACACTACTTTTAATACAGAGTTAAACATTGAGTTTAATGAAAAAACCGAACTGGACAAAATAATAAGGGGAAGCTTTAACAGATATTTGGAAATAAGAGAAGAATTAAATATTAAGAAACCTATAAGTCTTATGAGTTTTGGGACTATTCTTTCAAAATATATGAGAGAAAAAGGCGAATTGGAAGATTTGGAAGTTTCGTCAGAGATAAACGCCTGCTCAGTAAAGGTTAAGGTAAGAGTCTTTAACGGAAAAGAAGAGGAGCTTAGAGATTATCTCTTGATGTTTAAAAACGAAACGCATAATCACCCTACAGAGATAGAGCCTTTTGGCGGAGCAAGCACCTGTCTTGGCGGGGCAATAAGAGATCCGCTAAGCGGTAGGGCATTTGTATATCAGGCAATGAGGATAACAGGTTCTGCAGATCCTACAAGACCTATTTCCGAAACTTTAACAGGAAAACTTCCTCAAAGAAAAATTGCCACAGAGGCTGCTGCTGGATACTCTTCCTACGGCAATCAAATAGGACTTCCAACAGGATATTTAGATGAAATTTACCATGAGGGCTATATGGCTAAGAGAATGGAAGCCGGAGCTGTTATGGCTGCCGCTCCTATGGAAAATGTGAAAAGGCTGGACCCTGTAGGCGGAGATTTGGTTTTACTTCTAGGCGGAAAGACCGGTCGCGATGGAATCGGCGGAGCAACAGGCTCTTCCAAGGCGCATAAGAAGTCTTCCATAGAAACTGAATCGGCTCAGGTTCAAAAGGGAAATGCACCTGAGGAGAGAAAGATACAAAGACTTTTCAGACGTGAGGAAGCTGCAAAACTTATTAAGAAATGTAATGACTTTGGAGCAGGCGGAGTAAGTGTTGCCATAGGCGAACTTTCCGACGGAGTGGAAATTTATTTAGATAGGGTTCCTTTAAAATATGAAGGTCTTACTCCTAGAGAAATAGCAATATCTGAATCACAGGAGAGGATGGCTCTTGTAATAGATCCGAAGGACCTTGAGGAATTTAAAAAATATTGTGATGAGGAAAATCTTGAAGTTACAGTTGTGGCAAAAGTGACAGCTGAGAACAGAATGATTATGAAGTATGAAGATGAAATCATCTGTAATATGAGTTATGACTTTATAAATACTAATGGGGCAAGACGTTATCAAAATGTGGAAGTTGTAAGTGAAGATGTTCCTGAACTTTTAAAGGATGAAAATTTAGATCCAAGTAGCTTAAAGGATTATTTAAAGGATTTAAACATAACTTCTAAAAAGAATTTAATTGAACTTTTTGACCCGTCTGTGGGCAGAAATACCGTACTGAATCCATTAGGCGGTAGGGAGAGATTAAATCCTATTCAAACTATGGTGGCTAAAATACCTTCCTTTGAGAAGGACGTTAGAACTGTTTCCCTTATGAGTTACGGTTTTAATCCCTATCTTTCAGAAGTTTCTCAGTACTTGGGAGGATATTATGCCGTAATTGAATCCATTGCTAGAATTGCAGCTACCGGAGCTCCTATAGATAAAATAAGACTTTCTTTCCAGGAATTTTATGAGAGATTAAGAGATGAAAAAATTTGGTCAAAACCTTTAAAATCTCTACTTGGAGCATTGGAAGCCTCAGAATTCTTTAAGGCGCCTCCCGTTGGAGGAAAGGATTCTATGAGCGGTAGTTTTGAAAATCTACATGTGCCTCCAACTTTAATTTCCTTTGCAGTTACCACTGCCAATGTGGAGGATATAATTTCTCCGGACTTTAAGGGAAAAGGAAAGATAGGCTTAATAAAAACTCCTATGAATAAAGTGGGAATGCTTGATTTAAATCAGTTAAAGAATAATTTAAATGCTTTAAAGGAAGATATAGATTCCCGAAATATAATCTCGGCAACTGCTATAACTTCCAAGGGTACTCTTCCTCAAATTTATGAGGCTGCTGTTGGAAATACAGGTTTTAATATTGAGTTGGAAGATCTTTACAGTCCGCTTTATGGAAGTTTTATAGTGGAATATATGGAAGATAGAGACTTTATAGAAAAAGTTGGAGAGTTTAGTGAAAATATAGTGGTAAATGGTGTAGAGCTAGATGGTGCTGAACTTAGAAGAGCTTATTTAAATACCTTAGACGGAGTATTTAAACCTGAGGAGCATATTGAGTTAAAGGATGAAGAAAATAAAAAAGTGGAAGATAGAAAAATGAAATCCACTAAAACAGTTAAAGAGCCTCTAGTTGTAATACCTGCTTTCCCTGGTACAAATTGTGAATGGGATACTAAGACTGTATTTGAAAACCACGGTGCAAAAGGAGAAATATTCCTATTTAAAAACCGAAACAGTGAAGACATTAAAAATTCCAAGAGAGAGCTTGCAGAACTTATTAGAAAAGCTCAGATTTTAGTTATACCTGGCGGTTTTTCAATGGGAGATGAGCCTGACGGTTCCGGAAAGTTTATAGCCAACGTACTAAGCTCTAAGGAAGTAGCTGAATCAATAGAATATATGTTAAAAGAAAATGACGGTTTAATTCTTGGAATATGTAACGGTTTCCAAGCTCTTATAAAGACGGGACTGTTGCCTGGGGGAAAAATAAAAGAAGTTTCAGAAGAAGATCCTACTCTTACTTTTAATACCTGCAGAAGACATATTGCCAAATTTGTAGATGTAAAATTAAAAACCGACAACTCACCTTGGTTAAGAGGACTTGAAGTTGGAAGGACATACACTATGCCTATTTCTCACGGTGAGGGTAGAGTTGTAGTAAGTGAAGAAAAATATAGAGAGCTTTTGGAAAAGGATCAAGTTGTTTCCGTATATGAAGTATCTCCAAACGGTTCGGATTACAATATTGAATCTCTAATGTCTGAAGACGGAAAAATCTTAGGTAAAATGGGACACCCTGAAAGACTGGGAGAAAACTTATTTAAAAATATATATAATCTTGAAGTTCAAAATATTTTTAAAGCGGGAGTGGAGTACTTTAAAGAAGATTAAGAGATGGGGAAACTTTTAGTTTCTCCAATCTTCATATTTTAAGGTGTAAGTTTTGAAATTTAACAATATCTTAAATTTCTTTTTAACTTAAATCTGCTATTATAGGTACTAAGGAGATGGTAAAATGAAAAAAATTAAAAGATTTACAACTTTGGCTATTGCCGGAGTACTTCTATCAGGTTTTGCAAGGCAGGTTTCAGCTCAAGGAAATACTGTAACACTACCTACATTTGATGTGACTTTAAATGGACAGAAAGTGGAAAATGAATATTCAGAATACCCTTTAATAGTATATAAGGACATAACTTATTTTCCAATGACCTACAATACTACAAGATTTTTAGGTGTGGAGACAAATTGGTCTGATACAGAGGGTTTAGATATTAAAAAAACCGGAGTTACAGGAGAGTTTGACGATTATAAAAGCGAGACTAAAAATGTGGAGTCTTACGAAGTTAGTATTCCAACATTTAAAATAACTGTAAATGGAAAGGTTATTGACAACAGCAAAGAAGAATATCCTCTATTGGTTTTTAGAGATGTAACTTATTTTCCAATGACTTGGAGATTTTCCGTTGATGAATTTGGATGGGACTATAACTATACAGAGGGAGCTGGATTAGTTATTAAATCCACAGTTAAGAAAGCGGAAGAAAAGAAAGTTGAAGAGAAAAAAGAAACTAAGACTGAAGATGAATATAAAGATCATTCAAAGGCAGTATTTTATAACGGATACTACTACGTAGTAAAGACTAACGGCAAGGATTACAGATTGTTTAAGGAAAATTTAGTAGGTCAGGAGTCTAAAACAGTAAGTGATAAGGAAATTAAGGACATAGTTCAAGATGGAAACAAACTTTATTTTCAAGCAGACAATACGGTTTACTACTATGATATGGATAAGGCGGAAGTAAAGACGGAGCTTTCCAATGCAACTGTAAAAGATGGAAAAATAGTTTCTCTTGAAAAGGATATTTATTGGGTAAATGCGAAAGACGGAGAACTTTATTCAAAGGACAGTAAAAAATTAAATGAAGGTGCAACAGTTAATACTTTGGAGAAAAAGGACAACTATGTAGTAGTTACCTTTAACGATGACAAGGATGCAAAGTACAAATTACTTGTATTTGATAAAGAGGGAAAAGAAGTTTACAAGCTTGAAGATCCGGTTGAAGACATTAAAATTAAAGATAATGAGCTTACTTTCTTAAATAAGAAAACTGATAAAACTCAAAGTATAAAATTAGACAGATAAGAAAATCCGATGGGAAACCATCGGATTTTTAAAATAAATTTAAATACTTTATTAAAAATACAGCAATTAAAATGAGATTTAATAAAATAGATTTTTTAACACTATTTTCTTTATAGGTAAAATAAGTTGCAGTTAAAATTAAAGTTACTATTGTAAGAAACAAAATTATAAACAGATTAAAGGAACTTTTAAAGTTGCCCTTAATAGTAAATATAAATATTATAATAAGGTAGTAGAGTGTGTGGTATCCATTTTTTCCATTTAAACTTTCATTTATCTCTTTTAAAAAATCTTTAATTATTTTTTACCTCGCTGTTAGTTAATTTAATTACTTTCATTACTATAATACATTTTTTTAAAGTTTTCAGTGGCAAGTTTAATATCTGTTTTGGACATTATGGCGGAAACTATGGCATAGCCGGAAAGTCCGCAATTTTTTAATTTAGGAACTGTACCTTCATTTAAACCGCCAATGGCAACTACGGGAATTTTAACTGACTTTGTAATAGCCCTTAACTCTTCAAGGGAAGTACTTGTAGCATCATCTTTTGTAGACGTTGGAAATATAGCGCCGACTCCAAGATAATCAGCACCCTTAGCTTCAGCTTCCAAGGCTTCTTTTAAGTTGCTTGCAGATATTCCAATAATTTTTTCTGCGCCTAAAATTTTTCTTGCACTTTCTATATCTATGTCTTTTTGGCCCAAGTGTACCCCCGCTGCATCTACACATTGAGCAATGTCTATTCTATCGTTTATTATTAAAGGGACGTCATATTTTTCTGTTAAACTTTTAATTTCATAAGCTTCTTTTAAAAACGCTCTTGAGTTTAGATTTTTTTCTCTAAGCTGAATTAAAGTAGCTCCGCCTAGTATGGATTTTTCAACAGCTTCCAACAAGGTCCCAGTACTAATTAAATCTCTATCGGTAACTAGATAAAGACTATAGTCAATATTTTTCAATTTTAATATCTCCTCTTAATATTTCAGCATTAATAGTGGAAAGTTCATTTAATATATTTATATGGAAATCTCCAAGACCTTTGGAATTTTCCTTTGCTCTTTCACCTGCAATGGAAGTAAGGGCAGTTCCTAAGAGGGCTGCTGCAAGGTGATTTTTACTTACTGCTGCAGCTGAGGCCGCAAGGCCTGTAAGCATACATCCCGTACCGGTAATACTACTCATTTCACTGCAGCCGTTGTAGATTATATAGGTATTGTTGCCGTCAGTTACAATGTCCCTCTTACCTGTGGCTATACATACGCAATTAAATTTTACTGCCACATTTTTGGATATGGATATAATATCCACATCGCTATCCAAATCGGAGGCATCTACTCCCTTTGTATTAGTGGTGGAGGATCCTATATAGGAAATCTCCGAATAGTTACCATGGACTATATCCACTCCTTTATTTAAAAGGGCATCTACAGTTTTATTTCTAAGTTTAGAGGCTCCTGCTCCTACAGCATCTATAACTATGGGTTTATTAAAATTTTGGGCTGTACTTTGCGCTTTATACATTGATTCAATAACGGTGCTTTGAAGAGTTCCGATGTTAATGTAAAGAGCTTTTGAAATTTTAACTATTTCCTCAATTTCCTCCTTGGCGTCGGCCATTATGGGAGATGCTCCTATGGCAAGTATGGAATTTGCCACGTCATTAACAGTTACAAAATTAGTTATACATTCGATTAAAGGAGATTGTTCTCTTATATTTCTTTGAATCTCAACTACTTCATTTAATATTTTCATATATTTTCTCCTCTTTAAAAAAATTATAGAAGTGATTTACCGGACCATGCCCCTTTCCTATATTGATATCTTTTTCTATGGCCTTTGTAATATATTCCTTGGAAAGTGAAATAGCTTCTTTTAAACTAAAGCCCAAGGCTAAATTTGAAGCAATGGAAGAAGATAGAGTACAGCCTGTTCCATGGGTATTTTTAGTTTTAATGCGTTTTGTTTCATAGGTTACAAAATCTTTGCCGTCATAAAGTATGTCAATGGCCTCTCCAATATAGTGACCTCCCTTTAAAAGTACGGATTTGCAACCGTAATTTAAAATTTTCTCAGAGGCTCTCTTCATGTCCTCAATGGAGTGAATTTTCATATTGGTTATTTTTTCAGCTTCAGGGATATTTGGAGTTATTAAGTCACATAGGGGCAAAAGTTCTTTTATTAAAGTTTCAATGGAATTTTCCGCCATAAGTGCATTTCCACCCTTTGCATACATAACAGGATCAAGGACAATATTTAAGGGGGAATATTCCCTTAATTTTTGTGCTACTGCTACCATTATTTCAGAATTGGAGAGCATGCCTATTTTAACCGCATCTGTTCCAATATCCTCATATACGGCATCGATTTGGTCCCTTATAACCTTTAAGCTTATATCTTCAATGCTTATTACCCTCATTGTATTTTCCGCTACCACAGAGACTATTACACTCATTGCATAGACGCCATGGGCGCTCATAGTTTTAATATCCGCTTGAATACCGGCGCCTCCTGTGGGGTCCGAGCCGGCAATAGTAAGTACTTTTTTCATAAATTCCTCCAATAAAAAATCTCCCCGAAGGGAGATATGTAATGCTCCCTTCGACAGTATTAACTGACAGGTTCCAAGGGTCAGGTTTAAACCTTCTCAACTTTACAGTTCCCCCGCATAAAAATAATATAACATAATATTTAGTTGTTCACAATAATTTATTTAGCTACTCTGCTAAAACAGGTTCCTTTAAAGGTTCATTTTCTACAGCTTCAGCATCCTTTTCAACATTTGAAGAACATATGCTAAATAGAGATATATACTCTTCGCCATCTATTTTAAAATTCAATTCCACATCTAAGATTTCTAAAAAATATTTATCATACTGAGTTCTATACCTTTTAATTTCATAGATGTACTTATCACCATCCTCTTTTAAAAAGTCCTCTACCACCCTTAAGTCCTGGTTTTCATCTTGAGAGGAGGTTGGGTAGATGGATAGCTTTATAGAGGGTATCTCATCGGGTTTTATTATATCTTTACCCTTTAAAAATTCAATGTGCAGATTTTTATCTTCGCTTAAATAGACACAGGGTATTTCACCTTCAACTCTACCCTTGGACTTGTTTTTAAAGTCCTGAATATTTTCAGAGGATAATTTTTTATATTCACTTTCTTTAAAAGTAAATATAATGGGTTTTCTATCGTCCTTTGAAACCTGAATAGAGGGTTTAATATCCGTGGAGGATGTATTTTTTAGAAAATTTGGCGTTGAGCCGAACTTAAAATAAAGTATGGGCAGTGCAAAGAGCGCAAAGACCAGCGTGAAAATTAATTTTTTCCTTATATTCATATTATCTCCTTTGTATTTAAGTTATAATTAATATATGGTAAAGTATTATAATAATTATATCATTCTGTGGAATTATTTAAAATGGTTTAAGACTTGGTCTTAAAGAAGGTGAAAATTATGTTTGAAATAATTAACAATGGCAAAAAGTACGTTCCAAAGGCAGCTTTAAAAGTAAGTTGTGCGGATTACTTGGTTTTAGCCATAGATGAAGACAACAATTTCATTTTTGTGCATAGTAAGGACATATTTGAATTAAGAGAAAATCCCCAAATTTTAAAGGATTTGGCCATACCTGTAAATAAAAGTGAAATTTACAATATAAGACAATCTGAAATTGATAAGAAGGACTTAATAGACTTTAAAAATATAAAATTAAGTGCTTTAAATTTTAAGGAGCTTTTAAGTATTTATAAGAAGTTTGAATTTAAAAGTGATGTAAGTTCCAATATATTTAAAAATAGAATTTTGGGAACCTTAAAGAAAAATCTCTATAATTGTAAGTATAACGGCAAGGTGGACTATGAAGATGATATAAAGAGTTTAATAAAAAATATATATGATTTTAAAGTGGACAATTTTATGGATTATGAATTAAAAGTTGTTTCAAAGGAGTATATAAACTTTTTAAAAGTCAAAGTCTATGAAAAAATGAATATTTATGAACTTTTAAAAGAGCACAGTAGATTTATAGATGTTATTGAGGGGAAAAAAGACATAGATAAATTGGGCTTTCCAAGTGTGGATTTATTTACCTTAAGGGAGGTTATAGAACCTGCTGTAAGAGTTTTAATTTACTTTAAGGAGGATATAATACTAACTGAGCTTTTAAATATTACAAGACATGCTCTTGAAATCAATCCCTTTACCGTAAAGTCGGAGGAGGTTAAGGAATTGAATTTAAGCTTTAAATTTGATGAAGATGCTAAATTTAATTACAACTATTTATTCTATGAATCTCTCGGAATTAATACGGACTTTGTCTATGAGGAGTTGGCAAGTTTAAACAAGTGGGAATTTGAAGAGGTTTCAAAGCATTTGTTTAAAGTTTCGGAAGATGTACTCTATCAGTACAAGGACAGAGAGGAGTTTTGGAATATTTTAAAGGAAACTTTAATTATTTATGAAGATGTCAGCTTTGTAAAATATTTCATAAACTACCTATTGACAACACTTGAGACAAATTAAGAAGTTAAAAAGCCTTTACAAATTAAGCTGATTGTGATAATCTATTTAGGTAAATTTTAATATAGGGTCATTGTGACTAAAAATAAGGAAAAGTCCTTTTTTTATAGGAGGTGTTTTTATGGCCGATAAAGTAGTTTTAGAATGCACAGTGTGCAAACAAAGAAATTACAATACTTTTAAAAATAAAAAGAACACGACAGAAAGATTGGAACTAAATAAGTATTGTAAATTCTGTAAGAAACACACAATTCATAAGGAAACAAAGTAATTTAAGAGGAGGAAGTATATTGGCAGCAAAGGATTCTGTAAAGAAAGCTGAAGATAAGAAAAGTATATCTAAATACTTCAGAGGAGTAAAATCTGAATTCAAAAAAGTTGTATGGCCAACTAAAAAACAAGTTTTAAATTACACACTTATTGTAATTGTAGCGTGTATATTATTTGCACTTTTACTAGCTGTATTCGATAAAATTGTTATGTTCGCTTTAAAACTTATTTACGGATAAGGGTGATAATGTGGATGAACAAATAATTTTAGAAGATAGGGAAAAGGAAGCAAAATGGTATGTGATTCACACCTATTCAGGACATGAGAACAAGGTAAAGGCCAATATGGAGGCCATGGTAGCAAATAGGGGAATGCAGGACTTGATCTTTGACATTCAAGTACCCATTGAGGAGTACGTTGAAAACAAAGAAGGCGTTACGAAAGTAAAAGAGAGAAAGATGTTCCCAAGCTATGTACTTGTTAAGATGATAATGAATGATGAATCCTGGTACCTTGTTAGAAATACAAGAGGAGTTACAGGATTTGTAGGCCCGGGATCAAAGCCAGTGCCATTGTCCGATGAGGAAGTAAGAGTACTTGGAGTAAATAGTGAAGAGGATAGTTTTGATGAATATGAAATCGGGGAAACTGTAAAAGTAATAAGCGGACCTTTTAATGATTTTGTAGGTAAAGTAGATTCCTTTAACTATGATAAGCGAAAAGTAAAAGTTACTATATCCATGTTTGGACGTGACACTTTAGTTGAATTGGATTTTAATCAAATTATGAAACAGTAACATGGGAAGATGAGTTTACCTCAGTCTTCACAAAGTGGGAGGGATATTCCCGCTCAAACCACAAGGAGGAAAAAAATGGCAAAGAAAGTAATAGCTATAGTAAAATTACAAATTCCAGCTGGTAAGGCAACACCAGCGCCACCAGTAGGTACCGCTCTAGGACCTCACGGTGTAAATATTATGCAGTTTACAAAGGAATTTAACGCAAAGACTCAAGACCAAGCAGGTCTTATAATTCCTGTTGTATTAACTGTATACCAAGACAGATCATTTTCATTCATTACTAAAACACCACCTGCAGCTGTGTTAATTAAAAAAGCTATAAACTTAAATACAGGAAGTGGAGAGCCTAATAAGAAAAAAGTTGGAAAAATTTCAAAGGCTCAAATAGAAGAAATAGCTAAATTAAAAATGCAGGACTTAAATGCTGGAAGTCTTGAAGCTGCTGTAAGAATGGTTTCTGGAACAGCCAGAAGCATGGGTGTAGAAGTAGAAGGATAGTGGGAGGAAATTTCCGTTAATACCACAAGGAGGGATTTTAATGCCAAAAAGAGGTAAAAAATATATTGAAAGCGCAAAGCTTATAGATAGAAATAAATTATATGATGCCGATGAAGCTATTGAGTTAGTTCAAAAGACATCAACTACGAAGTTTGACTCAACAGTTGAACTTGCAGTAAGACTTGGAGTAGACCCAAGACATGCAGACCAACAAGTTAGAGGTACTGTAGTACTTCCACATGGAACAGGTAAGACTAAAAAAGTTCTCGTACTTGCAAAAGCAGATAAAATTCAGGAAGCATTAGATGCAGGAGCTGATTATGCAGGTGGAGAAGAGTATGTTGAAAAAATCCAAACAGAAAATTGGTTTGACTTTGATGTAATGATTGCAACACCTGATATGATGGGTGTAGTTGGTAAAATCGGTAGAGTTTTAGGACCAAAGGGATTAATGCCAAACCCTAAGTCAGGTACAGTAACTTTTGAAGTAGGTAAAGCGGTAGAGGAAACTAAGGCGGGTAAAGTTGAATATAGAGTAGATAAGGCTGCTATAATCAACGTACCGATTGGAAAGGTATCTTTTGGAACTGAAAAGTTACAAGACAATTTTAAAACTTTAGTTTCAGCTATTATAAAGGCAAAGCCTGCATCAGCTAAAGGACGTTATTTAAAGAGTGTTACACTTGCAACAACAATGGGCCCTGGAATTAGAATAAACGGTCAAAAGTTAATGGAACAATAAAAACACCTGTGAAGTGGAGAAATCCACTTCTTTTTTTATGGATGTAAATTATGACCAAATATGAGAAAAAATTAAAGGGAGACTTTGAAGAAATTTTGGAGTTTTGCCATAATACTGTAATGAATAAGAGTATGCCCTCTTCCTTTGAAGGTGGAAGTGATTACAGTGTATATGGGGTGAGAATTGCTGTGAGAGTATATGAGAGGTACAGTGCTTTTGGAGGAAATAGAGTGAGTTTGAACTTAACCCTTATAGGCAGCGGAGAAGATTTGTTTTTAAGTGCCATTGCATCTGGAGGAAGTCAAGCTTTAATCTGGAAAGTAAATACCTATAGCGAAGAATCCTTTCTAAGCACTTTAGTGGAAAGTTTGAAAAAGTACACTTAAAAAAGTAGACATGTTATTGCATGCCTACTACTTTTATTTTAAGTTTTTAGTATTTTACTTGCTTCTTATTGCATCTAGGGCGGAGAGTTTCATAGCCCTTCGTGCAGGAAGGTAGCCTGATAGAACTCCCACCAAGGTTGAAAATAGGAGAGAGACAAAAATCAGCCAAACGGGAATATAGGATAGTTTCGGAGTAAATCCCGCTTCAGGTCCCACCATTCCCATCATAAAACCTGAAAAGAAGTGGTTTATTAAAAAGGACAGGATTAAGGAGAAGATAATTCCGGCAATACCACCAAAGAAACCTATAAATCCCGATTCAACAAGGAAGAGTTTTTTAATATCCCTAATAGAGGCGCCTATTACTTTCATAACTCCAATTTCTTTAGTTCTCTCATAGATGGACATAATCATAGTATTGGTTATGCCAATGGCTGCAACGATAAAGGCTATTGCTCCTATGGCGCCGAAAACCGCCTGTACAACTACTATTTGTTTGTTGCTCTCCTTTAAAATATCCGCATACATATTACTGGCTTCGTAGCCCATGGATTTTATAGTTTCTTGAACTTCCTCCACATTTTTCATATCGTCAACTTTTACTTTTATGTTGGAATAGGTTTTTAAGTCTTTTCCCTTGGTATTAGTGGCGGTCTCTGTAGCTCTTTTAAATTTTTTAAAGTAATCCAAGGTCATATATACAGTATTGTAATTTTCCCAATCATTTGGATTGTCCACTAATACTCCCACAACTTTTAATTTTTCCACATATTGTTTTGTTTCAAAATTTTCATCAAAGTTATAACTTGAATAATAGCCTCCGCTGGAAAAATCCTGAACTTGAAAATCTTTAATTTCTATTCTAGCCTTCATTAAGTCTATTTTATCTTCCGCTCTGATGCCGGGTTGCTTTTCATTGTAAAAACCTCTCTTAACTCCGTTACTTACGACAACACCTCCGCTGGTACTGTCCTGTGAATTTAAAAGACGTCCTTCTTCTATTTCAAAGCCAAATTCTCCCATAGCGTCAGCGGGAATTGCTACAATGTTCACATAACCATTTATAAAACGACCGGTTTCCAAAGTGGCATTACCTTTGTACATGGGCATTACAGCCTGAACGTGTTCAATTTTTTTAACTTCTGAAACTGCACTGTCATTTAAGAGTTTTTCTTTTTTAGAGCTACTTGGACTTTCATCATAGAAAAATCTTTCTGAGTGCATGTCCAAAGTTGTTAAATCTCCCATGGACTCATAGCTTTGTTGATTTATTTTTTGAAAACCAAAGCCGATGGAAAGCATAATTATAATAGAAGTTGCGCCGATAACCACACCCAGTACAGTTAAAAATGTTCTTAACTTTCGGTTGTTGAGATTTCTCAGAGCCATACTTATTAAATCTTTGCTTTTCATTATAATTCCAAATCCTCATCTTCATCATCTTGAGACTTTCTTTTTCTTATTAATAAAAAGGTACCTACTCCGGCTCCTATTAATACTACTGCACCGATTACTTGTATAAAGGGAAATCCTCCGCCCTTATCTACGGGGAAGTCCTCTTCAAAATTCATTCCTTCAAAGTCCATTACTTCAAATTCATAATCTCTTTTAATACTTTGAGTTTCACCGGTGGAATCTTCAAAGGTAAACTCCAAGGTAATTTTTTTCTTTCCCTGGCTTTCGGGATTTATATTAACTGAAAATTGATCAGAGGATCCCGGCTGAAAATTACCCTTATAATAAGTTGGAGTATCAAATTTTAAATCCTTACCTGTGATTTTTACCATTACGTTGTAAAGAGTAGCTTTACCTGTGTTGTAAAAGTCAACGGAAAGAGGAGTATCCATACCCGTTGAAAATTCACTTTGAGGAACTATTTCTCCCACTTCAAGCTTTGCCTGTTGTACTACGGGAACTCCTATTTGCTCAGTGGCTTCATATTTATTGGCCTGTGCATCTTCATATTCAAAGTTTGCAATTACTGTATAGGTTTTAGCAGCCGTGTCGGGAACAGTAGTTAAGGTTATTTCCTTGTCAACTCTCTTTCCCGGACCTATATTATCTACATAAAAAGTATTGGAACTTCCCACAGGTGTAAAAACTGAAGCTGTAGAAGACGGACTTGGGCCTGAAGTATTTGCGCTGTCCTGTGAGTTTCCCGTGGCAGATTCCTGAATGTCCGAAGTTAAGAATATTTTAATATTTCTCACATTTTTATTTGCATTTGTATTGTAAAGCTTAAGGTACATTTTAAAAGGTCTGCCCGCTTCAATTATTTGAGGGTCAAAGGAATATTCCTCAATAATAAGCTTTGGAACGGGTGATTGGTCCTTTGCATTAGGGTCTTTTTCCTTAGGGGCTTTTACAAATACACCTACAATTTGAGAGTTTTCATTTGAACTTTCAGTGGTTTTCTCATCAGTATAGGTTGCTTTTATTTCCACAGGATAATTCTTTGTTTCAGCAGCGGGAGTAGTAATAAATTCAAAGGAAAAGTGCGCTGATTTTCCCGGTGCCAAAGGTTTAACGTTTACTTGAGACACTGACTTTGATGCAAGTCCTCCTTGATCTTGAGAATTTGCAGTAACCTTAATGTTTTCTGCAGTATATTTTCCAGTATTAACCAAGTCAAAGGAAATTTTTACACTTTGATTTCTTCCGACAGCTCCAGTGGGGAAGGTTATATTTTTAAACTCCAAAGACGACTGGGATATGGGAGCTTTAATAACGCCCATGGAAAATTGATACTTGCCCTCCTTTGGACTTCTACCGGCATCGACGGTACTATCTCCCTCGCCTGTAAAGCTATAGCTTAAATCCAGCATATAGGTTCCGCCCGGTGCAGATTGCTCCGTTTTTAAGTTAAAGGAGACAAATTGAGAATCTCCGGGACTTAGAGCTGTAATATCAACTGTGGAAAGTCCGTTTGCCAAGGTTATTTTTCCCGTTTCCAAACCGTTAATAGAAATTTTTATATTTCTTGCCACTGCATCGCCGGTGTTTTTAACTTCAAAGAGTACTTGGAATTCCTTTCCGGCATCAACTTTATTTACCCATACGGAATCCACTTTTGAAATTTCAATGGCAGGATTAACAGGCTTTTCAGGTGCAGTAACTCTTACGTAAATAGTTTCGCTTTGATCTTGGACCTTTCCATTTAAGTAGTATCTTAAATTAATTTTTATGGGAATGGTCTTTGAAGTAAAGTCACTTTCCGTTCTTATGGAAAATGAGCCTCTTTCGCTGGAACCTCCATATATATTAACTGCACCGCCATAAATATAGCCGTCTCCGTCAATATATGCCTTATCAGGATTTTCTATTACTGCCTGTGCAGTTACATTGTCTACTTTTTTATCACTGTTATTTGTAATAGTTACATCAACTGCAGCAGATGTACCTTCACTTACTGTTACAGTTTGAGTTGCAGATACGTTTAACTTAATATCTGAAACAGCAACGTCATTATTAGTTAGCTTAGTATCTGTAACAGCAAATTCGTAATCAGCACCGGTTTTGTTCTGTTGTCCTGCGCTGACGGGAACTGAACTTATAAAAAATATAAGTGTAAAGATAATACATAAAAACTTTTTCATTTTTTCCTCCGGTTTACATTCTTACTTTTGAATCTTCGATTTTTACTATTTTTCCATCTCTTAATTCCACAACTCTATCAGCATAGACAGAGGTTTCAACGTCATGAGTTACAATTACGAGAGTTTGATTGTACCTTTTTGCCATGGAGCACATTAGATCCATTATCTCAAAGGAAGTATTGGTATCTAAGTTGCCGGTAGGTTCATCGGCAAAAACCAAAGTAGGTTTATCTACAAAGGCTCGTGCAATAGATACTCTTTGTTGTTGCCCGCCGCTTAACTCATTGGGCTTATGGTAAAGTCTATCGCCAAGTCCCACTTTAATGAGGATGTCCTTAGCTGCCTTATCTCTTACTTTTCTGGGGATGCCCTTAAAAGTCATTCCCAGACTTACATTTTCCAAGGCGTTTAATGTGGATATGAGATTATAGGATTGGAATACAAAACCAACATTTAACTGTCTGAATTTAGTGATTTTTTCTTCATTTAACTTTTCTAAATGAAGTTTGCCTACGATAATTTCACCCTCTGTAGGTTTTTCAAGTCCCGCCATCATATTTAACAATGTGGACTTACCTGAACCTGAAGTACCTAGGAGACATAGTATTTCTCCTTTATATATATCTAAGTTTATGTCATTAAGAGCAAAAACGTTTTCTGAACCCATTTTGTATACCTTTGTTAAATTTCTAATACTTATTATGACATTAATAACTACCACCTCTCTCAGTTAAAATTCAAAATAATTATATCACAGACCTATGGGGAAAATATTTACAAAATTGTTAAAATGTTTTCAGATAAAAAGAATTAAAAAGCTTAGTTAAATTTGTTGACAAATTCATCTATATTTGATAACATAACACTCGGTAAAATAACCGCAGACAGTAGGGAGCTATGCTTTAATAATCCTACCGAGGTGATAAATATCGATATTATTTCGATTTTTTGTAATCTCATCAAGTCTGCGATGAGATTTTTTTATATATTCAGGGGGTGAAAGAGTGAGAGAAGAAAAACTTCAAATGAAAACCCAATTAGTTGAAGAAATTAAAGAAAAAATTCAAAGCGCACAAAGTATAGTACTTGTAAACTATAGAGGTCTTGACGTTGCAGAAGTAACAGAACTTAGATCTCAATATAGAGAGGCAAATGTAGACTATAAAGTTTATAAAAACACTATGATGAGACGTGCTTTTGAAGAACTTGGTTACGATGATATTTCAGAATTTTTAAAGGGACCAAGTGCAGTTGCTTTTTCAATGGAAGATGCAGTTGCAGCAGCAAAGATTACGTCAAAGTTTGCTGAAGAACATGAAGAACTGGAAATTAAATCCGGTATAGTTGACGGAAAAATAATCACTAAAGAGGAAATACAAGATCTTGCTAAGTTACCGGCTAGGGAAGTATTAATAGCTCAAGTACTAGGTGGATTAAATGCTCCACTACAAGGTTTTGTAAATGTGTTAAACGGAAACATAAGAGGTTTGGCAGTGGTATTACAAGCTATTGCGGACAAAAAAGCGGAAGAAGCTACAGCTTAAAGGTAGCATAATTTAAAAATATTTGGAGGTATTAAAATGTCAGAAAAAGTACAAGGACTTATTGAAGAAATAAAAGGATTAACAGTATTAGAATTATCAGAAGTAGTTAAAGCTCTAGAAGAAGAGTTTGGTGTATCAGCAGCAGCTCCAATGGCAGTTGCAGCAGCACCGGCAGCAGGTGGAGCAGCACCGGCAGCAGCAGCGGAAGAAAAAACAGAATTTGATGTAGTTCTTAAAGAAGCTGGACAAGAAAAAGTTAAAGTTATTAAAGTAGTTAAAGACTTAACTGGTCTTGGACTAAAAGAAGCTAAAGCTCTAGTAGACGGAGCTCCAAAAGCTGTTAAAGAAGGCGTAGCTAAAGATGCTGCAGAAGAAATGAAAACTAAATTAGAAGAAGTAGGAGCAGTTGTAGAACTTGCTTAATTTCTTTAAATTTTAAGCCTAAGGTTATTGGACCTTAGGTTTTTTTATTTTTAATAATACTGCCACCGAAAATGTTTGAATTAAATGGATTTTGCAAAAAATAGGTTTATTGTATATAATCAAACTAAATACTGTCCTTTATTAAAGTAATGTTTATTATATGTTTAATTAGACAATAGGGAGGCGGTGAACTTGAGAGAAAAATATTTATTTAGACAACCCAGAGTTGATAGAAGGTGGGTTTTAAGAGAAGAAGTTCTTAATGATTTCAAAAGAGAAGTAAAGTCAAAAAAGAGATTTTTTATTTCTGCTCCGGGAGGTTATGGTAAGACTGTCTTTGCAGTACAATATATGGAAAGCCTCAATGGTGAAAAAGCATGGATTAAAGTGGATTCAAGAAATTCCAATAGTTCAACTTTTTATAGACATTTTATAGAAGCCATAGCATCTATAGTACCGGATAGGGAATTTAGAAAAGCGGTAAAAAATGCAAACTTTGATTTTGAGCTTGCAACAGTATTTGAAATATTAAAGAAACTTCCGGATAAGAGTAAGCGTTGTTACTTAGTTATAGATGATTTACAACTTGCAAGCAAAGAAGTTAAGGATTCATTACATTTAATAGTCAAACGTTTACCTACATATATTACCATCGGTTTTTTAAGCAGAGAGGACATAGATAATTTTATTGAAGATGAATTTGTTATCTTTAATAAAGAAGACTTGGAATTCTCAACGGAGGATACAGAGGAACTTTGTGTAAAGAGAGAGCAGGTAAGGGTAAAAAATGCCACTTGTATGAAAATGGCCAGAGAGTTAGTTAATATAACTAAGGGTTGGGTTATGGGAATACAGGTTTTATTAATGAGTAATCTCTCTTTAATAGACAATGTTATCTTTCCCGAAAATCTCTTTGACGATTATTTTAAAAAGTATATTTGGGACACATGGGACATAGAGACACAGAAATTTCTTATTGGATGTGCTTACTTACCTATGGTAACAGAAGAAAACTGTAAATTTATATTTGGAGATGATGTTAAAGACAGTCTTTTAAAAATCTATAACAATAATATTTTTTTAACTATGATAGATGATTTTACTTATTACTTTCACGATTTATTTAAATTGTTTTTAATAAATCAAGCAAATAAAATATTTACAGAGGAAGAATTAAGGGCAGTTAAAGAAAAAACGGCAGACTGGCTTTTTAAAAGCAAAGATTATTTTGGAGCGGCTAAGCTGTATATGGAAAACAAGCAGTACGATAAAATTGATCTTTGTTTATTTGAGTTGGCAAAAATGGAAAGCGTCACACCCTTGGAAGTTCATTTACAGTTTGGAAGAGAAATAGTAATGAACTTACCCAATGAAGTAGTTGTTAATAATTACAATATACTCGTTAGACGTTCATGGTATTCCTTTATGATGGGAGATAGTGACTTATATTTAAGTGATATGGAAATTTTACTGGAAAATTTAAGTGAAATTGCCGCAACGAATCCCGGTCTTTTAGAGAAAGTGATTTTTCAAAGTTCTTTAAATTTCAATGTTTCTCTGAAAAGTATTTCTAAAAAGGCGGTTAAATTGTTACAAGATTTACCGGAAGAAGTGAAGTATAATAAAAAAGAGATATACACTCCAACTATTACTCATAAGTTTCCGTATTTTCATAGGTCTATGAGGGACTATTCAGAATTTTATGATTTGAATGAAAAAGATATAAGTGATATTTTTAATTCTTTTGGAAAAATGATAGGTAAAGATACGATTTTAATGGTGCTTTGTTTAAGGGCGGGAATACTATTTGAACAGAATAATATTTTAAAAGCAGCGGAATTAGCTCTTGAAGCCTATGGTAAACTAACAGTTAGTACCAATTATGAAACTGTATTTTTAGTGAATTCAATTTTAATAGCTATTTTAAGAGTAATGAAATCTGATTTTTTAGTAGAAAGACTTTATATTCAGCTGGGAAAATATGTACAAAAAAAACCTGCAAATGCATTGCTACATAATTTTAATGCGGAATATGTATTTTATAAAATTGAAAAAGGAGATGTATTGGCTGCTGAAAACTGGCTTGAAGCCTATCCGCTTATAGATGAAAAGAAAATTACTTTTTATAATCTTTGTCGTTCCTTTGCAACTCTTAAAAGTTATATGGCTTTGAAGATGTATAGTGAAGCTGTTGAATTTGGAAGAAAGCTTTTAAAATTTGCGGAGAATTATAAAAGGGACTTGGATCAAATTGAAGTGGGAACACTTCTCGGAATATGTTATATTAATATGGATGAATTAGATTATGCCCTAAAGAGTTTAAAAAAAGCTGTAGACATTGCTCATGTATATAATTTTTCAAGATTATTTATTAGTAATGGGCCGGAAATTTATCTGTTACTCCAATACATATTAAAAGAGAAGGGTGTTTCTAAGGAAAAGCGGGAGTTTTTAAAAAATATTTTAAATAGCATTGCTGAAGAAAATAATTTAAATTTAATAAAAGGAAATGCTGAACTTACTCCAAGACGGCAAGAAATATTAGAGTATATCTCAAGGGGTTTAACCTATGCTGAGATTGCAGAAGAATTGAAGTTAAGTTATGGGACAGTTAAGAATCACGTAAGGCTGCTTTATAGAGATTTAGAAGTTGGAAATTCACAAGAGGCAATTAACAAGGGAAAATTACTGGGAATTTTATAATTTTTTTAGAATAGGTCATTAAGTTAAAGTCATTGAAATGACAGAACTTAATGGCCTTTATTTATTTATTTTTTTATGCAGGCACAATGAAAATACTTCTTGAATGGCAGTTAGGGCTTGATAAGCTTTAATTAGAAAGAATGGTAACTGTCAGAATTTTATAGAGAATTGACTTGAAAAATATAGGAAAACGTTAACAATTTAACGATGTAAAGAAAGGGTGGTAGTGTAATGATTTAAGTTTAAATAAATTTAGTTTTATTAAAGCTTTGCTTTATATCTGGATTTGTCAAAATTAATTTTCACAAGTTTTAAGCATTGTTTTTAATCTCAGAAATCTCATAAATTGAATTATTTAGCAAACAAGAAAGTGGTATGGAGTGAAGTTTAGAAGAAAGTATTGTTAAGTTATCAAAATGAGAGGAGTGAAGGAGATGAAAAATAGTAATCGAAAATCGCTTAAACAAAAATTGATTTTATTTCTGTTAATAATGACATTGGTATTTGAGCAATTTGCAACATTGGGTATTGTTTATGCCATTGATGAAATTTCAAATCAAAATATTAATCAAGAAGATATTCAGGAAGATTTAGATGTCCAAGGAGATTTAAATGAAGATGATTTTGATTTTGAAGATGATTTTACAGAAGAGTTAATTGAATTAAGAGAGCAAGGCAAGGAAGAGATTAAAGACGGTTATAATAGTTTAAAAGAACACGAAAAAATTAATGAGGATTTTTTAAACAGAATAGAAGAAAACTTGACAATAGCTTTAAATGAAATTGAAGTTGCTGAAACTGAAGAAGAAATAAACTTAATAGTTACAAGAGAATTAAGTGAAATTGAATCTTTAAGAATGGAATTGGACAATTTAATTGCGGAAGAAGACGAAGATTTAGAAAATGTTAGAAATGAAGCTAAAGCTACAATAATTGAAGAATATGAAAAATTGAAAAATTTAAATATTGAAAATGAAGAAATTGTAGCGGAGTTGGATTCCAAGCTTGCTGTGGTACTTGAAAAAATAGACAGTGCTCAATCTAAGGAAGAAATTGACATAATAGTTGAAGAAGAGATGGCGAGCTTAAATGAATTTAAAAGTGAATTGGAAAAACAAGAAGAACCTGAATTTCTACTGAACTTAGACAATTTACCTGGTCCTATGGAAATTGAAGCTCCTGAAATCAGATACGACATCTATCCTGAAACAAGTTACAGGACTAAACGCTCTCTTGATGGTGGCCTAGAACTGGGCGAAGTAACCATGACTAAAGATGCTGAACCTGTAGAAGGCAAAGTAAATATGTGGGATATTACTTTAAGAATAGAAGGAAGAGACGACGAAACCAGTTCAGATATTGTATTGGTAGTCGACCGTTCAGGAAGTATGAACAAGGACGCAAGTGGTGGCGGCTCGAGAATGGATGCTGCTAAGTCAGCGGCAATTAAATTTGCAGACACCCTACTGTCTGATGAAAGTGTTAAGACCAGAATTGCAGTTGTGTCCTATTCATCAAGTGTAACAGTTGATCAGGCATTAACTGATGACAGAGAGGCAATTGTAAATGCTATAAATGCTTTAGAGGCACAAGGAGGAACTTTAACTCAGGCAGGTGTTAGACAAGGCAGTGCCCTACTTGAAAATTCCGATGCAGATATGCAAAATATGGTACTACTATCTGATGGAGAGCCAACTTATAGTTACAATTTCAAAAATAAAAATCAATATTGGATACCATACGGAGAGCATTTTGAATCTTCAACAGAAATCCCTGAAAGTGAATTTGTATATAGTGAATCTAAGGGAGATGGAGACCATCTAAGAATTTTATTTGATACTACAGAAGACGGTACTAAGTATTTTATAAATCATGGTAACTCTACCATCGCAGAAGCAGGCTTTGCAAAATCTGAAGGCAATTGGATCTACACCATAGCACTAAGTATGAGTCCTGATGGTACTGAAGTATTAAAAGGTGTGGCAAGTTCAGGAAAAGATTACACTGCAGAACCTGAAGACTTGGAAGAAATCTTTCAAGTAATCGGCGGAGATATTCTATCGGCAGCAAAGAATTGTAAAGTTACAGACCCGATGGGAATGGGATTTGTAGTGTATGGTGATGTCAGTTCAATTACTCCGACAGATGGGGTTGTGAAATACGATGAGATAAACAAAACTATAGAATGGGATATAGGAACTTTAAAGAAACCTATTGCAGAAGGCTCTGATATAAAATATGCTGAGTTGAGATATACTATTGAAATCGATGATGCTATTTTAAATGCAACTTCAGAGGATGGTAAAAACTTTGCCACCAATGGAGAAACTGTCTTAGATTACGTAGATAATAAGGGACAGCAGCAAAAGATTATAGTAGATGTTCCAAAAGTAGATCCGATTCTTCTGGTAATTGAAAAGAAACTAATTAACAGTTTAGGTTTCCTAGTTCCATCGGAAGGATTTGAAGCAGATGAAAGAGAATTTACAATGCCGGTGGACAACGACAAGGGAGACTATAAGAAAGAGTACACTGTTAAAGCCGGTGGCAAGAAAGTTATGACCAATCTTCGTATAGAAGACACCTACACAGTGGCTGCTGAAAAATTCTCAGGACCAATTGAGCATAAGGCATCAGACTATGAAACAACTTATAATATTTACGGAGAGAACACAGATACCTTTAAGATTAAACAAGGTGATGAAGATACACCAATTATAGTAACTAATGTGGAAAAACCACTTGGCGAATTAAAGATAACGAAAAAATTTGACCCTGTAGCAGGTACAAAGTCCGCTAAGGCAGGTAAACTGGAATTTGAATTTGAAATTACCGGACCGACAAAGGCAGACGGCACAAATGCACTGGATGGAATTAAAGATTTAACTCCTACAGCAGATAAAAATAAATTTACTTTTAAACTGGAAGCAGGTCGGTCATTAATATTAAAAAATTTACCTTATGGAGAATATCAGGTTAAGGAAACCGACTCTAAGGGATTCCTAGTAAGCTACAGTGAAAAAGACGGTAAAGTAAGCTTAGCCATTAATGATAAGAGTAAGGAATTAATCGTTACAAATAGTCCTAAAGCCGATGATAAGACTGTAGATGTTACAGCTAAAAAAGTATGGGTTGGCGGTCTTTTAAACGAACATAAAAAAGTAGATTTAGTTCTCTATAGAAATGATAAAGCAACGGACATTAAACCTAATTCCATAGCACCGCAGGAAGATGGAGCCAGTGAATACACTTATACTTGGAAAGATTTACAAAAATTTGACGACAAGGGATTAGAGTATCAGTATAGTGTAAAGGAAAAATCAACACCTGAATATTATGAATCTACAGTGACAGGAAATATGAAAGACGGCTTTACCATAACCAATAAATATACAGCTAAAGCCGACGGAAAATTAAAGATAAGAAAAGTAATTGATGTAGGCAATAAAGCTACAAGAGCAGGAAAAAATCCTGAATTTAAATTTGAAGTCATTGGACCTACTAAGGCAGACGGAAGCAATGCATTAGAAGGAGTAGAGGGTTTAACAGAAGAAAACGGAAGATACTTCTTCACAATTAAGGGACCGGAATGTACAGTACTTCAAGGTTTAATGTATGCTACCTATGAAGTAATTGAAGTGGAACACGAAGGTTTTGAACCAAGTTACAATCCTGAAGATAGAAAAGTAAAAGTTGTAAATGGTGAGGAGCCTGCAGAAATCGTAGTTACAAATAAACTTATTGGAGATAATAAGATAGACTTTGTGGCTAAGAAAATCTGGACTGACGGTTTACTAAATGATTATAAACCTATAACTTTAGTTCTCCTTCGAGACGGGGAAGAATTAAAAGATATTAAATACGACGTAGAGCCAAAAGAAGATGGTAAAAAAGAATACACCTATACTTGGAAGGATTTAGCGGAACGTGCTAAAGACGGACATATTTATGAATACAAGGTAAAAGAAGTGGAAGTTCCTAAGTATTATACTTCAAGTATAGATGAAACAGGTAAAGTTATAACAAATAAATACACAGCTGAGCAGGACGGAAAAATTACCATAGAGAAAAAATTTGATACAGGAGTTGAAAAACTTAGAAGTAACCAAGAACCACCTGTGTTTGAATTTGAAATTACCGGACCTGTTAAGGAAAATGGCGAAAGTGCATTAGCAAATATTGAAGGGTTAACTGAAGTTCCACAAGCTAATGATGTATCTAAATTCTTCTTTAAATTAAAAGCCGGAGAATCTTTAACATTAGAAGGATTATACTATGGAGACTATAAGGTTGAAGAAATAGTACCAGCAGGATTTACAGCAAGTTACAGTCC
>NZ_RLIH01000017.1 GCF_004006535.1 Anaerosphaera multitolerans | reverse complement strand
AAAATTAAAAGGAAGTGACATTGTGGAAAAAACTAAAAAGAAATTTAAGGCGCCTGATGCCCTAGTATTAATTTTTTCATTATTGATTATCTGTTCAATTTTAACCTATGTTGTACCTGCTGGAGAATATGACAGATATGTAGATGAAACTACTGGTATTGAAATGGTAGATCCTGAGAGTTACCATAACGTTGAACAATCTCCGGTATCTCTGTGGCAATTGCTTATGTCCATACCTAAAGGTATGAACGAATCAGCTGGAATTATAAACTTTTTATTTATAATAGGTGGAGCTTTTGGAGTTTTACAGGATACGGGTACTTTAGATGCACTTATAAATAAAGTGGTTAAGAAATTAAAGGGTAGAGAACGATTAATTATTCCGTTTTTCTTAGTATTTTGGGGGCTTGGCGGTTCAATTCTTGGAAACTTTGAAGAGTGTTTGGCCTTTGTACCTATGCAAATAATGTTGTGTTTAGCGTTGGGATTTGACTCAATAGTGGGACTTGCTCTAGGACTTTGTGGTGTATGTGTTGGTTATATGGGAGCTATTATGAATGCATTTACCGTAGCCATAGCACAACAAATAGCGGGACTTCCCGTATACAGTGGTATGGGTTTTAGATTAGTAGTTTGGACGGTATTGTTAATAACTGCAATAATATACATATGGAACTATGCCGGAAAGATAAAAAAGGATCCTACATTAAGTTTGATGTATGAGGAAGATAAACATAGCAAGTATAGAGATCAGCAAATTGATGATGTGGATTTCACAAGAAAACATATCGCAGTACTATTATCATTTTTAGTAGGTGTAGGTGTAATAATTTATGGTGTAATAGTACATGGATTTTATATAACTGAAATGGGAGCTGTGTTTATAGCGCTAACTGTAGTAATGGGATTACTTGGCGGTATGGGCTTAAACGGTACTGTAGATTCTTTTGTAAAAGGTGCTCACAATTTATTGTATGCTTGTATCTGTGTTGGCTTTGCAAGAGCGCTTACTATAGTTATGGCTGACGGTAAAATGTTAGACGTAATAGTACATGGAGTTACTGGCGTATTAAAGGGACTTCCTGCCATAATAAGTGCACCGTTGATGTTCGTAGTTCAAGCTATAATAAATATTATAATGCCTTCAGGTTCAGGTCAGGCTGTAGTAACTATGCCTATAATGGTACCTATTGCCGATGTATTGGGAATTACCAGACAGTCAGCAGTACTTGCATTCCAAATGGGGGACGGTTTAACAAACCTGTTTACTCCAACAGGAGCGCCTTTAATGGCAGGACTTGCTATTGCAGGAATATCTTGGGGTAAGTGGATGAAGTGGTTTGCAAAATTATTCTTTGCTTGGACAGTTATAGCAATAATTGCTATGATGGTTGCAGTAAGTATAGGTTATGGACCGTTTTAAATATAATAAAAGAGTTAATTCCTAAGAATTAACTCTTTTTCTATGTCAGTATTGAAAAATTTAACTTATTATAGTCATCGCTTAGAATACATTAATTTTTAAATTGATAAACACCATTTTCCAAAGTAACATTTACTTTTAATAACTCGCTAAAAAATTCTTGTGGGACATAAGTTACTCCCTGAACTCTTTTAGGATTTTCAAAATTTACTTCTGATTCATATTCATTATTTAAAATTGTAACTTTTAAATCGTCCTTTTCTATTTCAATGGACTTATCGGAGTCCTTCCAAGTAATTTTAAATTCCATACTTTCGGAAATTTCTCTTAAAGGAAAGAGATCATCACTGAGAAGGGAATTTTTTAAAGTCATTTCTTCGCCGCCTATAACTATCTTTTCTCTATTTACTTCCATAGGCTCTTTATCTTCAGTTTGCTCTACATTATTATCAAGTATTACTACTAGGTTTGGTGTAGTTTGTGCAGGAATACTCCTGGTAGAAACACCATAAAGTACAGCTAAAGTATTACCTTTAATGTCTTCTGCTGTCTTGGCAGTTAAGTTTTCATCTAGAATTTTAACATCTTCACTTAGATTTAATTTTAAAAGGTTATCCGAACTTACTAGAGAATCATTAAAACTACTAACTTTTAAAAATATAGGAGTCTCGCCTTGTATAATTATTAACTTGGGAGATAAGACAGGCGGAAAACTCATTCCAACTGGAGTCTTTGATGGATATGCCACAGTTATTTCAGCGCCTTCCACTATATCTTCAGCTTTAGCTTTTTCAGAATTTTCTCCATTTAAAATTAAAGTCTTGTCGGAAATGGAAAGACGTATTTCATTTTCCTTGTCATCTTCATTGTACTTAAACAATATTTCAGAGATAGTTTTTTCGTCCTCTTCTTTTACAATAGATTTAATTTCACCGTTATGAAGTACATATTCCTTTTCGGGTATATCTGTAGTACTTTCAGCAAAGGCACTTACAGGTAACAAGGATAAAATTAAAACCGGTACCAACAACAATTTTTTTAACATTTAATCACCCTCCTAAATATAATATAAACTGAAACAACTTACATTTTTATATTAACATAAAAATTTCATGGGGAAGTGAAAATTTAATAATTGAGGGTATATTTTAGGTGAAAAGAGCAATGTTTAAAACAATTTTAAGGTTGTATAAGCAGAAAATTTATTTTTAATAAAGGTTGGAAGTTTTTTAAACATAAACCTTCAAAAATTTCGAAACTTTTGAAAGTAAAGTAAGATAGGATTTTAATTAATTTAATTGGGAGCTGTGAAAATGAATTTGTTGAATATTATAAAAGGCAGACGGAGTATTCGAAAATATTCTGATAAAAAAATAAGTGAAGAGGACTTACGTGAAATTGTAGAGGCGGGAATTTGGGCTCCCTCAGGTCAAAATAGACAGCCTTGGTACTACGTGGTAATACATAGTGAAAGTGAAATGAAAAGAGTTAGAAATTACTTTCAGGGTATACTTCCGTCTTTGGAAGAAGAGTTAAAGAAGTCTTTACCCCGCCACGAGGAAATAATACGAGAAACTTTAGATTTCACTAAAGATTTGGGGAATGCAGATGCGGTTATACTGGCTTTTTTACAGAAAGATTATGAAGATATTGTTGGAGCAATGTATGATAGTGTGGCAGCGGGAATTCAAAATATGCTGCTAATGGCATATTCAAAGGAAATAGGCTCCTGTTGGCAAACATCACCAAGATTTATTGAAGATGAACTCCGCAGGTACTATGCTCCAGGAAAAGGTAAACTTGTTGGCTGTGTAACTTTGGGATACGCTTTGGAAGAGGGAAGGGCAACAGTTCGAAAAGATGGAAGAGTTAAATTTTTATAGGTCGGAGATGTAAAAATAAGAAGAGGTGGAAATATGAGGGGTTTTAAAAAACAAAGAATTTTTTCAAGTGTGCTGGAAGTTATAATTTTAATAGCTGTTATAAAGACAGCCATATTTTCTTTTTTCACCATGGGACTTTTAATTAACGATAGATGTGAAAAGAAAAAGCTTGTTAATGGAAAGGGAGAAGTAGAAAAACCTAATCCTAAGGAGGAGTGATTATGAGGACTTATTCAAAAGTTTTGCAAATCTTTACTTTAATTGGCATTTTTGCCGCAGCTTTATTTAGTTTTATAAGTTTGCTGATTTTTGCTGAAGAATTATTAAAAAAGGGAGCAGATAGTTAAATAACCCGGGTTTATTCCGGGTTATATTCACGTTTTAAAATACATATTAAATTTGTAGTTGTCCCTTCCTTTGAAAGAGTTGAATTTATTATTTCCAACATTTTTTCCATATTATTAAGTATCTTGTCAACTTCTTGCGTATCTATTTCAAGACCTAAAAACTTAATAGGTTAAAATGTACAGTTAGTTAATGATTTGAATTTTCAATGTAGCCTTTCAAGGCCTCAACATAGTCCTCTATTGACCATTTGAAATCATTTGGTATTTCCGTAACATATAATTCTTCAATTACTCCCTTTTCATCAGACATATACCTAAGTGCGGCAAGTACTCTTTGATTGTCTTTTTTTCTGCGGTAATCCAAGATGTCAAAATGAGTTCCGCCAAATACAAAACCGCTAACGGATTCAAAGACGCGAAGCTCTTTAATTTTTGTAATTTCATCAATATCATATCCGTTTTTTCTATAGTAATCTGTATAATAGCTGCCCTTAGTATTTACAGATTTTTTATAGCGAAAATTAAATTTATTATCCATAACCCTATCCTTTAAAACATATTTTAAAAATCTCACTGAATTTTTTATACAGCATATTGAAAAAAATGTCAACAGATTGAATTATCAGAATATGTTTATCGGATATTGTAAGTATGGTAGAATTACTTTAAAGTGAGGATTGTTTGAAGAGAAAAATTTGAAGTTTTAAAACAGATTAAAAAGGAGTGTTAATATGGATTTAAGTCTTTGGAAGGTATTGGATAAGTTAAAAAATGATTATGAGTGGGTGGATTTAACTTATGAGCTAAGTCCTAATACTCCCCATTGGATAGGTTGGGATAATCTTGAGGTTGAAGAAAAGTGTAACTTAACCAACTCTATATTTAATGCCAGCGCCTATAAAACAGTGGGACAGTACGGAACCCATGTTGATGCGCCCTTCCATATGGTAGAGGGTGGAAGGACTTTAGATGAGATAGAGATTAAGGAAATGGTATATCCCTTATGTGTAATTGATTTGGAGCAAAAAGTACTTGAAGATGATAACTATGTAATGACTGTTGAAGATATTAAGGAGTGGGAAGAAAAGTACGGTGAAATTCCTCAAGGAGCTTTTGTAGTTTTTCAAAGCGGATGGTCAAAAAGAGACCCTAAAACCATGGATAACTTTGACGATGAGGGTAACAGAAATTTTCCGGGTTGGGGATTGGAAGCTTTAAAGTACCTAGTTGAGAATAGAAAAATAGGAGCAATAGGACATGAAACTTCTGATACGGAATCTCCAATTTCTTCGGGAAAGACTGACTATGAAGTGGAATACTATATTTTAGATCAGGATAGAATTCAAATTGAATTGTTAAAGAATGTGGAAAAATGTCCTCCAAAGGGCGGATTGATTTTCTGTACCTTTCCAAAGTTGGTAGATGGTAGCGGATATCCTGCAAGGTGCTTTGCAATAATTCCTAAAAACTAAAAAAGAAATATTTAAAACGTAGATTAATATATAATGAAGATAATTTTTCAATAGGTCACCAAGATTTCTTTTCAGGATAGAATATAAAAGAGACAGTGAACTTTAGGCGATTATAAATAAAGAAGTATAAGGTGGTTTAGTATTTGTGCTGAATTATACCAAAAGAGTATTACAGTAAAGGTTATATTATGCTAATTTAAACTGTGGGGTAAAGCATGCTTTATTTTCACAGTTTTTTGTTTTTATGTTAAACTAAAGTAAAGAAGTATGAGAACTTATTAAAATAATTTTATTTAAATAGCTTAGCTACAGTTTCAAACTTAAATAGAAAAGTTAATCTTGGAGGTTCATATGGCTAAACAATATACAAAGGAAACCATTCAAAGTGTATTTATAGAAATGTTAAATGAAAGGCCGCTTAGTAAAATTACTATAAAAGAAATTGCAGAGAGAAGTGAAATTAATCGAAATACTTTTTATTACCATTATGAGGATATATACGAATTATTGTCCGAAATTTTTCAAAAGGAAATTGAAACCTTTATTAATGAATATAATGATACTCTTTCATGGGAGGATAGTTTTATTTCAGCAAGTAGATTTGCTCTGGAAAATAAAAAGGCAATTTACCACATATACAATTCAATGCAAAGAGAAGAGTTGAGAGATTACATATACAATGTGGCGGGAGAGGTAATGGGAAAGTATGTAGAGAGAGTAAATAGGAATATAGGAGCAAGCAAGGAAGATGAGATAATGGTTAAGGAATTTTACCAATGTGCCTTAACGGAAATGGTACTTCGCTGGATATCAACGGGAATGAAAGAAGATCCCAATCTTGTAATAAAACGAATCGGAAAGCTTTTTGACGGAAATATTGAAAGGTCTCTAAGTAGAAGCGGTAGCCTATAGTTGGGCATTTTACAGTGTGTGCCTAAAAAACAGTTAATCTTGGGGTGGTGTCTAAAAATCAGACACCACCCTTTCTTTATCTAATGAAAGTCCTTTTTTTAAATAGTACTATGTAATTACAAAAGAAATTAAGAGATTTTAGAAAGAGGGATAAATATGAAAATTAAAACTTATGATGACAGATTAACTTTAACTAATGGAAATTATCACACTTTGGTAAATGCAAGAAAACCTGAAGGTGTTGATGAAAAGCAGGCTTACTTAGTTGGAACGGGGATAGCTGCCCTTGCTGCAGGATGTTTTTTAATCAGAGATGCAAAAATGGAGGGAAGTAAAATCACTTTCTTAGAGCAGCTGGATATTGCAGGTGGTTCTCTTGACGGAAATGTAAGAACTGCAGGTTACGTTGCACGTGGTGGACGTGAAATGGGACATCATTTTGAGGTGCTTTGGGATTTATTTAGCTCTCTTCCGTCTACAGAGGATCCCAGTATGTCGGTGTTGGATTATTTCTATTATACAAATTATGACGATCCTAACTTCAGTAACTGTCGTATAACTGAAAATCAAGGGGAGAGGTATGACAATGGAAAGTTTAATTTGGGACAGGATTTGGCAAAGGAATTAGCTCTCTTTGTAACTAAGTCTGATGAATCATTGGAAAACAAAACTATGGAAGATGTATTTTCAGATGAGTTTTTAGAAAGTGATTTCTGGACCTATTGGAGAACTATGTTTGCCTTTGAAAACTGGCACAGTGCCCTTGAAATGAAATTGTATATGAATCGTTTTATTCACCACGTTGGAGGACTACCTGACCTATCTGCACTACAATTTTCAAGACATGACCAATATACTTCCTTTGTAAAACCAATGGTTAAGTTTTTAGAGGAAAATGGAGCTAATTTTAAATATGGAGTAACTGTTGAAAATGTAGAGTTTGAAATAACTGAATCAAAGAAGGTAGCTAAAAAAATAGTTGCAACTGATAAATCCGGAAAGGATATTTCCATTGATCTAAGTGAAAATGATCTGGTATTTATAACTAACGGTTCAATGACTGAAAGTTCAGGCTATGGCGACGACCACACACCTGCACCTTTTAACAGGGAAGTTGAAGGAAGCTGGAAGTTATGGAGAAATATTGCAGCTCAGTCTAAAGAATTTGGAAATCCTGATAAATTCTGTACTGACGTTGAAAAATCAAATTGGGAATCCTGTACAGTAACTTGTCATGACGATCAAGTTCCTAAGTATATTGAAAAGATTACAAAACGTTCACCTTATGGAGGAAGGACAGTGACCGGAGGAATAGTTACCGCAAAAGACTCTTCATGGCTAATGAGTTGGACTATAAATCGTCAGGAACAGTATTATGGTCAACCGGAAAATGACATTGTCGTTTGGGTATATGGATTGTTTTCCGACGTGCCGGGAGATTATATAAAGAAGCCGATGAGAGATTGTACAGGCAAGGAAATTACAAAGGAATGGCTGTACCACATAGGTGTTCCTGTAGATGAAATTGAGAGATTAGCGGAAACCTGTAGTGCAGTACCGGTGATGATGCCCTATATAACTTCCCAGTTTATGCCTCGTGAATTTGGAGACCGTCCATTTGTAGTACCTAAAAAAGCTGTTAACTTTGCCTTTATAGGTCAGTTTGCTGAAACGCTGGATAAACCGGGACGTGACACCGTATTTACAATTGAATATTCAGGACGTACTGCAATGGAGGCTGTATATGTATTGACCGGAGTTGAAAAGGGAGTTCCTGAGGTGTTTGCTTCAAGATATGATATAAGGTATCTGTTAAATGCAGGTAAGTGTTTACTTGATGGTGAAAATCCTGAAATAAACATACCTCCGATTATAAAGAAAAAGATTTTAAAAGAAATTGCCGGAACTGAACTGGAAGAACTTTTAAAGGAGTATGAAATTGTTTAAAGAAATTAAATCCCAAGCTGTGTGTTTGGGATTTAGTTCTACTTGTAGGAGGTGTTTTAATGGAAAGTAGAAGTAAAACTATTCCAACATTAGAGGAAATTCAAAGTTTATATGAAACTGATTTGAGAAATGAAGCATTGCAAAATATAGAAAATTATGATGAAGAGGAAAATATATTTTTAAAAAGATTTCGAAAAACAGAGAAGGTAGAGGTTAATAAAACCACAGAAGAAAATTTTTATTATAAAAAATACAAAGATTATATTAAAAGGGAAAAATTAAAAAAAGAAGAAGAACTGGAGGAAATTAGAAATTCAATAGATTATGAAAAATTTCTCTTGCGCTGGGAGAGAAGAGTTAATAGAGAAAAAACAAACCGTCATAGCAGTAATTCCGCAACAAGATACAGAGTGGATAGAATAAAGGAATTGGAAAGGGAATTGGAAACTCTTTTAAAGGAGTCACCCGAAGCTTGGGAAGTCTACTATAAACAAGAACTACTTAGGGATATAGAAACTCAACACCAGCAAAAGTTGGTTACAAGTCCCTATGTACTGGAGGCAAAAGAAAAAGTTGTAAGTTCTCTTGAATTGGGAAAACCCGTCTATATTGTGGGACATTTGGGAAGCGGAAAAACTCAACTGGCAACAGAGGCCGCTTTGGAATTTACTGTGGAGAATAGAATTCAATCCGAATTGGAAAAAGAGATGAACGATTGGATTAAAGATAATATGGAGTGTTCGGAAGAAGAAGCTTTTAAAAAATTTATAGAACTTAATAAAGAGAAGAGAAAATATTATAGCGACATACTGCTAAAGGGCAGTAAAGAAGAGTTAGAGGAGTTACAACCTTTATTTATTTCAGGGTCCTATAATTTAACTTATGAGGATATGTTTGTGGAAAAGACTTTATCCTTGGAGCAAAGTTTTTCAGAGAAGTCTTTTTCGGATTATTTAAATATGATAATTGTAGATTTTTATAGTTGGTTGGAAGAACATAAGGACACATTAAGCGAGATGACGGAAGAAGAGCAGCTTCAACTTAAAATTCAAATATGGAAGAGTTTTTCGGATTTATTAGTTGCAAGTAACAGTGCCTTCGGAACAGAAATTAAAAAAATAGAAAGAGAGATTTTAATAGCGGTAAAAGAGGGTAGGACAGTAATTGTAGATGAACTTAACACCATAGCAATGCAAAATTTAATAGGCTTAAATGACATCTTGCAAAAGCGAGTTGGAAGTACGGCTTATATTACAGGTGTGGGACCTGTATATATTAAACAGGGTTTTGGATTTATTGGAACGGGAAATCTATCTACGGAGAATGTAAACTATGAAGGAACTAATGAACTTAATCCTGCCTTTAAATCCCGTCTTACTACAATTGAATACAATTATCCGCCTCAAGAAATTGTAGGTTCTCTTTTTGAACAGGAAAATCCCAAAGAAAATGAACTTTTTAGAATAATTATAGCCAGACTTGCAGATGACAATGGAAATATATATCTTCCCAATCCCAAGAAAACTTTGGAGGAGTTATTTAGATTTGCTCAGCTAAGTAAAGTAACTCAAAATGTATTTATGGGAAAGTGGGATGACGGTATTGAGCAGACCTTTAGTTCAGATGAAGTGGAACTTAAAGAATCAGTACTTTCAATTAGGAATATTTTAAATGTTTTGGACAATTGGAACTTTGGAGAAGAAAAGGATTTAAGCAAAGCGCTTTGGGATGGTTTTATAAGTTCAATAACAAATCCAGATGATCAGAATTATATACTTTCTCAAGCTGTACGATTTGGTTTCTTTTCTGAAAGTGAAGGCTGGAATGTAAGGACTAAAAAAATCGGAAGTGCTTTAAGTAGCTATAGTGAGATTAGAAAATGGGAGTATAGTTATAGCAGAGCTGAAGTTATGCCTTTAAGCTACTTGGATTTACTTTATTTGGCCTTTGGTAGAGAAAATCAGAGAAGAGAAATCCCCCAAGAGTTAAAAATATACTTTAAAGAAGAAATTATGCCTAATATTGATGTGGAGCAATATCAAATATTAGATAAAAAACTGTCACATTTAGAACATTCAAAACATCTGCTTGAGCTTACAGAGGATGAGTTAGATGGATGACTTATTACAAGAAAGAATTTACTTTAAAGAGCAAGTTGAAGTTTTAAGAAGAAAACTTAATAAAAGTAAAGAAAATGGCATATTGGAAGAGAATTTTAAAAGTGAACTTAAGGAGTTGTCGGATTTAGAGGACAAAATTTTAACAGCCTTAGTTCCCTATTATAGGGGAAAGGACAACTTCACTACTTTTATAAATATAGAAGATACTCTGGAAATTAAAAATATAAAAAACAACAGCTCTATAAGAAAAACATACTTTATAGATGAAAAACTATACTTGGTAAATACTTTGGAAGGTGGAATTTATTTTTTAAATATAAATAGATTAAAGGATGAAACCATTGAAATAAATTGGAGCTCTCCTTTGGAAAAAATAAAAGAAAAAGTAGTATGGGCCAAAAAAATAGAAAAAGATAAGATGGTTTTATTTACGGCTAAAAATAAGATTTATCTTTTTAAATCAAACAAATTTAAAAATACTTTGGAGTTTGCTGAAAATTTAAAGTTAGGGGCGGTTTATAATTTTAATATTTCAAAATGTATAGCTTTAAATGAAAATTTCTATGTAGTAGAGGATGGATATGGGAAATTAAATTTATTGGAGTTTAAAGATGAAGAAGTATTAAAAGTTTTTGAAACAGATGCTTTTAATTGTACTGCTATGGCTTATGTTGACGAAAATACTTTTGCTCTGGGGACGGATGAGGGAAAGTTGTTCCTAATAGAGGTAAGTAATGGGGAGTTTAAAATTATAAGAAAAGAAGAAATTTTTTCCGGGAAAGTTAGAAATCTTACTTTATTGGAAGATGAAAAGGGATTTAAAGATAAGTTAATGATTTTAGGTGATGAAGGTAAATTAAAGATAGTATCACTTAAAGAATCGTCGATAAAATCTTATTCCCTTAAAGGTAATTTGTTTTATGGTGTATCTAAAGAGGGTACGGCCATAGTTTTAAGCGAAGATGGAATTATGTATCTATTTGAAGAAAATTTTGGGCAGTGGAGTTTAAATGAAAAAAACATCTATGAAGATTTATTTTTTACAGATTTATTGCAGTTTGAAAATTCTAAATACTTAGCTGTGGACCTGGATAATAATTTTAAGTTAATTGATGTAAAAAGAATTAGAACAGCAGAGGATTTGTGGAGTAGGAGTTGAGGTGAAGTGATGTTTGAAATTGATGAAAAAACTTTAATAGAGGAATCTAAAAAACACTTTGAGGAATTTTTATTGCGTGAAAAGCGTTCCCTATCAACCTTTACCGGAGATTCTAATCTTGAATATGTAGCTGATGAATGTTTGGAAAAATTTGTATTTAAACCGGCTCAGGGAATATTATTTCTACCTTTGGCAAGTTTTTTGGAAAGAGAGTTAGATGACAATGAAATATTATTCCACATATACTATGAGCTTGCCCTGTATCCTGACTGGAAAAATAATACGAAGAAGTATTTAAATAGGAGAGAAGATTGGCGAAAAGAAATTGAACATATGACTGAATATATTTTAAGTATAGTAAAGAAAAAGAATTTAGAAGAATTTTACAACGATAAAATAATTTATCAATATGTGGAAAGGGAAATTTTAGATTTCTTATATTCCTTTGATAAGTACTATTCTTTTTTAAGAGTTTTGCAACTTTGTCCAATTTATAGAGAAGAGGAAAATTTCGTAAAAGTAATTTCATATATGAAAAGTATTGGCAAAAACAGGGATAGCCTTTTTGAAATGGGGAACCACAAGGTATTTATAAATACCTTTTTATATATTGAGTTGTATGGAATGGGGGTTGAGTTAAAGGAGGAAGTAAAAGAGGAATTTGAAAATAAAATTTTTAATAGAGATATATATTCCTTTTTACGCGGGGAGTTAATAAGACAAATTAACAAAGGAGATGGAATTGAAAGGCGAGATGACTTAGTGCGCTCTTTTATTTACCCAATATATAGAAAACTTTGGGAAGGTGAAATTTCAAAAATGTCCTTTAGTAGAAAAGGTATGGAGGATTTAGAAGGACAGGAGTTTAAAGGAGAAAGAGTAAAGGGAGAACTGGAATCCAGTCAAGAGGAAGTTAGAACAATACTAAAGGAAATGGAGGAGTTACAGAAAAATTCTAAAACTCAAAATCTAGGGCAAAGTAATTTAAAAGAGTATGGAATTAGTAAATTAGATTTTCTCACATTTAAGTATTATTCGGACTTAATGAGCACAGAGCGGGAGTTGATGAAAGAATTTTGGCGTAAATTAATTGGAAGTGCCAGAAGGGAAGTAAATGTGGAGGTAAGAGAGCAGATTAGAGGAAAGCTTGATGTAGATAGTTTAATTAAGTATTATCCTGATTTTATAGAGGCGGAAAAAAAGGGAAGTTATAAGAATTTAAAACTTTTTAACAGGTACTTATTAAGCGATGAAAATAAAATCTTACCTGAAAAAATTGAAATTTCCTTTGTAATTGACAATTCGGGTTCTATGAATGAAGAAAAAATAGAAGAAGCGAGAAAGGCCTTGGCAGTAACACTGTTATCCATTGACGATTTCAATAATTACTTAAAAGCAAATAGTAATAAATTAAATCAAAAAATAGAGGCTTTAAGTGAAACTTATTTTTTTGGAAGTGATTGTCATAAAGTGAAGAACTTTAATAGTAGTTCTAAGGAGAAAGAGGAAAGTGAAATAATAAAATCCATAGTCAGATTAAATGGTGAAGACGGCTCCACAGATGATGCAAATTGTCTAAGGGAGATATCCGACTCAATTACAAGTTTAGAGGAAAGAAAACTGAAAAAAGGAAAACTGATAAAAATAATTTTTGAAATTACCGACGGTGCCTCAAGTTTTCCCGGAGCTACAAGGGAAGTAATTGATGAACTTTTAAATAAAAATGTAGAAGTTTATGGATTTCAAATAGGAGAGACAAATGAACGAAGCAGGAAAGTTTTTAATTACGTTTGGAATGAAAATTATAGCAAGCCGCGAGGAATAATTTTAGGTGAGAACGTGGGGAAACTTCCAAGGGAGTTATTAAAAGCCGTTTCAAAAAATATGAGTGAAATATTTATAGGAAGTAGATAGTTAAATTCAAAAATACCGCCTTATTAGACGGTATTTTACATTTTAGAACTTTAAATACTGTAAAATTAATGATTATTTTACTTTGGCAATTAATTGGATAATATTAAAATATTTTCCGCCTTCAGCCTCCATCATTTTAATATCTCCGGCAACAACGGGATGGTAAGCTTTTAACCATTCACTCCATGCCTCTTGGGTACTTTGCATTTCACTAATATTTACAATTATTTCTAAATGAGATGCCAATTCTTCTGATAGACGCATGGCATTTGGACCCATCATGTGAGTTTTTAAAAATTCCATATTTTTTTCATTTGATATAAATTTATTGGTAAATGTAAACATAGTTCTTACTTTCTTAAATCTTACAGTGAAAAGGTAGCAAAAAATTGTGCTATAAAAAACTATTAAATAGTTGGTCTTTAAATCTATAAGGTATTTTTACAAGACAAAATAAGCAGATAAACTGCCTTAGAAATTTATTATAATCAATTTAAAACTCTATAGAACTACGCTCATCAATACACTCTTGTTTACAATAACGAAGCTGGAGCCATATAGTACATATGAATTTGACATGGACAACGAAAATATAAGCGGACATTGGATTGGTATATTTACCTTTGACGGAGAAAATACCACTGTTGATTTTACAGAAGATGTTAGACCTAAAAAATTTTGGATGAAACCCTTTATCAAAAAATATTTAAACAAACAACAAAGTACATATATAAAGTATCTAAAGAAAGCTTTGGAGAGAAGAGTGGAGACTAGGGAAGTTATTCCAAATTTTGAAGAATAAAGAGAGCAATATAACTTAGATATAAGCTGAAAGTAGATTAAAAATAAGTACAAGTGATTTTGAAAAGGTATTGAATATATATTTTGTGATAAGTATATTATCAGTTCTATAAGAAACTAAAGAGTTATAAAATAAATATTTAATTAAAGATAGGACAAAGCTAGAAGATTATTGATTAGAGTACTTTGTTATAAATTATAGTCCTTTATTAAATCATCTGTTAAAGGTCCGGTTAAAATTATTTCATAAACGTAAGATTGTATTGGTCTTTTTACTAGAAATTATCCCGCTAAAATATAAAACTACAATATCTCTAATTTTGTAAGAAGTTATAAAATCATCTAGTCTTGACTTAAAGAAATTTAATAAGAAATTTCCATTAAATAGCAGAAAATTGCCTCTTACTACATAAACTATAATAAGAGGCAAAGGGGTGATATGTGAAAAGAATTATGTTAATCACAATATATCACGAAAGATTAAATCTGAAAGCACTATCTAAAAACAAAGTATTAATCTTTGAAATGAGTGCAATTCTATATTATTATAATGCTATAAGAGTAAGTAAAATCGGTATGAGGTGATGAGAATGAAATTGTTATATGATTTTAATACGATTTCGTGGATGATTTTACAAATACTTTTGGGGATTGCAATAATTAATCAACTGAGATAAATAATTGCAAAAGAAGTGGAAAACTTTATAAGAGATAAACAACGAAAGAAGATCGACTGTAGTTTAAAATTTTACTTAAAGAAAAACCAATAGAGCGAAATAATATTAAAAGAGAGTACTGACGAAGGTACTCTCTTAATGTTTTATATTATATGATTTTTATAGTTGTTTTTAGAAAATAAAAACAAAGAGAATACAAAATACTAAAACAAAAAGTATTTTTATGTTCTAAAGCAACACAAAATACAGTATGTATGGTGGAGGCGGTGGGAGTTGAACCCACGTCCGAAAGCCCTTCCCAGTCAGTTTCTCCGAGCGCAGTTAATTATTTGGGATTCGGTTTAAAACTCCAATTAACAGGATTTTCAAACTATATTGCCATTGATACCCCCTCTGTTATGGCAACTTGCAGAGTTTCGTTTCCCACTGAATTTGACACCTATTTGAAAGCCGTGGGGCTCTTTCAATAGATGAGCTGCAGCTTAGGCAGCTAACGCGTAATTTTCGTTATCGTTTGTTTTTGTTGAAGCTTTTATCGTTGTTCCTCACAACGGCTCGCTACTAAAAGTTTCAGACCCCCGTCGAAGCCAATTTCGCCCCCTTGTACTATTATTATATAAGAATAATCAAGGAAGGTCAAACTTTGATTTTTCCATTTTTATATAATAAATGAAAAATTAAATATCCTGTTAATCCTCCAATAGTATTTAAAAATAAATCATCAATATCCACAGAACGGCCTATAAAAAATTGAATAAATTCAATAAATAAACTGAAAAAAACACTGGCTAAAAAAGTTTTTGAAAATTTTCTAAACCCCTTATATATTATTGGAAGAAGTAATCCCAAGGGAATAAAAATAAGAATATTTCCCGCAATATTTAAAAAGGCATTGTGAAAATTGGAATACTTAACATAGCTAATAATGGTTTTAAAGGGTATTAAATTTACACCCCATGCACCTGAAGTAATTCTATCTTTAAAATCGCCAACAAAATCAAAATTTTCAGCACTTAAATCTATACCTGAATTGGCAATTAATACGTTAGGTGTAAATAAAAATAAGCATAAAACTGAGATATAAGCTATAAACACGCTTAGTAAAACCTCTCTTTTGGGAGAGGAGTTCTTCTTTAAATAGCTGAAGTACTTAGTTCTTACTATTGAAAAAATGGAAAAGGTCAAAATAAAAACTATTATCCCTCTAATGAGAAAGTAGAGTATTAATTTCATTTTACGTCCCAGTCTTTAAAAGTTTTTATGGCATAATCATTTTCAGTTTTTATTTCATTCCAAAACTTTTCAGAATATTTGTCATAGACAGCTACTGTTTTAATTCCAATATCCTTAGCAGCATTAAGAGCAAATCTGGCATCATCAAATAAAAATATTTTATCAGGAACAACCTCAAGTTTATCTGAAATTAATTTAAAGAACTTACTATTATCTTTATTTGTTTTTATTGAATGGACTGTTTGAACAAATTTAAAATGTCTCTTTAAATCAAATCTATCTAGTAAAGGCTCAATAAATTCATAATTTGTAGCAGTACCAAGAACTACATCATATCCTAAGTCATTATATGCTTCAACAGTTTCAAATGCATCTTCCTTAGGTTTAGCTTCATTGATATAGTAGTTTATAATAATTTTTTTAAAATAATTGTAAATATCTTGGGCACTGTCTTTTAAATTATAATATTCTTTTAAATAGGCAGAGCTTAAATTAAGACTCATAGTGGCCATAGTTTGCGAAACTTCATCTGTAAGAATTAAATTTTTATCTTCAACAAAGGTTTTTTGTAAATTTTCCCACATATCCATAGAGTCTATAAGTGTTCCATCTAAATCAAAAACAACAGCTTTCATAATATCCCTCTTTTCATCTTAGTTATTATATATTGAGAAAAATATGATGTCAATTATCTAAAATTCAAAATAGGTCTTGACAAAAGAAAATATAAATCATATAATTTATTAGTAATTGCTTCGGGGTGTAGCGCAGTTTGGTAGCGCACGTGGTTTGGGACCATGGGGCCGGGGGTTCAAATCCTCTCACCCCGACCATTATATTTTTTATAAATAAATCTTTGGATAAAAGGATTTTATTCATATTAATAATAGAAATTTTGTAGACGAGTGCGTCTGCTTTTTTTTGCTCTTTTTTATCGTATTTATTCAAATCTCTAACAGAATTAATAAAATCTTATATTTTTAAATCAGTGTTACTTTTTATATTTCAATTATAAAACAATGTCATTATGTTCTATATTTAATCGTATAAAATTCATAAATGATTTATGAATTTATTTAATTAATAACCCTATTATTTATAAGTTTTTAATTAGCCTATATAAAAATGAAATCACATATGTATGATCCAATACTGGAATGTGATTTTGTATGAAATTATATTTATACAAATATTAGCTGCAAGAAATATTGCTTTAAAAATAGTACAATAGTTGTAAATATATTAGAATAGTAAATTATGTAGAAATGTAGGCGTTTAACTATGGAGAACGACACAATATTTATATATTTTTATTTAATTATCTTATTTAATATAAGTGTCTAATTAGCGAATATAAAAAGAACGTTTATATATAATCTAACAATTTAACATATTTTTGTATTGAGTAGTATTTATACAAATATTCATATCTTGAAATAGTGATTGTTATCAAGTACAATAATAGTCATAAATATATTGAAATAGTAAAGAATATAAAAGGGAGATGTTTAATATGAATAATAATGCGATAAAAAGAGTTATAGGATTTTTATTGGCATTTATCGTAGTTTGCATTTACATATTACCTATAAGTACTTCATTGGCAAAAGATGCAGCAGAAGATATAAGTGGACAAATTAAGTCGACTAAGGTTTTAGAAGAAAATTTAATGGATGAAAATATAGACCTAGTAAACAGTGAAAATGTAGAAAGTAAAGAAGTTATTAAATTGAATGAGACTGAGGAAATTAATGAAAACTTCTCAGAAGCTGACAATTTAAATGAGGTTAAAAAAACTCCTACTAAATCTTCAGAAGATAATCAAGGAAATAGTAAAGAAACTTTTAATAAAGAGTTTTTTGATGAAGATGTTTTTTTAAATAAAGAAAGTATAGCTGAAGTAACAGATTTTCAAGAATTAAAAGCTTCTATTGCAGACTCGTCAATTAAGTCAATTAATATAGTTGGAGATATAACAATAGAAGAACCTTTAATAATAGAACATTCAGTTTTAATTGAAGGTAACAATAATACTTTTATTGGAAATGCAGCTGAAAATGAATTTATGTTTAAAATTAAAAATAGAGAGGCATCTGTAACGTTCTCAAATGTTGAGTTTAATGGTAATAATAATGGAGCGATTTATAGTGAGACTGATTTAAGTTTAAGACATTGTAGCTTTAAAAAGCATAAAATCGAAGGTGGAGTTGGCGGAAGTTTTAACTCAGGGGTTATAACTATATTTGGAGATTACAAAAATGCTGATGAGGTAAACTTGCTTATAGAAGAAAGTATTTTTTTTGAAAATAGTAATGGCTCAGGCGGAACTGCTTTAAATATTGAAGGTTACGTTTGTACAGAAATTAATAATAGTGAGTTTAATAATAACAATAATAGTAATTGGGGTGGAACAATTTTTATTCAAACATCAGGAGATTCAAATTCTTATTCCAGTTTTAAACTAGCAAATTCTTATATAGAAAATAATATAATAGGATCACAAGGTGCACCTATCTATATCTCAGGCAGAGTAAATATGAATGTTGACAATGTTGCTTTAAAAAGTAATACAACTAACGGTACAATGTTTACTTCAGGAGGCATATATTATAGCGGTTGGACAAAGGCACCAGGAAAAGTGGAAATTAAAAATTCTGTTTTCGAAAATAATAGACCAGGTGCTGCATCTATAAATTCACATGGGGAGACCTTAATAGAAAATTCAAAATTTATAAATAATCAAAATGATGATAATGGGGGAGCGTTATATTTAAGTCCACAAAGAGAAAGTGACCACAATGTTAAAATTATCGATTCAACTTTTACTGGAAATAGTTCAAAAGCTCATGGTGGAGCTGTTTATGGCACAACTGTAAAAGCAGAAAATTCCATTGATAATGAACTGAATATTGAAATAATAAATACTTTGTTTGACAATAATACTGCTGGTACTGAATATGGCGATGGCGGTGCAATTTGTGTTTATACTCCTAGGAATGGACCTTCCAATTCTAAAGTATATGGGAAGATAAATCTAAATATCTCAGAAAACTCCAAATTTACTGGAAATAGTTCAAAAGCTCATGGTGGAGCTATTAGTGCAGAATCATTAAATGTGGATCCTAAAATTTCAATAAATATTAAAGAAACAGAGTTTATTGGAAATAGTACAAAGTATTATGGTGGAGCAATACAAGTAGATGGAATAAAAAAACTTGAAGTATCCGAGTCGAATTTTGATAAGAATAAAGTATCAGATTTTGGTGGAGGAGCAATAAATGTAAATGATTCAACTAGATTGCAGGGAAGTACCGAACCATCAAAGGTAGAAGTATATATTAGAGGCAGCTCTTTTAAAGAAAATAGTTCAAATGCACATGGAGGAGCAATACTGGTAGATGCGACTAAAACGATGGAGGTAAGTGGTACGGAGTTTAAAGGTAATAAAGCTAATCTTAGTGGTGGTGCCATAAATTTCTTAGAGAGTATTGAAAACGGATTTATAAATTTAGATAATAATGTGTTTACTAAAAATACAGCTGTTAAAAATGGTGGAGCAATTAACTTACTTCCTAGTGAAGATAGAAAGACATCAGATGATGACTTTATTTATTATGAACCTGTTACAATAAAAAATACAAAATTTAGCGAGAATATTTCGGGAAGAGGATTTTATTACTTAGATGAGGCTAAATATCCAAAGATACAAGGTGTTTACAATACAAATGTGGAAAATGTTAATCAGCTTTCAGGGGATAAGACCATTAATTATCCTACAGGTGTAAAATATAATAAAGCTTATAATAACTATGATGTAAGTTTTGTTGGGGGATTAATAGTTGTCTATGATGGTAATGGATATAATTCAGGTGAAGTTCCTGTTGATGATAAAATTTATGAAGTAAAAGATATTGTAAATGTTCTAGGTAAAAATACAGTAAATAGAGAGGGATATAATTCCTAGGATGGTCCGAGGATAAAAATGCAACAAAACCGACTTATGTAGAGGGAGATACTTTTGTAATAGAGAAAAATACAATTCTTTATGCAGTATGGGAGAAAATAGATGGTGAAAATCCTTGGTGGCCAATGGGGACGATAACCTCAAAGTTAAATAAAGATAATCACTATGCCTACATGATTGGTTATCCTGATGGAAGTTTTAGACCGCAAGGCAATATTACAAGAGCGGAAGTAACTACTATATTCTTTAGAATGATGACCGATGAATCAAGAAATAAATACTGGAGTACGACTAATGACTTTGGTGATATACAAAGTATAGACTGGTTTAACAATGCAATTTCCACAATGAGCAATGCTGAAGCTGTAACAGGATATCCTGATGGAAGTTTCAAACCTGATGCAAATATAACCAGAGGTGAATTTGCAACAATGGCGTCAAGATTCCTATCAGATTATGGGAATTTAACTAATTATAAGTTCACCGACATAAAGGGCAATTGGGCAGAAGATTCCATTAAGAAATTGGCATCTCACGGACTTATAAACGGTTATGAAGACGGAAGTTTTAAACCTGATCAACTAATTACAAGGGCAGAAACAGCAACATTGGTAAACTCTGTACTTGAGAGAACGCCTCATAAAGATAATTTATTATCAGATATGAAGAGATGGTCAGACAATTCTGACACTAGTGAATGGTACTATGCTCAAGTTCAAGAAGCTACAAATTCTCACACTTATACCAGAACCAGTGTAACTGATAAGGAAGTTTGGCAAGAGTTGTTGCCGGTTAGAGATTGGTCAGCACTTGAAAAAGAGTGGAGTAGTTCATATTCTTCAGTGGATATTAATGGAGTAACTAAATAAAAATTAAAAAAGAAATGAAATTTTTGTACTGACCCAAAAAGTTGGACAAATAATTAAGCTGTTAATAAGGACAAAGTTCTAAAATTTATAGGACTTTGTCCTTTTAAATTTGTTTTAAATAATAGAATTTAAATATAGATTAAAAAATAATTCTGATGGTTATTTATAGTATTTTTCAAGAAAGTATATGTACTAATAAAGTATATATACTTTTTTTATAAAAAATTTGAAAATAATTGTGGTTTCTAAAAAAAGTCTTTTTGTTTTTTTAGAACATTTCTACGAACGTCATTATTACAAGCTCCATTGGTGCCACTAAAATGTATTTTAAAAGCACAAAAAGATCATATGATAATTTATTGTATTTATTTTATACAAAAACATAGCTTTTTAAATTAAAAACAGTTATAATAAATAAAAAAAATGAACATTAAAAAAGTATTGTTTTGCTGCCAATTAAAACATTTAAAATGTTTCAATTGTTTTTTTATGCGTAATTGGGTCTTTTTATTGTTCAAATTAATCACTAAGGGTAGCAAAGGGGGCATGTGATTGAGAGATTTGTTAAAAATAGTTTTTTAGAAATATAAAATACTTTAAATCACGCATATGTCAAACTGGGAATAAAATTTATAAAGTAGTGATTTCAAAGGTATTGTTCACAAGGAGGAGATGTATGAAAAAAAACAAAATATTAACTTTATTTTTAGTAGCTATTATGTTTACCAGTTTAGTTACACCAATGAATAAAGTGGAAGCGCGAATTGAAGGGAATACAGAACCCGGGACAGATTATTTAACAGCAGAAGATTTGTTGCAAAGATACATTAATGTGGCAGGGGGCTTAGGACAAACTCAAAATTATAATTTTGATTATGGTAAAGATGCCCCAGTATATGATCAACTTTCATTAATCAGATTTACTCAGACTGCATCAGCAAAAATTGGAGGCTATGCCCTAGATGCTCAAGGGAAAGTTTGGTCTTGGGGATACAATATTTCTGGAAGAGCAGGAGTGAATCAAACAGCGGAACAACAAAGATATCATGGCGGATTAAGAAGAATTCCTTACTTTGTAGACAAGAATATAAATATAGTGAAAATAGCTGCAGGCTATGAAACGGGATATGCCTTATCAGATAAAGGGAAAGTATATGCTTGGGGACGTGGTCTAGAAGGTCAAATGGGTAATGGAACTAATTCACTGTCTAATTTGTCTCCTGTGGAAGTTCAAATCCCAAATGAAATAGTTGACTTTTATCCTGCAAAGGCAAATCAGGCACACCATGTAGCGGCAGTAGATATAAACGGTGATGTTTGGATGTGGGGATATGCTGATAACGGTAGGATTCCAAATGCTGCAGGTTACCTGTCTAAACCCAAAAAAGTTACTTCGCTATCTGCAAATGAACATAAATTTATAAAAGTTGCTCCGGGAGATAACTATACTTTAGCTCTAGCTGATGACGGTACGGTATGGTCCATGGGCAATGGAGTTTATGGAGCTTTGGGAAATGGTAGAACAGCAGGTATTACCAGAGAATTTAATAAAATAGAAACTTTGTCTAATATTGTTGCAATAGATTCCAGCTATTCTAGGAATGTAGCTTTAGATAGTAATGGAAATGTATATGAATGGGGACAGATTTTCGAGAGAGCTGGAGCTGGTGCATATAGAAGTATATCTACTCCGGAAAAAGTAGAAATAGCTCAAAGTGATATTGATTATGTTGGTTATACTCCAATTGCAAAAAAAGTATTTGCAGGAGAGTCAGTATCTTTCTTTATTGACCAAAAAGGTAGGACCTGGGCTTGGGGAGATGGAAGATACTTTGGTCAATCCAGAGAAGGTGGTTATGAAGATTCAAATGACGTTAGAACTAAGGAAGCGTATCTATATCCTAGAATTATAGGTGATGGAGATACTCAAATTTATGATAGGAGCGAAAAATTTCCTAAATATGTTACAGAGACAAACAGTAAGATAGCAAATGGGAAATTAGGTTATGGCTTTAATACTCTTCATCCGACTGCTTGGGACGAAGTATATATGTTAAAAGATAAAAATGGAGTAGTTCTAGATAGTGACCATAATCAATTAGAGTATAAAAATGGATATTATTATAAAAAAGGAACTAAAGAAAAAGGAATGCCTGCAATAGATCCTAAGGAAACTTGGATTGACCTTACATTTCAACAACCCGGATATATGTATGATATTTCAACTGAAAGATCATCATCTGTATTTTTAGATTTATCTGGAAATATATTTAAAACATCAAATGACGGTTCAGGCTCAATTGCTTGGGGTTGGGACTATGATGATAAATACTTCACATATAATGCTTCATATAATAATAAGAAGGTTGGAATTGCTGATTCATATGTTTATGAATTTGTATATATGAGAGGCTTACCGACAAAGACAGAACCTGTTATTACAAAACCTGAAATGGAAAATGTAAAAATTTATAAAAATGATCCAAGCTATAGGGCATTGGAAGTTAAATTAACTGCTCAGGTACCTGAGCAAATTAAAGATGATAATTTAGGACTTGTAATAGATTCAGAGCTTGAATCTGTGGACTGGGTATTCGTTCCATATGATATGGAGAATCCGGATGCTGTTAATTTAAATATAAGTGGCGAAACGAAAAAGATTTCTGATCCTGTTACTGGAATAATCAAAGAGGTAAAAAGTGAATTTGATGAGTTAATGGAAAAAACAGATGCAGATGGAGCATTAAAATATAAAAGCGGAACTATTAGAGATGGAGAAGCGGAACCGTTAAAACCGGGAGAAAGAGAAATACCGATTTCAGTTGAAGTTGAAGACAATGGAATTTTATTTGTTAGATCTTCATTCAATCAGTATGGAACTTCAAACGGAACAGTTAGTGCAGTAATAGTTGATAATTTCTACACCAAAGCACCAATTGTTCATAATGGTGTTGGAAATGCATCAAACTTTGAAGATTATGGTGGAGTAAAAAATATTCCTGTATACGCTAACACTAATGACAATGTTGTGAAAACAAATGATGACAGCGAAGATACTAAACTTGATTTTGAAGAATCTAAAAAACTAATAGGATTTCCACTAGATGTAAAGGGAGAAGTAATAAATTCTAAACCTATACTAAAGGGCAATGAAGTTATAAAGGATATTGAACCGACTTTTGGATATGACGTAGTAGAAGTTTCTAGTTATGAAGCTGATAAATTTGAAAAAGATGGTTGGAATTTATTGGACTTAGATACTGGAGAAGAGACAACTGAAATTCAAAAGTACCCGGCTATAACTTTGGATGATAAGCAAGATTTTACGATGATAGATGGAAAAATAGAAGAAGTGGAATATGTCTTTAACTATAGAGCAAATTCAAATGTGCTATCGGAAATATTAGTGGAAGCACTGGATATAACAGAAGATGCTGTAGAAAAAGATGAACATTATGCATATATAAGGGTTTCTAATGCAAATGAAGAAAAAAAGGGCGGTAGATTCTTTATATTCAGTAAGGAATATGCCGAAGACTCTACAAGAGATAAAAAACCTATAGATGTATTTGATCCATCAAATCTACTTGGAGTTTTTGAATCGGAAAGTGGAGTGTTAGATACGAGAGACAATGAAGAATTTTATAATGTATTAGCTGCTATACATGGTGGAGATGGAAATGGGAAAATCATGAGAAATATAGCTAATGAAGAAAATCCTTATCCTATAGAAGCTGTATTCCAAGAAGGACCGATCACTATCGATGAGGAAACAGGAAGACCGATGGATTTTGGTCCGGGACAAAAGTTATTATCTGATATTGGTCTTGCTAAAGTAGTTGAAAAAGATATAGGAAACTTAGCAAGTATAGAAATTACTAGAGTAGACTCAATTAGAATTTTGTTTACTGCAGAAGAAGGCTCAATAATTACAATATATGACGAAAATAATGAAGTTATAGCAATTGATGAAGGAACCGGGCAAAAACAAATTATAAGATTTGAAGAGCAAGATGCAGGAAGCGAATTAACCATTATTGTTGAAGCTAAGGGAAAGGTGAGAAACGTAATAGTTCTCACGGTAGATTAAAGGATAAATCTTAGATACATAGATGACTCATCTGTGTATCTAAGGGATATTAACAAAAGAAAGGAAAGGTGTATATGGCTAGTAAAATGAAAAATTTTCAAAGGAAAATGGCTTTACTGCTCGCGTTGATATTTGTTTTAGCGACACCGTTAGAGGCACTTGCACAAACTGTTAATAATGGACAAGTATTGGCAAATGAAGTTGTTGAGGTAGAATTACCGGAGGAGGGATCAGAAGAAGAAATATTAGAAGATGTACTAGTAGAAGAATTTCCGCAAGAGGAAATAGTAGAGGAGTTACTTGAAGAGGAAGAAGCTCAAGTAGATTTATCTGTTAATTCAGATAGAGAGGCAATATCTAATGGAGAGGAAATATTAATAACTTCAGAAATAATAAACAGCAGTAATGCAGTAGCAAAAAATGTAGTTTATGAATTTGAAGTGCCAGAAGGGTTTGAGTTAACAGGGACTAATCATGAAGAGATTTTGGAAAAGGTAAATAATGTTTTTCAAGATCCGTTTCTAGAAAATATTAACATTAATAATACTTTCCAGCAATATATGAATTTTGAAGATGGTTCAGATGAAAGAAACATCTATAGAATTTTATTTGGAGATATTAATCCGGAAGAGAGAATAAATATAGAGACAACTTTAAAAGCAGGTTCAGTTGAAGAATCTAAAACAGTAGAATTTAAGTCTGTCATTAAAGGAGATAATTTCTATGAAGTTGAAGGCTTTTGTGAATTTGAAGTAAAAGCAATAGAAACAAATGATTTTACTGATATTACTGCGCCGGGAACAAAAGTATTTAAAATTAATAAGGACTCAAATCAAGAGATAGATATAACTGAGGAAGTACATTACTATTTAGAAAGTCAACAACAACAATTAAATACTAGAGCGAGATTTTCTAGAGCGGTACCATCTGCTCCTGCAGTAAATGACCCGAATTTTCCACTTTATGTTGATTTTGTAATCAAAGTAAACTATAAAAAAGCGGACGGTTCTGCATATGAAATGTCAGACTATATTACAGACCCGATAACTATTAATTTAAAAGCAACTTATGTTGGAGATAGTCCTCAAGGAGGAGGAGTAGTATCAAAGGATGTAACTGATAAGCTTACTCCTAAAAATATACAGATAGGCTTAAATGATGTATATGGAAACGGTGGAGAAAAAGACAAGGATTTATTTGTAGAAGATGTGGTTATAGACGGATTTACAAATATTGGAGACTATCTATCTACAAACTTCTATGCAACTGTAGATAGTTCAGTATTTAAAACTACACCTGATGGACAGAGCCTAGATGCATATATAACTTTATCGGAAAGAACAGGTGGAAACGAGGCTGTACCTGAAATGATTATTACATTTATAGAAAATCCACAGCCAGATGGAACATTGGGAACAGCAAAAATAAAGAAAAAAGTTTTGAATGAAACAAAAAATGAATCTCAGTATGCAGACAGTACAGTTGCAGATTTAGGAGATATCGTTTCATATAAAATAGAAATAGAAAACAAAGCGAATACAGTTAATGAAGTAACTTTTGAAGATGTACTAGATAAAAATCTAACGGATATAGAGTTAGTAAAGGGCGGTTTAGCTGCTGATGATGTAATTGAATATGACGAAACAACTAATACAATAAGTGGTTCCGCATCTGTACAGTCAAAGGGAATAAAAACATTTATTTACAAGGCAAAAGTAGGTAGAGATGCTTACGGGGATATAAGAAATACTGTAGTTATGACAAGGTTAGCAGAATATAAGGGCATAATATCAATGCAAGAAGAAGATAAAATTTTGTTAGCTGATGACGGAGATATTATTGAAATTACAGATGTTAACGGAGTTACAACAGAAATAATTATAAAAGGTGATAAAGGTTTTATACAGACTATAGAAGAGGATTTTTCAGATGTAAAAGTTAACTTGGGAATAGGCGTATTTAACACTACTAAGACAGTTGATAAAGTGACAGTAAATCCGGAAGATACAGTAACATTTACAGTAAGAGCGAAAAACGAAGGAGCAACAAATACCTTAATTAAAGGTGCGGTAGTAACAGATGATGTTCCGGCAATCTTTGAAGATGTAAGAGGAACTGCAAAACTAGTAAAAGCAGGACAAGCTTCAGGAGAAGGGACAAATATAGCAGTAGTAAAAAATGGGAACAAATTAACTACGACAGCTGTAGATTTAGTTGGTGGAGAAGAAATCATCTTAACTATAACAGCAAAAGTTAAGAAGGACGCAAAGATAGGACCGTACACAAACATAGCAGTAGTAACCGGAGTTGGACCGGATGGCAAACCATTAGATCCAGATGAAGGAAAAGTAGATGGTAATGTAGCTGAACCGGGACATACAAAAGTTGCATCTGCAGATAAAGTAAAACCGGGCGAATCTTTCTTCTATATTATTACGATTAAAAATACATCAAGTGAAATAAAAGAAAACATTCTTGTAGAAGATAAAGTACCGGCAGGTTTAACAATAATAAATACAGAGCCGACAGCAACAGTAAGCGGACAAAATATTAAGTATACTGTGGCTAGTCTAGCGCCTGGAGCAGAAACAATACTTAAAATTAATGTAAAAGTAAATGATGATGTAGAAGTAGGAACAATATTTGAAAACGTGGCTGTAATAGACGGAAAAGAAGTACCTGATGAGGAAAAGCCTGAGGTAGTACCTGGAATAGGTGAATTTAAAACTACAAAAACAGTAGATAAGGTAAATGTAAATCCGGGAGACTCAGTAACATTTACAGTAAAAGCGAAAAATAATGGTAAACCCAATACATTAATTAAAAATGTAATAGTAACAGATGATGTTCCGGCAGTTTTTGAAGATGTAAGAGGAACTGCAAAACTGATAAAAGATGGTCAAGATTCAGTATTAGGAACAAATATACCTGTAACTAAAAATGGAAATAAATTAACTACAACAGCTGTAGATTTAGTTGGTGGAGAAGAAATCATCTTAACTATAACAGCAAAAGTTAAAAAGGATGCAGTAATAGGACAATATACAAATATAGCAGTATCTACAGGAACAGATCCGGAGGGAGAACCGTTAGATCCGGATGAAGGAAAAGTAGATGGAAATGTGACTGATCCGGGACATACAAAAGTTGCATCTACAGATAAAGTAAAACCTGGTGAAACTTTCTTCTATACTATTACGATTAAGAACACAACAAGTGAATTGAAAGAAGATATTGTTGTAGAAGATAGTGTGCCGACAGGTTTAACAATAATAAAGACAGAACCGACAGCAACAGTAAGCGGACAAAATATTAAGTATACTGTAGCTCGATTGGCAGCCGGAGCGGAAACAACGCTTAAAGTCACTGTGAAAGTAAATGATAATGTAGAAGCCGGAACAGTATTTGAAAATGTGGCTGTAGTAGGTGGAAAAGAAGTACCTGATGAAGAAAAACCGCAAGTAGTACCGGTACCGAGTTTTAAAACCAAAAAAGAAGCATATCTAAATGGACAAAAACTAGGCGAAAATTCGACAGTAACACCGGGAGCGGAATTAAAGTATGTAATAAAGATAGAAAATACAGGAAATGTAGAGTTAAAGAATGTACAGATAGAAGATAAATTAAATAAATCTGTGGAGTATATTCAAAATAGCATATCTGCTCCTGTAGGTTCCACAATAGTAGAAAGAGACGGAGTAATAAGCGGAACAATAGCTAGTATAAAAATAGGAGAAACAGTAGAGATATCTTTTAAAGTTACTGTTAAAGTTGCGGGTTTAACAGAAGATGCAAATGCGAAGAACGTAGCTGCAGTATCTCCTGAAGAGGTGGAAAATCCAACAGATCCTGAGAATCCAAAGGTACCTGTGGAACCACAATACCCGGAGACGCCGGAATTACCAATAGACCAAATTTCATCTTCGGAAAAAACTAAAAAAGCGTATTTAATTAGTGATGAATCAGAAGAAGAATTAATAGGTCAAATGATTCGTCCGGGTTCATTAGTAAAATATGTAGTTAAAATAAAAAACACCGGTAATATACCGATGACAAATATAAATTTTGAAGATGAGATCAATGAGAATGTAATAATAAAAGATTACAACTCTGATGATGGGACTGTTTTAACAAATGATAATGGAGTAATCAAAGGAGTAATTAATTCTATAGCTCCGAATAATACTGTAACAATTACGATTAATGTACAGGTAAAAACAGAAGCTGAAGGTATTCAATTTGGAGCAAATGTTAAAAACTCTGCAAAGGTTGATGATGAAATTGTTCCAACTCCTGATATACCGGTAGCTATGGTTAAATTTAATGTGCCGAATAAGAAAATATACAAAGAAAAAGGCTATGAAGGATTACCTGTAGAAGTAACGGCAACTTTTGGAAAAGGACGTTATATTCCTGAAATGAAATATGTCTTAATTCCTTTAGATATTCAAAATTCAAATATATATAAATATCTTAACAGTGAAATATCAGAAAGAGATTTTGATGTTCTATATACTCAAGCTGATAAGAGTTTAAAGGGATTAGTGGACAGAGAAGTCCTAGATGGAGTTGTTAAGGGATTAGTAGATGTGGAAGATAATTATATTCTTTTGGTTAAATCTACAACTGTGTTTAATAACAAATCCGAAGTTGCTATAGGTTCAGCTTATATAGATAACTTCTATACTCCAATATCTATTAAACATAAAGGTATAGGAGATGCAAGCAATTTAGCTACTCATGGTGGAGAAGAAGGTCAATTGGTTTATGATTTTACAGATGAAAATGTTGAAAAGATTAACAATGACAATTTAGTTCCAATAGGATTTCCATTAGATGCTAAAGGCAAAGTAATAGATAGGATTCCTGATGGAACATCCGGTATAAAAGCTGGAGAACCTACATTTGGATATGATGAAGTAAAGATTACAAGTTACCATAAAGATAAGTTTTCATCAGTTGGTTGGGACTTGGTTTTATCTAATCCATCAAATGAATATGAAGTATATAGCACAAAATTAGATGGAAAATACAATACTGAAAATAATGAAGTAGTTGTAGAAAAATCTTTAAAATATATTTTTGACTATATTGGCAATAAAAACCTACTATCCATAGGAGAAGCCGAAATAATTTATATGCAGGGAACTGTAAAAGATAAATTCTTCGCTAACGTAGAGTTTAGAAATGCAGATGAAAATTCAACAAATAAGAAGGGTAAAGTTTATATATTTAAAAAAGGTGTTGTAGAAGAAGGAAAAACAAATCCAAATGAAGTATTTAACAGTTCTAAAATATTAGGCGTGTTTGATACAGATGTAAATGGAAAAATATCTACACAGGATAATGATGTTCTAGCAGCTTTATTAGTAAAGGAATATGGAGGAGATCTTCAAGGTAATAAGCTACTTAGAGTACCTGTACAAGGAAGCGATAAAGTAGATAAACCGATTTATGCAGTATTCCAAGAAGATGGGAAATTACTTTCAGATATATTCTTTGATAAAGTAAAAAGTTCAGAAGTAGATGAATATACAGAACTTGATGTAACTGCGACTTATGTTACTAGGGTTAGATTGGTTACTGAAGAAGGAGCTAAAATTAATATATATAATAATTCTACAAATGAACTTGTTTCTGATCTTAATGTAATAGGAACAGGGAAGGCTCAAATGGTATATTTTAATAAAACTATGAAATCCGGAGACACAATACGAATCACTACGCAAAAAGAAGGTAAACGAGCTAGTATCGACATTAGAACTATAGATTAAATTAGATCATATCTATAAGAGAGATATTTGTCTCTCTTATAGATATAAATAATATATTTACTATATAAGAGGAGTATGTATGAAAAGGAATAAAATAAAAAAAATAACAGGACTGTTATTGACATTTATTATGATGTTATCTATTTTAACGACGCCTATTAGTTCATTTGCTAATGAGAGTAGTGAGGATAATAGAGTACAAATTGAGGAGACGATGCTTGTTAATTCGACAGATACTGAGGAAGCGGTTGAAGTTGAATTTGCAGAAAATGAAGTTACTAATTTAAATAAAGATTTAAATAAAGTAGTTGATATGGTAGAAAGAAATAGTTACTTAGAAAACATAAGGGAAATCACTCCTATCATTTTCTTAGATGACGAAGAATCGCTTAACCATGAAACTGCAGAAAGTAAAGTGTACAAAATTAATAAGGATTTTAATCAAGAGATAGATATAACTGAAGAAGTACATCATTACTTGGAGAGTCAACAAGAGTTAAATACAAGGACAAAATTTACAAGAGCATTACCGGCTACTCCTGATCCGAATGATCCGAATTTTCCGGTATATGTTGATTTTATAATTAAGGTAAATTATATAAAAGCGGATGGTTCTGCATATGAAATGTCAGACTATATTACAGACCCGATAACTATTAATTTACAAGCAGTTTATGTAGGAGATACTCAGCAAGATGGTCCGGTAGTAACAGAGAATGTGACTGATAGATTAACTCCTAAAACAATACAGGTAGGTTTAAAAGATGTCTATGGTAACGGTGGAGAAGAAGGTGAGGATTTATTCGGAGACTATGTTATTATAGACGGATTTACAAACTCTGGGGACTATCTATCTACAAACTTCTATGCAAATGTGGACAGCTCAGTATTTAAAACAACGCCAGATGGACAAAGTCTAGATGCATATATAACATTATCGGAAAAAACAGGTGGTAATGAAGTTATACCTGAAATGAATATTACATTTATAGAAAATCCGCAACCTGATGGAACATTGGGAACTGCTAAAATTAAAAAAGAAGTTTTAAATGAAACTAAAAAAGAAACTCAATACAAAGACAGTACAGCTGCAGATTTAGGAGATGTCGTTTCATATAAAATAGAAATAGAAAATAGAGCAAACACAGTAAATGAAGTGACTTTTGAAGATGTACTAGATGAAAACCTAACGAATGTAGAATTAGTTAGAAGAGATTTATCTTTTGAAGATGTAATTGATTATGATGAAGCAACTAATACAATAAGCGGTTCAACTGCAGTACCGTCAAAAGGAATAAAAACATTTATCTATAAGGCCACAGTGGGAGAAAATGCTTCCGAAGACATTAGAAATACTGTAGTAATGACAAGGCTAACAGAGTACAAAGGCGAGTTATCGTTGGAAGAAGAAGACAAGATTCTGTTAGCTGATGACGGGGACATTATTGAAGTTACAGATATTAATGGTGTTACAACAGAAATTGTAGTAAAAGGTGATAAGGGCTTTATACAAATTGAAGAATTGGATTCTGCCGTTGTAGAAGTTAATCCTCCAATTAGTTCTTTTCATGCAACGAAAACGGATAGTTTAACTAGTAGACAAGTTGAAGTTGGAGATACATTTAAATATTCTATAAGAGTCAAAAATACAGGAACCGTAGATTTGGAAAATGTAAAAATTTCGGATAGAGTTCCAAGTGAACTGGATATTTTAAATGTAGTTCCAGAGGATGCTGAAATATCAGGCCAGTTAGTTGAGCATACTGTTCCAACTATTAAGGTTGGAGAAAGTTATACTATGACTATTGAGGTTAAAGTTAACAACACTGCTAAAGGCGGAGATAAAATCAAAAATATAGCTATAGTAGATGATAGAAGTGTTCCGGGAAGAGAACTTGAAGTAGTTAAAGAAGTAGTTGAAGATAAAGGATTCTTAATTATACCTAGCGTAAAACTTAATAAAGATAATCACTACGCTTATATGATTGGTTATCCTGATGGAAGTTTTAGACCGCAAGGCAATATTACAAGAGCGGAAGTAACTACTATATTCTTTAGAATGATGACCGATGAATCAAGAAATAAATACTGGAGTACAACTAATGACTTTGGTGATGTACAAAGTACAGACTGGTTTAACAATGCAATTTCCACAATGAGCAATGCTGAAGCTGTAACAGGATATCCTGATGGAAGTTTCAAACCTGATGCAAATATAACCAGAGGTGAATTTGCAACAATGGCATCAAGATTCCTATCAGATTATGGAAATTTAACTAATTATAAGTTCACGGACATAAAGGGCAATTGGGCAGAAGATTCCATTAAGAAATTGGCATCTCACGGACTTATAAACGGCTATGAAGACGGAAGTTTTAAACCTGACCAACTAATTACAAGGGCAGAAGCAGCAACATTGGTAAACTCTGTACTTGAGAGAACGCCTCATAAAGATAATTTATTATCAGATATGAAGAGATGGTCAGACAATTCTGACACTAGTGAATGGTACTATGCTCAAGTTCAAGAAGCTACAAATTCTCACACTTATACCAGAACCAGTGTAACTGATAAGGAAGTTTGGAAAGAGTTATTGGCGGTTAGAGATTGGTCAGCACTTGAAAAAGAGTGGAGTACAAATGCTACAATAAAGACTGAAGAAGTAGCAGAATAAGTAAAAGTTATTAAATTGTTATTGACATAGCTATAGACATTCAAATAGTTTAGTTTAATATATTTCATCCCACTAAAAATCTAATTAAGTTTTTACTTAATTAGATTTTTATTTTAAATATATTATATTTTTATGGTAAAAGGATGGTATATAAATTTTTAAAGTGTAAACAAATAAAAAACCATTCTTTAAAATACAAAGAATAGCATTTAGCTTACTAAACTATAAATATAATTTATTTGTAAAAATTACATCTTTCCACAAAATTAAAATCGACAAAAGTTCATATCTATATTGTGATTTTCAGTTTCTATATTTTTTGACGTGCTACAAGCAGTTAGAAGGCTTAAGAAAAGGACTAAAAGCATAATTTTAAATTTTTTATTCATAGGTTGTCCTCCTTAAACAAAAATAATTTTTAATTTCCATTTGTTATTTATTAATAGCTATTAAGAGCAGAAGTTATTGTATCTATACCCTTAGAAAATAATTATGCTACATTATGGATTACAGTTTTTACAAGGTCTATATCCCTGAGCTAGGGCATCTTCTCTACTATTTAATGGAACTTTATTACTATCCTTCATCTTACCCGCTGAAACGCAGTTATCTCTGTGAAAGATTTTAGAATTTCGATTTCCAACATAGCTATAACTTTGAGGAGTTTCTTCTAAGTTTGATTTAGCAGGGCTTGTTTTAACAGTTTCAATTTCTAGAGATTGTTGCCATAATCCCCAACCTTGATTTTTTGCTTCATTTTCCAAATTTTGGAAAAGTTCCTGGTACTTTACATCAGGTGGAAAAGTTGAAACATTTCCATAACCGTTGGCAATAAGTTTTGCATTAAACATATTCTGAATTACTTCGTCCTTAGTGGGTTCATCTGTAAAAGGTCTTGAAGTCCAAATGTATCTCAAGAGTCTGTCGTAGCGGTCTCTTTCGCTTACATCCTTTTGTAAATAGACTTTTTTACCTGTCAATTCCTCAGTGGTAAAGGCAGAAGCCTCCTGACCGAAAAATTCTACGCCCTTTGTTGGATGTTTTGTCTCAGGTGTATTGACAAGTACCATCCTCACTTTTTCCTTAACGCCATTAATATTTATTTCAATAGTATCTCCATCAATAACTCTTGTAACTAAAGCTTCTTGAAAAGTATTAGTATTTTTTAAAGTATCAACTGTTTCAGGTTTTATATAATTATCACCTATAGCTACTGTTCTATTGTCGGAGTCCCAATTTACATTGGCGCCAAACTGTTCTGCTATAAAGCGAAGAGGTACAAAAGTTCTATTCTCCTTAATTTTAGCTGGGACATCTAAAGTTAAGGTTTGAGATTTATCAGCTCTCTTACTTTTAGCTATAGTTTCTCCTACAGTAAGTTCAATATGAACTTCAGCATCCTGTATAGTTATTTTTTTAGTACTGTCATCCCATTTAACTTCATAGCCTAAATTTTCAGAAATGGATCTAATAGGTACAAGTGTCCTGTTGTTTTCAATAAATGGATTTACATCACTGTTTATGTAATTTCCATTATACCAAATTCTAATTGGTGTTTGCGCATTGGTGAAGTTGGGAAATAAACCTAGCGCAATAGTAAATGTTAAAATCAAAGTCATTAATCTTTTTTTCATTGTGATTCCTCCTTAAATGTTTGTAAAAATTTTAAAATAAAAAAACAAATAAATAAGGAGATACTTAAAGCGGATATAAAAGTGAAAAAATTTGTATCTCCTATGATAATATTTTATCATAAAATTATAAGAGGATAAAAAATAAACTTTAATAATGATAGAAAACTCTTTTTAAGAAAAAGTTTCCCAGTAGTAATATGGTAATAGTTCTTTTAAATTAGAAAAGTTAGCGCTTGTTTATTATATAGATATCAGCGAAAAACAAAATCCCTCCTATTATTAAGAATAGAATTCCCTATTTAAGAGCAGGAAGTGTCTTTCCACCCCAAGCCTTTTTATTTGTAAAAGCTCTCCAATCATAGCTGAAGGAAGATATTGCTAAGAGTAAAGCTCCCAATCCCATTAGTGTTCCGCCCGTCATAGCAATGGGCATTTCTATAAAATAGGTTTTTAACTGTTCAATTATTTCAATCATATTTTAGTCCTCCTAAATTAATAAAGAATACTGACAAATTTTAAAGTTTTCAGTAAATTTTTAAAACTTAAAAGGCAATTATACTTTATTTATATGAAAGAAGTATGTAAAGCAGGTTAGAAAGGTGTAAAAAATTATAGTATTGTTTTTACAATATTTTTGAAAGAATAGAGTAAATAACAGAAAAAAGGGATTGTTTGGGTAAATATTATAAAACATCTAAATATTACTTTAAAGTGATACAAGGATATTTTAAAGCAAAGTTAATTAAGTGAATAAAATGGTTTTCATTTAGGAGAGTTATAAGAAGAGTTTAAGTATTATAAAAAGGGGGTTTACATATGAAACAACAGGGTGACAATTATAAACGATGGGACATTATATTTATAGGACTGGCATTTTTTGCATCTTATTTTGGAGCAGGTAATTTGATTTTCCCACCTATGTTGGGATTGGAAAGCGGCACTGGATGGTTTCCAGCGGTTCTCGGTCTTACACTTTCAGGAATTATTTTGCCTCTTGCAACTATAGTGGTAATATCTTTTGCTGGAGGTTCAGTTGATAGTATTACTTCAAGGGTTAGTAAAAATTTTTATAAGATAATAGTTGGATGTATTATGGTTTTTGCCAATTTTGTATCAGTACCTCGTACAGCGGCAGTTGCAGCTGAATTAGGCCTTCAAGGAATTTTTCCCAAGTTGCCGTATATACCAATTGTAATAATTTATTTTATTTTGGCCTTTTACTTCGTACGAACTAAGGAAAATGTAATTGATAAGATTGGAAAAATTTTAACGCCGGCTCTAGCCTTGATTTTATTTGCAATTGTAATTTTAGGTCTTGTTAATCCTGTGGGAACACCATCTGAACCTGTAGTGTCCAATACTTTTGTACATTCTTTTTTAGGAGGGTATCAAACAGGAGATGTTTTGGTGAGTTTTATGATGGCAAATGTATTTATAGGGGCTATTACCAGCAAGGGTTATATATCTGATAGCAGCAGAAACAAAGCGGTTTTAAAGGCGAGTTTCATTGCTTTTATATGTTTGTTTATAGTGTACGGTGGTCTGCTTTTTATGGGAGCTTACGGTGGAAGTAGATTTAATCCGACAATTGAGCGTTCAGCACTACTGGTAAATCTAGTAGAATTACTTGGCGGAAGAATTACAATGGTGGGATTTGGAATAGCAGTGTTTTTAGCTTGCTTTACGACAGCTGTAGCTCAAGTAACGGCAATTTCTGATTACTTTGTTGAATTAAGCGCTGATAGACTTAATTATAAATTGACAGCTCTTGTAGTATCTGTAATTGCAACTTCTGTAGCATTACTTGGAGTGGATAATATAGTGAAATTTTCAAATCCGCTATTTATGGCAATGTATCCGACTTGTATAGCTCTTATAATTTTAGGTTATGGTAGGAAACTGATTCCCAATGATGGAGGTTTTAAAGGAGGAGTTATTTTAACTTTGCTTTACAGTATTTTTGAAGCCATTTTATCTACAGGTTTCAGTCCGAAATTTATTAGGTACATAGTTGAAATTATGCCTTTGCATTCCTATGGTTTCGGTTGGGTTTTGCCTTTTATAGTGGGTTTGTTGGGAGGAACGTTAATATATTTTTTCATTTCACCAAAGAAAGCGGAAAAACTTTAGACAAAAAAACAGAAACCATTACAGTTTCTGTTAAAAAAGGGAGATTTAATAGGAAAATATTAATCCGAGGATTTAATGGGACAATTCCTATGAAATCTAAAGAAATTATATCATTCTTTTTAGAAAAATAATTTAAAAAGAGAGTTTTTTTACTGTTTCAACTGTATTTTTACTGTCTTTTAGTAAAGTGTTTTAATTATAGATTTTTCTTTTGCCTCAGCAGTTTTTTATCGACAGCTTTTTAAGGCTGTGTTAAAATTGATGATAGGTTGGTTAATGTGAAATCTAAGGAGGAAACTTTAATGAAAATACTTTATGATGGAAAGACAAAACAAGTGCTCACTGATGAAGCTACAGGGGATATGTACCTATTGTTTAAAGATGATGTAACTGGTGAAGATGGCATATTTGATCCGGGTTCCAATACAGTAGGCGGAAGTGTGGAAGGAAAGGGGAAAATTGGTTTAAAAATTTCTCAATATTTTCTAAAAGTAATGGAAGAAAATGGAATTCCAACACATTATTTAGGTGCTGATTTGGATAAGGGTCTAATGAAAGTTAGAAAGCTTACAATACCGCCTTTGGAGTTTGTACTCCGCTATTTCACAGCAGGCAGTATGAGCAGAAGGTTTTCTATTGAAGAAGGACTGCCTTTTGATCCTCCATATCTTGAAGTTACGTTAAAGGACGATGAACAGGGAGATCCTTTAATAAGTGAAAGATTGGCCTTAATGAAAGGAATTTTAGTTGAAGGTCAGTATGACGAGGGATTGGATATTTTAGAAAAAGTTGGAGAAGTATTAAAGAAAGAGTTGGCGGAAATGGGTCTTACATTAATTGACTTTAAAATCGAAGTGGGTTATGACGAAAACGGCAAGATATACGTAGCTGATGAAATAACTCCCGATATTTGGAGAGTTCGTGATAAAGACGGAAATATCCCTAATCAAGTGGAGTGCTCAAAACTTATTCTAGAAAAAATAAATTAATATTATTAAGACTGTTATAAAATAGCAGTCTTTTTTTATTTAAAAGACAGTTGATTTTAGCCGCCTGTTTTAATAGGTGGAGTTGACTGTGATATAATATATATTATTTGAAAAAGAGGTATAAGCTATGAAAATTTTCCATATAGCCGATTTACATATTGGTAAAGTAGTTAATGGCTTTTCAATGTTGGAAGACCAAAAACATATACTGGAACAGATTTTAAGAAAGATAGATAAAGAAAAACCGGATGTGCTTTTAGTAGCAGGAGACATATATGATAAGACAGTACCCAGCGGGGCAGCAGTTTCTTTATTTGACGAGTTTTTAACTGCACTTTCTCAAAAAGATGTAATTGTTATTTGCATAAGCGGAAATCATGATTCTCCTGAACGAATAGGTTTTGGAAGTAGAATTATGAAAAACAGCGACATATATATTTCCGGAGTATTTGAAGGAGATATGAGAAAAGTAACTGTGGAAGATGATTATGGTGAAGTGGATTTTTATTTACTTCCTTTCGTAAAACCCATGAATGTGCGAAGATTTTTTCCGGAGGAAGAAATTGAATCCTATTCCGACGGTTTAGCTGTGATTTTTAAAAATCAAGAAATTGACTTTCAGAGGAGAAATATTTTAGTAGCACATCAATTTGTGCTTCCATCTTCAGGTGAGGTAATTCGTTCTGATTCGGAAACGGAGCCTGTGGGAGGAATTAACGGAATCTATTCAGATGTATTTAACGGCTTTGATTATGTGGCCTTGGGGCACTTACACGGCTCTCAAAAAATAGGAAGAGATTGCATTAGATATGCAGGTTCTCCCTTAAAATATTCTTTTTCTGAAGTTAACCATAATAAATCAGTTACTGTCTTTGAATTAAGGGAGAAGGGAGATTATTCAATATCTGAAATTCCATTAAATCCCAAATGTGATATGAGAAAAATACGCGGCCCTTTAAAAGAATTAATTTCCGAAGAAGTTCTTTCAGAGGGAAATCCGAGGGACTACATGCACATAACTCTTACAGATGAGGGAGAAATTCTAGATGCAATAGGAATTTTAAGGAGTTATTATCCCAATGTAATGGAACTTTCCTTTGACAACAGTAGAACACGTTATGATTCACAGATATTTGAAATTGAAAATATAGAGCAGAAAAGCACTATGGAACTTTTTGAAACATTTTATAGAGAACAAAATGGAAGTGATTTAACTGAAAGTCACAAGCAAATTATAGAGAAGTTTTTTAAGGATATGGAGGAGAGAATATGAAACCGCTACATCTTACTATGTCCGCCTTCGGTCCCTATTCAGATAAAGTGGAGGTGGATTTTAGCCTTCTTGGCAATGAGGGTCTTTACTTGGTAACGGGAGATACCGGAGCGGGAAAGACTACGATTTTTGACGCCATTACCTATGCGCTTTATGGAACGGCTAGTGGTGATAACAGATCCAATAATATGTTAAGAAGTGACTTTGCATCAATAGATATTCCTACATATGTAAATTTAAAATTTGACTGCCGTGGAGAGCTCTATGAAGTAAAGAGGAATCCTGAATATATGAGAAAGTCCAAAAGAGGTGATAAGGAAGTTAGAGAACCGGCCAATGCCTCTTTAATCTATCCTGACGGAAAGGTAGTTACCAATGTTAAAGAAGTTAACAGTGAAATAGAAGAGCTGCTTGGAATAAATAGGGAACAATTTACTCAGACTGTAATGATTGCTCAGGGAGATTTTTTAAAGTTGTTAATAAGCGGTACTAAGGAACGTGGAGAAATACTTCAAAAAATCTTCAACACTAAGGATTTTAAAGATTTTCAAAAAGAAATTAAATCCATAGTTTTAGAAATGGAAAAAGAATTAAGCGATGATAGAAAAAATATTTTACGACTTGCAGGGGAAATTGAAGTTGAGCAAGATAGCGAAGAGGGAAAAAGACTTTTAAGTTGGTCTGAGGAGCAAAATGTAAGTAACAGTGTTGAACTTTTAAAAATCCTAGAGACGATATTAAAGTTTCAAGAGGAAAAACTTAATACTAAGAGAGAAGACCTACAGAGAGCTACTAAGGAAAATAGTGAGATTTCTGCTGAAAAAGTAAAGGCTGAAAATGGAAATGAAAGTATTAATAGGTTAAAAAATAAAAAAAATCAGTTAGAAGAGCACAAGGACAAAGCAGAAGAACAGGATGAAATTAAAAAGAGGTTGGAGTTATCTAAGCTGGCCATAAAGAAAGTGCAGCCTTTGGAAAGAGAATGGGAACAGATGGATTTCAAGCTAGGGGAAGAGGAGAAAATTGCTAAAGAACAGCAGGAAACTCTTTTAAAGCTTAGGAAAGAACTGGAAGAGGCTGAAGTTCAATTTAAAATACAAGGAGAAAAAACTAAGGAACGTGAAAATTTAGCTTATGAATTAAAAGAATTGGAAAAAAATCTTCCTGAGTATGAAGTTTTACAAAATAAAATGGATTTAAAAGCTGAATATGAAGAAAAGTTAAAAAAGACCAAATATGACTTTGAGGGAATTTTAAATGAAAAAGAAAATTCTCAAAAAGAACTGGATAGTTTATTAGAAGAGTTAAAAATTTTAAAAGATAAGCCCTTGGAATTGGAAAGGTTAAATCAAAAATTAGGGGAAGTTGAAACGACTTTAATGAAATTAGAAAGAACTTGGGAGCTTTATAATAAATGGGAAGTTAGCAAGGACAGATTAAAGGTTAAACAATTAGAATATGAGGAAGTTGAAGAGAAATACGAATCTGCCTTTAAACAGTATAATGAACTTCAAAAACTTTTTTTAAGAGAACAGGCAGGTCTTTTAGCTAAAAACTTAAAGGAAGATGAGGAATGTCCCGTATGCGGATCTAAAATCCATCCTAAACCTGCAAAACTTTCCGGGGACGTACCTTCTGAAGAGGAGATAAGGGAAGTTAAGGAGAAATCAGAGGAATTAAACCGTAAAGTAAGTGAAATTTCAGAAATGTGCAGTGCTGAAAAAGCAAGGGAAGAGTCCTTTAGAAATTCACTTTTAGAGGAGGCGGAGGTGCTTTCTTTAACAGAGGAACTTGATTATTTAAAAGATGAACTTAAAAAATTAAAGGCAGCTAAGAATATTTTAAAAGTTGAATTAAGTGAGAAAATAAAGGCTGTAAAGAATGAAATTGAAAGAAAGACGGAGCTTGAAACTTTGGAAACAAAAATAAGAGAGGAAGTTGCAAAACATTCTAAAAAGTCAGAGGAATTAAGCGCTCTAATTAAAACTTTGGAAATTGAAATATCCGGAAGTAGTAGTGAAATTGAGGTAATGAAAAAACAGCTTAAGTTCGAGAATTTTAATGTTGCGGAATCCTATTATTATGAGTCGAAAGAACGTTTGGCGGAAATGGAAAGTGACTATAATTCCTCCAAAGAAAAAGCTGAAAGCTTAAGGGGAAAAGTATCAAGTAATGAAGCTGTTTTAAAGGAACGCAGTTTAAATTTAAAGTCCCTAAAGGAAGAAGTTGAAGCTTTGAAAAAAAGTTTTGAAAAAGCCTTAAAAGACGAAGGATTTAAAAATGAAATAATTTATAAACAATACCTTTTTACAGATGAAGAACTTACTGAAATGGAAGAAATTTTAAATGAATATAAGAGTAAGAAGGATATGCTTGAAAATGAAATTCAGCAGCTGGAAAGGGATACAGCAAATTTTGAATTTATGAATTTAGATATATTAGATGAAAGATTAAAATCAAGTGAAGAAAAGGTCGGCAGCTTAAATGAGGAATATGCTAATTTAATGAGCAAAGTAAACTCCAATAAAAATCATATTGAAAATTTAAAAGCTTTAATTGAAAAAATAGGGGAAAGAGAAGGAGAGTATTCCGACTATAAAATTCTTTCAGATACTGCAAACGGTGAAATTGTCGGTAAGGAAAAAATAAGTTTTGAAACCTATTTACAAATGGCGTATTTTAATCAAATTATCCAAGCTGCCAATCAACGACTTCGTAAAATGACAAACGAAAGGTACCAGTTGAAACGAAGAGAGGAAAGTACAAATCTGAGAAGTCAAAGCGGATTGGAGTTAGACGTTTTGGATAATTATACCGGAAAGACAAGAGATGTGCGTTCGCTATCAGGGGGAGAGTCCTTTAAAGCCTCTCTATCTCTTGCTTTTGGGCTGTCTGACATAGTGCAGCAACATGCCGGAGGAGTTCAAATAGATACTATGTTTATAGATGAGGGATTCGGTTCTCTGGACATTAATTCCTTAGATATGGCAATAACTACGCTACAAAATTTATCCGGAAACAACAGGTTAATTGGAATAATTTCCCATGTGGAGGAATTAAAGGAGCGTATAGACAGACAAATAGTAGTAAAACAGAGTAATAATGGAAGTACTCTTAATATTATCC
>NZ_RLIH01000016.1 GCF_004006535.1 Anaerosphaera multitolerans | reverse complement strand
GAATCCAAATTGTTTGGATTCCTTTTAAATTAAATATTTACAAATACAAGGTTGAGATTATATAATTTTAAAATATTAAAGGAGGCGATACTATAAAAAAATTATTGGCAATTTTAACTTTAGTTAGTTTACTACTTACAGCTTGTAGCGCAGAAAATATGAGGGGAAATTATACAGATGAAATGAAAATTCCCCACGTTCGGGATTTGTCTGGGCAGGACGGAGCGGATTCTGTTGAGAGAAGTACAGACCATAAAGATTCTCCCTATTTTAGTACCGTTGATTTTTACAATGCAAAGTCAACAGATGATTTTGTAATTCTATCTAAGTTTAAAACACAGCAGCAGAGTTCGGAGTGGTCATGTGGAATTACTTCTTTACTTATGGTTTTAAATCACTATAATATACTAGGAGATTGGAATGAATATACTTTAGCGGAATTAAGACCTCAAGGGTTAACTCCGGAAGGAACGTCTCTTTCAGACTTGGTGGAAGTTGTTGAGCAGGTAGGCGGATTTGAAATTGAAAGCAGCAAAGATTTTAAAAGCGAAGAAGAGCTTCAGGAAAAATTTACGCTGGATTATATTCAAGAAAACTTAAAAGAGGGCACTCCTATTATTATTGGATGGAATGATTGGGGAGGACATTGGCAGGTTATTATTGGATATGATACTATGGGAACGGAAAGCACACAGGACGATGTATTAATAGTTGCAGATGCCTATGACACTACCGACCATAATCAAGATGGCTATGGGGTTTATCCTGCTGAGAGATTTTACTATAATTTCAACTTCTATAATTTTTTTGAAGAATTAGAGGGAGAAAATAACAACTTTATGCAATATTTAATTATTAAACCTATATAGTGTAAAGGACTTCTTAGGAGGTCCTATTTTCAATTTAGAAGTAGGAAAATTTTAATAGCAGAATATATTTCACGCAATTTTCATAAATCTTTATTGAAAAAACTTGAAAAACTTTCAAATAGGGGTTTACAAGTAGTTGGTGTTGAGATATAATATTCAAGCGTTTGAAATGAAATAGTTTGCTGTGATTTCATAAGTTGCTTGAGATCTTGCGGAAAAAAGGGGTTTCAAGGTAATTATGAATGAGAAGTCTAACAAGATTTAGGCGAAGGGTTATTTTTTCTTTATTTTACTTCCTGTACGAAACGCCGGGGAGTGTGTATCGATAACCCTATCTCGCAAAAGCAATTAACTATGCGAATAGGAGGGTATTTATGTCAAACAATGGAAAACAAAAAATTAGAATCAGACTTAAAGCTTATGATCATGAACTTTTAGACAATTCTGCTTCAAGAATTGTGGATGCGGCGAAACAAACAGGTGCTACTGTATCTGGACCGATTCCGCTTCCAACTGAAAAGGAAATTATTACTATATTAAGAGCTGTTCATAAGTATAAGGATTCAAGAGAACAATTTGAGCAAAGAACTCACAAACGTCTTATTGATATTATAAATCCAAATCAAAAGACAGTTGATTCACTAATGAAGCTCAACTTACCAGCTGGTGTTGATATTGAAATTAAGCTATAGATAATTGTTCTTTATAAGATTGTATAATACAATCCGCTGTAAATTTTAGGAGGTGCAACATTGAAATTTTTAATTGGAAAAAAGATTGGAATGACTCAAATCTTTGATGAAGAAGGTACAGTTACTCCTGTAACAGTTATTGAAGCAGAACCAAACTTAGTCGTTCAAAAGAAAACTGTAGAAACTGACGGATATAACGCTGTTCAAGTTGCGACAGGTTATGTTAAGGAAAGAAGAGTAAACAAACCTTTAAAGGGACATTACGACAAGGCGGGAGTTGAAAGTAAGAAAAACGCTAAGGAATTTAGAACTGAAGAAGTTGAAAATTATTCCATAGGCGATGAAATTAAAGTAGACTTATTTGCTGCTGGAGAGTTTGTGGACGTAACCGGTACGTCAAAGGGTAAAGGTACTCAAGGTGTTATAAAGAGACATGGTTTTGGTCGTGGACGTGAATCTCACGGTTCTAAATTCCACAGAATGCCTGGTGGTATGGGAGCTGCTTCTTATCCGGGAAAGGTATTTAAAAATCATAGAATGGCTGGAAAGATGGGTAATGAGCAAGTTACTGTACAAAATCTTGAGATTGTTAGAGTCGTTGCAGATAAGAATTTAATTCTTGTAAAAGGTGCAATACCGGGCCCTAAAAAGGGTGTTGTAACAATTAAAGAGACTGTAAAGGCTCATAAGTAGTGAAAGGAGGGTATAACATGCCTAAGATTCAAGTTGTCAATATGGAAGGTAATCCAGTTGAAGAAATTGAACTAAATGAAAATATATTTGATATTGATATAAATGAACATGCTGTTTACCTGGTTGTTAAAAATATTTTAGCAAACAAAAGACAAGGAACTAAATCTGCTAAAACTAGAGCTGAAGTTCGTGGAGGCGGAAGAAAACCTTGGAGACAAAAGGGAACAGGTCGTGCTCGTCAAGGTAGTATAAGATCTCCTCAATGGAGAGGCGGCGGAGTTGTATTTGCACCGAAGCCAAGAGATTTTTCCTATACTACACCTAAAAAAGTTAGAAGACTTGCAATGAAAAGCGCACTTACTTCTAAAGTACGTGAAAATGAAATAATTGTAGTTGATGATATAAAAATGGATGAAATTAAAACTAAGAACTTTGCAAATATGTTAAAGGCTATAAAAGCGGACAGAAAAGCTCTAGTAGTTGTTTCTGAAAACGACAAAAATGTTTTTAATTCTTCAAGAAACATTGAAAATGTAAAGACCACAACTGCAAATATGATAAATGTATATGATATTTTAAATTATAATTCATTTATTATTACTAAAGATGCATTAAAAGTAGTTGAGGAGGTGTTTAACTAATGAATGTATACGATATAATCAGAAAGCCGATTGTCACAGAAAAAAGTATGGATGATATGGAAAACGGAAATTATACTTTTGTAGTGGATAAAAGAGCTACTAAAGAAGAAATAAAAAAAGCTGTTGAAGAAATTTTTGACGTAAAAGTTCAAAGGGTAAACACTATGAATATGCGTGGGAAAATGAAGAGACAAGGTGTTCATCAAGGAAGACGTCCATCTTGGAAAAAAGCTATTGTTAAACTTACTGAGGATTCTAAAACAATTGAATTCTTTGAAGGTATGGAATAATTGAGGAGGTAAAAAGATGGCGATAAGAGGATATAAACCAACTTCTCCTGCTCTTAGAGAAATGACTGTCTCTACATTTGAAGAGATTACTAAAAAGGCTCCGGAAAAGAGTCTTACTATAAATCTAAAAACAAATGCCGGAAGAAATGCTCAGGGTAGAATTACATCAAGACACAGAGGCGGCGGAGTTAAGAGAAGATATAGAATAATTGATTTTAAGAGAAATAAAGACGGAATTCCTGCTAAAGTTGCTTCTATTGAATATGACCCGTACAGAACTAGCTACATTGCTCTTTTAAACTATGTTGATGGAGAAAAAAGATATATTTTAGCTCCTAACGGTTTAAAGGTTGGAGATGTAATTGAGTCTGGAGAAAATGCGGATATTAAAATAGGAAATGCATTAAAATTAAAGGATATTCCCGTAGGTACTACAATTCACAACATTGAAATGACTCCGGGAAAGGGAGGACAACTTGTAAGATCAGCTGGTACTGAAGCTCAATTAATGGCAAAGGAAGGCAAGTATGCACAATTAAGACTTCCTTCAAGTGAATTTAGATTGGTAAGTCTTGAGTGTAAGGCAACTATAGGACAAGTTGGAAATACAACACATGAACTTATTACTCTTGGTAAAGCTGGTAAGAGCAGATATTTAGGACAAAGACCACACGTTAGAGGTTCTGCAATGAACCCTGTAGATCACGCGCACGGTGGTGGAGAGGGTAGAGCGCCAATAGGTAGACCTTCACCAATGACTCCTTGGGGAAAACCGGCTCTTGGACTTAAGACAAGAAAGAAAAATAAGAAGAGTAGCCAATATATTGTAAGAAGAAGAACTAAGTAAGCGGGAGGGGAAAGAATGAGTAGATCAATAAAAAAAGGACCTTTTGCAGATGAACATTTGCTTAAGAAAGTTAGAGCTTTAAATGAAGCTAATGAACAAAAAGTTATAAAGACTTGGTCTCGCCGCTCCACAATATTTCCTGAAATGGTATCACATACTATTGCAGTACATGATGGAAGAAAGCATGTACCAATATACATTACAGAAGATATGGTAGGCCATAAACTTGGAGAGTTCGTTCCAACAAGAACGTACAGAGGCCATGCAGGTAAGAGCGAAAAAACTACTGGAATGAAAAAATAGGAAAGGGGATAAATGATGGAAGCAAGAGCAATTGCTAAATACGTTAGAATTTCACCATTAAAGGTGAATTATATTTGTGCTGAAATTCGTGGTAAACAAGTTGATGAAGCCCTTTCTATTTTAAAGTTCACTCCAAAAAGAGGAGCTAAAGAACTTTATAAAGTGCTTAATTCTGCAGTAGCTAATGCTGAAAACAACTTGAACTTAAATAGAGATGACCTTTTTGTAAAGGTTGCATATGCTAACGATGGACCTACAATGAAGAGATTTCACCCTAAGGCAAAGGGAATGGCTTATCCAATCTTAAAAAGATCAAGTCATATCGGCGTTGTAGTTGCAGAAAGAGAGTAAGGAGGTAAAGAATGGGCCAAAAAGTTAACCCACATGGACTTCGTGTTGGTATTATCAAAGATTGGGACTCAAAATGGTATGCTAATAAAAAGGATTTTGCAGCTTTATTATTAGAAGATGACAAGATTCGTAAATATATAAAGAAAAAGCTTTATACAGCTGGAATTTCAAAAATTGAAATTGAAAGAGCTGCAAATAAAGTAAAGATTTCAATTTACACAGCTAAGCCGGGTATGGTAATAGGACGTGGCGGAGTAGGAATTGAAGAACTTAGAGGTGAGTTGGAAAAACTTACTAATAAGAGCATAGTATTAAATGTTGAAGAAATTAAAAATCAAGAGCTTGATGCTCAACTAGTAGCTGAATCAATAGCGGAATCACTTGAAAGACGTGTTTCCTTTAGACGTGCTATGAAACAAGCTATTCAAAGAAGTATGAGAGCAGGAGCGCTTGGTATTAAAACATCTGTTTCCGGACGTGTTGGCGGTGCTGATATGGCAAGAACAGAAGGTTACTCTGAAGGTACTATACCTCTACAAACTTTGAGAGCAGACATAGACTATGGATTTGCTGAAGCAGATACAACTTATGGAAAACTTGGAGTTAAAGTATGGCTTTACAAAGGAGAAGTTCTTCCTGGACAAGTTGAAGACAAAAATGTTAGAGAGAAGAAGAGAAAACCTCAAGGTAGAGATAACAAAAGAAACAGAAAGAACTATAAAGCAGATTCTAGAAACAAAGCTCAGAATTAAGTTATGGAAGAAAGGAGGAAACATTTATGTTAATGCCTAAGAGAGTAAAATATCGTAGGGTTCATAGAGGCAGAATGAAGGGAATGGCACATCGTGGAAATACTCTTACTTACGGAGAGTACGGACTTCAAGCAATTGAACCTGCATGGATTACTTCAAATCAAATAGAAGCAGCACGTCGTGCTATGACTAGATATATAAAAAGAGGTGGAAATATCTGGATTAAAATTTTCCCGGATAAGCCCGTAACAGAAAAACCTGCTGAAACTCGTATGGGTTCAGGTAAGGGTGCTCCATCTTATTGGGTATCGGTAGTTAAACCTGGCCGTATAATGTTTGAAATGAGCGGGGTTAGTGAAGAAATTGCAAGAGAGGCAATGAGACTTGCAGCAATGAAACTACCAATTAAAACTAAATTTGTTATGAGAGAAAAGGATGGTGAATCTAATGAAGACTAAGGAAATTCGCCAAATGTCAAGTGAAGAATTAAATAAGAAGGTAACGGAATTAAAAAATGAGCTGTTCAACTTGAGATTTAGGTTGGCGACCGGTCAACTTGATAATCCATCAAGCATTAAGCAGGTAAAAAGAGATATCGCCAGAGTAAAGACGATAATTAGACAACGTGAATTAGGAATGGGAAAGGAGGCTTAACTAATGGAAAGAAACAATAGAAAAACGATTATTGGAACTGTTGTAAGTGATAAAATGGATAAAACTATTGTGGTAGCTGCTGAGACATTTGTTACTCATCCCATTTATAAGAAAAGATTTAAAAGAACTACAAAATTTAAAGCTCATGATGAGCAAAATGAATGTGGTATTGGCGACAAAGTAAAAATTATGCATACAAGACCACTTAGTAAAGACAAGAGATGGAGATTAGTAGATATTATAGAAAAAGCTAAATAATCTTAGTAAGGAGGAAGCTCATGATTCAACAAGAAACAAGGATGCGTGTTGCAGATAATTCCGGCGCAAGAGAGCTGCTTGTCATAAAAGTACTTGGTGGTACAAACAGAAGAACAGCAAATATTGGAGACATAGTAGTGTGCACTGTGAAACATGCAACACCAGGTGGCGTTGTTAAAAAGGGCTCAGTAGTTAGAGCTGTTATTGTAAGAACTAAAAAAGGAATTAGCCGTAAAGACGGATCATATATAAAATTTGATGATAATGCAGCGGTTATTATAAAAGATGATAAAAGTCCTGTAGGTACACGTATCTTCGGACCTGTTACCAGAGAACTTAGAGGTGAAAACTTCATGAAAATAATTTCTTTGGCACCAGAAGTACTCTAATCGGAGGTAATTAAATGCGTATTAAAAAAGATGATACAGTAAAAGTAATTGCCGGAAAGGACAAGGGTAAAACCGGTAAAGTATTAAAGACTTTTCCAAAAGATGAAAAAGTAATTGTGGAAAAAGTAAACATAGTTACGAAACACATTAAGCCAAGAGGACCTCAAAATCCTGGCGGAATTGAAAAGCAAGAAGCTCCAATTCATGTTTCTAACGTAATGTATTTTGATACTAGTTCTAATAAGGCAACAAGACTTGGATATAAAATAGAAAACGGCAAAAAAGTTAGATTTAAAAAATCTGATGGCAAAACAATTAAGTAAAGGAGGTAAAAGATGACTTCCAGATTAAAGGAAAAATATGATAATGAAGTAACAAAATATATGTTAGAAAAATTTGAATATAAAAATGTTATGCAAGTTCCAAAGCTTGAAAAAATAATTATTAACATTGGATTAGGAGAGGCTAAGGATAATCCCAAGGCTCTTGAATCTGCTGTAAATGACCTAACTATTATTTCAGGACAAAAGCCGATTGTAACTGTGGCAAAAAAATCAATTGCTAACTTTAAATTGCGTGAAGGCAATAAAATCGGTTGTAAAGTAACTTTACGTGGACAAAAGATGTATGACTTCTTAGATAAATTAATGAACGTAGCTCTTCCAAGAGTTAGAGACTTTAGAGGTGTAAAACCTACTGCTTTTGACGGAAGAGGAAACTATGCTTTAGGATTAAAGGAACAGTTAATTTTCCCTGAGATTGAATATGATAAAGTTGATGCTATTAGAGGTATGGACGTAGTAATCGTAACTACAGCTAATACAGATGAAGAAGCCAAAGCTTTCCTTGAAAAAATGGGAATGCCATTTGCAAAGTAATAGGAGGTAAATTGTGGCAAAAAAATCAATGATTGCTAAACAAAAGAGAAAACCAAAATATAGCTCTCGTGCATATACAAGATGCAGCATATGTGGAAGACCACATTCTGTTTTAAAGAAGTATGGAATTTGCAGAATTTGCTTTAGAGAATTGGCATATAAAGGACAAATTCCTGGAGTTAAAAAAGCTAGTTGGTAATTCTACCATCAGGAAAGGAGGCAATAAATTATGATGACAGACCCAATTGCAGATATGCTTACTAGAATAAGAAATGGTAACGATGCAAAACATAAATCTGTTGATATTCCAGCTTCAAATATTAAAAAAGAAATATCTGAAATTCTTCTAAAAGAGGGATATATTAGAAATTACGAAGTAATTGATGATGACAAACAAGGTATGATTAGAATAGATTTTAAGTATGGAGAAAATAACGAAAAAGTTATTAGCGGTATAAAGAGAATTTCTAAGCCAGGACTAAGAGTTTATGTTCACTGTGAAGATGTTCCTAAGGTACTTGGAGGACTTGGAATTGCAATAATTTCAACTTCTAAGGGAATACTAACTGACAAAGAGGCAAGAGCTAATGGTGTTGGTGGAGAAGTTATTTGTTACGTTTGGTAAATAGGAGGTGTTAACATGTCAAGAATCGGTAAAAAGCCAATAGAAATCCCAAATGGTGTAGACGTTAAGATTGTTGAAAACACTGTGACAGTAAAGGGACCAAAGGGAGAATTGACTCAAAGTTTTGATCGTGACATGATTATTGAATTAGATAATAATGTTTTAACAGTACAAAGACCAAGCGATAGCAAAAATCACAAGGCGATGCATGGTTTAGTTAGAACACTAATTGACAATATGATAATCGGTGTTACTGAAGGATATTCAAAAGAATTAGAAATAGTTGGAACAGGATATAGGGCGGCTAAAAATGGAAATAAATTAGCCTTAACATTAGGTTTTTCCCACCCTCTTGAACTAGAAGACCCAGCGGGAATTCAAGTTGAAGTTCCAGCACCTACAAAAATAATCGTATCCGGTATAGATAAACAAAAAGTTGGAGCATATGCTGCTCACATTAGAGGATATAGAGAACCTGAACCTTATAAGGGCAAGGGAATTAAGTACGTTGATGAATATGTAAGACGTAAAGTAGGAAAAACTGGTAAGTAATAGGAGGAGAGAATAGTGTTTAAGAAAATAGATAGAAATGCAAACAGAGTAAAAAGACACAAGAGAATCAGAAATAAAATCTCCGGAACTGCTACTTGCCCGAGACTATCTGTTTACAGATCAGATGCACACATCTATGCACAAATTATAGATGACGAAAAGGGTCACACTTTAGCATCAGCTTCAACACTTGATAAATCTTTAGAACTTTCAAGTACTAAGAATTTAGAAGCAGCTAAGAAAATAGGTGAAACTATTGCGAAACGTGCACTTGATGCAGGTATTGAAGAAGTGGTATTTGACAGATCCGGATATTTATATCACGGTCGTATAAAAGCTCTTGCAGAGGCAGCAAGAGAAACTGGACTTAAATTTTAATAAAGGAGGGAAAAATGGAACGTTCATTGATAAACGCAGCTGAACTTGATCTTGAAGAGAGAGTTGTAGCTATTAACAGAGTTGCGAAAGTAGTTAAGGGTGGTCGTAATTTCAGATTTTCAGCTTTAGTAGTTGTAGGAGATCACAACGGACACGTTGGAGTTGGAACTGGTAAGGCATTGGAAGTACCTGAGGCTATTAGAAAAGCGGTTCAAGATGCAAAGAAACACCTTATTGAAGTTAACTTATTAGAAACTTCTATCCCTCATCAAGTTACTGGAGAATTTGGTTCAGGTAAGGTATTTCTAAAACCTGCTAATGCCGGTACGGGAGTTATTGCCGGAGGTGCAGTACGTGCGGTTTGTGAACTTGCAGGTATTAGTGATATTCGTACTAAAAACCTTGGCTCAAACAATCCAAGAAATACAGTAAATGCAACGATTGATGCATTATCTCAATTAAAGACGGCAGAATCTGTTGCAAGACTTAGAAATAAATCAGTAGATGAGATTTTAGGATAAGGGGGTAAATAAACTATGAAAATTAAGCTAGTAAAGAGCCCTATTGGAAAGATTGAAACTCATAAGAGAACTATAAAAGCACTTGGACTTAGAAAAATAGGACAAGTAGTTGAAAAAGAAGATACTCCTCAAATTAGAGGTATGATAAAACAAGTGTCATATATGCTTGAAGTTGAAGAATAGGAGGTGTGAAACTTGAAATTACATGACTTAAAACCTGCAGAAGGTGGCGGAGTTAAAGCTAGAAAAAGAGTAGGTAGAGGTATTGGTTCCGGTACAGGAAAGACTTCTGGTAAAGGGCATAAGGGACAAAACGCTCGTAGTGGCGGTGGAGTTAGACCTGGTTTTGAAGGGGGACAAATGCCTTTATTCAGACGTCTACCTAAGAGAGGTTTCACAAATGTATTCAAAAAAGAATATGCTGTAATTAATGTTTCAGATTTAAATGCTTTTGAAAATGGAGCAGAGGTAACACCTGAAATTTTAATAGATAGTGGTTTAATAAAAAAATCTAAGGCGAAAGATGGTGTAAGAATCCTTGGAGATGGTGAGATAAACGTAAAATTAAACGTTAAAGCTCAACATTTTTCTAAAACAGCAGCTGAGAAAATAGAAGCTGCCGGAGGAAAGGCCGAGGTGATTTAATGATTTCGACCTTTAGAAATGCTTGGAAGATACCACAACTTAGGAAAAAGATGCTTTTCACTCTTTTTATGTTATTAATTTATAGACTTGGCTCACATATTACTGTGCCATATATGAATGCACAAGCTGTTCAACAACTTTTTAGCAGTTCGAACCAAAGTGTGTTCTCACTTTTGGACTTAATGACTGGAGGTAACTTCAGTAACTATACGATATTTGCAACTGGTATAACACCATATATCACTTCATCTATCGTACTTCAACTTTTAACTATTGCTATTCCTTCACTGGAATCTCTTGCAAAAGAGGGGGAAACCGGAAGAAAGAAAATTGCCAAGTACACAAGATACTTAACTATAGTTATTGCATCAGTACAGGCTTTCGGATTTACTTTTGGAGTAGTAAGAAGTGCTGTTTTAGCTGAAGGATTTTTACAATATTCAGTAATTATACTTTCAATGGTAGCGGGAACTGCATTTTTAGTTTGGTTGGGAGAACAAATAACTGAACACGGTATAGGAAATGGTATTTCATTGTTAATATTTGCCGGTATTATTTCCAGATTCCCAACAGACATTATGCAATCTATAAGTATGGTTAAAGCAGGAGTGGCAAGTCCAATATTCTTAGTAGTATTTTTAATCATAACTATAGCAATTGTTATCTTTGTTGTTGCATTAAATGAAGGTGAAAGAAGAATTCCAGTTCAATATGCAAAAAGAGTAGTAGGTAGAAAAATGTACGGCGGACAATCTACTCATATTCCAATTAAGGTTTTAATGAGTGGAGTTATGCCTATAATATTTGCCAATTCATTAATGGCTGTGCCTGCAACTATTGCAATGTTTGTAAAAAGTGAATCCACTAAGAGATGGATTGGAACCTATTTTACAACTCAAGGAACACCGGGTGTAATATTTACAATAGTATTCTCCGTTTTGTTAATTATATTCTTCACATATTTTTATAATTCAATTCAGTTTAATACTGTTGAATATTCTAAGAACTTACAACAAAACGGTGGTTTCATTCCAGGAATCAGACCTGGAAAACCAACAAGTGATTATTTACAGAGAACAGTTAACAGACTGGTGTTACCGGGAGCTATTGCACTTGCAATACTATCTGTACTGCCTATAATCTTAACAAAGATCTCTGGACTACAATTTAATTATGGTGGTACAAGTGTTATAATTATCGTTGGGGTAGTTCTTGAAACTACAAGAGTGTTAGAGCAACAAATGCTAATGAGACATTACAAAGGTTTTTTAAATAAATAGGAGGAAATTAAATGAAGTTGGTTATTTTAGGACCTCCAGGAGCAGGTAAGGGTACTCAAGCTGATTTTATTATTAATAAATACAATATACCTCATATTTCTACTGGAGATATTTTAAGAGAAAACATTAAGAACAATACTGAGTTAGGACAAAAAGCTAAGGCATATATGGATAAAGGTCTGTTGGTGCCTGACAATGTAGTTGTAGAAATCGTACAGGATAGAATTGTAAAAGACGACTGCAAAAACGGTTTTCTATTAGATGGCTTTCCAAGGACGGTTTCCCAAGCTGTAAGTCTTGATGCGGAATTAGACAAATTGGGAACTAAACTTGACAGAGTTGTTAATATAAATGTAGATAAAAATATTTTAATTGATAGAGCAGTGGGTAGAAGAGTATGTAAAACTTGTGGTGCTACTTACCATATTAAATATAATCCTCCTAAAGTTGAAGGAATTTGTGACAAAGATCAAACTCCTTTAATTCAGAGAGATGATGACGTAAAAGAAACTGTTGAAACAAGGATTCAGGTATATTTTGATCAAACTGCACCTTTAATTGATTATTATAAGGCGCAAGGAATTCTATTAGATGTTGATGGAAATCAAAGTATAGATAAAGTATTTGAAGATATCAATAAAGGCTTAAACAATTGAGAGATGGAAAAAACTTTTTTAATAGAAGTTGGACAGGTTGTAAAGGCAAAAGCCGGAAGGGATATTGGAGGAATATTCTTAGTTTATAAGGTTTTAGATGAAAGCTACGTTCTTATTGTAGATGGTAAGAGAAGAAAACTTGCAAATCCCAAAAAGAAGAAAGTAAAACACTTAATAATATACAAAGATAGAATAAATTTAGATGTTGAAAATTTAAATGACAGCTATATTAGAAAGGCACTTAAACCCTATAACTAAAGAAAAGGAGGAACCTTGTAATGGCTAAAGAAGACGTAATTGAAGTTGAAGGAACAGTGGTTGAAGCACTTCCCAACACTAATTTTAAAGTTAAGCTAGAAAATGGTCACATTATACTTGCACATATTTCAGGAAAACTTAGAATGAATTATATACGAATACTTCCAGGAGACAAAGTGACTGTGGAACTGTCTCCCTATGATTTGACAAGGGGCAGAATTACCTGGAGGAAAAAATAGATAATCCTAAAATTTAGGAGGGATACAAATGAAAGTTAGACCATCTGTTAAGAAGATGTGTGAAAAATGTAAGATAATTAAAAGAAATGGAAGAGTAATGGTTATTTGCGAAAATCCAAAACACAAGCAAAGACAAGGATAAGAGGGGGCTATAATTAATGGCAAGAATTGCTGGTATTGACTTACCCAGAGAAAAACGCGTTGAAATTGGTCTTACCTATATCTATGGAATCGGAAGAAAAAGATCACAAGAAATTTTGAAAAACGCTGAAGTAAGCTTGGACACAAGAGTTAAAGACTTAACAGAATCAGAGCTTGGACGCATAAGAGATGAAATAGATAAATACCATGTAGAGGGAGATTTACGTCGTGATGTTGCTATGAACATTAAAAGACTTAGAGAAATCAACTGCTACAGAGGTATAAGACATAAAAAGGGACTTCCTGTAAGAGGTCAAAAGACAAAGACAAATGCAAGAACAAGAAAAGGTCCTAAGAAATTAGTATCTAAGAAAAAGTAAGGGGGGAGACACATGGCTAAGAAACAAAAAGCAACACGTGTTAGAAGAAGAGAACGTAAAAATATTGAAAAGGGTCAAGCGCATATAGCATCTACCTTTAACAATACAATGGTAACTCTAACTGATATGAGCGGTAATGTTATTTCTTGGGCAAGTGCAGGACAACTTGGATTTAGAGGTTCAAGAAAGTCTACACCCTTTGCTGCACAAGAAGCTGCTGAAGAAGCAGCAAACAAAGCTAAAGAACATGGTTTAAAATCAGTAGAAGTTTTTGTAAAGGGACCAGGTTCTGGAAGAGAAGCTGCAATAAGATCACTTCAAGCATCAGGACTTGAAGTTACAATGATAAAAGATGTAACACCAATTCCACATAATGGATGTAGACCACCTAAACGTAGGAGAGTTTAGTATTACACTCCTAATAACCCATAAAGGAGGGTACCCATGATAGAGATAGAAAAGCCAAGCATAAATATTGTAGAGTTGGATGATTCTGGTGTATACGGGAAATTTGTAGTGGAACCTCTTGAAAGTGGATATGGCATTACAATAGGAAACTCTCTTAGAAGAGTTCTTCTATCCTCTCTTCCTGGAGCAGCAGTGTCATTTGTAAAAATAAGAGGCGTTGAACATGAATTTGCTACAATTCCAGGTGTATTGGAAGATGTTCCTCAAATAATTCTCAACATTAAGGGAATAGTTTTAAAAACCAATGAAAATGAACCTATAAAAATGATTATAGAGAAAAAAGGTGAAGGTGAAATTTTAGCTTCTGATATACAAGTAGGCCCGGAAGTTGAAATAGTAAATCTTGACCACCACATTGCAACTTTAAATGAAGATGCCGATGTGTATATGGAACTTACCATAGAAAGAGGACGTGGATATGAGCCTTCAGAACTTAAAAAAGATGAAGTTACTGAAATAGGTATTATTCCAATAGACTCAAGTTATACACCTACTAAAAAAGTAAACTGGAAAGTAGAAAATACAAGAGTCGGTCAAAGAACCGACTACGATAGATTAATACTTGAAGTTACTACTGATGGTTCAATGAACGCAGATGAAGCAACATCTCTAGCGGCAAAAATTCTTACGGAACACTTGAATTTATTTATTGGTCTTACAGAGCATGTAAGTGATGTAAATATTATGGTGGAAAAAGAAGAAGATCAAAAAGAAAAAGTTTTAGAAATGACAGTTGAAGAACTTGATCTTTCAGTTAGAAGTTTTAACTGTTTGAAACGTGCAAATATAAATACAGTTGAAGAACTTACTCAAAAATCTGAGGAAGACATGATGAAAGTTAGAAACCTAGGTAAAAAATCCTTAGAGGAAGTTCAAAACAAACTATCAGAATTAGGGTTGAGTTTAAAACAGGAAGACGAATAAAGGAGGGTTTGAAATGGCACAGTTAAGAAAACTTGGTCGCCCAACAGCTCATAGAAAAGCCATGCTAAGAAATCTTGTAACTTCACTTCTTAGAGAAGAAAAAATTACAACTACTACAACACGTGCAAAAGAAACAAGACGTATGGCGGAAAAAATGATTACTTTAGGAAAGCGCGGAGATCTTCATTCCAGAAGACAAGCTCTTTCATATATATATGATGAGGATGTTGTAACAAAACTATTTGAAGAAATTGCTCCTAGATATCAAGATAGAAATGGCGGGTATACTAGAATATATAAATTAGGACCACGTCGTGGAGACGGAGCAGAAGAGGCCATAGTTGAATTAGTATAAAAAGGGAAACACAAAAGTGTTTCTTTTTTTATTGAAAATATAAAGCAGCTTTGAAATTTCAAAGCTGCTTTATATTTCTTTAAAACTGTTTTACAGTGCTTAGATTTTTAAAAACTCTTTAATTAGAATAGACAGTTCTTCAGGATTGTCTTTATTTACTTCATGGACACTGTCTCTTACGATTTTAAAAGTTGAATTTGAAATATTTTTAGATAATTTTTCGGATGCTTTAAGATTAACCCTATCTTTTTCGCCACAGAGAATTAAAGAGGGACAAGAAATAGAAATTAGTTCCTTGGAAAAATCTAAATTTATCATAGACCTAGTAAGTTTAATAATATCATTTTTTTCAAATCCCATATTATTAAAAGCTGAGTTTGGTAATAATTTAAAGATTACATTTTGAAATAGAAGTAGATTTTTCGGCATTTTGTACTGTGTTCCAATAAGTATAAGGGAATTTACCTCAGTAGGAAAATCAAGGGCATAATTAAGGGCAAGCACACCTCCCAAAGACAGACCACATAAATTTAAAGGTGGAGGCAGTTTTTTAAGATCTTCTGTAAGGGATGAATATAGATTTTTCCAATTAACTTCTTTATTTTTTAAAAGAAAAGCTAAGTCGGGACAATATACTTTCTTTATTGATGACGTAGTTTTATCCCAAACTTTAGAGCTTTGACCAAGCCCGTGTATAAATACGTTCATACTTAACTCCTTAATTGATATTATTTAACGATTAGATATTATTGCAATTTCATATCTCCAGGTTTGATAAGATTTTGTTTTTTCATTATCAAATAAATTATGTAGGTTACAATGGCAGGAAGAACAATTTGAATAATTGAAATTTTAAGTAGAATTTCTGAAATTGGATAGTTATCAATCATTGCGTTAATTGTACCAAATTGTCCTACTAAACCGCAAGTGCCCATACCGGAACCAAGGGGTGTATTTTCCATTTTTAAAATAATTGTGGAAATAGGTCCTAAAATGGCAGAAGCTAAAGTGGGAGGAATTAAGATTAAAGGTTTTTTAATTATATTTGGCATTTGTAACATACTGGTTCCTATACCTTGAGCCATAAGTCCTTCAATACCGTTGTCTTTAAAGGAAATTACGGCAAAGCCAACCATTTGACAACAACAACCCACTGTCGCTGCTCCGCCTGCAAGACCTGATAGTGATAACATCATGCAAAGGGCTGCAGATGATATGGGAAGAGTTAAAACCACCCCGACTATTACAGAAACTATAGCTCCCATTATTAAAGGCTGAGCTGCAGTGGCAATCATAATTACCTGTCCAATAGTTTCCATTACGTACTGAATAGGCGGTCCTATAAAATTTGCAATTGCAATACCGATTAAAATAGAAAAAGTTGGAGTTACTATAATATCTATCTTTGTTTCTTTGGAAATTAATTTTCCAAACTCCACGGCAAATATAGTTGCTACATATACTCCTACAGGTCCTCCCAACTTATAACCTGCTACACCTACAAGAGTGGAAGAAAATAATACCAAGTCAGGTGCTCTTAGTGCATAGGCAATGGAAACCGCTATTGCAGGTCCCGTTGCTTCTTGTGCTATGGGCCATAAGACATCAGTTAGAAATTTAATATTAAGTTGTTGGCCTATGGTGTTTAAAATAGTTCCAACCAGTAAAGATGCAAATAAACCGTAAGCCATTGCTCCCATGGCATCAATAAAATAGGTTTTAAAACTAATATTAATATTTTTCTTTTGTAAAAAGCTGTTCATTTTTACTCCTTTATTATATATAATAAGCATTGTAAAGTGTTTTTTATATTATAGCATAGAGTTTAAGTTTAATTATTTAAAATATATGGATTTTCCATGGGAATTTACTAGATGTTTACATAGACTTATAATTAGATTTACATTTCTCATATATAATGAACTTAAGAATTTAAGGAGGAGTTATTTATATGAAATTTTTAAAAGGTAAGAAGTTAGTCAATGTTATGTTAGTTATTTCAATGATGACATTATTATTTACAGGATGTGCTTCAGGAGATAAGTCTGCAAGTATTAATGTCATAACTAGAGAGCAAGGTTCCGGTACAAGAAGTGCCTTTGTAGAAATCACAGGTATTTTGGAAAAAAGCGATGATGGGGAAGAAAAAGACTTAACATCTGAAGAAGCAACTGTTCAAAACAATACTGAAGCAGTAATGACAGCAGTTGGTAATGACAAAAATGCCATAGGCTATATATCATTGGGTTCATTAAAAGATTCAGTTAAGGCTATAAAAATAGACGGAGTGGAACCTACAGCAGAAAACATAAAAAGTGGAGACTATAAAATTCAAAGACCTTTTAATGTAGTTTATAAAGATGGAGCTTCAGAGGGAATACTGGACTTCTTAAAGTTTATTGAAAGTGATGAAGGCCAAAAAATAGTTGAAGAAGAAGGATATATTCCAGATACGCAAGGCATAGCTTATGAAGCTTCAGATAATTCAGAGACTATTACAATAGCCGGTTCAACTTCTGTAACACCTTTAATGGAGAAGTTAGCGGAAGCTTATGTAAAGTATAATCCTAATTTTAAGTACAATTTACAAGCCACCGGTTCATCAGCGGGAGTGCAGTCTGCAAAAGAGGGTTCTGCTGAAATTGGAATGGTATCAAGAGAATTGAAAGATTCGGAAAAAGATTTACAGTCAAAGGTAATTGCAAGAGATGGAATAGTGGTAATAGGTAATTTGGAATCTCCGGTGGAAGACTTAACCTTAGAAGAAGTAAAAAATATTTTCACTGGTGAAACTACAACTTGGGAGTAAGTAGATGGAAAGAAAAGTCCAAAATAACAATGCGGATAGAGCACAGCTAAGAGAAAGTATTACTAAATACTTTTTCTTACTTTGTGCGCTTTTGTCTGTTTTATTTATTATTTTAATTTCAATTTTTATATTTAGCGGTGGCATATCTTTTATTCAAAAGGTAGGTTTGAAAGATTTTTTATTTAGTACAAATTGGAAACCTTTAGATACGCCGCCATCTTATGGAATTTTATCAATGATTTTGGGATCTCTTATGATTACTTTTCTATCCTGTGTTATGGCCGTGCCTGTAGCAATATTTGCAGCTGCTTACTTGGCCTTTGATTGCAATCCCAAAGTTTATAAATTTTTAAAGCCGGCATTAAATCTTATGGCAGGTATTCCTTCAATAGTGTATGGTTTTTTTGCTTTGACGGTAATTGTACCGATTATAAGAATGATTTTTGGAGGAAACGGAACTAGTATTTTAACTGCCAGCCTGTTGTTGTTTATAATGATACTTCCTACGATTATAAGTTTGGCTGAAAGTTCTCTTAGAACAGTGCCGAAGTCCTATTATGAGGGAAGTGTAGCTCTTGGAGCAAATCATGAAAGAACTGTTATGAAGATAATGTTACCTGCAGCAAAGTCAGGTATATTTGCAGGTATTATTTTAGGAGTCGGTCGTGCAATTGGTGAGACAATGGCCGTAATTTTAGTGGCGGGAAATCAAACGAGACCTACTTTTAATATTTTAAAGGGTATACGTACTATGACTACTAATATAGTTTTGGAAATGGGATATGCGGAAGGAATGCATAGAGAAGCCCTAATTGCTACTGCTGCAGTACTATTCGTATTTATTTTAATAATAAATATTTGTTTCTTTATTTTTAAGAAAAGGAGTGAAAAAATTTGATTCCATTATTATTTATAGTTTTTTTGCTCTTAGTTTTTGTATATTTGGGTAAAAATAATAAAATAAATGTATATAGGTTTATGACCAAAATTTCAGTTTTTTTGACTTTTGGCTCACTGTTTGTAATTGTGGTTTACGTTTTATTAAAGGGCATTCCATATTTTAACTTAGATATGTTTTCTCTTAACTACACTTCGGAAAATGTTTCAATGTTGCCTTCCATACTTACCACGCTGTTAGTTGTATTTTTAGCTATTATAATTGCTACACCTGTGGGAGTTTTTACAGCAATCTACTTAGTTGAATATGCTAAAAAGGAATCTAAAGTGGTGGAAGTAATAAGACTTGCAGCAGAAACACTACAGGGAATTCCGTCAATAGTCTACGGACTCTTTGGTATGTTGTTTTTTGTCTTAAAGCTGGGTTTTAAATTTTCTATTTTATCGGGAGTTCTAACTATTAGTATTATGATACTTCCTTTGATTATGCGTTCTACTGAAGAGGCTTTAAAGTCTGTATCAGATAGTATAAGACAGGCGAGCTTTGCTTTGGGAGCGGGAAAACTTAGAACAATTTTCAGAATAGTAGTTCCTGTTGCAATGCCGGGAATAGTTTCCGGAATAGTGCTGGCAACAGGTCGTATAGTAGGAGAAACGGCGTGTTTAATATTTACACTGGGAACAGCCACAGCATTGCCTAAGAGCATATTTTCATCTTCAAGGACTCTTGCCCTTCATATGTATATGTTATCATCCGAAGGAATGCATGTGGGAGAGGCCTATGCCACAGCTACGGTGTTGTTAGTACTGGTTTTAATTATTAATTATATTTCTAATAAGTTAGCAAGTAAATTTATGGAGGTCAAAAGTTGAGTTCTAAAATTGTAATAGAGGATCTGGATTTGTACTATGGTGATTTTCAAGCTTTAAAAAAGGTGAATTTAGATATTCAGGAAAATGAAATAACTGCATTTATAGGTCCTTCAGGTTGTGGTAAATCTACAACTTTAAAGTGTATTAACAGAATGAACGATTTAATACCCAATTGTAAAATAGAGGGTAATATTATAATAGACAATGAAAATATCTATGCAAAGGATTATGATGTAAATACACTTAGAAAAAGAGTGGGAATGGTATTTCAATCACCTAATCCCTTTCCGATGAGCATATATGAAAATATGGTCTACGGACCTAAGACACATGGAATTAAAGATAGAGCTACTTTAGATGAAATAGTTGAAAAATCTTTAAGAGGAGCTGCCATTTGGGATGAAGTGAAAAATAATTTAAAGAAAAATGCACTGTCTCTATCAGGAGGACAACAACAGAGACTTTGTATTGCAAGAGCTCTTTCTGTGGAGCCGGACATAATTTTAATGGATGAGCCTACATCGGCATTGGATCCGATTTCCACAGGAAAGATTGAAGATTTAGTTACAGAATTAAAGAAAAAATATACAATTATTATGGTTACTCATAATATGCAACAAGCCTCAAGGATTTCAGACAAAACAGCATTCTTTTTAACGGGAGAAATCATTGAATATGGAGATACCTTTGAAATGTTTTCCGTGCCAAAAGATAAGAGAACTGAAGATTATATAACAGGAAGGTTTGGATAAAATGAGAAGTAGATTTGATGAAGAATTAGAAGAACTTAATGAGCAGATGTTGAGAATGGGCATGCTGGTTGAGGCAGGCATTGAAAAGGCAGTCAGCATGCTTGATAAAAGAGATGAGGAAAAGGCTAAGGAAGTCATAAGGTATGAAGAAGAAATAGACAATATGGAGTATGAGATTCAAGTCCATTGTTTACGACTTTTAATAGAGCAACAACCTGTGGCAAGAGATCTTAGAAAAATATCCGCTGCATTGAAAATTATTACAGATATGGAACGTATAGGTGACCAGTCAAGAGATATTGCCGAAATTTGTATGTATGTGGACTTAGACAAGGATATGCAAAGTGTTCAACACGTTAAGGAAATGGCCGAAAGTACTATAGATATGGTAAACGGCACAATTAAAGCCTTTGTAGACGGCGATATTGAGTTGGCAAGACAGATACAAGAAGATGATGATATAGTTGATGATTATTTTGTAAAAGTTAGAGATGACTTAATTAAGCTTATAAGAGAAGAAGATATTGAGCCTTCTTATATTATAGATGTGCTTATGATTGCAAAATATTTAGAACGAATTGCAGATCATGCTGTTAATATTTCTGAATGGGTAATTTTCACTGTAGAGGGGTAAATTATGTTGGTATATGTTGTGGAAGATGATTATTCTATCCAAAAATTAGTAGAATATGCGTTAAAAAGTAAAGGTTATGAAACTGTAGGTTTTGAAAATGGGGCAGATTTTTTTAAACAATTGGAAGAAGAGCTGCCGGACATTATAATATTGGATATAATGTTGCCTGATATGGACGGCATTACTATTTTAAAACATTTAAAACAGGATTTAAAAACGGCTTCAATACCGGTTATGATACTGACTGCTAAAAATACGGAATATGACATTGTAAGTTCTTTGGACTTGGGAGCAGATGACTATATGAAAAAGCCTTTTTCGGTTTTGGAATTTCTTTCAAGAGTAAATGCACTGCTTAGAAGGAGTAGTAAGTCCAAGGGAGAATTTTTGGAATTTGAAGGTATTGAATTAGATGTTTTAAAAAGAGTTGTAAGTGTTGATGATAAAAAAATTGAACTTACTTTTAAAGAGTTTGAATTATTAAAATATATGATGGAAAATGTGGACATAGTTCTCTCAAGAAAAAAACTTTTAAATTTTGTCTGGGGCTATAGCTATGAAGGTGAGACCAGGACTGTGGACATGCATATTAAATTATTAAGAGAAAAACTTGGTGATAAGCGCAAGTACATTCATACTGTTAGGGGAATGGGATATAAGTTGTCAGCAAGAGGAATAAATGAAGAAGAGGATATTTGATAATACAATAGTTGTTTCAATTATAGTTTTAATTTTAAGCAGTACTTTTTCCTTTTTTTTATATTATGGAAACCATAGAAAAAATGCGGAAAAGGATTTGACAAGTTTAATTAGTTTAATAGATTCAACTATTAATTTTGAAGAAGATAAAATTGAATATTTAAAGAATATTTCTAAATCTAATGAAAACATTAGAATTACTTATGTTAGTAGTGGAAATGAGATACTATTTGATTCCTATGATGATATTTTAGGAATAAAAAGACATATTGATAGTGAAGAATTTGAAGATTCAGTAAAAACGGGTATATATAATCCAAATAGATATTCCAGTGGAGCTTTTAAAGATGTTTATTATAATGCTTTTAAATTAAAAGATGGAAGTATTTTAAGAGTGTCAAAGGAAATAGAGAGTATGTTTAGTTTGTTTTTTGACATGATACCTGTAAATTTATTAATTTTACTTTTTATTGTTATTTCGTCAAAGGCACTTTCATCTCGCACCTCTGAAAAAATAGTAAATTCCGTTAAAGAAAGTCTTGAAAGGAACATAGTTATAGAAGAGGAAATTCCTGAAATTTCTCCCGTAATCTTTGAAATAAAATCTCAAAGAGATATTATAGAAAGGCAATTGGAAGAAATTAAGGTAGAAAGAGATACCATTACCATAATACTGGAAAATATGGAAGAGGGTTTTTTAATGATAGACACTAAAAAATCCATTCTTTTAATTAACAAGGCGGCGTTGAACTTTTTAAATGCTACAAAAAGTGTTTTAAATAAAAATATTCTTTATCTCACTAGAGATGAGGAAATAATTAATTCTATTGAGGAGGCATTAAAGGGAAATTCTTCAGAGGGCATTATAAATTCTATGGACAGAGAAATAAAATTTTATTCAAATCCGGTTTATTTAAAGGACACTATTGCTGGTTCAATTTTGTTTTTAATAGATGAAACGGAACAGATAAGAAGTCAAAGAATAAGAGAGGAATTTTCTGCCAATGTATCTCATGAATTAAAGACGCCTATAACATCAATATATGGATTTGCCGAACTTTTGAAAAACGATATGATTCCTGCAGAGGAAGATAGAGTTGAGTTTTTAAACAGTATCTATAATGAATCTAAACGACTTTTAGAATTAACTGATGACATTATGAAAATTTCCAAGCTGGAAGAGGGTTCGGAACTGTTAAAATCAAAAGTGGATTTGAAAAAGCTGTCAGAGGAAGTTCTATTTTCATTTACAAAATTTGCTGAAGATAAATCTGTTAAATTGCATTTAAAAGGAGAAGCTTCAATTATAGCAAATGAAAATATGATGTGGGAAATGATTTCAAACTTAGTTGAAAACGCCATAAAGTACAACAGAGAAAATGGAGAAGTTACAGTTGAACTAAATGAAGATGGTAAAGTAAAAATAAAAGTCAGTGATACGGGTATTGGAATACCAAGAGCTAAACAAAATAGAATCTTTGAGCGTTTTTATAGAGTAGATGAATCAAGAAACAAGAAAACCGGCGGAACAGGTTTGGGTTTGAGTATAGTTAAACACATCGTTAAAAATCATGGAGGAGAAATAAAATTTAAAAGCAAAGAAGGAATCGGCACAGAAATAGAAATAGAGTTACCTAAAGTCACTTAATCTATTTGCTTGCTTAAAGTTAGGAGGATGCTATGAAAAAGTTACCGATGGGAGATGGTTTATACTACCGTTTTTTAGATGGAAATGATTTAGAAGAACTCTTAGTACTTATTGACCACGTATATGATGGTATGGAAGATAAAACCGCATATATTATGGATACTGAAGAAGAAGTACTTGAGCAATTAACTTCAGAAAATGATAAGGTTGTTGGCATTTTCAATGAAGAAGGTAAGTTAATTGCCTTTAGACATATGGAATTGGGAATTGAAAGAAAACAACTACCAAAGTATGTGGACATTGTTGAAATTCCGGTTGAAGGTACACTTTACCACGGGGGAGCAATGGTTCACGAGGACTATAGAGGAAGAGGCTTACAAAACAGAACCAGAAAGATAATGGAAGAAACTTTGGAAAATGAAAACTTTCACAGAGCCACTTCAACAGTATCACCTTATAATTATTTTTCAATGAAAAATGTTTTTAAAAGCGGGTTTGCTTTAGTGGGCTATGTAGAAGAGTATCCTGCAGGTGAAGATATGTTTGAAGAAAGATTTATTTTTTTCAAAGACTCTAAAAACCCCTTTGAATTTAGCGGTAATAATTTAAAGGTCAATTTATTTGATGGTAAGGCTATTTTAAAAGCTCTTTCAGAAGGATATGTTGGAATAGATGTAGATTATGACACACTGACTATGGCTCAACTTTCAGAGTATGGAGAGGTTGCTGCAGAGAGTGATTTATTATATGAAATATAGGTATTAGTACCTATATTTTTTTATGAAATTTTAAATAAAGAGTTGAAATTGCTTCTTTATCTTATGGAATAATTATGGTAGCATATATTCATAAATTAAAGGAGGTTCTTTATGAAAAAAAGCAAACGTATTCTCAGTTTATTACTAGTATTTATTTTTATGTTTTCAAGTTTTACAACAGTATTTGCTTCTGAGGAGGATTCTGTAACTAAATTACAGGAGATCAATCTTCTTGATAAGGAAAATTCAGAAGAGAAGTTAAGTGGAGATTTAACTAGGGCAGAAGGTCTTACAATGGTTTTAAAAATTTTAGGTTATTCACAGGAAAAAGCTGAAGAAGAGAATAACTTAAAATTAAATCCTTTTGAAGATGTTCCGGAGTGGTTTAAGGGATATGCAGGTCTTGGAGTGGATTTAAATCTAACTAAGGGAAAGACTGAAACCAAATTTGATCCTGATTCCAATTTAAGTAAGCAGGAATTTATAGCATTTATTTTAAGAGCGTTGGATTATGAAAATAATCTTGCCTATAAAGATGCTGAAAAAATTGGAAAGGAAATTAAACTTTTAGATAGTGATGATGATATTAAATCTAAAATTACTAAAGCAGAGGCAGCAGATTATATTTTTAAATCACTAAGTTTGGAAATAGAAAACGGTACGGGATATACTCTTGGGGAATATCTTGTAAAGACAGATGTACTAAGCGAAGATAAGGCGAAAGAAGTTGGAATTAAATTTGGAGAAAAAGATAGCAAAAGCGTAAATATTCTTTACTTCAATGACTTTCACGGCAATGTGGCGGAAGAGACTTCAGGTAAGAAGAGAAATATGGGTATGGCTAAACTTGCCGGTTATGTAGATATGTATAAAGATAAACATGAAAACACCATAGTTTTATCAGGAGGAGATAGTTACCAAGGAACAGCTGATTCAAACTTAACAGAGGGTAAGCCTGTTTCTGAGATGATGAAAAATATGGGGGTAGTAGCTTCTGCAGTTGGAAATCATGAATTTGATTGGGGAGCTGAAAAAATACCTACTTGGGCAAAAGATGGGAATTTGGAATTTTTAGCAACTAATATATACGATAAGGAGACAAATAAACCCGTTGAATGGGCAAGTCCTTATAAAATAATTGAAATAGGTGGAATAAAAGTTGGACTTATTGGCCTTGCTCATCCTGAGACAACTACTCTTACAAAGGCAGAGTACATTAAGGATTTTGATTTTAAAGATCCTGTAGAATCCGCTAAAGAGTGGGTTGAATATTTACAAGAAGGTAAGGCTAAAGAAGGAAAACCGGACGTTATAATAGCTCTTACTCACTTGGATTCACAAGAAGAAAATGGAGAGATAACAGGTAGCGCAGCTGAACTTGCAAAAAAAGTAGAAGGTTTAGATGCAGTACTCTCTGCACACTCTCATCAAACTGTAAAGGGAAAAGTTAATGAAGTTCCAATACTTCAAACTAATTATAGCGGAAGGTATGTTGGAGAGTTAACTATTGATTTGGAAGCAGAAAATACAATCAGTACTAACCTATACGCCGGAGATACTATTAAAAATAAAATAATTCCGGACGAAGCTACAAATAAAGTATATGAAGAACTTCAAAGGGAACTTGAACCTATTAAGAACAATGTAATAGGAGAAGCTACTGAGGAATTTACTCATGATAGAGATACTAAGGGTTTCAATACTTTACTGGGAAGCTGGTCTTGTGAAGTTATGGCAGATAAAACCAAGGCTCAAGTTGCAATTCAAAATGGTGGAGGTCTTAGAAGAAGTCTTGAAAAAGGTCAAATAACTGTAGGCGATATGTATGAAATTATGCCTTTTGATAACTATCTAGTAGTAATGGATTTGGCGGGTAGTGAACTGATAAAAGCAATTGATCATGGAATAGATATGCCAAAGACTACTGACGGAGTTTTCAGTGGGCTTATAGTTGAATATGATTCTACTAAAGCATATGGAGAAAAAATTACTAAAATGACTTTAAGTGACGGAACTCCAATTGAAGAGGATAAAACCTATAGAGTAGTTGTAAATGACTTTATGTTTACTGGTGGAGATGGATATGATTTTTCAAAGGCAACTAATGTAGATGAGACATATATTCCGGTAAGAGACGTTTTAGTGGAAAGAATTAAATCTGATAAAACTATTACACCTAAGGCAATAGACTATATTACTGATGTTTCAGAAGCAGTAATGGATAAGGCGGCTTAAAAAATGAAACGGCTAAGTTTATGATGTAACTCCATAAAGGATTTAGGGGGTTTCGTTCATAAACTTGGCTGTTTTTTTATTGACAAAATTATAATAAGGTGTTAAATTGTATTTAAGGTTAGTTACTTATATAACTAACTAAGGAGGGGTGGTATGGAAGTAAAAGACGATAGACCAATTTATATACAAGTTGCAGAAATAATTGAAAATCAAATACTTAATGATAGTTTGCTTCCTAATGAAAGAGCTCCTTCTACAAATGAGTTCTCAAACATCTTGGAGATAAATCCTGCTACTGCCAGAAAGGGAATTACAATTCTAGTTGAAGAGGGAATACTTTATAAAAAAAGAGGTATGGGAATGTACGTTACAGATGATGCAAAAAAAATAATAATTGAGAAACGTAAAAAAGAATTTTATAGAGAGACACTTCCTGAAATATTAAAGGAAGCGAAACGCTTGGAAATAAGTGAGGAAGATCTTATAGATTATATTAGAGGTGGAAGAAATGATTGAAATAAGGAATTTAACGAAAGAGTATGAACATGGAAGAGAAGTTCTTGGTGATATAGATTTAAAATTGGAAAGAGGCAGAATTTATGGACTTTTTGGAAGAAATGGTGCTGGAAAAACCACTTTATTAAAAATTTTATCCAATCAAATAGTAAATTATAAGGGAGAAATTTCCTATGAAGGTGAAAAAATAACTGAAAACAGAAATTCTCTTAAACATATTTGCTACGTATCCTCTGATGAAAATTATGGCTATTTTGAAAACTTTGAATTGGTAAAATTATTAAAAAACAATGCACTGCTCTATGAAAACTTTGATCTTGATGGTGCCTTGGCCCTGTTAAAAGAATTTGACATTATTGATTATGATAAGTATAAAAATCTCTCAAGGGGAAATAAAGTGCTTTTTAATTTAATAGTTGGACTTTCAGCAAATTGCGATTTTACAATATTCGATGAGCCTGCTAATGGACTTGATGCAATAAATAGAACAAAATTTTATAAGTTATTTTCCGAAACCTTTGATGACGAAAACAGAACGGCAGTAGTTGCAACTCACATTATTGATGAAGTGGAAAATTACATTACAGATATTTTAATACTTGACGAGTCAAAAATTATTTTCAACGAAAAAATTGAAGATTTTGAAGAAAAAGCTTTTACCATTACTTCAAATGATGGACTTAAACCAAACTTAAATATTATAGGTGAAGATAGTTTAGGAACAACTAAGATTTATTATGTATATGATGAAAAGGAAAAAATAGATAGGATTGGATCTAATTATAGAATCAGCAAATTGGATTTGCAAAAATTCTTTATAAAAATTGTTGGAGAAAAGCAAAATGAATAACAACTTTTTAAAAGAAGAGAGCAGAAAAATTATTAAATCTATATCGGGTGTTTATGCTTTTCTTTTAATATTGATTACAGTTTTATTTTTAAAGGACAATATTAATATCTCTATGGACTACAAAGTATATTTTAAAATGTTAGTACTTTATAATTTTTTATTTCGAAGAATATTGTATTTACTTTGTATATATTATTTTTATAGGTATTTTGGTGGAGTTTTTAACTATGTAGTTATAAGAGGAGTTACAAGAGAGACATTTATAGTTGAAGCTTTAAAACTAATTATAATAATTACACTTATTTTGGGAATTTCAGATGGAGTATTTCTTTACTTTTCAAACTTTGAATTTGAAATTTCATCAATATTGTCAAACATACTAACTATTTTCTCAGTACTTGTGTCAATAGCTCTATCATTGACATTAATTAAGAAGTATAAGTTTGGAATAGCTTTGCTACTATTATTAATTGTATTGTATGTGGGAGTAAATGGCGAGATGCTAATTTGGAGTGCAATATTTATAATGACTTTTGTAATGATGTTATTTATGGGAGAAATGAGAGCAGATGAATTCTCAGCTTTTAATATTGTCTTTTCAGGTGATTTTATATATTTAATTTTAATATTAATCCTTACGGTTATTTGTTTAATAAGATTAACATTAAAAAGAGATATAAGGTAATAAGGAGTAAACAGTGAAAGAAAACTTATTAAAAACGGAAACTTTTAAAATGGGAAAAATCACTTTGAAATATTATTTGGGCTCATTATTTTTTCTATCTTTGATTATTTCTGTTTTAAACGGTGGAATATGGGGAATTACAAATATATTTATGTTTGCTTCAATTTTTAATTCCTTTGCAAAGCCGCTAATGTACTTAGCATCAATATATATGTTCTACAATTACTTTGCCGGAACTTTTAGTTTTTTAATAAAGAGAGGCGTTAAGAGGAAGGAATTTGTGATTTATACGGCCTTCTTAATACTTTTTCTTACAATAGTAACGGTTCTAACTGAGATTGTTTTAATGAGTAGTCAAAATCTTAAAGTTAATATTTTAGAAATAGTGGAAATATTTATAATGGACTTATTTATATTTATTTTAATAGCAAGTGTAGTTGAGGATTTAACTAATAGAAGAAACTGGAAGTTATGGTTATTTTTAATAGTAACAGCCTTTGTCTTAGGACCGAAATTCAAAGAATATCTGACAGGTTTAAGATTTATGTTGAGATTTATAATTGACATAGTAAAAAATATGTTTAGTGGAGGATTTGCAGGATCTATTGGAATAATAGGAGGAAATGAGGCTGAAAACATATTTGATTATAGTATATTAGTCTGTCTATTAATTGGAATATTTCTATTTGACTATTTAGCAGTTTCTCTTTTAAGGAAAGATGTAAAAAATTAAAATAATATGGAGAGGTTGTTATGAAAAAGAATTTTTTATTGGGAGAAACGGTAAAAACTGGAGTAATTATAAGCAGTTCATATGTATTTTCCCTTATATTTTTAAATATATTGTCTTTTATACTTTCAGCATTCTCAAAAGTTGACAATGGTTATATATATAATACTATTTTTAAAAACACTGGCTTAGGTTCTGTAATAGTAATTGTAGTTACTGTCTATAGATTTTATATTTATTTTGTAGATGTCTTTAATTTAAGTATAAAGAGAGGTTATACCAGAAAAATATTTATAAAATATTCACTTTTGTTAATATTTTCTCTATCATTGTTTCAATTAATTTTTAATACTTTAGCGGAAGATATATTTACTTTTGATATAAGGCAATATATGTTTCATTTAACTATAGGATTATACTTCTTTTTACAAATGGCAATAGCTATGTCATTGGCAGGAAAGTATAAAACCGGATATATATTTATATTAATTTTACTTGTTTTAATGTTGGTGTCAATAATTGTAGCGTTTATAGAGGAAGTAGAGAGTTTAAAAATAATTGGGGGAGCGGATGGACCTACTGCAATCTATTTAACATCAGATGCCCTAATAAATTTTAAACCTATAATTATACTTGTAACTATTTATTTAGTTTGGTTTGTTCTATCAACGAGATTTAGAAATATAAGGAAGTAGAAGCTAATTAAATAGAGTATTAAAAATTGTAGAGGAGAAAAATGAAAGAAAAATTCTTATTAAGAGAAACGGTAAAAAACTATATTGTGATTATGGCAGTATATTTAATTTCTTATGTCATATTGTCAGTACTAAGTAATATACTTTTATTTGGTAACGGTACAAATAAGGCTTATTTTATAAAAAATCTTCAGTGGATTTTTACTATAGTGATTTCTCTCTTTCTTTTTTACACTTACTTTGTAAAAGTCTTTAAAGTTTTTATAGGAAGTGGATATACAAGGAAAAACTTTATAACCTTTGCTTTATTATTAATAATTTCACTCGCCTTGTCTTTAACTTTTATAGATAGAATACTTTATGAGAAAGGAAATTTTAATAATTTATTAATTAATTTAACAGTCTATTTAAATTTGTTTTTAATTATTTCCATAGGAATGACCCTAACGGGCAAGTATGAAAAGGGAAATGTTTTTTTAGTAATTGTGTTTTTAAACCCGGTAGCCATGCTTTTAGTGGGAGCTAAAAATATATATTTAGCTTTTTATTTAATAATTGACGTGATTTTTAATATTTTTAATAGGGAAAGCTCCTTTATTAATATAATTGGCGAAACCAGTATATTTACTGGAGAGTTTACAAGGGTGGCAATGGCTTTAAATATTTTGTTTATTGGAATTTATAGTTTTTGGTTAATAACTTCAAACTTAAATAGGGATGTGAGAGAGTAATGGAAAATCAAAGAAAGTATTTAAGAGAAGTCTGCCTCAATTTAACTTTTAAGAATTTAGGAATACTTACACTTATGATTGGTATAATGGCTTTATTAGTTGAAGATTTAAGCTTATTCAGAGTTCTTTTAATAATATATATTTCCGTTTGGTCTTTTTATATACAAGGTTCAATATTTGAAAGAGCTATAAAATCAGGGGTTACAAGAGTGTACTTTGTAAAGTACAGATTATTTGTAATTTTTATAATGGCAATTATTTACTCAATAATAATACCTGTAACTTTTACAAGAGATGGTATGAATGGACCGATGTATTATACACTTCCCGTTCTTTTAGAGATATTTACTTACTTGGTACTTTTAATGACTTTTTCAGATGTAGTAGTACTTATTTATGAGAAAAATAAATTTATGTCTATATTAATTGCACTTTTATTTATAATCTATATTTATTATTTTGATAGAGGATTAATTGAAATTTTTAAAGCAAGAGGTACAGTGAGATTAATGAATAAAATTTCAGGTGCTAAAGATTATAATTTAATAGTGAATTACAGTTTTTATTTTAAAATGTTTATTAGATGTATTTTAAGTGCATTGCTAATAGTAGTGAGTTGGAAATATAATTTAAAAAGAGATGTGAAGTAGTATCAGTTATTAATGATTATGGAGGATAAAGTGAAGGAAGACAGAAAGAAATTAATTGAAGAATATAAAAATAGAAAACCTGAGATGGGTATTATTTCTTTAAAATGTAAAGAAACGGGAGAAAGCTTTCTTGATATTTCAAAAGATTTAAAAGTTGCTTTTAACGGAATATTAATAAGATTAAAGGGAAACTTACACCCTAATAAAAAATTGCAGTCATTGTGGAATGAATATGGAGAAAGCGGTTTTGACTTGGATATACTAAAGGTTTTAAAGTATGAAAATGTTGGGGAAGACCACAGCGATGAATTGGAGATAATGTTAATGGAATCCTTAGATGAAGATTCCAAGGCTATGAGACTTTGGAAGTAGTATAACATATAGATTAAATCAATAGTAGTTTACTAAAAAATGTATAATAGGCTATAATAAGTCAAATGCAGGATTTAAGACCTTTGAAGTATTTAAGGGTCTATTTTTCTTTTGTATTTAAGTTAAAGTTGTAATACAATAAATTTAAGATAAATTGGTTAAATTAGTTGTTAAAGGAGCGAGACATGGGAAATATTTATGAAGAAGCACTAAAGAAACATGAAGAGTGGAAGGGAAAAATTGAAACGCATATTAAGTTTGAAATTAAAGATGCTGATGATTTGTCTTTAGCCTATACGCCGGGAGTAGCTGAACCTTGTAGAAAGATAAATGAAGATGTTGAAAACGCTTATAAATATACGTGGAAGGGAAATATTGTAGCGGTAATTTCTGATGGAACTGCTGTTTTGGGATTGGGAGATATAGGACCTGAAGCGTCGCTGCCTGTTATGGAGGGCAAGTGTGTACTTTTTAAAAAATTCGGCGGAGTAAATGCTGTTCCTGTTGTTTTAAATACAAAGGATACTGAGGAAATTATAAGTACTATAAAGACCATTGCTCCAACTTATGGAGGAATAAACCTTGAGGATATTTCTTCTCCAAGGTGTGTGGAAATAGAAAGAAGATTAATTGAAGAGTTGGATATACCTGTTTTTCATGATGACCAACATGGAACTGCAATAGTAGTAACGGCAGCTTTAATAAATGCCTTTAAGCTTTTAAAGAAGGATCCAAAGGAAAGCGTAGCTGTGGTTTCAGGCGCCGGTGCAGCGGGACATTCTATAATTAGAATGATGAAGGAACTTGGAGTTGGAAATATATATGCCTTTGATTCAAAGGGAGTACTTAGCAGTAAGAATAAAGATAGTTATAATTTCGTTAAAAAGGAAATTTTAGAAATTACTAATAACGATGATGAAGACTTAACTATTGCAGAGGCGATGGCAAAGTCCGATATTTTTATAGGTGTGTCCACAGCGGGAGTTATAGATGCTGATATGGTGAAGTCCATGAAGGATGATTCAATTGTACTTGCAATGGCGAACCCTGAGCCGGAAATTGATTACTATGTGGCAAAAAAATCAGGAGCAAAAGTAGCAGGTACCGGAAGATCCGACTTTCCTAATCAAATAAATAACGTACTGGTATTTCCGGGATTATTTAAAGGTGCATTAAAGGTAAGAGCTAAAAAAATAAGCGAGGAAATGAAAATGGCGGCAGCTCAAGGATTAGCTTCTACTATAGCTGAATCGGAATTAAATGAAGAATATATTATACCTTCAATATTTAATAAAGATGTGGAAGATGCCGTAGCAAATGCGGTGGCGGAAAAAGCTGTTGAACAGGGTTTAAATAAATAATATGGACCTCGGAAATTATTTCCGAGGTTTTATTACTATAAAGTGAATTAATATGGGGTATAATTTAATAGATGATGTCTATGATAAATGATTTTGGGGAGGTTTAATATGGAATACTTAGTATGTGTAAAGGAAGTGCCCAAAGGGACCAAGGTTAAACTGGATCCTGTGACACATAACTTAATTAGAGAAGGAACTGCAAAGACAATAAATCCCGCAGATTTAAATGCCCTTACCTTTGCTTTAAAACTTAAGGAAAAAACCGGCGGCAGAGTTACAGTAATGACTATGGGGCCGGATTCAGCAGCAGATTCCATTAGAAAATGTTATGCAATGGGTGCGGATAGAGGATATGTTATTAGCGGACGTTGCTTTGCCGGTTCGGACACTCTTGCAACAGCCTATACCTTGGCCTTGGGAGCAAGGCATATTGGAGATTTTGATGTAATTTTTACAGGTAATCAAACGATTGATGGCGATACGGGACAGGTGGGACCTGAACTTGCAGAAAACTTAGGAATAAATCAGGTTACTTATGTTGAGGATATTGATTGCGAAGACGGGAAGTTTAAAGTAAAGAGACAAAATTCCGAAGGTGAAGAGTTAGTTGAAGTGAAAAGTCCTGTGGTTTTTACCATAGTTAGAAATGCCAATATTGTAAAAATTCCAAAAAAAGATGAAATAGAAGCATACGCAGACAGTGAAGTAACTATAATAGGTCAAGAGGATTTGGATTTGGAAATGTGTAGAGTTGGCGTTGAGGGTTCACCAACTGTAGTGGATTCTATTTTTGAAGGTGAAAAATTAGAAGTGGGAACTATGGTTGAAGGCGACAGTGATGAAAAAATAGATAGTATACTTGAAATTTTGCTGGATAAAGGATTTATAGGTAGGTGATATAGGTGGAAAATAGAGATATACTTGTTGTTTTGGAAAAGATAAATGGAGAAATTTCTTCTTTATCAACGGAGATGTTGGGAAGAGCAAGTTACTTAGCCGATAGAATGGGGCAGGAAGTATTAGCACTTTCAATGGGTAGTGATATTTCAAAAATGTCTCAGGAAGCTATTTATTACGGAGCTGATAAAGTAGTGGAAGTGGAAGATAGGTTTTTGGAAAACTATACCACTCTTGCCTATACAAAGGTTTTAAATGCAGTTTTAGATAAATATAAGCCAAGTGCAGTATTTATTCCGGCGACACAAAACGGGCGTGATCTAGGCGGAAGAATTTCTGCAAGAAGACAAATTGGACTTGTGGCTGACTGTATAGATGTAGTTTTAGATGAAGATAATAAAACATTTAAATGGATACGACCTACTTTTGACGGTCAACTTTATGCGGATATTAGAGTATCTACTAAACCTGAAGTAGGAACTATCGGTGACGGAGCCTTTAGACCTTTAAACCGTGATGAAAATAGGAAAGGCGAAATATTAAAAGAAGATGTACAATTAACTGCTGATGATGTTTTAACAATTGTACTGGAACAAATAAAAGATGATGAAAAAGAAGTTAGTTTATCTGATGCAAAGGTAATAGTATCAGGCGGAATGGGAATAGGAAGCAAAGATAATTGGCACTTAATCACCGATCTGGCAGAAGAACTGGGCGCAGAAGTGGGAGCGACTAAGGATGTTATTGACCAGGACTGGCTTCCATATAATAGACAAATTGGCTCAACGGGAGTTAGAGTTTCGCCAAGACTTTATATTGCCGTAGGTATTTCAGGGGCAATTCAACATACTGCGGGAATGAAAACGTCGGATTTAATAATTGCCATAAATAATAATCCGGAAGCACCTATCTTTAAAGTTGCCCATTATGGAATAGTGGGAGATTTATTTGAAATAGTTCCAAAGTTAACTGAGAAGATTAAAGAAATAAATAATAAATAATTGAGGAGGTTTTATGGGAAAATTAGACGGAAAAGTAGTTCTTATTACAGGCGGAGGCCAGGGAATAGGATTTGGACTGGCAAAAGCTTTTGCAGAGGCAGGAGCAAACTTAGTTCTGACGGGAAGAACATTATCAAAACTTGAAAGAGCTTGTGAGGAATTAAATTCAAAATATAAAGATGTTAAAGTGATATATTTTACTGCTGACGGTTCAAAGGAAGAAGATGTTAAAGCTGCAATAGAAGGTACCGTTAGCGAATTCGGAAGGCTGGATACTGTAATTAATAATGCACAAAATTCGGCATCAGGAGTGTCACTTGTAGATCACAGCGTTGAAGATTTTAACAAGGCTATCTACTCAGGCTTATATGCAACATTTTTCTATATGAAACATTCTTTTAAATATCTTAAAGAATCTAAAGGTTCAGTTATAAACTTTGCAACAGGAGCAGGTCTTTCTGGAAAAGCGGGACAATCCAGCTATGCAGCTGCAAAAGAAGGAATTAGAGGCTTAAGTCGAGTTGCAGCTACTGAGTGGGGGCCTGACGGCGTAAGGGTAAATGTAGTATGTCCTTTAGTTATGACTGAGGGCTTGATAAAGTGGAAAGAGGAATATCCTGAACTTTATGAAAAGACAATACAATCAATACCTCTTGGTCGGATGGGTGATCCTAAAGAGGATATTGGAAGAGTGTGTGTATTTTTGGCAAGTGACGATGCTTCTTATGTAACAGGTGAAACAATTACACTTCAAGGTGGAAGCGGACTTAGACCATAGGTGGAGATTAATTATCTCCACTTTTTCTTTGTTTTTTCTTTGTTCAGAGTTATTAAAACATAAGAAACAAAGCAAGGATTTTAAATTTCTTTTAAAGTGAGATTGGAAGCTGATAAGTAAAAAAATACATTATAAAATTTTAAGACTATATTGGATAATTATATAGTTATAACAGATTAAAAATATTAAATTATAAATAATTCAAATAATAAGTTACAAAAGGGGTATAAACTTAATAAGTTAGATTTGAAGGAGTGATAAAATGAAAGTTGTATTTCACGTAGTAGAGTATGAAAAATGGGATGAAACCCTATCAAATGTTAGAGATATAGTTGAAACTAACCCGGATGCTTTAATTGAAATAGTTGTAATGTCAAGAGCGGCAATTTTATTCGGACAATACGCAGGTTATGACTTTGCGGGAATAGAAGGAAATCCAAATGTTACGGTTACAATTGGAGAAAAATCTCTAAAAGATCATAGACTGGACCCAAGTTTACTTTCTCCAAGTATTAAAGTTGAAAAATTAGTAATTACAAAGTTAGTTGAACTTCAAAATCAAGGATACGCATACATAAGATTATAAATAGTTTTTGAATTCTTTATTTTAGTATTGGAAGATTTGAGTTTTTCTAATATAATAAGCCTTATAGCATAAATGCAAAGGCTTATTTTTTATTTAAATAATTTGGAGGGAAAAATGAAAGCGGTAATAACTTTTATAGGTAATGATAAGATGGGTATTGTCTACAAGGCTACTGAATTAGTAGTAAAATACAGACTTAACATCGTAGACATGAACCAAACTATTATGGATAATTACTTTACAATGTTTATGATAGTGGATATGACTGAAAAGAATGTATCTTTTGATGAAATAGTTGAAGGCTTCACAAAACTTGGAGAAGAGCTTGGAATGTATATTAAAGTTCAACATGAAGACATATTCAACTCAATGCACCAGATTTGAGGTGAAAAATGGATAATAGAAAAATATTAGAAACGATTAGAATGTTGGAACAGGAAAATCTGGACATAAGAACAGTTACTATGGGTATTTCTCTTTTAGATTGTATTGATTCTGATGCGAAGGTTGCTTGTGACAAAATTTATGAAAAGATGATGAGAAATTCCGAAAACTTAGTTAAAACCACTTCAGAAATCTCTAAAAAATATGGAGTTCCCATAATCAACAACAGACTTTCCGTAACACCGATTTCCCTAATAGCAGGTGCAACGGACCTAGATGACTATACTTGTTATGCGGAAGTTTTGGATAAGGTTGCAAAAAATGTGGGAGTGGACTTTGTAGGAGGATTTTCCGCACTAGTACACAAAGGGTTTAACAAGGGTGATTTAGTACTTATAAACTCCATACCTCATGCTCTTTCGGTAACTGACTATGTATGTAGTAGTGTAAATGTTGGAACTACTAAGTCGGGAATAAATATGGATGCAGTTAAAAATATGGGTGATATAATATTAGATTTGGCAGAGAGGACTAAGGACAATGATTCCATAGGCTGTGCAAAGTTAGTTGTGTTTGCTAATGCTGTAGAGGACAATCCTTTTATGGCGGGGGCATTTCATGGTGTTGGTGAATCTGATACCATTATTAATATAGGAGTTTCAGGACCAGGTGTTGTAAAATCCGCCCTTGAAAGTGTAAAGGGAGAGAGTTTTGATGTAGTTTCTGAAACGATTAAGAAAACTGCATTTAAAATAACCAGAATGGGTGAGCTTGTAGGAAGAGAAGTTTCTCAAATATTAAATACTGAATTTGGGACTATAGATTTATCTCTTGCTCCAACACCTGCTGTGGGTGACAGTGTTGCAAGAATTTTAGAAGAAATTGGAGTAGATAAAGTTGGAGGCCATGGTACTACTGCTGCCTTGGCAATGTTAAATGATGCCGTTAAAAAAGGCGGAATTATGGCAAGTTCACATGTAGGCGGACTTTCAGGCGCCTTTATTCCGGTTTCCGAAGATGAGGGAATGATAGAAGGGGCAAAAAATGGAACAATAACCTTTGATAAACTTGAGGCTATGACTTCTGTATGCTCTGTAGGTCTTGATATGATTGCCATTCCGGGAGACACTCCTTCTTCTACAATAGCTGCCATTATTGCGGATGAAGCTGCAATAGGTGTTATTAATAATAAGACAACTGCTGTAAGAGTTATACCTGTACATGGTAAAAAAGTTGGAGAATTTGCTGAGTTTGGCGGACTTTTAGGATATGCGCCTATTATGGATATTGGAAATATTTCTTCTGAGGCCTTTGTTAAACGTGGCGGTAACATACCTGCGCCTATTCACAGTTTTAAAAATTAATTTAGTTAAGGAGACGGAAACGTCTCTTTATTTTTTTAAAAGCTGATATAATATAAATAGGTGAAGTTAATTATGAATAATATAAATTACAATTTAGAAATGGAAAAGATAATAGATAAAATAGATATTTTAAATCCTAAAACGCTACTTTTGCATTCCTGCTGCGGACCCTGTTCCAGTGCAGTATTGGAAAGACTTAATAAATATTTTAAGATTACAATACTCTACTATAATCCCAATTTAGACAGTGAAGAAGAATTTACCAGAAGGGCAAGGGAACAGAAAAGCTTAATTGAAAAAATACCTAAAAATAATGAAATAAATTTTTTAAACCTTGGTTACAACAATGAAGAGTACAGAGAAAAAATAATGGGTTATGAAGATGAAAAAGAGGGCGGTTATAGATGTAAACTTTGTTTTGATCTACGACTTGAAGAAACTGCAAAATTGGCAAAGAAATTGAACTTTGACTATTTTACTACTACACTTTCCATAAGCCCTCATAAAAATTCTGCATTGCTTAATAAAATTGGGGCAGAGATGTCTAAAAAGTATGATGTGAAATATTTATTTTCCGATTTTAAAAAGAAAGACGGTTATAGGAGAAGCGTTCAACTTTCTAAAGAATACGATATGTACAGACAGGATTATTGCGGGTGTGAGTATTCCAAAAGAGAATCGGAAACAAGAAATAAACAATAAAAAAGTTACTTATAATGAATGCCTTTTGGCAAATCAATTAAGTAACTTTTTTTATTAATTTTCAATTAAATATTCCAATATTTGAATTGTATTTAATGCAGCACCTTTTCTGGTGTTATCGGCGACACTTAAGAAGTTAATTCCGTTTTCTATGGAATTGTCCCTTCTAATTCTTCCAACATATACTTCATCTTTACCTGTAGTAACAGTTGGCATAGGATATATGTTATTTTTCACATCGTCATAAAGTACAATTCCCGGTTCGTTTCTAAAGTCTTCAAATATTTCATCAATATCAAAAGGCTTTTCAGTTTCAACGTTTATTGCAACCATATGAGAATTAAGCACAGGTACTCTTGCAGCTGTAGCTGTAATTCTAAGTGATTGGTCATTTAAAATCTTTTTAGTTTCATCTACCATTTTCATTTCTTCTTTTGTGTAGCCATCGTCTAGGAAATCATCAATATGAGGCAGTACGTTATAGGCTATTTGATGAGGGTAAAAATCATTTTCTCCTGCCCAAATACCTCTGTAAAGATCTTCAATGCCTCCAATACCGCTTCCTGTTACGGCTTGGTAGGTTGTGTATATAATTCTCTTTATTCCATATTTTTTATAAATAGGATATAGTGCCATTACAGATTGAATCGTACTACAATTAGGACTTGCGATTATTCCCTTTCCCTTACTGGTTTCTGAAGCGTTAATTTCAGGAACAACTAGAGGTATATCATCTACCATTCTAAATGCAGATGAGTTGTCAATAGATGTTATGCCGTATTTAGCTGCCATAGGTAAAAACTCTTTAGCCAATGGAGATTCTAAAGCACAAAGAGCATAGTCAATCTTCTTATTTTTAAGATTTTCTTCAGACAATTCTTCTATGTGATAGTTTTTACTTTGAAAATTTATAGTTTTTCCAGCAGAGTTTTTCGATGCAAAGAAGTATATGTTCTCAATCGGTAGATTTCTTTCTTCTAAGATGGTCCTCATTTTTTGCCCCACTAATCCCGTAGCTCCAAATATTGCCAAGTTAAATTTTCTCAAAACTAACACCCTTTCCTAATTTTTAATAGAATATACCACCTTTCACATTGAATTGTCAATTGGAAATAAAATTAAGTTATAGAAATTTACAGAAATATACTTAGATTGGTATTGACAAAAGCTGGTTAAAGTAATATTATCTAACGAAATACCTAAAGAGGTATAATTATTATAGAAAGGACTGAGAATATGAAATTATTCATACCTGGACCGACTTACGTTAGAGAAGATGTTCTAATGGAAATGACAAAGCCTTTAATCGGTCACAGAACGAAAGATGCAAGTGCGCTTCAAAAGGGTATTACTGAAAAAATGAAGCAAGTGTTTATTACGGAAAACATGGTGCTAAGTTCAACATCCTCGGGATGTGGACTCATGGAAGGGGCAATACGATCTTGTACTTCGTCTAAGGGTGCAGTTTTTTCTATGGGCTCATTTGGAGACAAATGGCATAAAATTGGTTTATCAAATGGTTTAGATGTGGACTTGTTTAAAGTTGAGCATGGAAATACTATTGATGCTAATTTTGTCGATGAAGTTCTAAGAAAAGAAGATTATGATTTTGTAGCTATTACTCACAACGAGACTTCTACCGGAGTAAAATCTCCTTTAGATGAAATAGCTGAAGTGATGAAAAATTATGAGGATATTGTATGGGCTGTTGATGCAGTAAGTTCTGCGGCAGGCTCTAAAATTGAAACGGATAAACTGGGAATAGACATTGTAATTACCTCAACTCAAAAATGTCTGGCACTTCCTCCGGGAATGGCATTTTGTACTTTTTCCGAAAAGGCAATTGAAAGAGCTAAGACTGTTGAAAACAGAGGAAATTATTTTGACCTTTTAAGTCTTTATAAGGACATTTTAAAACGTGATTATCAATATCCCAACACACCTAATATTTCTTTAATGTATGCAGCGGATTACCAATTAAACCACATAGTAAATGAAGAGGGTTTGGAAAACAGATTTAACAGACATAAAGAAATGGCTGAATACGTTAGAAATTGGGCAATGGAAAATTTTGCACTTTTTCCAAAGGACATTAAAGACGCATCGGATACAGTTACCTGCGTTGAAAACAACAGGGGTATTGATGTGGGCGAGTTAAATAAAGAACTTGCAAAAAGAGGAATGATTATATCCAACGGATATGGAGATTTAAAGAATAAAACGTTCAGAATTGCTCATATGGGTGATTTAACTATGGACGATATAAAAGAACTTTTAGAAAACATCGATGAAATTATAAAATAGTAGAGGAGTTTGTGTAATGAAAATTTTAGCAAATGACGGTCTTGCTCAAAATGCCATAGACCATTTTTTAAATGAGGGTATTGAAGTTGATACCAACCATTATGATAAAGAGGAATTAATGAAAGTTGGAGGAGATTACAACGTAATAGTCGTAAGATCTAACACTAAAATAGATAGAGAAGTTGCCGAGGCTTTAAAGGGAACTAATACTTCTCTTGTAATTAGAGCCGGAGTCGGACTTGATAATATAGATATAAATGCGTGTAAAGAAGTAGGAATAGACGTTGACTATACGCCTCATTCAAGTAAAAATGCAGTTACGGAATTAGTGCTTGGTCAAATGATAAATCTTTCAAGATTTCTCAGCTTGGCTGACAGGACTACAAAAGAGGGTCAATGGAATAAAAAATTATATAATGGCCACGAAATTGCAGGAAAAACCTTGGGAGTTATTGGTTTTGGAAGGATAGGACAGAGTTTGGGAGAAAAGGCCTTAGCTTTGGGATTAAAAGTAATATATTACGATTTATATAAAGTTGAAAACGACTATGCTGAATATTTTGAGTTAGATGACTTACTTAAAAATGCAGACTATATAAGCATTCACCTTCCAAGCTTGGATAAGCCTTTAATAGGTAAAAGAGAATTGGATTTAATGAAAGAAACTTCAATTTTAATTAACTATGCAAGGGGAAATGCAATTGATGAAGAGGCTTTAATAGAAGCTTTAAAAAATAGAAAAATATGTGGAGCTGCAATAGATGTATTTCCAAATGAACCTAAGGTAAATGAAAAATACTTTGAGTTGGACAATGTAGCTTTAACACCTCATATAGGAGCATCAACTTATGAAGCTCAAAACAACATAGGAAATGAAATAATATCAATAGTAGATAATTATTTCGGTGATAAGAAATGATTGAGCTGAAAGCTTTTAAAGCTCTAAGGCCATCTGCAAAATATGTAGATAAAATTACTGTACCTCCCTATGATGTGCTATCAGAAGAGGATATAAAAGAATATGCCAAAGATAAAAATTCAATGATTCATGTAATTCGTTCAGAGGTGAATTTTAAAGAAATTGATCCCTACTCTATTGAAGTTTATGAAAGCGCAAGGGACTATTTAAAAGACCTACTAGATAGAGGAGTTATATTTGAAGATGATGAAGCTCTTTATATCTATACTGAAACATTGGGCGGAAAATCTCAAAGTGGAATAGTGGGATTAGTAAATGTAAAAAATTATATTGAAAAAGATATAAAAGTACATGAGTTGACATTAAAGGAAAAGGAATTAGATAGAACTAATCACTTTTACCATATGAAAGTACAAGATGAACCTGTATTTTTATTTCATAAAAGAAATGAAGAGTTAAAGAATTTGCTATTGGAGTATTTTAATAAAAATGCTCCGGTAGTGGACTTTGATGATGAGTTTGAAGTAAATCACAAACTGCATAAAATAGATGATAGAGTTTTAATTAATAAAATAGAGAAAATTTTTAAAGATACTGATAATTTATATATTGCCGATGGACACCATAGAACCGCTTCAATTGCAACGGTATGTAAAAAATTAAGAGAAGAGGGAGAAAAAAGTGGTGAAAGCAACTACCTTATGGCCACGATTTTTCCGGAAGACGAGTTGAATATTTTAGCCTATAACAGGGTTGTAAAGGACTTAAACGGTATTACTGAAGAAGAGTTTTTAAATAGACTGAAGGATAATTTTAAAGTTACAAAGCTAAGTAGTGTAGAGTCGCCAAAAACAAAAAATAATTTCACTTTAATATTAAAAGACAGTTGTTACAATATTGAATATATTGGAGAACGGAATTTCTCCACTTATGCTGAGAGTTTAGATGTTTCCATACTTCAAGATTATATTTTGGAAAGCGTACTGGATATTAAAGATATTAGAACTGATAAAAGAATAGAATTCTACGGAGGCTTTACTTCTGAGGATAAAATAATTGATAAAATTGAAAAGGGCTATGCTTTGGGAATTTTGCTTTATCCCGTTTCTTCAAAGGACATTATAGAAATAAGTAATAGAGATGAAATTATGCCACCTAAATCTACATGGTTTGAACCCAAGCTGAGAAGTGGACTTTTTATGCATAAGCTAATATAATTTATTTGAGGTGATAGGGTGATAAAAATTGCATTACTGGGTTTTGGAACTGTAGGTAGAGGAACCTATGAAATTTTAACTAAGAAAAGTGAAAATATTAAAAAAGTAATAGGAGAGGAAGTCTTTGTAAGTAAAATTTTAAAGAGAAATTTAAACTTTCAAAGTGAAATAGATAAAAGTATATTTACAGATAATTTTAAAGAAATAGTTGAAGATGAAGAAATTAAGTTAGTAGTGGAAATGACCGGCGACTTAAAGGGAAGCTATGGCTATATTAAAGAAGCTTTAAATGCGGGGAAACACGTAGTAACTGCAAATAAAGCTGTAGTGTCGGAATATTTTGAAGAGTTTTTAGAACTTGCCGAAAAAAATAAAGTGGCTTTTTTATATGAGGCTGCCGTTGCAGGTTCCATTCCAATTATTACACCTTTAAAGACTCAAGTTTTAATAAATGACATTACAAGAGTAAGAGGAATTTTAAACGGTACAAGTAATTTTTTGCTTACCAATATGCAAGTTAGAAAGTCTGAATATAAAACAATACTGAAAGAGGCGCAGGAGCTGGGTTATGCAGAAGCTGATCCCTATGATGATGTAGAGGGAATGGATGCTCTTAGAAAACTTAGAATCTTATCTACAATAGCCTTTAAGACTAAAATTAGAAATGAAGACATACTAAGAAGGGGAATAAGCTCAATTGATTTAAGTGACATAGCTTATTTAAATAAGAAAAACTATAAAGTAAAACTTATTGCCGAGGCGATTATAAATGAAGGAAAGTTTAAAGCGGTAGTAGAACCGGTTATCCTATCTTCTGATGATGAGCTTTATGGCATAGATGGTTCAGTTAACAGTGTGGAAATTTTTGGTGAAAATTACGGATCCCTAGTTTTTGTCGGTGAGGGTGCAGGTTCACTTCCTACTGGAAATGCAATAGTAAGTGACATACTTGATGCTCTTTCGGGACATTGTTATCCTATATTAATTGAAAATAATTTAATTAATGACAATGAGAACTATGCTGCAAGATATTATGTGAGGATAAAAAATGGTTTGGACCTTTCAGCAGATTGGATAGATTTTATAGAAAGTCATGGAGACCATGTGATTATAGAAACTAAAGAAGTTAAAAGAGAGTTTCTTTTAGAGCAATTAAAAACTTTGAATATAAAGGAAGAAGATTGTTTCTATGCAAGATTAAATTAATAATAAAAATCCGAATTATATTTTAATTCGGATTTTTTAATGTTTTAAATTTACAAAAACTTGTCCTTTAAGTTTTCCCAATAAGAGTCTTGAGAAAATAAAAGTTGTTTAATACTTTTATTAGATAATTTTAAATTAACCTTTTTTAAATTTGAAAAGAAATACTCTGAACCATCTACTAGGAGCAGGTTGGAATTTGCATATCGCTTTTCAGGTACAAGGGAAATTATATGGTTTCCGGGTATTATAATGGAGCTGGAAAGAGATCTATAGGCTGCGCTATTGACAGGAGAAATTGGCGTCATTTGTAAAACTTCAAGACTGGGATGAACTATAGATCCTCCAGTTGAGAAGTTGTATGCCGTAGAACCGGAAGGAGTTGAAACTAAAATTCCATCTCCGGAAAATTTTTCCACGCTGTTTTTATTAACATATACATTTATATGTATTATTTTTGAATGTTGCGCCTTTAATACAATTTCATTTAGAGCAGTTAAAATATAGCTTCTATTTTTTGTGAAAACTTCTGCCCCTACAAGCTTTAGTTCTTCCACCGAGTAGTTTCCGTCTATATAATCATCAATAAATTTTTCAATATTATCCGGACTTATTTCTTGATAGAAACCAAGATGACCGGTGTTAATTCCCACAAAGGGCATTTGGGGAAACCTGTTTTTATGAACGGCTTTAAGAAAGGATCCGTCTCCGCCGACACAAATTGTCAACTCTGCATTTTCATCATAAGTTGTAGTAGGGGAGAAACCCTTGGAAGACAGTAAATTTAAAAGTTTTGAAGTTGTTTTTCTAGATTCAAAATTTGAATTAGACAGTATATTTATAATTCTTTTTCCCACATTTTCCTCCAGTTTTATGGTACCATTTAATAATCATATTATTATATTATAATATAATAAAATAAGTAAAAAAAGGGGATAATATGTTAAATTCCTACGAATATTTAAATTATGTTTCAAATATAAGTGGTATAAAGTTAAGGGACTATTTAAATGAAGTGGGACTTTCATCTAGGTTTATAAGAACTTCTATTAGAGAAAAAAATATCTATTTAAATGAAGAGAATATTTTTAAAAATGAGATTATAAAAATTGGAGATGTAGTCAGTATTAAATTTTCAAAGGAAGATTTAAATGGATATCCTCAATTTAAAACTTTGGATATTATTTATGAAGATGATGATATACTAGTTGTAAATAAAGAAGCAAATATGCCTACTCATACTTCAAAGGGTCACCTTAGAGGAACTCTGTTAAATTATATGGCGGGATATTTTTTGGAAAAGGGAATAGAGAGAAAGGTTCGATTTGTAAATAGATTGGATAAGGATACTTCAGGATTAGTAGTTGTAGCTAAAAATGCCTTTGCCCATTATAATATTTCAGAACAATTTAAAGGCGACGTAGTTAAAAACTATATTGCCTTTTGTAAAGGTAAATTTGAAAAAACGGAGGGAATTGTGGAAGAGCCTATTTTACGGGTTGGAGATTCCATAATACGCGAAGTTAACAGAAATGGTAAGTACGCTAAAACATCTTATAGAGTGGTAAGGGAAATAGGTGATATATCTATAGTTGAGTTGCATTTATTTACTGGAAGGACACATCAAATTCGAGTTCATTTAAAACATCTTGGTCATCCTATATTAGGAGATGTTCTTTATGGAGGCCAGGATCAATCTGTAAAGAGGCAGTTATTACACTGTAGTTATATGAAGTTCAGTCATCCCAGAACGGGGGAAGACCTTGAGTTTAAGGCGGATTTACCTAAGGATATGATTAGCTTACTTTATAATTATTGAAAAAGTCCATAGTTTAATATATAATTTATATACAGAGAAGACTCTGCAGTGTACGAATTAGCTTCATTTAATTCAACCGACATATATGATCCGGGAAATCACTTCTTAAGTACTATAAGAAGCCCTCTTGAAGGGACCTTAGAATGCTTGAGGGGATTACCCACCTTAAGTTGGGGCGGGTCTGAATTAGTGAAGTACCCGGCACCGCGGAGTTTTTTAAAATTGAATTTTAAAAATGATTTAGTGGTTTAATATAGGATAAACTTGATTAATCTCACACTTGTAGGGTAAAAATAGGATATCTATATTAATATAATAACTGAAAGGAGTAGAATTATGGGTTTATTTGATTATTTTGAAAGAAAAAAAAGAGAAGCTGCAAGAAAAAAACAAGCTGAAGATGCAGGCAAAATTGCTGCGGGTACTGCTTTAGGCGCTTTGTTGGGAGTGTTGTTTGCACCAAAGTCAGGTAAGGAAACAAGGGAAGACATTGCAAACAAGGCTCAGGAAGTAGCGGACAACGTAGCTGAAACAGCTAAAGAAGTTGGCGATACTGTTCAAATAAAGGCTGGTATTGCGGGAGAAAACATAAAAAAATCCTATGAAGATATAAAAGGAAAAGTAGGAGAGAAGAAAGAAGAACTTGGAGAAAACATAGAAACTGCAAAGGCTAAAGCAAAAGCAATAGGCGAAATTGTAAAAGACGAAGCTGAAGATATTAAAGCTATGAGCGAAATTGTAAAAGAGGAAATTTCGGATACTAAGGAAGTAGTTGAGGATGAAATCAAAGAAGAGATAGATGATTCCAAAGAAACTATTGAAGAAGTAAAGGACGAAATTAAAAAATAATATTTGGGAGCTGATAAAATGCAAGCTACTATAACTCTTCACGATTTGCTAAGGATAGTACTCTATCTATCAGGGACGGGGGCTTTAATCTATTTGGCCTTAGTTTTAAAAAATGTGCTAGGTATAGTAAATAAATTAAACGGAACCTTGGATAAGCATCAATTACAAATCGATGACACGCTTAATAAGATGCCGGAATTAACTGACAATGTTATGGAAATAAGCAAACATGTGGAAACTATCAGTAAAGAAACTTCCGAAATAATAGTTACTGCAAAACCTGAAATAGAAAAGGTTGTAACAACAGTGGGAGATATTACTGAAACTATAGATGAAGTTTCCAGAGCAGTTGATAAATCAGCTATAAGTGTTATTAATATGGTATCGGATGTATCTGATTCGGTTTCGGAGACTGCAAAAAATATTTCTTTAAATGTCAATAATGTAATAGATTATTTTTACATATTTAAGGAAATACTGGAGTCTTTAAAAGAAGTTTTTTTAAAAAAATAATAAAAGAAATTATATGATAAGTAGGCGGATTAATTAGAAATTAGCCTACTTATCTGTATTTTATTGGAAATATTTAGTATAATATGCTCAGGAGGTAGGTATGGAAAAGATAAAGATTATAGCTAATCCTAAATCGGGAAAAGAACAGGCTATTAATAAAATTAATGCGCTTATTAGTTTATTCAGTCAAGATGGTTATAAAATAGATTTAAGATTTACTACCAAAAGAGGAGATGCTATGATTTTTGCTGAAGAAGATGATGGAGAAGATCTAATAATTTCCGTAGGCGGCGATGGTACGCTAAATGAAGTGGTAAATGGTTTATATAAATCTAAAAGAGATGTTCCGCTGGCAATATTACAAGCCGGAACGGTAAATGATTTTGCAAATGTATTAAAAATCCCCAATAATATAAGGGGTTTTTATGAAATGATAAAACGTGGAAAGATAAAAAAAGTCGACCTTGGTATGGCGGGAGATAGAGTATTTGTAAATGTTGCTGCTGGGGGAATGTTTACCAATATAGCTTATCAAGTACCTGAAGAAAAGAAAACTTTACTTGGAAGAATGGCCTACTATATAGAGGGAGTAAAGGAATTAACCAAATTAGGCAATCCTGAAGAGAGTATAATAGAAGCAAAAATAAACTGTGAAGAATTAAATACCGTAGAAAATGTTTTGATGTTTATTATTGCAAATTCAGCTTCAGTAGGCGGATTTAGGTATTTGGCTCCGGATGCAGAGGTGTTTGATGGTTATCTTGACGTTTTAATAGTAAAGGAATTGGAACTTTACGACATTCCGCTCCTTTTACCTTCAATCTTAAATGGAACACATACTGAGCATGATAAAGTAATCTATTTAAAGACTAAGGAAATTACTATTGAGTCAAATAAAGACGTAGTAATAGATGTAGATGGAGAAAAGACTGAAAGTCTACCGATGACCTTTAAAATTTTAGAGAAAGCGTTAAATTTAGTAGTAAATTAAGGGGGAGAATAATGGCTTCTACAATAAAAGATGTGGCTAAAATGGCCGATGTATCTATATCGACTGTATCTAGAGTAATAAATGATTCTAAGCCTGTAAGTCCTGAGGCAAGAAGACGAGTTTTACACGCAATAGAAGTACTGGATTATAGACCTAATGAAGTTGCAAGAAGTTTAGTTACTAAAAAGTCTAACTTAATAGGAGTAATTGTTGACGATATAGGAAGTACTTATGTAAGTTATGTATTAAGAGGAGTAGAAGAAATAGGAAGGATGTATAACTATGACATTATATTGTTAAGCTCCTATGGCGATCCTGAAGTGGAAATGAAATTTTCAAAACTTCTATTTCAAAAACAAGTTGAGGGAGTAATTGTAATATCTTCCACATTAAATCAAAAGTTAATGTATAAACTTGAAGAATCTAAAATACCCTATGCCAATATAAATAGATTTTATGACATTGAAGAAGATCTTACAGTTAGGATTAACTATGAAAAAGTCAGCAGTGAAATGGTGGAACACATTATAGAAAACGGACATAGCAACATAGCGTCTATAGCTATAAGAAAAGATATAGATAGAACTGAAGAAAAATATAAAGTAGACGGTTATGAAAGTGCTATGAAAAATCATGGTTTAAGTACAAGGAGTCTCTATACTGCAGGTATAACTGAGCAAGATGTCTTAGATATTGCAAATGAAATAGACGATGCAATTGAAAATGGAACTACAGCGTTTTTCTGTTCTCAAGATGAAATTGCAGTTTATTTAATAAACTACCTAGTAGATAGGGGAATTAAAGTGCCTGACGATATTTCTGTAACAGGCTTTGGAGGTACCGGTATCACTAATATATATAGACCGAAGTTGACAACAGTGAAAATACCTTACTATGACATAGGAGCAGTGGCAATTAGAAAAATTTTAAAGGTAATAAATAAAGAAGAGGGCTTAGAAGAGAGAATACTCTTGCCTGTACAAATATTAAAACGAGACAGTGTAAAAAAACTCAATTAAGAAATGAGAGAGATATATTTAAATTTAGAAGAGGAGATCCTTGAACTAGGTGTTGAAAAACTACTGGAGCCTCAATATATTATTAAAAAAACCGACAGTTATAAGAATTTAAATGCGACAGAACTTTTATTGACTGATAAAAACATAATTAGAGACTATACAATTATATTATTTAACTCCATGGAAATTGCCTTATATTCTCAGGCGAAAATTAAGTTGCTAAAAGGAGTAAGTCGAAAAGAATTGTTGGAGGCTGTAAAAGTGCTTATGTATAATGGAGATTATGTACAGGAAAAGATTAAATCTGAAGAGGAAAATCTGCAAAAAATTGAATCCAATATAATGAAGTTAAATCATAGGCATAGACAGTTAGTAAGTAAAATCCTTGAGGGGAAAACCAATAGAGAAATAGCTGTAGACCTGTTCTTAAGCGAAAAGACAATAAAAAACAACCTGACTGAACTCTATAAAATTCTAAGTGTAAAGAACAGAATTGAATTAATTAAAAAATGTAAAAAAAGTGATTGACATAAAAAAGTAGAAATGGTAAACTAAATTAAGTCAGCTGAGGCTGATTGCTTTACTTTAAAAGTGATAAAACTTTTAAAGTAAAATAA
>NZ_RLIH01000015.1 GCF_004006535.1 Anaerosphaera multitolerans | reverse complement strand
ACTTAACTATTCTTTCAGGTGACTTCCATTGGGCATAAAGTATGGTATCTTCTGTTATATTAAATGTATCCCCTAATACATATGCAATTCCACTTCCATCTGCACTTGTATTCCAACCTGTAAAGTCAGCAGTTCCTTTCTCCAAGTTTCCTTTATCCAGTACTATTACTTCATTTCCTGGCATATATTTATTAGAATCTACTGGTGCTTCTCCTGAAGTATTATCATTTCCATCGTAAGTCACACTAAATTCCGATCCTTCAGGAATATAATTATAAATAACTGCTAAATCAGAAACTGTCGCTGGTAAAGGTAAATCAAAATCAAATTTTTCCTTAAATCCTTCTACTAAAACATACTGTGTTGGATCAGGATTTTCAACTTCAATAGTATAGGTTCCATGAGGAAGCCAATCTGAAGTATAAGTACCAGGAATTAACTTTTCAGATTCAATTACATCTCCCGTGTTTTTATTAGTTACTGTAAGCTTTACATCTAACAATTTTCTTCTTGGATATCCAGGATAACTCGGATCATCATATTCTACATATACTTCCAATCCAAAAAAATCTTTTGGCCCTATTGGTGTATCTGTATCTCTTTTGCTAATTCTACTGTTACTATGGTCGACACCCTCATTTTCACTATGAGTTTTAATAATATTATTCGCACCATTAAGATAAGTATCTAATGTAGCATTATCATTTTCATTAGCAAATACAGGCACAAAATTTGCGAGAATCATAATAATCGCTAGAATTAAACTCAATTTCTTTTTAATTTGACCTTTGTTCACTTCTTCCTCCTTAATGATTTTATTTTGATACTATATGGGTAAATATGTTTTCCATATAGTATCAAAATATTTATTTTTTACATTTTGCTGGCTTCAAGCATATCATAATAGTACCAATCACTTTTGTTTAAGTCACTGTACTTATTGGAAAGTTTGTCCAGCTCTTTTTCTACTATTACTCTTCCTTCCATCTTATTTACTATGCTTGTCACTTCCGCTCTACTTATATACTTATCAGGTTTAAAGCTACCATCTTCATAGCCACTTATCCAACCCTTAGTATATACGCTCTTTATACTCTCTTCTGACCAATGTCCTACTATGTCTTTAAATGGTGCTTCTCCTCCTGTTAACTCTTTATACCTTGACACTACCGTTGTAAATTCTCCTCTGGTAATGTTCTGTTCAGGTTTAAAACTACCATCTTCATAGCCTTCCATCAATCCTACTTCACTTACATAGTTGATATAATCTTCATACCAACTTCCTGCCTTTACATCAGTATAACTTGTCTTTGTCGTTGCTTCTGCTTTATTTAATCTTGCCAGTATTGCAGCTACTTCCCCTCTGGTTATGTTTGCTTTTGGTCTTATACTTCCGTCTTCATAACCTCTTAGATAGCCTGTCTTTGTTATTTCTGATGTCTTATTTTCCCCATTAGCCTTCTCTTCTGTCTTAGCTGTTGTGTCAGTTGCTACTACTTTATTGTCTTCCTTCTTTTCTACTGAAGTTGTTGTGTTTGTACTCTTATCTTTTTCTGTCGTTTCTTTATCATCAACTTCTTTCTTGTCAACATCTTTGTCTACTTCTGTCTCTTTTGAATCTTCTTCATTATCTGTTGTTTCTTCTAATGCTACTTTATTAAAGAATAAACTTACCTCGGAGTCTTCTTCTGATGCAGGTAAACTAAATTCTTGCACCGGTGGATCTAAAGCATCTGGTACAAATATATTTTTATCCGGATTTTGTACTTCTGCTACATAGTCACCATATGGTAAAACTACTGTTGTTTCCCCCATATTATTGGTATTTTGATTTAGAACTACTTTTCCCGTTGATTTGTCTTTAATAGTTATTTCTTGGTTACTTAATCTAATGTTTTTTACCATTTCAGGATCTGTTATTTTATCTTCATACAACACACTTACTGTAACAAAGTCCTTATTAACATCATCCTGACCTATAGATGTTCTAAGAATAGTATTTTGGGCTATACTTGACTCTAATACATAACTATCAACATTTGGTAAACTCCTATACGTCGCTGGTGATGAAGATGAAATCCTATTGGCCACAATTAATGTGTTTATTGTTCCTTCATTAACAGTTACCATAACAGGCGTTTTACTTAACCTGTGATATGGTGGTGCTTTTGTTTCAATAAAGTAATATTCGCCAGCTGGTATATTCTTTATTGTAAATGCTCCATTTCTTCCTGTTTCCCATTTGCCTAAAGATTTACCATCTGATTTAAACAACTCAAATTCTGCATTTGGCAAACTCCAACTCGAATCAGTGTTATTGGTTTTTAACAGTCTTAATCCTGATGGCCCAAAGTTTACACCATCATCGGGCACTGGAACTTTATCTACATACGCCACATTTCCAATTTGAGTTCCCACTATTGCATTATAGTTTGCTGCAACTGTTATTGTCATTGTAAAAGTTTCACCATGATTTATTTCCGGTATCAGATATTCTATCTTATTTCCCACTCTTGTTACTTGTCCACCATCAGATAAAACTACACTTAGTATATCTAACTCTCTTGGGATGTCATCTTCTATTTTTACATTTTTAAGTTTTATATTTCCAATATTCTTAGTGGTAATTTCATAGATATATTTATCACCATAATCTACTGCATAACTTTCATCTATCGGTTCATATACAGGTTCTTTATTTGTTCCTTCATTGATATTTCTTTTTGCAACTTTATTATTTTCTAAAGCTGTTACTTCTATTAGTCTATCAGGAACTTTTTCTCCATCTACTACAGCTATATTCTGAATCTCTGTTCCTATTGCGACATTATCTTTTACTTTTACCTTAATTTCCATTGTAAAGTTGCTCTTTGCCAATATTTCAGGAACTATATAGCTTACCTCGTTCCCTTTTTTCTCGGCATTCCCGCCATCTGATAATTTTACTTCTAATATTTCCAAGCTTTCAGGAACTTTGTCAACTATTGGAGTGTTTTTAATTGCGTAACTTGTTGGATTTGTCAACGTTATAGTATAGGTGAATTCATCTTTTGGTTTAACGCCTTGATCTTCATCTAAACTATTTGTTTTTGTAGGATCTGTAGATAAATATGTGTTCGTTACTGTATAGTTATATCCTTTTTCAGTTTTTTCCTCAACAATATCCTTTGCATAATTAAGTGGTACATTAGGCTCTTTTACATAATAGTCAAACTCTCTTCCACTCGGATCATGTTTTGCTAGCTTCAAAAATTCTTGTGTTACCGACTCTCCTAACATTCCATCTTCTATATCTAAGTGTCCTATCTTTTCATCAATTTCAGTACCATCTAACTCTACACCTTTTCTCCACAATTCTATAACAGTCTCTGGTTTAGGTCCGCCATCCCAAATCTTAGTTATATTAATTGTTAAGCCATTCGGATCATCTGTTCCACCTTTTCTACTATTAGTTACTACAAATCTAGGGGTTTTTGCCTGATCCTTTTCTACTGTTAATTCTGTTGGTTCATAACTTGGAACATATCCATGTGTAACTGTCTCTTCTACTGTATAGTCCCCGTAGTATAGATTTCCTACCGAAATGATTTCTCCCGCTTTTATTGTTACCGGAATCTCATTTTCATACTCATCTGTCACGACTACTGTAAATTCTATTGGTTCACTTACTGATCTTTTTGACCTTGTTGTTTCTAACTCGTTCTTTAAGATCTTTTCTACGTCCAGTTTCCCCGCTTTGTCATCTCCTGTTACTACTGTATTAGTTATGGAGTTTGTTGCAAAGTCATATTCTCCTAAAATCCAGTTTGCATTACTTGCCTTATCTTCCTTAAACTCCTCTTTTGCTGAGTAGATATATTTTACTCCTGCTGCATTGGTCTCAGGTAGATTATTCCAAGTTGCTGTTGTTGTCGTTCCATTTACTTCTTTGGTTTCTACATCAGGAACTGCAACACGGTCTTTTTCCTCTTCACCTTCTAAGTGTCTCATTAGAGTTAGAACCATTGTAGGTCTGGTTACAGTCTCGTCACCTTCCCAGCTCTTTGTTACAGTAAATTCAGGAATTATTGGGCTTGTGTATTTATTGGTTACTGTAAATACTAATTTGTTTCCTGTTACTGCTCCTTCAGGAGTTATTGTTGCCTCATAGTTTTCAGGTACTGTTGGCTCTTCTACATAGTATTGATATTCGCGACCTTTTTCATCATGTTTTGCTTGTTTTTCAAATTCAAACTTAAGTGTATCTTTCGTTACTTTTAAGGTCTTGGTAAAGTCATCATCAATTATGTCTTTTTCTACTCCGCCTTCTTCCACTACTACTTTTCTCTTTAATAATAGTGTTGTATCAGGCTTTGGTCCATCTTCCCATACCTTATTTATTTCTATGTCTACTCTATTTGGGTCTTCAGGATTATCTTCATCTCTACTATTGGTTACTACAAACTTAGGATTTTCTGTTTGATCCTTAGTTACTGTTACTTTTTCCGGTGCATAACTTGGGATATATCCATTCGTATCTTCTTCTTTTACTGTGTAGTCTCCATAGTATAGATTTTCTATAGTCTTTGTTTCTCCTGCAAAGATATCTACTGATGTCTCATTATCATACTCATCTGTTACTATTATCTTAAATTTTATTTGATTAGATACTGAACGCTTAGTTCTATTGCTATCTTCATTCTTTAAGATCTTTTCTACGTCCAGTTTTCCTGCCTTGTCATCTCCTGTTACTACTGTATTAGTTATGGAGTTTGTTGCAAAGTCATATTCTCCTAAAATCCAGTTTGCATTACTTGCCTTATCTGTTACAAAGCTCTCTTTTACATAGAAAGTATATTCTCTTCCGTTAATATCTGTCTTATCCAAGTCTGTCCAGATTGCTTCTGTTATTACTCCATCTACTTTCTTTACTTCTGCTCCAGGAACTTTTTCATCTAGTTCTGTTCCTATCTTTCTCCACAACTCAAAGTTCATTTCAGGGCGAGTTACTGTTTCGTCTCCTTCCCATATCTTCCTTGCTTTAAATTCCGGAAGTTTTGGTATTACATAGGTATTTGTTACAGTAAATCCTGTAGCCTTATCTCCTTTGATCTCTGTTGTATAGTTTTCTACTTCAGCTTCTTTTACATAGTAGTTAAATTCTCTTCCTGTTGGATCGTGTTTTGCCAGTTCTTCAAAGGTCTCTTCAATCTTCGTTGCATTGGCTGTGAATTCTCCTACTTTTTCATTTATTTCAGAACCTTCCAAGTTTTGTCCGCTTCTCCAAAGTTCTATTACTGTATCCGGCTTTGGTCCGTTTTTCCAGTCTTTTGTTACTTTGATGTTCTCAGTTGTTTCTTTTGCTCCGGTTTGAGTATTAATAACTGTTACTTTATTTTCTTCTGCATTATTTATCGTTACTTTTGCAGGTTCTACTGTTTCTGAACTTTCTCCTACCTTGTAGCTTGGTGTATAACCATTAGCTTCTAATTCTGTTACTGTATATTCACCATAATATAAGTTTTCAAGATCTTTTATTCCTCCAGCTGCCAAATTAATTTCTTCTGAATATCCGTGTGGTCCTGTTACTTGAATCTTAAAACTTATAGGATTATTCGCTGCTCTTTTAATTCTTAGATTAAAATCATTATGGAATTCTTTAGTAACTCTTAACTTACCATCAGGCATTTTTACAGTTGCTGAGGCTTTTAATGTACCTTCTTCTGATTCATCTGATATCCAAGCTACACCACCATAAACTACAACTGTCTTACCGTTGTTTAAGACTAATTCTTTACCATCAGCTGTCTTTCTAATGTTAACTTTATCAATCGGCGTTAACACTCCATCATATATTTTTAATTTGTTTGTTGTAGCTGTGTTTTTAATTACTCCATTGTCAATAGAAGTAACTGTAGCTTTATACTTATAGGTTCCGGTTTGACCGGGAGCTAAAGTATCTGTTATTACTATGTCATTTCCTTCTTTATTTACACTTTCTTCTATTGTCAAACCTACTTGTATAGGATCAACTATTTTTATGGGAATTGAAGCATTACTAGTATTTGTTAAGGTAATCTCATACTCTACTTCATCTCCTACAGTTGCCTGTACTTCTTTATAGAAGTTTTCTCCTTCTACCGGTCCTAATCCATTATTTGGTTTGGTAATATTTCTTACATTTTTTGTTAGACTTTCAATTCCTCCTAATGGTCCTTGAGGTTTGGCAATTTCATAAAATTCCAATGTTATTGTAGGTATATCTTCTCCGCTTCCTCCACCTGATGGACTTACCTTTAAATAACCTTCTAATGATACTCCATTTACTTCATTTACCATAGAACTTGTATCAAAAGAAATACCGAATGTAGTCTCTAAATAACTGTTTAAATCAGTATATCCAGTAACTTTTACGGGTATTTCTACATCTATACCTGCTTTTAAGTTTTCTCTGGTAAATTCATACTCTTTCGGTGATAACCTATCTGTAACATCACTACCAGGTAAGATATTATCTCCTTCATCAGTAATAATTTCATTATCACCTTCATACTGTGCTTTTAAACCTATAGTTAAATTTTCTTTTAAAAGCTGTTCTATTTTATTTTCACTGCCCACTAAAGGTGTGTAGTTTGCAATAAATCTAATATCTACACTTAGTTCCTCAGCTTGATTTGAGTCTATACTTCTTGTTACTCGTCTTAAAAAATTCGGCTCTTCTTTTTCCACTAATTCGATTGCTTCTTGAATTGCTTCTGTTAAATCTACTAGCGGATCTTCACTATCTATTGTAAATCTAACTTCTCCACTGAATGAACCCGGATAAGAACCTGCTTTAGTTACTTCTTTAGTCTCCTCTTCAGGAATTATCTCCTCTGGTTCTTCTTCTGGGATCATATCTTCCGGAAAATCATTTTCTCCTTCATCGTTAATAATACTTTCATCCTCACTGCCTGAAACATCCGCCTCATAAACTTCTTCAGCTACTGACTCATTATCATAAGCTGCATTTATTTGAGCAAAAGCTTCAACCGGTGTGGAGAGAAGAATTATCAATGCCAATAAAAGCGATATTCTCTTTGATATTCCTTTCATCGCATTAAACATATTTCTTTCACCCTCCTCCTGTTCTCTTTTCCGGAATAAGTTAAATGACTTAACTTATTCCGGATCTATGTCTCTTACTTTATTATTTCACTCATTCTGTATTCTGATTTATCCGGAGCTCGTGACACTATTGTTATTTTTGTCCCTGAAGTTTGTGGCTCATCAAATATAATATATTGAATATCTTTATCAGGTACTTCTTGAAGTGTTCCTATCGCTTCTTCTTTTCCATCAGCAAATACTTTTACTGTTGAACCCGGATCTGTATAAAACATTATTACTTCTTCATCTAAATAATCTAACTTTATCCACGTTCTCTCTTTTATTACTCTATTGTTAACCTCCGCTACATCAGGATTAGAAAGTAATTTTTGTCCCGGACCAAAGTCCATTCCTTCCGTTATTGGTCCTTCTTGGAAAAGTACCTCTATAGGATAAAAACCTTCTTCATGAGTGTCATTTCTTTTGATTTTTCCATCTCCAATGCCACCATATACTTCAGCTAGCGCTTCATACAATACATTACTGAGTTTAGTATGCAATTCTCCATTTTCATCCGACTCAAAAACTCCTATTAAATTCGATGAATTTAATGCATCTATAGGTTTTTTACCTTCGGAAGGTTTTTCTGAATATTCCTTGTCAAACACATAAAACCTTCCAGGCTTCCCATTTGGATTAGTAAGTTTTACATATCCATAATGCTCATCCATTTGCGTTGAGTCATCTCCAACAACGTCTATGAATTCCGCCTCTACTTTTGATAAAACATTTGGATTTGCTTTATAATAAAAAGTATATTCAACTTCTTCTATATTTCCTTCCTTGTCAATAGTAAAACTTTGCTCATCATCTAAAGTAATTGTTGGATATTTTTGAACTTTATCTGTCGGTTCTTTAGTGTTTAAGTCTAATAAATCCCATCCATCTACTTCAAATTTATCTGCTTCATAACTTGAAACTTCTACTGTATCATAACCAAAGGTAGGTGCTACATCTTTTATTACAGAGTTTCCTCCTGGTGTAGGTCTTGAATTTATTACTTTACCATTTGCATCTAATGGGAACCCCATTAATTTCTCAGATTCTTCAGGATCAAGTTTTGTATCTTCACTGTCTTCATTTGTCTTGACTACATTGTCTGAAGTATTAGAGTATACAGGCATTTCTTCTTGTCCACCGTTACCCTCATATTCTAATGCATCTCCAACACCATTATGAACAATTGGAGCTTTTGTATAGAAATTATCTATTACTATTGGAGTAACCTTTCCGTTTGGTGATCCATATTGGTTAAATACTGATCTAACAAACAATATTCCATTTTCCTTAACTTCAATTTCATCTGTTAAAGTAGTTCCACCTGCAACTTCCTTGTCTGCAGTTCTTAAAACTTCATGTTTATATCCTTTTTCTACTAATTTATCAAAATCATTTTGAATTATACTTTCATTTCCATTTACATCTTTAATTCTAGTATCTATAGCTGAAATATCTAGATTAACCGCGTCAGGATTCTCCAAATCATATGGTACAAATACATAGTCAACTTTTTCAAGTTCCGCTTTTGCTGTTAAATTTAATCCTTCATCTACTATTGTTTCAGGAACTGTTGCCTCAGATATTACTTTTACAGGATCATGGATTGCATTACCTTTTTCATCATATTCCTTATAAATTTTCTTCTTTTCAACTTCTTGTACATTTACTGTTGGTGGTATTTTTGTCGGCATTCCACGCATAAATACTATTTCATACACATATCTATCATATAACCCTTGATCTGTTCCTCTAGAATTAACTCCGCCATTCAAATCATATTTCTCATTAAAATCCCAACCCCATGCAATCGTTCCACTTCCGTCTAATGCGGTTTTAAATATATTACCTGCTGAGTCTAAGAAAGTTGTAGCTGAAAGATATGTGGAAATATCCTGTACATACCCCATTGGCTTAAACGATAAATTTATCCATGCTTCTTTAGGATCAATTTCTGGTATTGATACAGTTTCCGTTCCCTTTACTACATATTTATCTTTATTAATTCCAGATGTCTTATACTCTAATGCATTTCCTTCATAATCTATTGGATCACCTGCATCATTTTTTAACATATATTTTTCATCATATACAGTTGGATGAAGGTTATTAAAACTATATCCTCCATATCTACTATGTCTTCCCTTACTATTTACATCAGTTGCATATTTTGGAAATTTCGGACTATGATCATAGATTTGAGTATCTCCATCTCCTACTATATTGGGATATTGCTGCGCTTTTGGAATTTTAGTTAAGTCATTGCTATCTTCATATCCACCTTCTCGTCCAAGATTAAAGTAAATTGCATTTCCCCATGCCCATGATCTTCCGTGTTGATCTATAAAATAAGCCGTTCTTCTACCTGCGATAATCTTTTGAGGTATCGGTGTATATCCTATATTTTCTATTTCAACTGAATCAATTTCTAATACCGACGGTTTCCTTTGGTCATCGGTCTTTAAATCTGAACCTTCTAAGTCCCCCCATTGATATACTGTTCCATCCTCAGCTAATGCCATAATTCTGTATCCTGCAGCTGATATCTGAACTATTTTTTTATTACGAAAAAGGGCACTTCCCATTTTTGTAGGTACATCTATATCTTCAGTCGTACTACTATTTCCTAACTGACCATGCGATGCATTTCCCCATGCCCATACATTTCCCGCCGAATCCAATATAAAATTTGCACTTTCTGAGGCTTTTACATCTACAATTGTTACTGGATTCCCACTTCCATCTACTCCTAAATCAAGCTTTTTAAGTTTTATTGGATTTGAGTTATATCCACTATGTCCTGGAATTGCATTTCCACTTCCATATCCCCACATCCATACGTCGTCATTTCTATCTACAGCAATAGCATGATTTGCACCTGCTCCTTGTCCAGCTGAAAACATTTTAACATTAGGAATATTTACTTTATGAACACTATTGTTATGATATTTATTGGTACCATCTCCCATTTGTCCTTCAAGACCTCTTCCCCATGCATAAAGCTCATCCTTATCAGATAAAGCATAAGCAGTATAGTAAGCCGATTGAATATTTCTTATAGTTATATTATTATCCACAAAGTAAGGAATTCTCTTCATTCCTCCAAGCCATTCACCTGATGCATCTCCTGAAGTTAATACTCCTTCTCCAAGTCCTTGTACACCACAGGAGTTTCTCCCCCACGTCCAAACTTTTCCATTAACATCTAATGCCATTCCTGAAAGGTATCCAGTACTTGTTTCAATGAATTTTACTATAGATAACTGTTCATATTGTGGAGCATTTATTGGTCCTTTAGCAGGTTCATAATTGTAATATCTATCTATAATATCTTTTGCTGTAAAAGAACCTTTGCCAAGTTCTGCTTCACTAAAAAAAATAGAAGCACTAGTATCATCTTCTTCGACTTTATCAAAGCCTGCTCCATAAATTGGTGTTATTAAATTACTAAACATAATGACTGCCAAAAACAAAGACAGTATTTTATTTTTTTCCAACCCTTTTCTCCTTTTCCTACATATTGTTATCAAAATTACTATTTCCCCTTAGAGTACTAATATTCATGATTATATGTAAGTTTTGAAAACATCTTTACTTTCCTAAAGAACATCCTACTTTTACAACATCATTTCAATTTTATCTCTCCTTTTCATTTTTTTAATAAGTAAAGCTAACTACTCACATAAGCACAACAGTATAATTTTCATAAACTTTTGCTCAATAAATTAAACAATACTTTTTCACTGGCAATTAGCTATTAAACATTATAGCCTCTTTGTTCTTAAAATTCCATTTTTTCATAAACATTTTATATAAATTTATTTATTCTTTTTTTATTAAGGCTTTCTTTCTATATATAAAAACTTCTATAGATTAGTATTTACCAATAGTTTTAGTTGATTGATTTATGTTGTTAATTTATAATAATCGCTAAGTAATTATAAAGCTATCTATTATGTAGGTCTTATATAAAAACTATTTAGATGAAAATTGTACAAATTTAAAGTATATTTTTCACCATTTAAGTTTTAAACTTAATCTATTTAAAAAAATTAATTCTAAAAATAAAGAAAGGATGAACCTAATTTAAAGTTCATCCTCACTCTATATAAATTATAACTATTCAATTATCTATCCACTATTGGCGGATAAGTTTGAATTACTCCACTCTTTTTCCAATGACACCCAATCTCTTACGGGTAGTATCTTAGTCCATTTTTCAATATCTGTTCCGCTTTCTCTTTCATATTCATGAGAGTTAGTAGCTTCTTGAATTTGAACATAGTACCAGACATCACTATCACTATTGTCAATCCACATCTTCATACCACTTAGTAATCCGTCTTTATGCGGTGTTCTTTCCAATATTGAGTTTATCAAAGTTGCCGCTTCTGCTCTCGTAATCAGTTGGTTTGGCTTAAAACTTCCATCCTCATAACCATTTATTAACCCATGCGAAGCTAATTTATTAATTGCATCTTCTGCCCAATTGCCTTTTATGTCTGTAAATTTATATTTAGTTAAATTTCCATAATCTGATAGGAATCTGGATGCCATTGTTGCAAACTCGCCTCTGGTTATATTTGCATTTGGTTTAAAGTTTCCGTCAGGATAGCCTGTCACTACTTCTGCTTTATTCATTGTAGAGATTGCATTGTTATACCAATCACTTTGTTGTACGTCTTTAAACTTATTTTCATTACTCCAATATTCATTTCTTGAATCATCAGTCATCATTCTAAAGAATATTGTAGTTACTTCTGCTCTTGTAATATCACCCCTAGGTCTTATTGTTTTATCAGGATAACCTACCATATATCCAAAGTGGCTAGTCTTATTTAATTCAGGTTTTTCCTTATCCGGTTTTATAGGTCCTATCGTTCCCCATGAGTCTTCATCATCTTCTATATCAGGTTCAGAAACAACTTTCTTTTCCCACTTTGCATAAAGAGTTATATTTTCATTTATCGGTGAATCAAAATCAAATAATTCTTTATATTTATCGTCTTTATACCAGCCTTTAAAAGTATATCCTTCTCTTGAAATACTTTCTCTAGCTACAGTTTCACCCTCAACTACTTCAATTACTTTTGCACTAGTTGACCCGTCACCAAACACTCCGCCCTTCGGTTGAAAGGTTACATATATTAATCCCGGTCCTGAAGTATCCAATGCCCATTGGGCATAAAGAATAGTATTCTCAACTATATTAAAAGTTTCACCTTCAAAATAAGTTTCTCCATTTCCATCTGCTTCAGTGTTCCAACCATCAAAGGTATATCCCGTTCTTGAAAGATTACCTTTATTACCCAATACTATTACTTCTTCATTTCTTTCATATTTTTTATTGTCTATCGGAGCTTCTCCACTGTCAGCTCCATTTGCATCATAGTTGACATAGAAACCCTTAACTTCGTCAGGATCAATATCTACCCATACTGCATACAGTACAGTATCCTGTTCAATAACAAAATAACTTGGACTAATATTTCCATTTCCATCAAGCTTAAAATTTGCTTCTAATGCATCTTTATCTTCTGACCAACCTAGAAATGTCAACCCATTTTTTTCTAAGTTTCCATCATTCCCTTTTATTGTGACAATGCTTCCATAGCCGTAATCGGTATTATCAATTGGAACTTTTCCAGATGTATGTCCATTACCATCATAAGTTACTTGAAAAACATCCATACCTTTTTCCCACTGAGCAAAAAGAGTTATGTCTTCAGTTATCGTAAAAGTAGTTCCACTTTTATACTTGGTTCCGCTTCCATCGGCTTCGGTATTCCAGCCCTTAAAGGCATAGCCCTCTCTTGTCAAATCATTTCTTCCCATTACTTTTACTTCACTATTTTCCAAGTATGGGCTGTTTTTATCTACAGGTGCAGTTCCTCCAGTGTTGCCATTCCCATTATAAGTTATGTTGTATTTTTCTACCGGAGTCCAAACTGCGTAAAGAGTAAAATTATCTTCACTATAATTTATTTCTTTTCCTACTTCATAATTTAAATCAGGCTCCGTTGCATCTGGATCTGTAGACCAACCTATAAACTTATGACCTTCTCTACTTGCTTTTAATTCCTTATCTCCAGCTACAATTGTATCTGCTCCAGCAATATTTCCAACAGTATGATATTTTGTAATTTTCCCATCTGTATCTTTTTCATAATAAATACTTCCATCATAATTATCTAATTCAGGTAATTCAAATTCACCACCGTTTGCGTCATACTTAATCCAGGACATTTCAACTGCGCCTTGGTCCTTATAGCGTTTAAAATTCCTTTGGTCAACTTCAGGAATTGTTTCAGTTCCAGTGTAAGTATTATCTGCAATGCTTTCCGGTTTGATTGGAATAGTCTGAATAATTTCATCATTATGTCCTGCTGTAATCTTAGATAAGTTATCTTGTAGTACCGGAACATCTACTCCTAATATGTCTTTAGTCGTATATTTTGAAGGATGACCCTTATCTACATTTACAACATTAGCCCCACCGGCTACTTCCTTTTGATTGTTAGATATATCTTTATAGGTAGATGCTTCATCTAAAACACCCTTATTATAAACTCCATTTCCTATAAATAAAGAATTGTATCTTGGCGCTGACGGCGTTGCTAAAAGTCCTGCTCCATGTAAGGCAATAGCTCCTCCTCTTTGTTCACTAGTGGAATTTTCATTTCCACCTTGGTTGCCTACAAAAGTTGTGCTATAAATTTTATTGGTCATTTGTGAAGAGCCGCCATTTTTATAATACTGGATGGCTCCCCCTGAATAACCTACTCCATCTAAGCCATAGGCCTTATTATTTACAAAGGTGGAATTTTTTATATTAGTATAAAAGCCGGGGTTTGCCGTACCTTGAAACATTATAGCGCCACCATCGTCATAGGCAATATTATTTGAAAAAGTAGAGTTGTTAATATTAAATTCAGCTCCACCTCTACCATCTAAAACATATATGGCGCCGCCGTCATAGGTACTTCTCACATTTTTGCCCTCTCCATTACTTTGGTTTTTATCAAATACAGAGTTATTTATCTCCACCTTGCCGTAGAAATAATGCAGTGCTATAGCACCTCCACCGCCACCATAGATACTTGTATTGTCGCATCTATTAATATTATTTCTAAATACGGTATTATTTATAGTAATATTTCCTGTATAATTTTTACCGCTAAGGGCACCACATTCATAGTTATCACCGGTTCCAATATTATTTTCTATTGTGGAATTATTAATAGTTAAATGGGAATCCGATTTCGTTTCCCCTGCACCTACAAATACAGCCGGTGCCGTATTCTTTGCTGTATTGTCGTGAATATAAACCCTATTAAGTTCTGTCTGTGCCTTAGAACCTGTATTTACATTTATTGCCCCTACAGTAGAATTATATACCTCTATATTTTCTAGTATTAACTTTCCATTTTCAGACTGGTTCATTATTAACTTGTGCTTATAGGCAACTTCTATATTAGAACCATCTACTTTTAAGTTTTTAATTGTTAAAGACCCTGTACCATTGCCTTTTATTATAAAATTTCCCTCTGTCCAAATTTTATTTCCACCATCTACAGTTACTTCTACATTAGGCATTTCCAAAACCACATTTCCTTGGACAAAATCATCTGCTAAACTTATAATATCTCCAGTGTTTGCAACTTCCACTGCAGTTTGTAATTCTTCTGCAGTACTTACTTCTTTAGTTTCTGCATAAACATCTACGTTTGGAAAGAATATGCATAGCATAAAAAATAAAGTTAATATTGTCTTTTTCATATTTTCTCCTTTCTTGAAAATTATATTATTTAAATTCATTACAAATTTAATATCCTATTATAATATATCCTTATAATATATATACCTTTAATTACAGAAAATAATAAAAGTGTAGTCAAGCTTCAACTACACCTTAATTTTTCAATGTTCTTAATCATCTATTTTATTATAACAATTCCTGCAAAGAGGTTCGTACTCATCAAAAGCTCCAAGTACTATTCTCTCCTCATTATCGGTTTTTCTGTGAGATACCCAAGCATCTGAACCACACTTTGTACACACTGCATGGTGCTTATAGAGATAATCCGCCCTTACCATAAGCTCCTTTACAAGCTCAAAGGGTTTAGCCGTATAGTCCATATCAAGTCCTGCTACCACTACAGTTTTACCCTTTCTTAAAAAATTATCCACCACTTCCAAAGAGGTTTCAATATCCACATTAAAAAAATTTGCTTCATCAATTCCCACTATATCCACATCTTCTTTTTTCAAGTAACTTTCCATTTCTTTAAAGTCCTTTACATTTATTGCCGACAGAAAAGTATTATCATGAGTTACAATTTTTTCATTATCATATCTGGTATCTATTGACGGCTTAAAAACCACCGTCCTATATCCTGCTATTTTAAATCTCTTTATATCTTTTTCCAAACTGGACGTTTTACCGCTAAACATTGATCCCGTATGGACTATTAATCTTCCTTTATACTGGTGCATAACTTCCTCCTTAAATTACATAATCAGGAATTTTATTATAACACTTTTTCTAATTTTTCAATATATCTATATATTTTCTTTACTATATTTATTTAAAATGCTATCATTTATAGTTAGATTATAGGAGGTCTATATGAATAAAAAACCGTCAGTTGTAGTTTCTGCCATGGCCCTATTTTCAATGTTCTTTGGAGCCGGAAATTTAATTTTCCCCCCAACTTTAGGTCTGTGGTCAGGAGATAAATATATATTTTCAATATTGGGATTTCTGCTTGCCTCTGTTGGAATAGTTATGCTTGGCGTTATAGCCACTACAAAAGCAGGAGGTAGAATTGAAAACATTGCAAGTAAATTGGGAGATAAATTTTCAATTACCTTTGGAACTCTCATTATCCTTGCCATTGGTCCCTGTCTTGCAATTCCTAGAACAGCTGCTACAACTTATGAAATAATCCAGGGAACTATGTATCCAAATTTAAATCCCCTTGTTTCATCAATTGTATTTTTTGCTTTGGTTTTGTTTTTTGTCCTAAGTCCCACAAATGTTATCGACACTTTAGGAAAATATTTAACGCCTGCTCTTCTAATAGTTTTAACTATTATTATAGTAAAAGGGATTTTCACTCCCCTTGGAACTATTTCCTACACAGGAGCGGAAAATGTATTTGGAAAAAGTTTTATAGAAGGTTATCAAACTATGGATGCTCTAGCAGCTCTGGTTTTTACTTCCATAGTTATAAAGGGGTTTAAGGAAAAAGGTGTGACAGACAGCAAGGAACTGGTTAGTTTAACTATGAAATCATCTATCTATGCTGCCATAGGTTTATCCCTAGTATATGGCGGACTGTTATACATCGGTGCCACTGCTTCAAGTTTAAGTTTTGTAAGAGTGGAAAAAGTGGAATTTTTAATTTTTATAACTAATAGCCTACTTGGCAGTTTTGGGAAATATGCTCTTTCCGCTGCAATTAGCTTGGCTTGCATTACTACTGCAGTTGGACTTACTTCAACTGTTGGCGACTTTTTCTTTAAGCTATTTAACAATAAGATAAACTATAATTTTATCGTTGTAGTATCTACAGTATTTAGCGCTTACTTTGCAATTAATGGAGTTGAAACCTTAGTAAAAGTTTCCTCGCCCATACTTTCGGCCCTTTACCCTGTGGCAATAGTTTTAATATTCTTAAATCTGTTTCCCAGTACCTTTGCTAATAAATCAACCCACATTGGCGCAGTACTTGGCGCCTGTTTACCGACAGTTGTTACTGTTTTAAATTTTTTAAATATTAAAATAAGTTTTTTAAGTGAGATTAAGAGCTGTTTTCCAGTATCCCTACAAAGCTTTTTATGGATAGTACCTGTAATAATTCTTGCAACAATTTTTACTCTTCTGGGTAAAAAACAAGTTCCTGTTTCAGAATAGTCTAAAATCTTTCTCACTATATAAAGATAAAGAGGTGATTTTTATAGTAACTGATCTTTTGCATAGCATTGTTTCCATAATAAAACTGATATCTGTAATGGTTTTATTAACAGGTCTGTTTTTAAATTTAAAAGACCTTACTCTATCAATACTTACTAAAAATGCAGAACAAGTTAAGACTGTTAAAAACCGATTAGGTGGTATAGTACTTCTCGGACTTGAAATTTTAATTATTGCCGACATAGTGGAAACTATAATAAACCCCACCTTTGATGAAATTGCACTTCTTGCTGCAATTGTAGCTATAAGAACGGCTATTTCCTATTTTTTAAACAAGGAAATCCAGGAAACCCAATAAACTGTTAAAATTAAACTTGTAAAATACTTAACCCCTAAATCACATCACAGATTTAGGGGTTTTAATATTTAATTTTTATCTTTAGTCATAATCATTACAGCTTCCAGAACAGCTCCTCCAATATTTCTAGCCTTGTCCGAAATAGTCATATAATCCACATCTACCCTTGGATCCACATCTCCTATTTTCATTCCCTTAAAAACCTCTGTGCCGTTTCGAATTAATCCCCTTACTATGCCATTTATTTTAGAGAGAACTTTTTCTCCATTTACTTCTGAAATTACATCTCCCCTACTTACAATATCACCTATGTCTTTACAATTTTTAATTTTCCCATTTTCGGGACTGTAAAGCACTCTTTCCACAGTATAACCCATAATATTACCCGGATTCCCTGTGTTTTCAGAGGCACTGCCCTTAAAAATCAATCTTCCTAGGTCATGACCTCTATTAGTTTCAACAACTATATCCACATCTATTCCGGCTTCAAATCCCGGTCCAAGTGCTATTGTAGCTTCAGCTAAATCTCTTTTCATTCCTAAATTTTTCTTAGCAATTATTCCGTCTACAAGTACATCCGCCTTTAAGTATTTTAAGATTTCCATTTTCGAATCTATGTATACGGGAATTTTTTCTTCCTTCCAAATTCTGTAAATATCCTCGGGGTTTTCAGCTTTTTCCGCCCAAAAGTCCTCTATTTTAATCTTATTTTCATATATGGCTTCGGAAACTGCAACTTTCCTTCTTATTGAAGTTGGTCTTTCCACTTCTAAAACCAAAACTTTAAAACCTGAGCGGTGAAGTTTTTGAATTACACCTGTAGCAATATCCCCTCCACCTCTAACGACTACTATCTTTTTCATAATTTCAACAATCTTTCATAATCTTCCACAGTATCTATATCAATGTGTTCAACTTCTGAACTAATATTAACAGGCAGAGAATTATCCTCTCTAATAAAGATTACTCCTCCCTGATCCTTTTCCAAAGTCAGCAGCTTATCCCTGTAAGCTTTTGGAAAAATCATAGGAGCTCCTCTTCTATCCCCATACATCGGATAAATTATCTTTTCAGTATTCTCCTTAAAAACTTCCAACAACCCTTCAACTGTGTCCGCACTTAAAAGGGGCTGATCACATACAAAAAACATATAGCCAAGAGAATCTTCAGAGGAATTTCTCACACCTAATTTAACACTTTCGCTTTTCCCCTCTTTAAAATTTTCATTTTTTATAACTCTTAACTTTTGCTTTTCGCCATAGTTTAATATTTCATCATCGTTAGTAATAACTAACCTATCATTAAAATCCAATTTACCAACTAAATCAATGGTATATTCAAATATACTTTTGCCCTTATACTTAAGTTTTAACTTATTTTCTCCCATTCTTGAGGACATTCCCGAAGCTAAGATTACTGCACTAATTTTCACAATATCCCTCCTTATTTGAGCCGTAAATATAATTCACATCTTCTGTACTCTCTTTTAAAAACTCTATTACCTCTTTAATCTTTTTTTTATTCTCTCCCTCACAGCAGTTAAAATAAAGATATTTATCTCCCCTGCTATTTTTAAATATACCCTTTTTAACAGTAATTATATTTTTCAAAAGCTCTAGGGAAAAATATTCTCCGGCATTAAAGTTCTTTTTAAATAGATGAGGGTTGAAAATATTATTATAATCCAACTTCTCTTTAATGAGATTTCCCGGAATTATTCCAAGTGTCTTAGTTGTTTCTCTTAAAATAACGGGTTCAAAATCTCTCCAAGCTTTTAAGGGTAATTTCTTCGCTCCATCGGCCTCTATTAAAATATAATCAAATAAATTCCTTAAATTTAAAAAATCTCTTTCATCTATTCCTAGAATTTTATCCTTTTCAACTGCACTTCCCAAAATTATTACTTTATTTCCCATCTCTTTATTTGAATTTAAAAAACTTTCAACGGAATTAAAGTAAAGCTCATATTCTTTTAAAATTTCCGGTACTGAAATTTTAGTTGTTGTTGTAATTAAGACAGAACCTGAGTTTTTTAATTCTTCCGCCATTAGAAACATAGTTGTGGTTTTTCCGCCACTACCCACTATTGAAATTACATCGCCTTTTTTTATATTGAGAATTTCTTTAAACATTTCCGCCCCGTTAACTTTCTAAAAAAATGAGTTTCCCCTTATTAAAATATATGGGAATTTCTTTTTTAATATTCCCCTTTAAATAACTCAGTAAATCTTTTCCCTTAGATGAACTTTTTTTAACTCTCACCGTTAAATTTTCAGAATTAGATAATTTAAATACTCCAATTATATTTTGAGTATCCTCAAAACATGAATCTAATTTTAAAAATACCTCTTCACAATTATCTCTTTTTTCTAAGTAGATGTCTTCCGATTTTATTGCTGCAAATTTAAAGTTGCCCTTACTTTTTCTCTTTAAATGAAAATTCATACTTGGAAAATAAAAACCTTCACTTTCTGTTTTTACATTTAGAATATTTTTATAGCCTACTATCTTCGCCGAATCCACTGTACCGGGATAATTAAATATCTCTTCCTTATCGCCAAAGTCCACTAATTCTCCCTTGGATAGTACGGCTACCTTGTCACACATTCTATAGGCCTCATCTTTATTATGCGTAACTAATATAGTAGGTTTTTTATATTCATTTATAAATTCATAAAAGTCATTTTCAATTTCCCACTTTAAATTTGAATCCAAGGCTGAAAAAGGCTCATCTAAAAGTATTACTTCAGGCTCAATCCCAATCATTCTTGCCATAGCAACTCTTTGACGCTGTCCGCCTGAAAGCTCGTAGGGAAACCTATTATATTGATCTGCTACTTTAAAATAATTTAAAAGCTCCATAGCTCTTTTATCTTTATCATTTCCAGCCATACAAATTTTTAAATTATCAATTGCCGTCATATTTGGAAAAAGCGCATAGTCTTGGAACAACATACCAACTTTTCTAAATCTGGATTCTATATTTAAATTTCCTTTACTGTTAAATATTTCTTTCCCATTTAATTTAATTAAGCCAAAATCAGGCCTTACTACTCCGGCTATAGCTTTAAGTGTCATACTTTTACCGCTGCCGGAATTTCCTAGAAGGGCCAGTTTTTCATTTCCCATATTAAATTCTACATTTAAAGTATAATCATTTAACTTCTTTTTTATACTAACTTCAATCGACATGGTACTTCCTCTTTGATACTAAATTTACTGTAATAATAGTTGTAAAACTGATAAATACAACTATTAAAGACCATCTAAAGGCAAGAGGTCTATTTCCCGCCTGTACTGCAGAATAAATAGCTGTGGAAATAGTTTGAGTTCTACCTTCAATATTTCCCGCAATCATAATTGTAGCCCCAAACTCACCCAGAGCTCTCGTAAAGGAAAGTACTACTCCTGAAATAAGTCCCGGTCTTGAAAGCGGAAAAACTATTTTCCAAAATATAGTGGAATTTTTTAACCCAAGAGTTTGAGCTGCATAAATATAGGATTCGTTTACCTGTTCAAAGGCTCCCAAAGCAGTTCTATACATAAGGGGAAAGCTCACCACTATCGCCGCAATTACCGTTGCAGAATAAGAAAACACAATTTGAATATTCAGAAACTTAAACACCTCTTTAAAAGGTCCGTTCACCCCCAGTAAAATAAGTAGAAAAAAACCTACAACTGTTGGCGGTAAAACCATGGGCAGGGTAAATAAACCATCAAGTATACCCCTAAATTTAGAAGTGCTTTTTACAAGTCTGGCGGAATATATTCCTAAAAAAAAAGTTATTACAGTTGCTATAAAGGCTGTTTTTATAGACAAAAGAATTGGTGAACTATCCATTAATCCTTCACCACAAAGCCATATTTTTCAAATACTTCCTTCGCAGATTCCGTTTTTAAAAAGTCGTAGAATGCCTTGGCAACTTCTCTATCTACGCTTTCACCCACTATTGCCACAGGATAGGCTACAGGTTTATGACTTCCCACCGGTGCTTTTGCAACTATATTTACATTTTCCTCTTCTATTAGGGCATCAGTCTTGTACACTGTACCGCAATCTACATTTCCTGAAACCACCCAGTCCAAACTTTGTCTTACATCTTGCGACTGTACCATTTTAGCCTTTACCTCATCCCAAATTCCCAAATTTGTAAATATTTCTTCAGAATATTGACCTACAGGCACTGAACTTGGATCTGAAATTGCTATTTTTTCCACATCGTCCTTTAAAACATCTTCAAAAACATTTAAACTTAAATCTGAATTTTTTGGAGTTATAAGTACTACTTCATTTTCAAGCATTGTTTCCCTAAATTCTGAACTTACCAAACCTTTTTCTTCAAGGGCATCCATTTGCTTTTCACCGGCCGACATAAATATATCAACGGGAGCTCCCTCCTCTATTTGGGTTTGTAAAGCACCTGAACTTCCATAGTTTGTAATAAATTCCACCTTAAGTTCATCTTCCGCCAATTCTATTATTTCATCTACAGCATCTGTCAAAGAAGCCGCAGCCGATATGTAAATTTGTTCTCTTTCCCCTTCTTCTAATTCCTTTCCGCTTTCACTTGTCTTATCTCCACATGCCACTAATATTAAGGCCAACATTATCAAACTTAAAGATAATAACTTATTCTTCATTTTATCCTCCATTATAATTTTCAAAAATTTCCTTAAACAATTCAATCGTATATGCCCTGCTGTTTTTTACAAGAAGCTCATACTTACTTAAAAATTCTCTTCCCTTCTCCGTTACGTTACTTTCTCCGCCTCCACTGCCGCCCGGCTTTCTGTCTATTACTAAAAACTCCAATTCATCCTCCATAGTATTTATCATCTTCCATGCCTTTGAATAGGATATGTTCATAGATTGAGCGGCAAACTTTACCGAGCCTGTTTCATCGACAAGCCTTAGTAATTTGGCAACACCCGGTCCAAAAAACTTTTCATCTTTAAATATAGTAAGTTTCATATTGCATCTTAATTCACTTTCAAAAACTTCTTTCTTTGTTAAAGAAAGCTTACTATACTCACCGCTTATATTTTTAAAAGCATCTATTATATTGTTGAAGTTTCCCTTTATTTCACTGTAGTAACTATTGGGTAGTAAAGCCATATTTAACTCCTTGCCTTTAAAGCTGCCTATAGAAAAATTTTTGCTGTCCAATAACTTTTCTATAGACGGTCTATTTAAAAAATAAGGCTCCAAGGTCAAGTACAATGTATAGTCATAGTAATTATAAAATCTTTCCATGGCGAGAATTTCACTTTCAAAGTTACTGTAATTTTTATAATCAATTCCATTTACTACAGTTGCTCCACTTTTCATCAGATCTTTGCTTATCTCTTTACCCTTCTCTCCTATTAGGACATAGATGTTTTCCATTCCCAAATCCTTTAACATAAAAACAGTTCGCCTCAAAATAGAGTTCTTTCCTATTTTTTTCAAAGCCAAAGCACTATCCTTTTGAGAAATACAACTTATAAAAACTGCAACGCTCATCTTTTGCCACCCATATTTCCGCAGTCCGTTTTTTCCCCCGTCAAAATATTAAGTCCATGCTCTATGGAATCTATAATAAAGCTTAAATTTTCTTCTGCAGCCTTTGGACTTCCCGGTAAATTTATTATTAAAGTTCTCTTTCTAATTCCCGCTGTTTCTCTGGATAGTATGGCATTTTTTGTAATTTCAAAACTCTTTGCCCGCATAATCTCCCCAAACCCTGGAACTATCTTTTCCACCACTTCAAGTGTAGCTTCAGGCGTAACATCCCTTTGCGAAAATCCTGTACCGCCTGTGGTTAAAATTAAATCCGTACTTTCTTCATCACAAAGTAAAGTTAAGACTGAAGCTATTTTATCTTTTTCATCGGGGATAATTTCTCTACCCACTACCTCATATCCCTTTTCCGTAAGTAAATTTACTAATAAGGGTCCGCTTAAATCTTTCTTATCCTCAAAGTAGGAGCTGTCGCTTACTGTTATTACATATGCTCTAAACATATTTCATCACCGCTTTTAATTTCTGTGCCCTTTAAAACTTTTGCAAAGATTCCTTCATCAGGCATTATGCACCTGCCTACTATTTCCCTTATTTCACAACCCTTATGGCACAATTTACCGATTTGTGTAACTTCCAGCAATCCCTCTCCAATTTGAATTTTATCTCCTACTTTTACTTCTTTTAAATTTAAACCCTTTACAAGTAAATTTTCTCCAAATACACCGGGCTCCATTTTTATCTTCACTTCTTCTTTAAATTTAATAAAACTTTCATAGGATAGAAGACTTACCTGTCTATGCCAATTCCCTGCATGAGCATCCTTTTCAATGCCAAAGTCCTCTATTAAATTTGCGCTTTCAACTGCTTTTTTAACAGTTCCCTTTTTTTCACTTATATTAATTGATATTATTTTTCCCAATTCATCCTCCAATTTGATTCATACTTAAAGAGTCCACATCTTCAATTAAAAAGTTGTTCTCCAAAGGTTTTTCAACAATTTTTAAATTTAATTTTTTTAAAAATTCAGCTTCACTTATATTGCCCTTTAAGTATTCTTTTGTGTCCATACCTATTTCATATTGAAGACAAAATCTTATAAATCCCTTTGAATCTACTCGTATTCTATTACACTCACTGCAAAATTTGTGGTTTACCGCATCAATAAAACCAATTTTCCCGTTGAAATCTTGAAAACTTACGTACTTTGCTGGACCGTTTCCAAAACTTCCTCTAATTTCAAATGGCTTTCCAAACTCTTTAGAAATAACTTCCATAATTTCCTCTCTCTTTACCGGTTTAAAAGCTCTACCCTCTCCAATTGGCATTAACTCTATAAATCTAATTGCCATATTTCTCTCTTCGACAAATCTTGCAAAGTCTAAAATTTCATCGTCGTTTACACCCTTCATTAAAACCGTATTGAGCTTTAAATTTTCATAGCCCCTATTTAAAATTTCATCAATGGTTTCAATTAAAAGTTTTAAATTTCCACCTCTTGTAAGCCTTTTAAACTTATCTTCCCTTAAACTGTCCAGAGAAATATTAATTCCGTCAATACCCATTTCAATAAGAGAATCTAAATATTTATCAAGGAGCAGCCCGTTAGTAGTAACTGTCACTTTTTCAAAGGAGCTGTCTTGCTTTAAAAGTTTTATAAAATCTATGGCATCTTTTCTTACAAAGGGCTCGCCGCCTGTGATTTTAATTTTTCTAATTCCCGCCTTGCTAAGCGTCTTTAAAAGTTTATACAAATCTTCATAACTTAGAAGATCTTCATGACAAATTTTTTCAATTCCCTTTTCAGTCATACAGTAGACGCATCTTAAATTGCATCTTTCAGTTAAAGATACTCTTATATAGTCTATTTTTCTATTATATAAATCAAACATAAAACCACTTCACTTTGCTTTGTATTCTCCACTTTTTCCGCCGGTTTTTTCTAAAAGTTTAATATCACCCATTACCATAGATTTATCAATGGCCTTTACCATATCATAAATAGTCAACAGACAAATACTAACACCTGTAAGTACTTCCATTTCAATTCCCGTCTTTGAATTAATACTGCCTTGGCATACCGCTTCAATATATCCTTCTTCTTCGTTCAGATTAAACCTCGTATTTAAACTCTCAAGGGCTATGGGATGTGCCATTGGTATTAAATCGGCGGTTTTCTTTGCTCCCATAATTCCTGCAACTTGAGCAACTGTTAGTACATCACCTTTTTTTATTTCCTTATTAAGGACTTTATCAAAAGCTTCCTTTGATAGATATATTTTCCCGCTGGCTACTGCCCTTCTTTCAGTTACTTCCTTTTGAGACACATTTACCATAATAGCATTTCCATCGCTGTCAAAGTGAGTTAGTTCATTCATTATAGAAAACCTCCATTGCCCAAAGATACTATGTCCCACTTCTCAATTTCCTCTCCGGCTGCAAGTCTTGGCAACAAAATATCAAATACAGTCTTACCGCAATACATTACACATCCAGGCAGTCCGACTATTGGAATATTCCCCTTGTATGCCAACATAAACATAGCTCCCGGAAGTACAGGCGCTCCATAGGATACCACCTTACTTGCTACTTCTCTAATGGCGCCGGGAGTATTATCATCGGGATCTACGCTCATTCCTCCCGTACACATTATAAAATCCGCTCCCTCTCCAATTAAATCCACTATGTGTTTTGCTATTGAACTCATATCATCAGTGGAATATCTATGACCGATTTCTTCAAAGTTAAAATGAGACATTTTCTCCCTTACAACGTCTGTAAAAGTATCTTCAATCCTACCGTAGTAAACTTCATTTCCCGTAGTAACTATTCCCACTTTCATTTTCTTATAGGGCATAACACTAAGCAACTTTTCCTTTCCTGCAATTTTTTCGCACTTTTCAATTACGGATTTATCAATTACAAGAGGAATAATTCGCGTTCCTCCTATAGCTTCCCCTTTTTTTACCGGACTATTACTATACTTAGTTGCAATCATTACCTTATCAACGTCATTTATTCTGTTTAGCAATTCCACATTTACTTTTAACAATCCGTCACAGGCAGCTGTTAAGTTTATTTTTCCCTCGGAAACTCCGGACTGTCTAATATTTTCTCCCCTACAAATCTCAGCCAAATGTTCAGCAGCTTCATTTTCATGGTAGGTATTTTCATTATACTCATAGACGTATAATTGTTCCTTGCCCATTGAAAGAAGGGTTTCTATATCTTCAGTTTGAATTATATGCCCTTTTTTAAATTTAGGTCCCTTTGAAACTCCTTTGATTATTTGGGTTAAATCATGATAAAGTACATGACCCACCGCATCTTCAGTTCTTATAGTTTTCATTTCTCACCTCTATAATTTTTTATAATTTCCGCAGCAATGCTAATTGAAATTTCCTCCGGTGTTTGAGCTCCTATGTCAATGCCTACGGGAGAATGTACTCTGTCTTTTAATAAATTTTCATATTCAGTATTCTTTAAATTGTCAAACATTAGCTTGGCTTTTTTTCTACTTCCGATTACTCCTATATATTTAGGTTTTTTACTTAGTACCTGTATTAATATCTCATTGTCGGATTTATGGCCTCTAGTCAATATACATACATAGTCCTCTTCTCTAATGTCAATATCTTCTAAATTAAAGTAGTCTGCTAAAATTCGTTTTGAATTAGGAAAGTCCTCTTCCTTTAGAAATTCCGCCCTATCCTCCACAACTATGGTTTTTAAATGCAAATAATTTAAAACGGGAACTAAGGCTTTGGAAACATGACCTCCTCCAAAGATAAAAATCCTAATTCTATCAGTTATTTTAACTTTAAAGACTTTCTCCGGAGCTTTTAAATTATTTTTAGTAAAATTAAATATTTCTCCATTAATTGAAATGGAAAATCCAATATCCTCCTTAAGAGAATAAATTAACTCCACTTCTTTTTTAGAATAGTTTTTTATTATTTCTTTAAAATACTCTCCTGCCACAGTATCTTTAGGGGAAATATATTCCAAATGGACTACATTGGTACCTCCACAGACCATTCCAATATTTTCAGCTTCATTATTGGTAAGTACAAACTTTTTATTTCCACTTCTCTCTTCTTCAATTAATTTAATTGCATACTTTATGGCATTGTATTCCTCTGCGCCACCACCGATAGTACCAAAGTCCAAACCATCTTTGATAACTATCATACTTGCTCCCTCCTCCCTAGGAGAGGAACCTTCTTTTTCAACTATAGTAGCTATTACAAAGGGAGTGTTTTTTGAAAACAACTCCAAACTTCTTTTAATTAAATTCACCATATCTTCCTCTTAGTTATCTATGTAAAAATTTTTATAAACAAATATTTATAAGCTTTATATTAATTAATTATACTCCTACTGTGATGAAGCGTCAATATAATAAATCTTTATCTTTCACTGCTATCTTAACAAACTTTTCAAGGGTATACTATTGTTAGAGGTGATAGTATGAATAAAAAAAGAAATCTAATTTTATTGTTATTGGTAATTTTAGTTTCCTTTATGTTATTTAAAAGATCTCCAGCTTACAATATTCCTAAGCTTGACCCCTTGGATTTAAGTGAGGAAAAACAACTTACCTCTGAGGAATATATAGAGGATTTTAACTATATGTTTGAAGTTTTAAAGAAACACTATCCCTATTTTGAAGTTAATAGAGAGCTAAATGCTTTGGATTTTACTAAGTACTATGACTTATATAAAAGTAAAATTGAAAAATGTGAAAATGATAATGACTTTATAAACGCTCTTAACTCAATTTTAAGCGAATTAAACAACGGACATACCAATGTTCTAAAAAGAAATTTTGTTTTTACCGCCTATATTAACTACTATAATTTACCTGAAAATGACTGGCGTCACAAAATGAGCGAGGTATTTGAAAAGGAAAAAGTACGTAGAAGATATAATATTACAACTGAGGAGTTAAAAGATTTTAATAAACAAAATTACAGCTCTTCTACAGAAATGGAAAGTAATCTTATCGCCGAAGATATTATAAATGGTCAAGTGGGCTACCTATATATTAAACAAATGATTAGTGCCGATGAGGAAAATAAAAATTTTAAACTGGATAAAGATATAATAAATAATTACTTGGAAAATATTAAAGACTACAAAGCCTTAATAATTGATATTAGAGGAAATAAAGGAGGAGACTCAGCCTATTGGAGTAAATTTTTACTACCAAAACTATTAAAAAATCCTGTATCCACAAAAAATTATATATTTTTAAAAGATGGTCCTCTCTTTAAAAGCCTAACCTCCTCTATGAAAAATGTGGAAGATTTAACTACTTTTAATTTTCCTGAAAATACGCTTAAATACTTAGATGGATTTAAATACTACTATGAATCTGTCTTTACCTTAGAACCCTTAAAAGAAAGTATTAACTTTAGCGGAAATTTATACCTACTTGTAGATAGACGTGTATATAGTTCATCAGAAAAACTTGCATCCTTTTGTAAGGAGACAGGTATTGCAATATTAGTGGGTGAAAAAACCGGCGGCGATGGAATAGGAGATGATCCCTTTATTTTTGATTTACCCAATAGCGGATTGCTTATAAGATTTCCCAAAGAAATGGGAATTACCGAAAGCGGCTCCATTAATGAGTTGGATAAAACTATTCCACAGTATATAGTTGAACCTATTAACCGCGTATTTCTTCAAGACGGAAAACTTAATTATGAAAATGATAAGTGTATTAAAAAAGTGTTGGAGCTGGAAAATATAAATATGTAATAGGAAAAGACGTTGTAACTTCTCTTATTATTTAAAATTTAAAACAGCCGGATTATTGATTAAGCTATTAAATCAATTTATTTTCTCTATAATACGTCTATCCTGTAATGAAATTTTATTCCAATTGATTTGGTTTTATATACAATACTAAACCATATTTTAAACTTGTTTTTAAATGTGTTTTTAGGGAATAAATGAAATTAGAGGTGGATTATGAAAAAAATATTAATAGTGGATTTTGGTTATTCAAATCCTGATAAAATTGCAGAGAAAATTAGTGACTTGGCAAATATATACCTTTCAAATTATAAAAATGCCTATGAAAAAGCTCTTGAGTTTAAAGTAGACGGTATAATTTTTGGCGGAGGCATTAGTGATATAATGGCTGAAGATGCACCAAGGGTAGATAAGGCTATTTATGACCTTGGCTTGCCAATTTTTGGAATATGCTCCGGTATGGAATTAATTGCCTTGGATTTTGGCGGAGTAGTCGGTAGAGATAAGTTTCCTTTTGAAAAGGGCGATGTAGTTGCAACCCTTGATTCAAATTCAATTATATTTAAAAATCTTCCGGAAAAACAACATACACATATGTACCACGGATACAGTGTAGAGGAATTACCGAAGAATTTTATAAACATAGGAAGTACTGAAAATGGCCCCATTGCAGCTTTTGAAAATCCTGAATTAAAACTATATGGAACTATTTTTCATCCGGAGGGTAAGTACTCCCAATACGGAAGAGAAATTTTAAAAAATTTTATAAATTCAATTTAAAAAACTCAGGTTCTCCTGAGTTTTACTGTTCCATTTCATCTCTTTCAGCCTGTTCTTCTGCAAGAGATTTATTTGGAAGAATTATATTTAAAAAGAATACTACCATAGTTGCAATAATTACCGGCGAAGAAGTAAATATCATATGAAGAGTCGGATAGGTCGCCTTTAAAACTTCCGTTGAAGCAGGTACCTGAGTTATTCCCATACCCAATGCCACACCCAAACCCACAATTGTGGAGTTTCTTATAGATAGCTCCTCTGATGTTATTAGTTTCATTCCATTCATTGTAATTTGAGCAAATACGGAAATAGTCGCTCCTCCTATTACACATTGAGGTATACTCATCATAAGTCCGCCAAATTTCGGAATAAAACCGGCTATTAAAATCATTGCAGATGTTAAAGCCAAAACTCTTCTCGCAACTACTTTAGTCATAGATACTATTCCAACATTTTGAGAGTAAGTTGCAGTGGGAAGAGCGCCAATTAAACCTCCTATAACTGAAGATACTCCGTTACAAACTATGGAGCCTGAAATTTCCGAATCCGTAGGCTCTCTGTCCAGCCCTCCAATAGTTGTGGAGGATATGTCTCCCACAGCTTGAACTGAATTTACAATGTACATAATCGACATAACTATTACTGCAGAAAATTTAAATTCGGGTTTAAAGGGCATAATGTGAGGATAGGTAAACCACTCCGCGCTTACTACATTGGAAAAATTCATAAATCCCGGCAGTACCGTACTGTTTATTATAAGCGATGCGATATAACCGGCAACTATCCCTATTAAAATTGCGGCAAGTTTTACTATTCCCTTTCCAAACATATTACACAGTAGAACTACTGCTAATGTAATAATTGCCACTATCCAGTTCCACTTAGTTCCGTAAAGAGGACTTCCCGCTCCTCCCGCCATATAATTAATAGCTACGGGATATAAAGATAATCCAATAGTCAATACCACCGTACCGGAAACTATTGGTGGAAAATACTTTCGAATTCTCCCAATAAATAAGCCGACAATTATAGCCACAAATCCTCCTGCTATTTCAGCTCCGAAAACTGCGCCATATCCGTACTTTAAACCTATTTCAATTAAAATTGGAATATAGGCAAAGGACACCCCCATTACTACCGGAAGCTTAGCCCCTACTTTATATACCGGATATAACTGTAACATCGTAGCTATGGCAGCTATGAACATTCCCGCCTGTATTATGTATACGGACTCATTTGAAGAAACCGCAAACTCCGTTCCCTTTAAAGTATTTGCAAGAACAAGAGCAGGCAAGGTATTTCCCACTATCATAGCTAGTAAGTGTTGAAGAGCTATGGGAAAAGATCTCTGTATAGACGGTTTCCCATTTAAATCAAAAAGCGAATTTGAAACTGAATTTTCTGACATTGTAACCTCCAAAAATAAATTAACTATTATAAGTTTATATTAATATAGAAATAAATCAACAGCCCTTTAATTTTATTATTAAACTGTTCCTTTTATTGACTTAGCAGTTGCAATTGGATATATTAAAGATAATTTACATAAACTTGGAGGAACTTACCTAAATGAAAAATCATAAATCACTGGGCTATATCTCAATAATTACCTATTCCTGTATCGTAGGATTTTACTTTTTATTTGTAAAGGACATTTTAAACTATACAAGTGTAACTGATATTTTGTTTTTTAGGTTTTTAGTTGCCTTTATTCCCCTTTTATGTATCTATCCGCTAATGAAATCAAGATGTTCTTTTTCAAGGGAAAAAATAAAAATACTCCTTACTATTGGAGTATTTTATCCGATTTTATTTTTTGAAGCTCAAACCCTTGCTTTGAAAATATCCTCTTCAATAGAGGTAAGTATTGTTCAATCAACCTCTCCAATCTTTACATTAATTCTCTCCAGTATTTTTCTAAAGGAGAAGACCAATAGACCTCAAAAATATTCCATCTTAGTTTATATAGTGGGAGTTGCAATTATAATTGTGGCAAAAATACTAACTGCAAATACCGATTCCTTAGACTTTTTCGGATTTATAATTGCTTTTTGCGCTACAATTTCCTTTTCCATATACAATGTGCTAAGTAGAAATTATAAGGACAGATTTAGTTTTTACGAATTGCTACTTGTAATTATGGGAGAGGCCCTTTTGATTTTTGCAGCCATCTCCATTATTAAAAATTTAACTCAGGGAACTTTAATAACTATGTTTCAACCCTTTAAAGAAAAGGACTTTATCCTAAGTTTATTTTATATAGCCATTCCCTCTACACTGTTAAGCGGCCTGTTTTTAAATTACGCCCTTTCTCAAATTGAGGCTTCAAAAGTTTCCGTTTTCAGCAATCTGGGAAATGTTATCCAAATATTCGCTGGCATTATATTTCTTAAAGAAGCTATCTCACTGCCCTATATAGCAGGATCCTTTCTTATTATCCTTGGAATTATTGGCGTTAATCTGCTTGGAGATAAATAATAAAACTGCTTATCTTAATTTACTAACTTTTTAAATTCCTCCAAGCTCCTTCCCAATTTCTCTGTACTGATTCCAAATTCCTTAATGGTAAATTCATCGATTTCTTCCCTTGTAAAAACCAATTTATCTCCATCTTCTCCAAGGCAGTTAATCTCCTCTAAATTAGATATAAGGGGAAAAATAACTGCACTTTTATTCTGAAGTTCTTCTAAATCCATCTCACTTAAATTTTCATTTAAATATATATTAATACTGTAAGGTTCTTCTTCAGATAAAATTTCCATATGGTCATAACCTTTAAATTTTAAAAGAGAAATTATATTTCCCACCTTTGAATTATCACCAACATATTCCGTCCTATTGCTATATAGCTGAGAACTTAAATCCTCTTCCTTTTTTTCACATCCCATTAAAACCGTTGACATAATCAATAAAATCAAAAGTAAGATTACAGTCTTTTCAATTCTTCTTTTAGTTAGTACCATAATTGTCCTCCCAGTAATTAATTTTTCTTAAGTTTGTACTGCGCTCCTAAGAAAGTCTCTTCCACTTCTATTAATCCGTTTTTCTCCAATTCCTTAAGCTTTAAGTTAAATTGATCAATAGTATAGCTAACTGAATGTCTTTCATAGATGCTTTTTATTATATCCAAGCTGTCCACCGCTGTGGAAATGGGCATAAACTCACTGATATACTTTAAAAAATCTTCATTGTCCCTGGACTTAATAAGCGCCAATTCATCAAAGGGATTTTCCTTGTGTGGAGTCTGTGTATGCGAAGCTCTTATTCTCACATAGGAAGTTCTCCCCGCTTTGGCTGATGATATAAATACATCTCCTGTTGTCAAATAAGGCAGTCTTTTAGCCTCATCTGTTGCTATGTCCGTTTCTTCTCTTATTGTATCTATGTCTGATGCCCTGACGGTTCTGAAAATAAATTTAGTATTTAACTGGGCGGTTATAGTTTCATCTAAAAGCGTAGGTCTCTGTGTTGCTAAAATTAAAAACACTCCATACTTTCTACCTTCCTGTGCAATTTCTCTTAAAATAGATTTAGAAGGCGTTTCAAAACCCTTTGGTGCAAAATTATGAGCTTCATCAGTAACTATTATAAAAGGCGGGAAAAAGTCCTCTCGTTCATTTCTATAAACCGATTCTCTATATTCCCTTCTCTGATAGTACAATTTATTTAAAAGATATGTGGCAAATACTTGAATTATTCTCGTAGAACCTTGAATGACTATTAGCTTACCCACCTTTAGTCCATCTACCAGTTCCGTAATGTCTCTATTAAAGATACCCTCATTAAAAAGTTTTACCAATCTCCAAAGTATTCCCCTAACTGATTGGTTGGGACAGGTGGCATTGTATTTTTGATAGAGATTTTTTCTATCTGTCCACTTTTCTTCATCTTCTTTTGTTTCCGCATAAAATATTTTTTCCTCTATTTTTTCAACTGAGCCCACTTCCTGAGCTTCCATTAAATTTTGTAGTTTATTGAAAAAACTATAGTAATTACTACCTCGGACAAATAAAATATCCACTGTGTTATTCATAGAATCCGTAAGGGGACTTGAGGTGTTAAGGAGATTTTTAATATCTCCCACGGAAAGTTCCTCAAATTTAATTCCCACATCTACTCCCACCTGTAGACACTTAAAACTTTCTCCATAGTCAATATCTGCTCCCGCCGGAGATTTAACTGAAAAATCCATTTCATAGTGGGGATCTAAAACCACTGTGGGAACTTGTTTTTGCATAATCTCCTCTAAGACCACCCTTAGACCGAAACTCTTCCCGGAGCCGGAACCCCCAAAAACTCCAATATGAGGATATTCATGCATAGATTTATAGTCTAAGATAAAGGGAACGTCCTTCTGCTTAAAGTACTCTCCTTCATCAAAGGTTTTACATAAATTTAAATACTTTTCATCCATATTTAAAGTTAAATCATCAGTGTTTTTTATTACTCCCAAAACTAAACCCCTACTTGGTTCTGTGGAAATTAAAAGTTTCTCCACCTCTTCAAATTTCGGAATTCTCACTTCGCTTCCGGTTAAAACAGGATACTGAGCTTCTTTTAGAAGTCGTAATTTACCAATATAAATAGTTTCATTACTTACATCATAGCCCATTACCTTTAAGGACTCTATTACGGAACCGTCTATAAAGTCTCCGCCCATATCCAAGGGAATAAATCTATTAAAGGTCTTAGCTTCTACTATTTCTCCTATTAAATCTCCCTGCGCTTCATCAGAGATTATTAAAAATTCATTTATTCTAAAATTTCTATCTCTGGAACCTATATATACTTCCTGTTGAGTAGTTATTCCAAGTACTTTCATAAACTTCTCCTATCCCTTTCCGACACAAAAAACCTCTCATAAATATCCCTATCTAAATATTCTTCTAACATGGATTTTATAAGTTTATCTGTAATTCTAACTTCTTTATCTACTATATCAAGCCATAGCGGTATGCCCCTTGAATTGTAAGGCGTTAAAGTATAGATGAGATTTGCAGCTTCCTTTAAGTAGTTCTTTTGAGAATTTAAAATATCCATTCCCATGGCCGCTGCAAAACTGGAAGTCCTTAAAAAGGCACTGGAAATTCCAAACTCCAGTTTATTGTTAAAAGCATCATCTACCTCTAAACACTCTCCAATATTTAATCTGCCATATAGTAACTCCCTATCAAAATAGGAGCTTTCCAAATTATTTGCTCTGGATATAATATTGGTCTTAGTATCTTCTATTACTCCTATTAGAATAATCTCTTTCTCTTCGCAAATTTCCACTAATTCCTTAAACCTGTCATTATCCTCCAATATATATCTTACTAAACCTCCGTCCATCATAATAAAAGAAGGATTTTGTTTCTCTATGCAATTAATTGCCACATCTAATTCAATTTGCGCCAACATCTTGTTTTTATTTTCAATTTCAAAATTTTCATCCTTATTTAAATTTCCAAGAATGGGAGTATAACATTCATTTAAGTAGAGGTCCTCTCCTCTTGTAGGTTTTGCCAAAGCCTGAAATAAATCAATATAGTGAGGATGGGCTCCTCCAACTCTATTTGTAGAACCGTCAACTCCCACCACTGCTCCGAAATCTTTTAACTCTTCTTCACTTAATTTTTTTAGTGAGGATATTTTTCCAACTTTACTTAAAATCTCAATCCTGAATTTTTCATTGGGTAGAGCAAAGAAATCTCTATACTTCTCCTTTAACAATTCATTTACATTTTCAATTTCCCTTTGAATATCTTCAATCATCTTCGTCAACCTCTAAACTAATTTTATAAACTTCATTTTTAGAAATTCCATACTCTTTGGAAATTTCTTTAACTGCTTGAGATTTTTTCATCCCTTCTTTTAGCTTTTCCCTTAAAAGTTCACTGATGTTAAAGTTTATATCCTCTTCCTGCTTCCCTTCAACTACTATTACAAATTCTCCCTTTAATTTTATACTTTCTATATTATCTAAAATCTGAGAAAGCTCTCCTCTCACAGTCTCTTCATAAAATTTAGTAAGCTCTCTGGATATGGAAATTTTTCTATTTCCGAAAACTTCATAGATATCTTCTAAGGACTCTTTTAATCTATGAGGAGATTCATAAAATATTAAAGTATACTTTAAGGGTTTTAACTCTAAAAGTTCTTTTTTCCTAAGAGAGCTCCTGGAATTTAAAAATCCGTAAAACAAAAAATGCTCCGTACTTAAACCTGAATATACCAAAGCGGTCAGCGCCGCATTAGGTCCAGGTAAGACTTGAAATTCTATATCTTCCTCTATTAATTTTCTTATTAATATCTCTCCGGGGTCACTTATTCCCGGAAGACCTGCATCGGTTATTATTGCAATATCATTTTCTTTTGAAAGTTCTATTATATAGTCCGATTGAGAACTTTCATTAAACTTATGATAGCTTATAAGTTTCTTTTTTATATTGTAGTTGTTTAATAACTTTAAGCTTACTCGTGTATCTTCAGCTGCGATTATATCCACGCTGTTTAAAACTTCCAAAGTTCTTTTTGTTATATCAGATAAATTCCCTATAGGGGTGGGACAAAAATAAATCATTAAATCTCCTCATTTTCATATACCTTAATCAGTTCATCACTTTTAGTAATAAAATCCCGTTCAACTATTAAATTAGGTCTTCCTTGTTTTATGCCTTCAATTAATACCACTTTCGCCTTAGAGTTAAAATCTTTTTTCACAAATCTTATTCGTTTAACTTCAATTTTCCTTTTTCGCAACATATAAAACACATCAACTAATTTACTAACTGTAATTACCATGTACAACCTACCGGAATTTTTTAAAATATGTGCAGCGGCAATTATAAAATCTTCCAAACTTTCACTATGTCTCGCCTGGGTTATGGATTCTTTTTCATTAATAAGACTGTTGGAAAAATAGGGCGGATTCATTATAACACTGTCCATACTTTGATGATCTATATATTCCTTAATGTTTTTTACGTCAATATTAAGTCCCCTTATTTTTTGAGAAAGACCATTTTCTTTAATCGAAAGTTGCGAGTGAACATAACTGTCTTTATTTACTTCCACATTTATAAAACTATCTACGCCTTTTCTATCTATTAACCTAAGAGCTAAAAGTCCATTGCCGCTTCCCAAGTCGACACACCTTCCCCTTACTCTTGAAAAGGAAGACAGTATTAATGAATCGGTAGTATATTTAAAATTTTCATCATCTTGGTAAATAAAGTACCCTGTTCCGGGTATAAAATCCTTATTCATATATTTTCCTCACTTATTTTAACATAAATTTAAAAATTTCGTTACAAGCTTAAATACTACTTCGCCTATAAGATTTCATTTAATAAAAAAAGAGAAAGTTATACCTTCTCTTTTACAATTCGCTTTTCATCAGTTGAGGTTTAGTTTCCACCGTCTTTAAATTACTCAACTTAAACTTATTATCAACTAATAAATAAAACTCCATATAATAAAACCTATCTTTTTCCGTCAATCTTTGTTCGCTTAGACTTGTGAAAATTATCTTGTACTTTATTCCGTTAGATATTCCGCTAACCGCTAAATTATCAGGCTCAATTATGCCCTTTGCCTTTTTTAACACCCTTACCTTATCAAATACCTCTTTGGAATTAATCGTGGCAATATTTAATACATTTTCTTCATCTACATAATCCAGTACTATACTATCTCCTGCTAGAGAAATTCTATAGTTTCCCACAGATTGTATAGGCATATCAATCATATCGGAACTTAGAGAAAATTTCATAATTTTACTGTATCCCGATATGTCCAGAGCACTGTTACCCTCAAAATAATAATCTATAAAGTCATTTTCACTGTATATTGAGGAACTAAAGCCAAAAGTTTCTTCAAAATTACTTCCGTTTAATTCAAAATCCTTTGGAATATACTTTAATTCCCAAGGTCTGTGATTATTTATCATATAATTTACTACACTTACTATTTGCTCCCTATCCTCTTCGGATATATTACTGTTAGGAACAATTTTATTTCCCTTTAGCATATTGTTTTTAACAAGCACTTTAGTAAATCTTCTGTTTTGACTTCCTCTTGAAAGACTATAAGCTGAAATAGGTCCAAGGGAAGATACTATTATTATTACACTTAAAATTACAGGAATTAAAATACTTGAATTATCTTTAAAAAAGATAAAGTATAAAATGGAAATCACTGAAAAAACTCCCGCCGCAATTACAAAGTACCTGCTTTCAGTAAGTCCATATTGATTAATTCTAATTCCCATAGATAAAAACATCATAAATAACGCTGGCAATAAAGCCACCGGAAAATACTTTTTAAAATATTCTGCTAAATTATTATCCTTTATCACTTTTAAAATAAATAGGAAAATTATGGATAAAGTTGAAAACCATAAGACTAAATTTGTAATTATACCTTGTGGCCATTGTCTTTGAATTAAGATTTTGCCAAAATATAAATACAATATTAACAGATAAACAGAAAAAATCGGAATTAAAATATATACTATTAAAATTTTTGTAGGTTTTGTAAGTTCATAATTACTGAAAGAATCCATTGCATTTGGTAAGTTTGCCAAAAATACACCTAAATTAAAAGGCATAAAAACTATAATGCCAGTTTTAATATAAGCGGTTTCACTTACAGCAATCCCCAAAAGTCTTTCAGATGCATAGAATATAGCAGATAAACCAGCAAATAATATTACTGAGTATACTGTCGAAATTGCTATTGCAGTTAAAAATTTAATTAAATATACGGAATAATCCTTGTTGTAGAAGATTTTTGAAACGTAAAAGGAACTAACTATAAAGAACAAAAGCAAGCCAAAATACTCATAGAGATTTTCATATAAAAACAGCTGTTGATCTTCCGTAATTAACAATTTATATACACCGTACAGCAACGGAATGCTAAGTATATATATAATTACCTTTAGATACTTTATCTTCTTCAATTGTTCCGTAGTCGTCGTGCTTATTAAGAAGCCCTCATTAAATAACTTTATAAATATATAAATAAAAGTAGCCATTAAATATAAGTAGCCAAATTTAATGTTACTTGTATTTAAAGAAACATTTGCCACTTCTACATTCATTTTATTATTAATGTCCAATATAAAAAACAAGGCACTTAAAATTATACATGCCATTGGTATTGGAAATCTCTCAAAGGACTTTTTCGTCTTATTTAAAGCACCTTTTATAATATAAAATACTTTCATACTTCCTCCAATGAAAATATAATAACTTAAATATTGAAATATCACAATGAAAAACAATTCATTGTCACCATTTTTTAACTATTTTGTAACTACTTAGTTGTTTCCTATAAAAATTAAAATTAATAATATATTTTCATTAAATAAAGACCATAACTTGGCGCCGTTGGTCCCGCAGATTTTCTATGTTTCTTATTTAAAGCTTCAAGCATAAACTCCGAGCTATATCGCCCTCTTCCTATTTCTATGGCAGTACCTACAATAATTCTAATCATATTTTTTAAAAAACTCTTACCCCAAAAATCTATATAGATAAAGTTTTCATCTTCTATTACTTTTATTTTATCAATTCTTCTAATAGTATCTTTTACTATGGCATGTCTACCCATAAAAGATTTATAATCCTTTTCACCTATTAGATAATCCAAAGCCTTTTGCATATTTTCAATATTTAACTCGAAGGGATAGTTAAAAGCCCTATTTCTATATATGGGATTTCTAAATCTGCTCTTATATATTATATATCTATAATACTTACCCTTGGCTGAATACCTTGCGTGAAAATTATCAGACTCATACCTGGCTCCCACTACGGAAATATCTTCAGGTAGGTGATAATTTATAACCTTGGGCAAATTACCTATATCAATGGTGGTATCGGAATAAAAATTTACACACTGCCCCATTGCATGGACGCCTTTATCCGTCCTGCCGGCAGTGTATAGTTTAACCTCATGTAAAACCGTCTTCTCAATAGCTTTTTTTAAAACACCTTCCACTGTTACCAAGTCAGGTTGAATTTGAAATCCATGGTAGGAGGTTCCATCATAACACACTTTTAAAAGTATATTCATATATATCTCCATAAAATCACTACTGCAAAAAAGACCATATTTAATACAAAGGCCACATAATCTTTCTTTTCAAGAGCCAGTTCTTTAAATTTAGTTCTTCCATCTCCGCCTCTGTAACATCTTGACTCCATTGCCGTTGAAAGTTCATCTGCCCTTCTTAAAGAGTTAATAAAAAGCGGCACTAAAAGGGGAACCAAATTTTTAGCTCTATTTAAAATATTTCCCGATTCAAAATCCGCCCCTCTTGCAATCTGTGCCTTCATAATTTTATCAGTTTCCTCAACAAGTGTGGGAATAAATCTAAGGGCAATAGTCATCATCATTGCAATTTCATGAGCAGGAACTTTTATTACTTTTAAGGGCTTTAAAAGTGCTTCAATTCCATCTGTAATTTCAATAGGCGAAGTGGTTAAAGTCAATAAACTCGTTCCACTTACTATTAAAAGCAGTCTAATGGCCATTTTAATTGCCGTATCCAAACCTTCTTCAGATATGGATATAAACCCGAATTTAAATAATACCTCTCCCGGTATAAAGAGCAGGTTAATTATAAAAGTAATTAAAATTATCCATCTTAAAGGTCGCATACCTCTTAAAACTATTGAATAAGGTATTCCAGAAATTTTAACAACTAATGTCAAGTAGATAAATATAAATAAATAGGGAATATAGCTTTTAATAAAGAACAAGGTCATTATATACATTAAAACTGCAATTATTTTTAACCTTGGATCTAATCTATGAACTATTGAATTTCCCGGATAATATTGTCCAACAGATATATCTTTAAGCATCTTTTCTACCCCTTAAATACTTTTCTATTTCCATCTTTGCCTCTTCCACAGTTATGCAATCAGTATTGACGTCTGCCCCTCTTCGTTTTAGCTCAATTAAAAAAGAAGTAATTTGAGGAACTCCCAATCCTATTTCCACAAGTTCTTTTTCTCTTTTGAAAATATCTCGCGTTTCACCGTCCATTACAATTTTCCCATGGTTCATAACGACTATTCGCTTTGCCAATTTAGCCATGTCTTCCATACTGTGGCTTACTATAATAATAGTCATATTTCCCTTTTCATATAAGTTTTTTATCTCGGAAAATATTTCATCTCTACCTCTTGGATCAAGTCCGGCAGTAGGTTCATCTAATATTAAAACCTGAGGTTTCATAGCTATTACTCCGGCTATGGCAACACGTCTTTTCTGTCCTCCCGACAATTCAAAGGGCGATTTTTCCTTATAAATCTCATAATCAAGACCTACAAGCTCCATAGACTCCTTAACTCTAATATCCACTTCTTCAGAACTTAAGCCTAAATTTACAGGACCAAAAGAAATATCCCTCTCAACTGTTTCCTCAAAAAGTTGGTACTCGGGATATTGAAACACTAGACCCACCTTTTGTCTTATGTCAATTAGCGGTCCTTTTTGTGTAATATTTTTACCATCTACTAAAATTTCCCCACTTGTGGGTTTAATTAATCCATTTAAATGTTGAATTAAAGTGGATTTGCCGGAACCCGTATGACCGATTAAGCCTATTAAATCCCCTTTTTCAACAGTTAAACTCACATTTTCCAAGGCTACTTTTTCAAATACAGTACCTTCACCATATATGTGTGTTAAATTTTTAACTTCTATTAAGGACATATTTCACCTACCAACTCTTCAACGCTTAAAACTTTACCGTCTATTTCAAAACCGTCTCTATTAAGTTCAAAGGCAAGTTCAGTTACTTGCGGAACGTCTAAGCCTATTTCCTTTACCTTATCTACATTGGAAAATACCTCTCTGGGTTTTCCCTCAAGTATAATTTTACCCTTTTCCATAATTACCAATCTATCACTTAACGCCGCCTCATCCATGTAATGGGTTATTAAAATTATAGTTTTATTTTGCTCTTTATTTAGCTTTTGAATAGTATCCATAACTTCTTTTCTACCCGTTGGATCAAGCATTGCCGTTGGTTCATCTAATATTATATACTCCGGAGACATAGCTAAAATACCGGCTATTGCCACTCTTTGTTTTTGCCCTCCTGAAAGCATATGCGGTGAACTCTTTCTATAATTTGACATTCCCACAGCTTCTAAGGACAAGTCCACTCTCTCTCTTATTTCCTTTGATGGAACACCAAGATTTTCAGGTCCAAAGGCAACGTCTTCCTCAACTACAGTGGCCACTAATTGATTGTCGGGATTTTGAAATACCATTCCCGCTCTTGATCTTATATTCCAAATGTCCTCTTCATTTTTAGTGTTCATACCATCTACTAAAATATCTCCTGTAACCGGCAAAACCAATCCGTTTATTAATTTTGCCAAAGTACTTTTTCCGCTACCGTTATGTCCAAGTACTGCTACGAATTCGCCTTCTTTTATTTCAAAGTTTAAATCTTCTATTATATAATTTGATTCTTCACTGGTTTCATATTTAAAAAACACATTTTCTATCTTTATCATCAATTTTACCCCTTGTTATAATTTTATAGTTTATTACAAGCAATGGAAGTTTTCAATACGTTTATATAAATATACCATTAAAGATGAATTAATTAAAATATTTATGTAAAGATGGTATAATAAGCTTATTATAATACAAATGGGAGAGAATGATGTTTCAACTAAATGATTATATTAAACCTGATTCAATTGATGAAGCCTACAAATTGTTACAAAAATCTAAAAACAATGTCATCTTAGGCGGAAATACTTTTTTAAAATTATCCGATAAAAAATATAATATTGGAATTGACCTATCTAATTTAAACTTAAATGAAATTTCCAAAACCGAAAATGAATATGAAATTGGCGCCTATACTACCTATGGTGATATTTGCAGATATGAGGAGTTTCATTCCTTTGCAAGTGGGGCTTTAGTAAGAGCTATTGAAAATATTGTAGGTTCACAGTTTCGTAACCATGTCACCGTAGGAGCAAGTGTCTATTCTAAGTATGGTTTTTCAGACTTTATACCTGTCCTATTGGCCTTAAAAGCGGAAGTTTTGCTTTATAACAATGGGAGAATGAGTTTAAGTGAATTTTTAAATTCAAATATAAAAAGAGACATTTTACTTAAGGTATATATACCAATAGGAGATATTAAGTGTATTTTTAAATCTTTCAGAAGTACAAAAACCGACTTTTCTATAGTTAATTTAGCACTTTCTGAAAATAACGGAAGCTATCTTTTAGCTGTGGGAGCAAGACCTTCTCTAGCAGAGCTTTGTCCATTGACTTCCAAATTCTTATCGGAAAATAAAATAGATAAAACTGTTATTTTAAAAGCAAAGGAATTACTCTTTAATGAAATTTCCTTTGGAAGCAATGCTAAAGCAAGTAAGGAATACAGACAAAAATTGGCAGGCAATTTATTTAAAAAAGCTCTACTTGAAATGGAGGAACTATGAACATTAATTTAAATATAAACAATAAAATCTATAATTTACAAGTTGACGTTGATGAACCTCTTCTAAAGACCCTTAGAACTTTGGGATTTAAATCGGTAAAAAGTGCCTGTGAAACTTCAAACTGCGGTCTTTGTACAGTTTTAATTGATGATCTTCCACATTTAAGCTGTACTATTTTAAGTGTCCAATGTGAAAGCAAAAAAATTGTAACTCTTGAAGGACTAAGTGAAGAAGTTAAAATAATAGGAGATTTTATAGCTGAAGAAGGCGCAGACCAATGCGGCTTTTGTTCTTCAGGCTTTATAGTAAATGTAATATCTCTTAAAAGACTTTATCCGGACATAAGAGATGAACTATTTATTAAAAACTATTTAAGCGGTAATTTATGTAGATGTACGGGATATGAAGGGCAAATGCGTGCCGTTAGAAAATATTTGGAGGTGTGATTTTTGAAATATATAGGAAAAAGCATAAAAAAAGTTGACAGTACCTCCATACTTCAAGGAAGAAAGGTATATACAGATGATTTAGCCGATGATAATGCCTTAATTATAAAATTACTTAGAAGTCCTCATCCCCATGCTCTAATTAAAAGTATAGACACTTCCAGAGCTTTAAAGGTGGAAGGCGTGGAGTGTATTTTAACCTATGAAGACGTACCAAAAACCAGATTTACCTTAGCCGGTCAATCCTACCCTGAACCCTCCCCTTATGACAGGTTGATTTTAGATAGAGAACTTAGATATGTGGGAGATCCTGTTGCAATAATAGCAGCCGAAAATGAAAAAGCAGCGGAAAAGGCAAAAAAACTTATTAAAGTTGAATATGAGCTTTTAGACTTTGTAATAGATTTTGAAAAAGCTGAAGAAGGTCCCATGGTTCACAGCGAAAGACCTTTTAACCACCTACCTAAAAATGTTATTTTATCCGATTATGATAAAAACATAGTAGGTCAGCACAATTTGAACTTTGGAAGCGAAAATATTGATGAAGTCTATGATAAATCTCCTGTGAAAATAGATTCAACTTACTATACACAGGCGCAGGCTCAATCAATGATGGAAACTTTCCGCTCCTATAGCTATATGGATTCTTTTAATAGACTGGTAGTAGTATCCTCTACTCAAGTTCCCTTTCATATTAAAAGACAACTTGCACAGGCTCTTGAAATTTCACCAAGTAGAATCAGAGTAATAAAGCCTAGGATTGGAGGAGCCTTTGGAGCCAAACAGACTTCGGAAACGGAAATATACCCCGCTCTTGTTACTTTAAAAACCAAGAAGAGCGCTAAAATAGTCTATAGCAGAAAAGAAACCTACTACGCTTCAAACAGCAGACATGCCACTAAAGTAAGAGTTAAGGTGGGAGCTGAAAAAGATGGGACTATAAATAGCATAGACATTGATGCACTTTCCGACCAGGGAGCTTACGGCACCCATGCTTGGACTACTTTAAAATTAATCGGAGAAAAGACGCTTCCTCTTTATAATTCAGTTAAAGCTTCAAGATTTAAAGGCAAGACCGTATATACTAATAAAATGCCCGGAGGAGCTTTTAGAGGCTATGGGGCAACACAGGGAGCCTTTGCAGTGGAGTCTGCTATAAATGAATTGGCAGCCAAACTTAAAATGGATCCTGTGGACTTAAGACTTAAAAATTTAACTACTCAGGGTGATATTACCACTTCCTTTAATAAAGACATTAGAAGTTCAAGACTTGATGAATGTATATTAAGAGGGAAGGAATTAATAGATTGGGACAACATCTATCCCGGAGTAAAGATCTCCCAGGATAAGGTACTAAGTGTGGGAACGGCCATAACTATGCAGGGCTCGGGTATTGAAAAAATAGATACTTCAACTGCTCAAATAAAGTTAAACGAAAGTGGAGACTACACCCTATTTGTCAGTTGTACCGATGCAGGTACGGGAACTGATACTATAATGGTACAAATGGCTGCGGAAATTTTAAAAACCGATATTGAAAATATAACTTTAATTGTAGCCGATACTGATTTAACACCCTTTGACCCCGGCTCCTATGCTTCCAGCGGCGCCTATACTACAGGAAACGCAGTAGTAAGAGCTGCAAATAAAATGGTGGAAAGACTTAAACTGAAAGCTTCTAAAATTTTAAAAGTAGATGTAAATAGTATTGACTTTGACGGTATGAATTTCTCCGCCAAGGAAGAAAATTTACCTTTAAATACACTGTCGGAAAAACTTACAACAGGAGAGGAAGGGCATACTGTAATTGAAACAGGTCATTTTGGAAATGACGACTCACCTCCTCCTTTTATGGCCGGATTTTGTCAATTGGAAACAGACCTGTTAACAGGAGAAGCCAAAGTTGTAAAATACGTGGGAGTAGTTGACTGCGGAACTGTGGTAAATGAAAATTTAGCTAGAATTCAAGTTGAAAGCGGAATTGTTCAAGGTATAGGCTATGCTCTCTATGAAGATGTTCAATATGACAGCAAAGGAAAGGTTACTACTGACAGTTTTATGAAGTATAATATTCCAACGCGTTTGGATATAGGCGAACTTAAAGTTGAGTTTAAGGAGAGTTTTGAGCCTACAGGACCTTTTGGCGCAAAATCCATAGGTGAAGTGGTAATAAATACTTCTGCACCTGCCATTGCAAATGCAATTTACAATGGAATAAATAAAAACTTTAGAAAGTTGCCGATAAAACCTGAAGATATTTTATTATCTCTTGATTAAAATTAATTGATTTTAATAGAAAAAAGCTTGTGTTTAACTAACGCAAGCTCTTTTACTGTATAAAATAAAATATTAAAAAACATTGTATAATTAAGAAGACCGGAACTAAAATCTTAAACTTCCACTTCTTAGTCTTATGGTGAAATACTGCCATTGCAGTTAAGGCGCCAACACTTCCAAATAAAAAAGTCGTCAATAATAAAGTGTGTTCAGATATTCTACTTTTTCTAGCTATAGCCCTTCTCTTGTCTAAAAAATAAAGAAAAAATGAAAATAGATTAATAAAAATCAAATAGTAGATAACACTTTTATTTAACTGATACATGGTCATTGCCCTCTATATAAAATCTGTAGGGAAAGTCTCTGGCTTCCTCTGCATAATCAATACCTATTCTCTTTGACCTAACTGTTTTAAAATCTTTAAAACCGTCATCTTCTAAGTATACAATTTGAGAACTACACACATCTTCTCCGTTATAACTTCTATCAATATTTAAAGCCATTGAAAGTTTTCCTGGTCCGTTTGATAGATTCTTTCTCTTATAACTGTTTAACTCTTCATACTTTAAGCCATATCTGTTTCTAGCCATCTCATCTATTCCAACTACAGGTTCAATTCCCCTAATCAGCACTGCTTCTCCCAAGTCTTTCTTATTACTCACAATGTTTATTAAATTATAAATGCCATAGTTTAAATATATATAAAGATGGCCGGCACTTCCATACATTATTTCCGTCCTACTAGTTCGCTTACCTCTATATGTGTGACAGGCCTTATCCCAGTAACCTGTATAGGCCTCAACCTCAACTATCCTTGCCACCAACCGAATCTTTTCAGTTTCTCTTATAATAAGCTTTCCCAGCAAGTCCTCTGCCACGTTGACAGTGTCCCTTTCATAAAAGTCCCTACTTAACTTCATATTTTAACTCCATCTAATTATCTTTAAGTTTAAAATCGTGTTATAATTGACATTATATCATAAAGTTTTTTAAGAGAGGTGATGGCTTGAGCTTAACTTTTATACAATATCTATTTCTGTTTTTTATATTTTCCTTTTTGGGCTGGGCTGTTGAGGTACTTTTTATATTTATAGTACACAATAGGTATGTAAATACAGGTACTTTAAATGGTCCCATATGTCCAATTTACGGTTTTGGACTACTATTTGTATTAAAATTTATATATGGACTTAATAATGTATTTTTGATTTTCCTTGGAAGTGCTTTAATAGCCACTGTAGTTGAACTTATTGGAGGTCTTTTGCTTTACCAAATCCTTCATAAAAGATGGTGGGACTACTCCAATATTCCCTTTAACTATAAGGGCTACATATGTCTTAGGTACTCATTGTTTTGGGGGTTGGGAGGAACTTTTGTATGTTACTTTTTAATGCCTGTAATTTTAAAATTAAACTCCCTGCTATGGAATTTAACCTATCTTTATTACGCACTAACTTTTGCTTTTACAACTGTATTTATAATTGACGTAGTATCCAGCTTTCTATCAATATTTAAACTTAGAAGCAAGTATGCGGAAATCAACAATATTGCAAGAGAACTTAGACATTTAGGTGATGAAATTAGCAGAAGACTTGTTGATAATGTGCCTGATTTAGATATAAACAAGGAAGAGTTGAAATTTGAATATTTAAGAATAAAAGAAAAATATAAAAATCTTTTAGAGAGAGAACTTCCAAAAGAGAAACGATTCTTTGATAAATTCCCTAATTTGGGAATAAATAACATTCTAAAAGAAGTCTCACAAAAGTTAAAAGATGACTTTAATGAAAATTAAAACTTAAATGCAATTATAAAAATATACTTATACAACAATTAAATTCTAAATTTAAAACTCCACTTGCTAACAAGTGGAGTTTATATTAACTGTGTTTTTCAATTTTTATCTTACTTGGTCTGCCGTTTAAATCAACTTCCCCATCGTCTAATTCAGATCTCTTAACATCTACTGCCAAAACTTCCTTTTTTATAAAGTCACTGTAATTGCTAAGAGCGTTCATAACTTCATCGCCACATTCAATGGATACATTTATATTGTCCAAGACCTCTAGGTCTTCCTGTTTTCTAAGTTGTTGTACTTTGGAAATAAATTCCCTTACAAGACCTTCTTCAATTAATTGAGGTGTAAGTTCTGTGTCTAGAATTACAAAAAGATTGTTTTCCATAATTACGTCAAAACCTTCTTTAGATTTTATATTTACTAAAATATAATCCTCTAAAATTTCAGTATCTTCACCCTTTAAATTCATAGTCACAGGTCCTTCTGAAAGTTTCTGAACCAATTCTTTAGCATCTACATTTTTAAGTTCTTTTGTAAAGTCCTTAATCTTAGGTCCCAGTATTGAACCTACAACCTTAAAATTAGGCTTTAATTCATAGTCCATAAATACTGAAAGATCTTTTTCAAAAACCACTTCTTTTACGTTTAATTCCTCTTTTATTAAATCAGTAAGGTCTCCTATTATATCTTTATATTTCCCGTCAATTATAACCTTTGAAATAGGTTGACGCACCTTTATTTTCACTTCTTCCCTTGACGCTCTGCCAAGTGCAACCAGATTTCTCACAAGGTCCATTTTTTCTTCAAGTTTTTCATCTATTAAAGATTCATCTGAAGTTGGATAATATTCTAAGTGTACTGATTCACCATCTGTTAGGGATTTAAATATCTCCTCTGCTGTAAATGGAACGAAAGGTGCAATAATCTTTGTCAGTCCCAACAAAACTTCATAGGTTGTACTGTATACGGATTTTTTATCTTCATCTATTTCGCTTTTCCAAAATCTTCTTCTATTTCTTCTAATGTACCAATTTGAAAAATCTTCAATTACAAACTCCTGTATATTTCTAACAACTTTTGTCAATTCAAAGATTTCCATATCTTCTTTGACACTCTTTAATAGATTATTGTATTTTGATAAAAGCCATCTATCTATTTCATCTCTGTTTTCCGGAGAAACTTTAAACTCTCTTGGATCTATTCCATCTGTATTGGCATAAAGGCTAAAGAAATTATAAATATTTCTTAAGGATCTAAAGAATTTAGAATCTATTTCCCTTAATCCTTCTTCGTCAAACTTTGTCGGAGTCCATGGAGGAGATACATACATTAGATACCAACGCACCACATCTGCTCCGTATCTATCAAACAATTCAAAAGGTTCAACTGTATTTCCCTTGGACTTACTCATTTTCTTTCCATGCTTATCAAGAATTAAGTCATTTACCAACACATTTTTATAAGGACTTTTCCCTGTCATATAGGTTGAAATTGCTATTAGCGAATAAAACCAACCTCTAGTTTGGTCTATTCCTTCACAGATAAAATCTGCAGGAAACAAGGTATCAAAATCATCTTTATGCTCAAAAGGATAGTGCCATTGTGCAAAAGGCATGGAGCCGGAATCAAACCATACATCAATTACATCTTTTTCTCTAGTCATTTCTCCCTGACATTTCGGACACTTTAAATGAACGTCATCAACGTAAGGTCTGTGCAATTCTATTGTCTCATCAATATCTTCAACAGCTTTATCTACAAGTTCTTCAATTGAGCCTATGGACTCGCTGTGCCCACACTCACATTTCCAAACCGGTAGAGGCGTACCCCAATATCTGGACCTTGAAATAGCCCAGTCATTTAAATTCTCCAACCAATTCCCAAATCGCTTTTCACCTACAAAGTCAGGAAACCAGTTAACGCCGTTATTGTTTTCTATAAGTTTTTCTTTAAATTTTGTCACTTCAATATACCATGATGGATGAGCATAATAAATTAACGGTGTATGACATCTCCAACAGTGAGGGTAATTGTGAACGAATTTTTGTTTCTTAAACATTAAACCATTGTCTTTTAAATAGTGAATAATTTCATGGTCCGCATCAATTACAAATTGTCCCTTCCAAGGAGTTGCCGTAAATTTACCGTCCTCATCTACCGGGTTTATTACAGGAAGGTTGTACCTTCTACCGGTTTGATAGTCATCTTCACCAAAAGCCGGAGCTGTATGAACTATACCGGTACCATCTTCAATAGTAACATAATCTGCACAAGTTACATAAAATGCTTTTTTATCAGGTGTAACAAAAGGTAACAACTGTTCGTACTCAACATATTCCAGTTCTTTTCCCTTAAATCTATCTAAAACCTCATATTCGTCATCAATTACTTTAGATGCCAGTGCTTCTGCCAAATAGTATATTTCATCGTTATATCTTACCTTTACATAATCTATTTCCGGATTTACAGTAAGAGCCACGTTAGAAGGTAATGTCCAAGGAGTAGTAGTCCACGCAAGGAAATATTCATCTTTATCTTTTAATTTAAACTTTGCTACAACAGTTTCAGTTTTAATTTCTTCATAGCCCTGAGCTACTTCGTGAGATGCAAGTCCAGTCCCACATCTTGGACAATAAGGCAATATTTTATGTCCTTCATATAGAAGACCATCTTTAAACATTTTATCTAAAATATGCCATACTGATTCAATATAACTATTCTCAAGAGTTACATAGGGATCATCAAGGTCTATTAGATATGCCATTCTCTTTGTTAGCTCTCGCCACTCTTTTTCATATTCAAAAACCGAATCTCTACACATCTTATTAAATTCAGCAATTCCATATTTCTCAATGTCATGCTTGTTTTCAAGACCGAGTTTCTTTTCAACTTCTATTTCCACAGGAAGTCCATGTGTGTCCCAACCCGCCTTACGATTTACTTTATATCCTGTCATAGTTTTATAACGGCAGGTTAAATCCTTAAGAGTTCTTGCCATCACATGGTGTATGCCTGGTTTTCCATTTGCTGTAGGAGGTCCTTCATAAAAAATATATGATTGATTTCCTTCTCTCGTTTCCACAGATCTATGAAGCAAATCAATTTCTTCCCAGTACTTTGAAATATTCTCCTCTCTGTTTTTGACCGATTCTTTTGAAAGGGTTTTAAAAACCTTCATATGTCTATCACTCCTTATAAAATATAAAAAATCCCTTTAGATAAAGGGACGAACAATGCCGCGGTACCACCCTAATTATAGGTTACTATCACTTACAATCTTAACGCGATTAACGTTAGAACTCCAAGCTGATCCATATAATTTAATCTATGCTTTCCCACCACATAAGCACTCTCTTAAAGATTTCGATTATACCTTTCTCTTCATTGTTCTATATAGTCTATATAAATTCATCTAACGTTGCCCCACTAAACATTTCAATTAGGGCATTATTTATATCTAACAACTTCATATGAAATTTACAATAATTATACGCTGCAGGATTTGAACCAAATAACGTACAGTCCGGGCCCTCTTCATCTAAACAGTTATTTACTGTAATTGGACCATCAACTGCAACAATTATATCATATAAAGAAATTGTCTCCTTGGGTTTCTTTAAAAGATATCCCCCAGTTGCACCTCTTTTAGCTTCTGTAATTCCTGCTAAATTTAGCTTTCTCAATATTCTAAGTGTAAATCTCTCTGAGATGGCTTGTTGTTTTGCTATTTTAGGCGCCCCTGTAACTTCTCCTTCCCTACTAGCTAGGTAGGCGCATATTCTAAATGCGTAATCTATCTCTCGGGTTATTCTCAAAATATCACCATTTATCTTTCCTTTTTTATTGTTATACTATACTACTATAATCCCATTTTAAATATAATATAATAAATTACTACTTACGTCAATTTAAAATAATTATCCTGTTCTTCTCGTGTTTCCACAATCTTTAAATTCGGATCCAATATTACATCATCATAAGTTAGCAATTCATCTTTTTTAACATTTCGCTTCATTGTTACATTGCCAGTTAAAAGTCCAATTGGAAGTAAATTATTTTCCCTTTGAATCAAGCCTCTTTCTAAGAGACCATAAACAGTATGCCCTCCTATTCCATCTATTTTATCACCTGCTCTTAAGTCCTTTTTTGCCACTGCTACAGTTTCAGCCACAGGAGCTCCTATACTTGCTATGGAACTCTCTTTTAATACTACGGCTTTAATAATGGATATAGGAGTTTCAATACTAGTTAAATGGTAAGGTCTATAGATTACAAAATTTGGTCCCTCTCCCATTTTTAAATAACTCATTTCAAAGTCAATTATCTCCGATTTAGATTTTACTATTGCAAATACACCCGGAGCTATGCCTCTTACAAAATCAACAATATTATAATTATTTAATTTTCCACCATCAGATTTCAACTTAATATCTTCAACTAAAGTTTTAGTTGTGGAATTAAAACCATGACACCCTCTTATATCAGGAAGAAATCCCGTTGCATTGCAAACCACATTAAGTTCGGTCATTGTATTTGTTCCATCTACAAAGGAAGTCAACATCTTAGGATTAATACCCTTTTCCATTGCCTGTTCTCTTAGATTATCCGGTGTCGCATAATAGTCCAAATCGTTATTCTTTCCTTTACCCAATACTAAAACTTCAAAACCCACAGTTTTTGCAAATTCAAACAGCTCCAAAATAGCTCCCGGTTCATCTCCTGCAGTTCCAGTATATACCACTCCATTACGGTCAGCTAAAACCTTTAAATAACATCCAACTGTAGCATCCATTTCAACATTTAAAGTAACTATATGCACACCATTTTCTATTGCACATAGAGAAATTTTCGTTCCGGCTTCCGTATTACCTGTACAATCAACTACACAATCTGTAATAGTAGCAGCTATTTCATTATTAGTTGTGGCTATATAGTAGCCCTTATTCATTGCCTCTTTGGCTTCATCTATGGAATTTGTTTCAAATATCTTATCTTTACCTATCTTTGCTTTTTCAAAAACAGTATACACTGATTCCAATCTATTAGAAGAAAGTACAGCCGGAATGAAATTATCTAAAATTTCAAGTTGTGCTACAAGAGAAGTCCCCATTATACCCGCTCCTACAACTCCAACTTTAATCTCTCCAAATTCCTCTAAAGCCCTTTTTAAATAGAACATAAATTCCTCCAAAATACAGTAACGTAATCTTAATCAATTGACCTGGCTGCTATTATAGCTGAAGTTGCAGCCCATTGAATATTATATCCGCCACAATCTCCATCTACATCCATAACCTCTCCAACTATATATAAATCCTTTATAATTTTTGATTCAAAAGTTTTTTCATCTATTTCAGCTATGTTAATTCCCCCTTTTGTTACTTGGGAATTTTCAAATCCTTTCGTTCCTTCAACTTTAAAACTTATACTTAATAGTAGACCTACTAACTTATTATAGTCTCTATTAGACATAATATTTACAGGAGTATCTGCGTTTAATTTCAACATATCTAAAATCATATATATAAACTTTTTATCAATCACTCCCAAAAGCCATCTTTCAATAGTATAATTTTGAAAAGTATATAGTCTGTTGTAAAGTTCCTCTTTAGTTTCTTTCACCTTTTCTACATAGTTAATAAGGGACATCTCAATAGTTAAGTCATCCTTAAAAAAGTTGACAGAACGAGATATATCTAATACTGGAGGCCCACTTATACCATAGTTTGTAAAAAGCACTTCTCCATACCTTCTATCAACAATTTCCCTGTTTTTATATAATTTTATCTCACTAACTACCTTAACGCCACTTAAGTGTTTTAAATATTTAGAATCCAGCTTAACCTGAGTAAGTGCCGGAAAAATTTCACCTGTACTATGACCTAATTCTTTTAACAGCTTATAACTCTTTCCATCTGAACCTGAAGAAGGCATAGAAGAACCTCCTACGGCAAAAATTATCTTATCTGCAAAATATTCTTCATCATCAGTTCTAACTATAAATTTCTTTTTCTTTCTTATTGAGATAACTTTTTTAGAGGTTAAAATTTCAACCCCTATGTCTTTTAATTCCTCTAGAAGCATATTCACTACACTTTGTGCCTTTAAAGTAATAGGATATATCTTTCCATTATTTTCCTCAGTTGTAACTATACCTAAGTTATTTAAATAATCTTTAAAATCATTATTATTGAACTTGGAAAGTGCATACCTAGTAAAATCTCCACTATCATTATAATTGCTTTCACTTAACTTTACATTAGTTAAATTACATCTTCCATTTCCAGTAACCAGCATTTTTTTTAAAATTCTGTCATTTTTCTCTAAGATTATAACATTATGCCCTCTTTTTTTTAGCTCTATGGCAGCGAAAACTCCTGAGATTCCACCACCAATTACTATAATATCCATTAAAACCAAGTCCTCAATATATAAATTATATATAGCACAGTAACTATTACAAAAGCCAAAGTGGTTTGTTTTTTCTTTTTATAAATTGCATACCCTGTAAAAAATAATAACAACAACAAAAATAATATATTTGTTGACAGAGTATTCGGTAAAGTCATAGACATTTTATCCTCCTTAAACACTCTTATAATTATATATAATAGTTTGAAATTTTTAAAGCACTAATCTTTAAAGCTTATTAAATTAAAAGTTACAAAACTGTTTTTCCTTTTAAAAGGATAGATTCTAAAAACTTTAACAGGAAATTATTATTAAAATCTCTTTTAAAGATGTTTAAAAAAATTTCTAATTTATTAAAATTTACTATTATT
>NZ_RLIH01000014.1 GCF_004006535.1 Anaerosphaera multitolerans | reverse complement strand
TTTTATAGTTATAATTTTATTGTGTGCTATTTCATTTATATGTGTTTTGATTTTAGCGAGTAATTAATTTGTTTCTATTGGATAGGGAGTAAAATCTCTATCCTTTTTTTATTTAAGGGCGATAAAAGAGTGTAGCTAAATCGTATATCTAACTACACTATTTGGATTAATATTATTTTTTTACCAAGATAATAACTATTTCAGAGTCGACTATGAATTTTACTGACATAGTGTTAACACCATCAAAATTTAAAACATCAAATTTATTTAGATTATATTTTTCTTCTTCATTTAGAATTACTTCTGCACTTCCTTGCATAACAATGAATACTATTTCTTTGCCTTCATGATTATGCGTCGGAATAACGTCTCCCTTAACTCCAGATTTTCTTACGACTTTGTAGTTCGTTTTATCAAAAATGATTCCAACTCCACTTTTTATTTTACCGACCATTTATACAGCCTCCCATAATAATATTTTTTATAAAATTATCATAAAATTTGTTTTGTGTCGGTAACAAAAGTTACGTGAATTATTTATTTAATTTTTTGTAAAGAACTTAGAGTCTAAATATTTCAATAAAATAAATAATGAATTTAATAAAATAATTCATTATATTGACCCCTATCAAATTAGTTAAAACCTTACATATCGTTGGAATATAGCCGTTCTATCCGTAAAATAAATAGACCTCACTATTGCCAATTTAAGAGCCTTTTATTTCTTCTTAATGTTATTGTATGCCTTGAAATAACTATAAAACACCTCTTACTACATAAAAATATAATAAGAGATGATGGGTGTGATTGTGAAAAGAAATTCTGTATAAATATAAGATACCACGAAATATAAAATTAAATCGCTCTAAATAAATACAAGGTTAATATGAAATATAAGTGTCTAGTTGATTAAAGCCAGGCATTTTTTCATATAGTTGAATGACGTGTAAACTATTTAGGAATGGCAAATAGGTTGCCATTTGTTTGCCAATTAATTAGAAATGTTAGGAATAATTAATATTAATAGGAATAAAGGGAAAAGGCTTGATTTACTGTATTTGAGTAACCAAGCCATCTATAAGATTTCTATACATTGAATTTAAATAAAACCACATCGCCATCTTGCATTATATAATCTTTACCCTCACTACGAATAAGACCTTTTTCTCTAGCGGCTGCCATGGAGCCACTATTTGCCAACTCATTAAAGGATATAGTATCAGCTTTAATAAATCCCCTTTCAATATCCGAGTGAATTTTACCGGCAGCTTGAGGAGCTTTCGTTCCTCTAACTATAGTCCAGGCACGTGTCTCCATCGGACCTGTAGTTAAAAAGCTTATTAAGCCCAATAATTTATAACTGGACTGAATTAATTTATCTAAACCTGATCTGTCTAAACCAAGTTCTTCTAAAAACAAAACTTTTTCGTCGTCATCAAGAGATTGAATTTCCGATTCAATTTCTGCGCTTATAACTATTACTTCATCGCCTTGATCACTAGCAAACTCTCTAACTTTTTGAACATATTCATTATTTTTACCATCATCTGCAATATCATCTTCAGAAACGTTAGCTACATATATAATAGGTTTATAGCTTAATAATGAAAAGTTTTTAATAAGTTTTTTCTCTTCTTCATTTAATTCTAATGACCGAGCAGGTTTTCCACTTTCAAGTATATTTAAAAGTTTTCTTAACAATTCAACTTCAGGTAATAGTTTTTTATCACTTTTTGCTTGTTTTTCGGCTTTAGAAAGTCTTTTTTCAATTTGCTCTAAATCAGAGAAGATCAATTCTAAATTTATATTCTCAATATCTCTAATAGGATCTACACTACCATCAACATGTATTATATTATCATCATCAAAACACCTTACTACGTGGACAATGGCATCAACTTCTCGAATATTAGATAAAAACTGGTTTCCTAATCCTTCGCCTTTACTTGCTCCTTTTACTAAACCTGCAATATCAAAGAATTCTATTGTAGTATAAAGTATTTTTTCAGAATTGCTTATTTCCGCTAAAACTTTTAATCTATCATCAGGTACATTTACAACACCTATATTTGGTTCAATAGTGGCAAAGGGATAATTTGCCGCTTCTGCTCCCGCTTTTGTAAGCGCATTAAAAAGTGTAGACTTGCCAACATTGGGAAGACCTACTATTCCTAATTTCATTAAATCGCCTCTTTTCTTAATCTTGTACAATTATAACATAGATAATCTGATTTCCAAATGCAAAATAAATATATAAACATTGGTTTTATAACATTCTTATAGTATAATGTTAAAAGAAATTATAAAGAGGTGAGTGTGATGAGTGCCATAGTTATTAGTGATTTGACTAAAAGAATTGGCAAAAAGAGTGTATTTTCGAACTTAAACCTAGAAGTATTAGAAGGTGAGTTTTTTGCTCTACTAGGTTTAGAAGATTCAGGGAAAACAACACTTTCAAAAATTTTGTTTAATTATTTAAAACCGGCTAAAGGTAAGGTTACAATCTTTGACATGGACTGTGTTAAAGATTCAAGAGCTATAAAAGAAAGTGTTGGATTTGTACCAGAAGAAGTATACTTTCAAGAAAATGTAAAAATTATAAATTTGCTAAAAACAACTTTAAATACTCATAATTTAAAGAGTTTAGAAGAAATAGATATGCTTTTAGATTACTTTGGTCTTGATTCTAAAATGAAAGTTTTAGATATGAATAATAATGAAAAAAAATTATTTTCTATAATCAATGCTTTAATAATTAAACCAAGATTATTAATTATGGATGAGCCGACAAAATACTTAGAACAAGAACAGATAGAAAAGCTTTTTGAGTACTTAAATAAAATGAAAGAGGAAAATTCTCTTACATTATTTATGCTTACAAAATCTTTAAGTGAGGCACAAAGATTTTGTGATAGAGTGGCTTATTTATATGATGGAAGTATTAAAGAAATTGAGTCTATGAGTAATAAGGTATCAAGTGATAAAATCATAAAAATATACAATGATTTGGAAGATTTAGATCCTTTTATAAATATAGGGGCAAAAATTATTAGTACTACTAAAAATAATATAGTTTTATATTATGATAAGGATATGAGAGTTTTGTCTAGAATAATATATGAATCAGGCATTGATAATTATAGTATCGAAAATTCATCTCTTTCTGATAAAATAGCTGCATATTATAAAGAGGAGGGAGAGGAATAATATGGTTTTTTCAAAAGAATTTAAATCTAATATGGGAAAAATGATTGCTTGGATTTTAGTACTAACTATATTAATAGGTTTATTATTTGCTCTTTATCCAATGATGTTAGATATAAATATGAAGAGTATGTTTGATACATTTGTAGAATCATTAACTCCTAATTTAAAACTTGTACTGGGATTAGATGAAAGTGTTGACTACACTAACTTAGGTCAATATATAGCATTTATATTCCAATATATTGCTGTATTAGTTGCTATGTTTTCCATGCAACTTGGAGGCAATTCTCTATCTAAAGAGCAGGAATATGGAACGATTCAATATTTATATTCTAATCCAATATCTCGAAATGAAATTATTAGTCAAAAGATTTTAGCCAACATTTTAACATATATTCTGTTTCTATTCATAATAATTATAATAACTTTTGGTCTATCTTATGCAATTCCTATTGATTCAACGATGAATGTGGATTCGGCAATAAGTACAAAGGATTTTATAATTGATTTGGTAAAGATCTTTGTGGCTCTTTTAGGAAGCGGATTAGTATATATGTCCATAGGTTTTTTTCTGAGTTCAATTTCAAAAAGTGCATCAATTTCTGATGGTGTATCTGTGATATTTGTACTTATAACCGTGGTTTTAATTATGGCGGGGAAAGTTTTTGGTTCCCTATTCTTTAATATTATTGATATGCTTCCATTGGAAGTATTTAAACCTTTCAGATTTGTTGTATCTAATTTTTCTCTAATGGGAATAGGGGTAAATATTATAGTTATAGTAGTATTTATGCTTTTGACTTATTTGATATATAATTCTAAGGATCTATACTATTAATTAATAATATACAAATTAATGTTCTTGATAGTTCAATTTTATTGTGTTATACTATCTACGTTAATCAAAGACACACATTTTTTGATAATTTAAGAGTTGCTTTATAGTCCTTAAATTAGTTGATAAAAATGGAGGAATAAAAAACGGAGGTGAATGTTTTGTCAGTTATTTCAATGAAGAGTTTATTAGAAGCGGGTGTTCATTTTGGTCATCAAACTAGAAGATGGAACCCTAAAATGAGTAAATTTATATTTACAGAAAGAAATGGTATTTATATCATTGATCTTCAAAAAACTGTCAAAAAAGTAGACGAAGCTTATGAATTCGTAAGAGAAATAGCATCAGAAGGTGGACAAATTTTATTTGTTGGTACTAAAAAACAAGCTCAAGATGCTATTAAGAAAGAAGCACAAAAATGTGAAATGCCATTTATAAATCAAAGATGGCTTGGTGGATTGTTAACAAACTATAAAACAATTAAAAAGAGAATTGAAAGATTAAATCAACTAAATGAAATGGAAGTTGATGGAACTTTTGATCTTCTTCCTAAAAAAGAAGTCATTCAATTAAAGCATGAAAGAGAAAGACTTGAAAAGTTTTTAGGTGGAATAAAAAACATGGGCGGAATGCCAGATGCTATTTTTATAGTAGATCCACGTAAAGAAAGAATTGCTGTTAAAGAAGCTCATATTCTTGGAATTCCTATTGTTGGAATTGTTGATACTAATTGCGATCCTGATGAAATTGACTATCCAATTCCAGGCAATGATGATGCTATAAGAGCTGTAAAGCTTATAACCGAAACAATTGCAAATGCAGTATTGGAAGGAAAGCAAGGTACTCAAACTGAAGATTATTCAGAAGAAGCTGAAGTAGAAGAAATAGATACAGAAGCAAAAACTGAAGATGTGGAAGTTGAGGAGCCAATCATAGATAAAGAAGAAATAGAGTAATATTTTGAGAGTTCTAAAGCTACGCCTTTAAAACTCTCTTTTTTTAGGAGGTAAAATAAAATGAGTATAAGTATTGAATTAATCAAAGAATTAAGAGAAAGAACATCTGCAGGAATGATGGATTCAAAGAAAGCATTAGTTGAAACAAATGGTGACATTGAAAAAGCTATAGAACTTCTAAGAGAAAAAGGATTAGCTAGTGTTGCTAAAAAAGCTGGAAGAATTGCTTCTGAAGGTATAGTTGATGCATATATACATGGAGGAAGAATAGGAGTATTAATTGAAGTAAACTCTGAAACTGACTTTGTTTCTAAAAATGAAGAATTTAAAAGTTTTGTAAGAGACATGGCTATGCAAGTTGCAGCTGCATCACCACAATATGTTACACGTGAAGAAGTTCCTGAAAGTGAAATTGAGCGTGAAAGAGAAATATTAAAAGAACAAGCTCTTAATGAAGGAAAGCCTGAAAAAATTGTTGAAAAAATGGTAGAAGGTAGACTAGAAAAATATTTTGAGGAAATTGTTCTTTTAGATCAAAAGTTTATTAAAGATCCAGATGTAAAGGTTCAAGATGTTCTAAATACTTTAGCTGCTAAGATAGGAGAAAATATTAAAATACGAAGATTTGTAAGATACGAAGTAGGAGAGGGATTAGAAAAGAAGGAAGAAGATTTTGCTGAAGAAGTAAAAAGACAAATGGGTCAATAATAGGTGTGATATAATGAGTCCAAAATATAAAAGAGTAGTTTTAAAGCTAAGTGGGGAAGCCATGGCAGGAGATAAAGGTATCGGTATTGACATGGATACTATAAGATCAATAGGACAACAAATTAAAACTATTCATAAAACGGGTGTGGAAATAGGTATTGTAGTTGGTGGCGGTAATTTTTGGCGTGGAAGAGATGCCACTAGTATGGATAGAGCAACTTCCGATTATATGGGAATGCTTGGTACTGTTATGAATGCTTTAGCATTGCAAGATGCACTTGAAGATTTAGGTGTGGCAACGAGAGTACAAACGGCTATTGAAATGAAAGAAGTGGCAGAGCCATATATAAGAAGACGTGCTATTAGACATTTGGAAAAAGGACGAGTAGTTATTTTTTCTGCAGGAACTGGCAATCCTTATTTCTCTACAGATACTACAGCAGCATTACGAGCTGCAGAAATAGGTGCCGATGTAATTCTTTTAGCAAAAAAAGGTGTCGATGGAATTTACGATTCCGATCCGAAACTGAACAAAAATGCTAAGAAATTTTATAATTTAAGTTATTTGGAAATTTTAAGTAAAGAATTAAAAATAATGGATACTACTGCAACTTCACTTTGCATGGACAACAATATTCCGTTGACTGTTTTTGGAATAGATGATCCTTCTTCCATTATTGATGTAGTAAATGGAAAAGATATAGGTACTAATGTTAAATAGGGGAGGTCACTATGATATCTAATATTAAAAGAGATGCTGAAGAGAAAATGAAAAAAACTATTTCAGTATATAGAGAAGATCTTCAGTCTATAAGGGCTGGAAGAGCTAACCCTGCATTGCTAGATAAAATTACAGTAGATTATTATGGACAAACAACACCGCTTAATCAAGTTTCGGGTATATCTGCACCAGAACCGAGACTACTAGCAATACAACCTTGGGATGCAACGTTAATCCCTGCTATTGAAAAAGCTATTTTAAAATCTGATTTAGGTTTAAATCCGTCTAATGATGGAAAAATTGTAAGATTACAAATTCCTCAATTAACTGAGGAAAGGCGTTTAGAGCTTACTAAAGTAGTAAGGAAAAATGGAGAAAACGCTAAGGTTGCAATACGTAATATCAGAAGAGATGCCATAGATGAAATAAAAAAAATGGAAAAGTCAAAGGAACTTTCTGAAGATGATAGAAAGTCTGGAGAAGAAGAAATCCAAGAATTAACAGATAAATATATTGAAGAACTTGATTCAATAACTAGGAGTAAAGAAGATGAACTTTTAGAAATTTAATAAAAGGGTCCTAATTTAAAGTTAAATTAGGGCCTTTTTTAATTTATTATTAAGCTGCTCAAAAAAATATTTTAGATGAAAGAGGGTATAGTATATTAGTAATGAAATTTTATTAATTTCTAAGTTGAAATTTAAAATTATCCTAATGCGATTATATTTGTTATAATATTATAAGTTAATAGAATTAATGAGGAGCTTTTATGATAATACCAAAAGAATTAGATTTGAATAATATCCCTAATCATATTGGAATAATTATGGATGGAAATGGAAGATGGGCACAAAAGAGACACTTGCCTAGATATATGGGACACCGTAAGGGAAGTGAAAGAGTAATAGAAATTGTAGAGGCATGCTATAGATTAAATGTAAAATCACTTTCTCTTTTTGCTTTTTCTACAGAAAACTGGAAACGACCAAAAGATGAAATTTCCAAATTAATGGACTTACTTGTAATATATATTAAAAGTCAATTAAACAGATTAGTAGAGAATAATGTAAAGATTAATATTATGGGAGATCTTTCAGTATTCCCTCCAAATATAAAAAAAGAAATTGACAGGGCATTGTCAGCTACTGAAGACAATGATAAAATGATACTCAATATCGGTTTAAATTATGGTGGAAGAGATGAAATAATCCGAGCAGTTAAATTAATTTCTACAGACCTTTTAAATCATAAAATTAATATTGAAGATATAAATGATGAATTGTTTTCAAGTTATTTATATACAAAGAACCAAACTGAACTTGATTTACTTATTAGGCCTAGTGGTGAATTAAGAGTTAGTAATTTTATGTTATATCAATTGGCTTATTCAGAGTTTTGGTTTTCAGATGTACTGTGGCCTGATTTTAATGAAAGTGTATTATATGAAGCTATAATTGACTTTCAAAATAGAAATAGAAGGTTTGGTGGAGTGTAATTGTCAGATTTAAAGCAAAGAGTTATTACAGGAATCATTGGATTAATATTACTTTTTTCAATAATATACTTAGGTGGATTATATTTGAAGGTAGCAATATTTATAATTAGTGTGATAGGAGTACTTGAATTTTCTAAAGCATTAAAAAACATTAACCTAAATATTAATTTATTTTCGATTTTAATAGGAATTATTTTATTGTTAGTTTTTAACTTATATAATATATCTTCTGACTTCAGCATTATAATAGTTTTAATGATTTCTTTATTATTTATGCTGTTTACAAATAGTTATGATTTTAGCAGTACTGCTGCAACAATTTTAACTTATATTTATATACCTTATACTTTTAATTTATTAAATATTTTTAGCAAAACTCCTTACTTGCTACTAGTATTTATAATTGCCTTTGCTACTGATACTTTTGCCTATTTTATAGGTTCAATGTTTGGTAAGCATAAATTAATTGAAAAGGTAAGTCCAAATAAGTCAGTTGAAGGTGCCATAGGTGGTACCCTAGTTGCAGTTCTGTTAACTCTAATTTATTTTTGGTATGTGAAGATACCAATTACTGTTTTATCTATTTTACTTGTGTTTATTGCTTCAATAGCAGGACAAATAGGAGATTTAACAGCTTCGAAAGTTAAGAGAATAACTGGTATTAAGGATTATGGAAAATTATTGCCGGGACATGGTGGTATTCTAGATAGATTTGATAGTACAATATTAGTTATTCCTTTTGTATATATATTGTATTTTTTTATAAATTTATACTAATGGAGGTATGATGTTTACTTTAATAGGCTCAATAATAGTATTTTTGATAGTTATTTTGATACATGAATTCGGACATTTTTTTGTAGCAAAATTAGTTGGTATAAAAGTAGATGAATTTTCTATTGGGATGGGTCCGGAAATTTTTCACAGGAAAAAAGGAGAAACTCAATATTCATTAAGACTTCTTCCAATAGGAGGATATGTGGCTATGGAAGGAGAAGAAGCATACTCTGATGATCCAAGAAGTTTTAATAATGTGTCTGTTTTTAAAAGAATGGCTGTAGTTGTAGCAGGTGTATTTATGAATTTTTTGCTTGCAATTATAGCTTTTTTCGTTATAGCTTTGCTTGTTGGTTCGCCAACAAATAAAATTGATAATGTATTGGAAAATTCACCTGCTCAATACTCTGATTTAAGAGCAGGAGACGAAATTATAGTAATTAATGGGAATAAAATTAATAGCTGGAGTGATATTTCAGAAAATATTTCCTTGTCACAAGGTGATGATATTGAAATTGAAATTATTAGGGGGAAAGAGAATCTAAAAAAGACTATCAGTTTAATGGAAAAAGACGGAAATAGGGTTATAGGTATTGAACCGGCATATGAAAAATCTATTCTTCTTTCAATGAAATATAGTTTAGAACACACAATTTCTCTTATAAAAGATATTTTTACAACTTTTAAAATGCTTTTCCAAGGAAAATTAAATGTAGGTATGTTTGCGGGACCAATAGGTGTTATTCAAATAATAGGTCAAGAGACATCAAAGGGTATTTTATATTTAATAAATATCCTTGGTTTCATAAGTGTCAATCTTGGGATTATAAATTTACTTCCAATTCCTGCATTAGATGGGGGAAAGTTAGTATTTTTATTAATAGAAAAGGTTAGGGGAAAGAAAGTTGATGAAGAATTAGAGGGGAAATTAAGCTATATTAGTTTTTCCTTACTATTAGCACTAGTATTATATGTAACTCTATTTGGAGATTTAAAGAGAATTTTTGGTTGGTGATTATGTGATTAATAGAAAAGTTACAAAAAAAATATTTGTTGGAGATGTTCCAGTGGGTGGGCATTCAAAAATAACTGTCCAGTCAATGACAAATACTATTACTAAAGACGTTCAAAGTACTGTAAGACAAATTAACGAATTGGAAAGTGTTGGCTGCGACATAATTAGATTTGCAGTAAATGATTTAGAAGATGCTAAATCAATCCCCACAATAAAAAGTCAGATTAATATACCTACAATAGCTGACATTCAATATGATTATAGGCTGGCTATAGCTTCAGCTGAAAATGGAATAGATTGTCTAAGGATTAATCCTGGTAACATAGGAGATAAAAATAAAATTAGAGAGGTAGTTAATGCTTGTAAATATTATGGAATTCCAATTAGAGTTGGAGTAAATTCGGGATCAATAAAAAAAGAATTTCTTAATAAATATAATGGCGTAAATGAAAATTCAATTTGTTACAGTGCCTTAGAAGAAATAGAAGTTTTAGAATCTTTAAATTTTTATGATATTAAAGTATCTCTTAAAGCTAGTAATGTAATGTTATCAATTAATTCTTATGAAAAATTTTCGTCATTATGTGACTATCCTCTTCATCTTGGAATTACTGAATCAGGACCGGCATTTAGCGGGACTGTTAAATCATCTGTTGGAATAGGAGCTTTATTGAGCAAAGGTATCGGTGATACTATTAGGGTATCATTAACTACAAACCCTGTAGAAGAAGTAAGAGTGGGAAGAGAAATTTTAAAATCCTTAGATATTATAAGTGATGGAGTTGAGATAATTTCTTGTCCAACTTGCTCTAGAACTAAAATAGATTTAATAGATATTGTAAATAAAGCTCAAGTTAAATTACAGACCGTTAATAAAGATATTAAGGTAGCCTTGATGGGCTGCCCTGTAAACGGACCAGGTGAAGCTAAGGAAGCGGATATTGGTATTGCAGGTGGCGATGGCATAGGAATAATTTTTAAAAAGGGTAAAGTAATTAAAAAAGTAAAAGAAGAAGACCTTTTAGATGAGCTACTTAAAGAAATAGAAGAAATGTAGGTGATTTTTTGATTAGTTTTTCTGAGTTTTTAAAAAAGATAAATATACAAGATGAAAATTTAGAAAACAAAAATATAGATATTGCTAAGGTTTCTTTAGATGATAAAAATATGGAGTTAACTTTAATTTTAAACTTATTTGAACATTTGTCTCAAAAAGAAAGTGATTTATTAAAGAGAAGTATTGATAAGTATTTTATTGGTATAAAAGTCCAAATAGTATTTAATGAAGAGTTTTTAAAATATAAGGACGAATATGAATTAATCCGTTCAGAGATATTGACTTATAATCCCTCCAGTACAGTTTGGATAGATGAACTTAAAATTAACATAAATAAAGAATTTAAAAACATTGAAATAATAACACCTAATGAGTCAGTATATTTTTCAGTTTTACAAAATGGTTTAAAAGATATTTTAGAAACAAAGTTAAAGTGTTTTAATGAATATGAAATTACTTTTAAAGAACCGAAGGACAATATAAAATCTAAAGAAAGAATAATAGAGACTTTTGTAAATAATTATGAAAGTGAAGAAAAGAAAATGTGCAAAGAAACAGAAGTAGTTAGAGAAGTTATTAAGGATGTAAATCAAACTTCTTCTGATTTAGATTGTAATTATAGTTATGGAAGAAAAGATATAGGTCAAATTATTAATATTTCAGACTTAAATTTGAATATTTCAAAGGCTACTATTAAGGCGGATATTTTTAATATTGATAAAAGAGAACTTAAAGATTCTTCAAAGTACTTAGTTATTTTCTCTGTAACCGATTATACTTCTTCTTATATTGCCAAACTTTTTATATCGTCAAAAAAAATTGATGAATTATTGGATAATATAAAAGTTGGGGATAACGTTATAATCACCGGAAATATTCAGTATGACAATTATTCAAAAGCTGAAAACATAATGGTTAAATATATTGAAAAATCGGAAAAAATTATTAGAAAAGACAAATCTTCTGAAAAAAGAGTTGAACTTAAACTTCATAGTAAAATGAGTACTATGAGCGGCGTATCTTCTTTTGATGATTTAGCTAAAAGAGCAAAGTACTGGGGAATGAATACAATTGCAATAACTGATACTGCTGATGTTCAAGGGTTTCCAGAAGCTATGGAAGCAGGTTCTAAATACAATTTAAAAATACTTTACGGTTTAGATGCTAATTTTGTAGATGATAAAGAAAAAATTTTAAAAAATTATTTTAAGGATGATACTGATAAAGATACTTTTGTAGTATTTGACATAGAGACCACAGGTTTTTCTGCAAGAACTGATGAAATAACAGAAATCGGAGCTGTAAAAATCAAAGACGGAATAATAATAGATAGATATTCGCAACTAGTAAATCCTGTTATACCTATTCCTCAAGTTGTGGTTGAATTAACAGGTATTAGTAATGCCTTTGTAGCAAATGAACCGACTATTGATTTAGTTATTCCTGAGTTTTATGAATTTTGTAAAGACTCGATTTTAGTTGCTCATAATGCAAATTTTGATATGAGCTTTATTAAAAGAGATATGAGAAAGTATGGTTTCAATCACAAATTTCCGGTATTAGATACTCTTTCTTTAGCAAGAGCAGTAGTTAAAGATACAAAAAGATTTAATCTTGGAACTCTGTCTAAAAAATTGGGAGTTACATTGGTAAATGCTCATAGAGCTGTAAATGATGCTGAAGCTACTGCAGAAGTTTTTCTAAAGATGCTGGAATTGGCAAAAGAAGAAGGTATTGAAGATATTGGAGATATAAATTTACTTTGTAATAAAATTGACAGCTCTGCTTTATTTGAGGGTTCTGTATCCATTTTAGTTAAAAATGAAATAGGGCTTAAGAATTTATATAAATTAGTAAGTGAATCTCATATGAATTATTTTAACAGATTTGCTAAAGTACCTAGAAGTCTTTTAGATAAGTATAAAGAAGGGTTACTAGTTGGTAGTGGTAATTCAAGCTCGGAATTATATAAAGCGGTTTTTAATTTAGAAGATGATGAAGTTATAAAAGAAATAGTAAAATATTATGATTATATAGAAATACAGCCGGTAGAAAATAATTTAAATTTCATAGCTAATAATATGGTGGATAATTATGATGTTTTAAAAGAGATAAATATTAAATTATACAATATAGGTAAGGAATTAAATATACCTGTAGTGGCTACAGGAGATGTATTTTACTTAGATGAAAAAGATGATATTCTTCGTAGGATTATTTTAAATGGTCAAACAGGAAGACCACCAGAAAATGCAAAAATTCCTCAATCTCTTTATTTTAGAACTACAGAGGAAATGTTGGAAGAATTTTCATACTTAGGAGAAGATCAAGCTTATGAGGTAGTAGTAGAAAATACAAATCTTATTAGCTCAATGTGTGAGGATATTAAGCCAATTCCAGATGGTACTTTTTCACCGGTTATAGAGGGATCTGAAAAAGATCTAAGAGATATGTGTTACAGTAAAGCTCATTTAATATACGGAGAAAAGCTGCCCAAGATTGTAGAAGAAAGATTAGAACGTGAGTTAAATTCTATTATAAATCATGGTTATGCTGTTTTATATATAATAGCTCAAAAACTGGTTAAGAAATCCAATGATGATGGATATTTAGTTGGTTCACGAGGATCGGTAGGCTCTTCTTTTGCTGCTACTATGAGTTCAATTACAGAAGTAAATCCACTTCCTCCTCACTATGTTTGCGGAAATTGTAAATATTCAGAATTTATTGATGATCCAAGTGTTGGTTCTGGTGTAGACTTACTTGATAAGGAATGTCCAATATGTGGTACTAAATTGACAAAAGATGGTCACAATATCCCTTTTGAAGTTTTTCTTGGATTTGATGGCGATAAAGAACCCGATATTGATTTAAACTTTGCAGGAGAATATCAACCTGTTGCACATAAATATACTGAAGAATTGTTTGGAGAGGGATATGTATTTAGAGCAGGAACTATAGGTACTGTAGCTGAAAAGACGGCCTTCGGTTTTGTTAAAAAATATTTTGAGGATAAATTTATACCGAATGTGGAAATTGAAAGATTAGCAAAAGCTTGTATAGGTGTAAAGAGAACGACTGGGCAGCACCCTGGCGGAGTAATGATATGTCCTAGAGAGAAAGATATATTTGATTTTACACCCATACAATACCCTGCAGATGATAAAAATTCGGGAGTAATTACCACACATTTTGATTATAACTTTATACATGGCAAAATATTAAAGCTGGACATTCTAGGACACGACGGACCTTCCATTATAAAAATGTTAGAAGATTTCACAGGAATAAATTCTCAAGAGATTCCATTAGATGATTCTGAAACAATAACCTTATTTTCAAATGCAGATGCTTTAAATTTAAACGAGGATATATTTTCAACTGAAACGGGAACTTTGGGTATTCCTGAATTCGGAACGGGATTTGTAAAACAGATGTTAATTGAAACAAAACCTAAAAATTTTGCAGAACTAGTTAGAATTTCAGGACTTTCTCATGGTACTGATGTTTGGACAAATAACGCCCAAGAATTGGTAAAAGCAGGAAAAGCAGAATTATCTACAGTAATTTCTACAAGAGAAGATATTATGTTGTATTTAATTCAAGCAGGAGCAGATAATAAGATGGCCTTTGATACGATGGAAAAAGTAAGGAAGGGTAAAGGTCTTACAGATGAACAAAAAGAAATAATGAAAAATCTTGACTTACCTCCTTGGTACATTGATTCCTGTGAAAAAATAAAATATATGTTTCCAAAGGCTCACGCCGTAGCATATGTTATGCTTTCCTTTAGAATAGCATATTTTAAATTAAACTATCCTTTAGCTTATTATGCAACATTTTTCACCATAAAGCTTGCAGATTTTGACGGAGAATTAATAATGAAGGGAATTAGTGCTGTTAAAGAAAAAATTAGTGAAATTAAAAGTATGAATGAAAAGCTAACTGCAAAAGATAAAGGACAGATAAATGTCTTGGAAGTTGTATTGGAAATGTTTGCTAGAGGTTATGAATTTGAACCTGTAAATATATATGAATCTGAAACTTCTAAATTTACTATTAAAAATTCAAAAGTACAAATGCCGCTTAGGGCTCTTATGGGCTTAGGAGAATCAGTAGCTCAAAACATAGTAGCAGAGCGACAGAAAGGAAAATTTCTTTCTATTGAAGACCTTGTATCAAGAACGAAAGCAACAAAAACTGTAGTATCAATTTTAGAAGAAAATAAACTATTAAGTAACTTACCAAAAAGTAACCAGTTAAGCCTGTTTAACATTTGATTTATTTCAAATTTGTGTTATAATTTTATAGAAAGCTATAGAAGACATTGTTAAGAGTGGGGGAATCCCACTCTTGTTTTATTAAAGGAGGTGCAATTTGAAAAAAAGTGAATTATTAAATACTGTTTATGAAATAGCAAAGAAGTGTGCTGATAAATTATCTTATGAAGTTGTAGACGTTGAATATCAGGAAGGTTCAAAGCATGATCTATTATCAATATTCATATATAAAGACAATGGTATTGATCTTGATGACTGTTCTTTTATGAGCAGAGATGTAGAACAAAAATTGGACGAATTGAATTTAATTGAAAAACCGTATTACTTGGAAGTTTCATCTCCTGGTTTAGATAGACCTTTAAAAACTAAAGATGATTACAGAAGAAATTTAGGAAAAGAAGTTGAAATAAAACTTTTTGCACCTCTAAATGGAATTAAAAATTATGAAGGAATATTAGAAAATTATAATGACGAATCGGTTTATATTTTAAATGAAGAAGACACTATAGATATACCGATAAAATCAATTTCTCTTATGAGACAGTTAATTAAATTTTAACGGAGGATATTATGAATGAAGAATTTATAGGAGCTTTAGAAGAATTAGAAAGAGAAAAAGGAATTTCTAAAGAGATAATCTTTGATGCTCTTGAATCTGCATTAGTTTCAAGTTATAGGAAAAACTTTGGGACATCACAAAATGTGGAAATTGACATTGATAGAGATACTGGTCAAATTGACGTATTTGCCTTGAAAGAAATTGTTGGCGATAATGAAGTTGAAAATACAAATTTACAAATGCCGGTGTCTTTAGCTAAAGAGAAAGACATAAAGTTAAATGTCGGAGATGTATATAGTCAAAAAATCAATCCGGCGAATTTTGGAAGAATAGCAGCTCAAACTGCTAAACAAGTTGTAATTCAAAGAATTAGAGATGCAGAAAGAGATGTTATTTTTGAAGACTTTACGGACAGAGAAAATGAAATAATTACTGGTCAGGTTCAAAGAACTGCTTATGGAAATGTCTATTTTGATTTAGGAAAAACAGAAGCAGTTTTACCACCGTCTGAACAAATTAAAGGAGAAGATTATCACCAGGGAAATAGGTTTAAGTTATTGCTTTTGGAAGTAAAGCAAACGACTAAGGGACCTCAAATAGTGCTTTCCAGATCTCATCCGAATTTAATAAAAAGACTTTTTGAATTAGAAGTTCCCGAAATAGCAGATGGAATTGTGGAAATTTTTTCTATAGCCCGAGAGGCTGGTTCTAGAACAAAAATATCTGTATTTTCAAAAGATGAAGAAGTAGATGCTTTAGGAGCTTGTGTAGGATATAAAAGAGCCCGAATTAAAGCTATTGTTGATGAATTATATGAAGAAAAAGTTGATATAATAATTTACGAAAAAGATATTGATGCATTTATAGCCAATGCTTTAAGCCCTTCAAAGGTTGAAAAAGTATTTATAAATGAAAAAGGAAAATCAGCACTTGTAATTGTGCCAGATTATCAATTGTCCCTTGCTATAGGAAAAGAAGGACAGAATGCAAGGTTAGCTGCTAAGCTAACAAATTGGAAAATAGATATTAAATCAAATAGCCAATTTGATGAATATTTAGAAAATGAAAATATAAGTGAAGAAGAGTTTAAAACGAAATTTGGCTATTTGTCAAATGAAAATCTTGATGTTGAAGATAAAGAAGTTGAAAATAACGACAATTTAATTGATGAATCCGTGGAATAAACTTAATGAATGAGGTTAATTATGGCGAAAATTAAGAAAGTCCCAATGAGAAAATGCATTGGGTGCGGAACAAATAAACCAAAAAAAGATTTAATTAGGATTGTAAAAAATAAAGAAGGGGAAATCTTTTTAGATAAAACTGGTAAAAAAAATGGTAGAGGTGCTTATATATGTTTTAATGAAGAATGTCTTGAAAAAGCTATAAAAAGTAAAGCTTTAAATCGTGCCTTTGAAATGGAGATAAGAGATGAAACATACAATGAATTGATAAACTCACTAAAGCAAGATTAGCACCTCATTTAAGGAGGTAGCTCGATGTCAAAGATAAGAGTACACGTACTGGCAAAAGAAGTCGGAATCACAAGTAAAGAATTGATAAATAAATTAAATGAAATGGATATTGCTGTTAAAAATCATATGTCCACAGTAGATGAAAATACTGTGGGAAAAATTAAAAAATTATATTTACCATCAAATGATTCTAAAAAAACAAGCAGCAATAAAAAAGAAATAGATAATAAAAATTTAGCAGATAAAAAGAAATCTAAAGAAAGCAAAAAAGAAAAAACAACAAATAATCAAAAAACTAAAAAAGATATTGATAATAAAGTAAGGAAAGACTCCCAACACGATAAAAAAAGCGGAGAACAATTAAAAAAATCCTCTAGTGAAGATAAAAAGAAACCTAAAAATTCAGATAAATCAGATGTTAAGAAAGACATTAAAAAAGAAAGAACTTCAACTAAGAAGGATTTTGATGAAAAAAAACTTCCAAGAAGAGATCTCTCGAAGAAGAAACCAAAGAAAAAAAGCAAGTCTCAAAAGAGATTGGAAAAGAAAGAAGTTGTTACAGGAGATGATACTATAGTTAATTTAAGTATGCCAATTACGGTTAAGGAATTTGCAAATGAATTAAATGTACCTTTGGCGCAAGTTATAACAAAGTTAATAGGCTTAGGAGTTATGGCTAGCCAAAATGAGATAATTGATGAAGATACTTGTATTTTAATAGCTGATGAATTTGGCAAAGAAGTTAATATAGTTCAGCCTGAAGAAGAAAAGTCAATTGAAGAAGAATTTGGATTAGATTTTGAGGATAAAGAATTCCAATTAAAACCAAGGCCACCTGTAGTTACTGTTATGGGACACGTAGACCATGGGAAAACCTCTCTTTTAGACGAGATTAAAAAATCACATGTTAGAACTTCAGAAGCTGGAGGTATTACACAACATATAGGTGCATACACTGTTAATATTGATGATAAAAAAGTTACTTTTTTAGATACTCCGGGACATGAGGCCTTTACTTCAATGAGACTTAGAGGAGCTCAGATAACAGATATTGCAATTTTAGTAGTTGCAGCAGACGATGGTGTTATGCCTCAAACTTTAGAGGCCATATCTCATGCAAAATCGGCGAATGTACCTATTATAGTAGCAATTAATAAAATTGATAAACCCTCTGCTAATATTGATAGAGTAAAACAAGAGCTTTTGGAAAATGGTTTACTTGCTGAAGATTGGGGCGGAGATACTATAATGGTTCCCGTTTCAGCTAAAACTTCTGAGGGAATTGATGAACTTTTAGAAATGATTTTACTTGAAGCGGAAATGCTTGAATTAAAAGCAAATCCTAATAGAAGAGCTATAGGGACCATAATTGAGGCTAAATTAGACAAAGGAAAAGGACCTATGGCAACTGTTTTAGTTCAAAAAGGAACATTGAGATTTGGGGATAATGTGGTTTCTGGTTTCTCTAGCGGAAGAATTAGAGCTATGACAGATGACAAAAACAGGACAATTAAAAAAGCAGGACCATCAATGCCTGCGGTAATACTTGGATTATCTGATGTTCCAAATGCAGGTGATTTAATTTATGCTGTAGAGGATGAAAAAGTCGCAAGAACAATAGCAGATAAAAATAAAGAATCCAACAGAGAGAATAGAATTAGTTTAAATAATAGAGTTTCTTTGGAAAATCTTTTTGATCGCATTAAAGAAGGGGAAATGAAGGAACTCAATCTTGTCGTTAAGGGTGATGTTAAAGGTTCTGTTGAAGCCTTAATTCAGTCTTTATTAAAATTAGATAATGAAGAGGTAAAGATTAGCGTAATTCACTCTGGAGTAGGTGGTATAAATGAAAGTGATATTACTTTAGCATCTGCTTCAAATGCAATTGTAATTGGATTTAATGTAAGACCTAATATTAATGCTTTAGATTTAGCTAGAGAAGAAGACGTAGACGTAAGAACCTATAGAGTAATCTATGACATTATTAATGATGTTGAGGCAGCAGTAAAGGGTATGCTTGCTCCTACAATTGTAGAAGAAATTATGGGAAGATGTGAAGTAAGACAGACATTTAAACTTCCCGGTAATACCATAGTTGCAGGCGTGTACGTACTAAGTGGTAAAATTCTAAGGAAGTCAATGGTGAAAGTATTAAGGGATGATGTAGTAATCCATGAAGGTGAAATTGGATCCTTGAAGAGATTTAAAGACGATGTTAGGGAATTAGCAACAGGTTATGAGGGCGGAATTACTATAGATAACTTTAATGATATAAGAGAAGGAGATCTTTTAGAAAGTTATGTTTTAAAAGAAATTCAAAGAGACTAGGTGATTATATGAATAAAAAAAGAGTCTATCAAATATCACAGGAAGTCAAAAAGTCACTTTCGGATATAATTCAAAATAAAGTTAAAGACCCAAGAATTCCTGAGATTATTAGTGTTTCTCACGTTGAGGTAACGAATGATCTTTCTTTTGCCAAAGTTCATATTTCAATATTTTCAACAGATGTTGAAATGGATGAAGTTTTAGAAGGATTAAATAATGCAAAGGGATTTATAAAGAAAGAACTTTCTAAATCTGTTAAATTAAGAGCTATGCCGGATTTAATCTTTATAGGAGATGAATCTATAGAACTTGGAATTAAAATGGCAAAACTTATAGATGAGGTTAACAATGGAGATAAATAGATTAAATAATTTAATAAATAATGCAAATAATATATATTTAGCTTCTCATGTTAATCCTGACGGAGATAATATCGGCTCATTATTAGCAATGTTTAAAATTTTAAAAAATTTAAATAAAGAGGTGCACCTCATAATAAATGATGAGGTGCCTGATTCAAATAAATTTCTTCCTAATTTGGAATATGCAGAAAAAAGTGAAAATTTGGATTTAAAGTCAGATTTATTTATTGCACTTGATTGTGCTGATTTAGACAGATTAGGCAGAGTTAAAGATTTATTTTTAGATTCCGAGACAACTATTAATATTGACCATCATTTTTCAAATACTAATTTTGCTGATTTAAATATTGTTAATTCTAAAGCTTCTGCAACCGGTGAGCTTTTATATACTATTTTTGAAAATTTGAAATATCCAATTGATACTGAAGTGGCAACTTGTTTATATACAGCAATTGCTAGTGATACTGGTAGCTTTAAGTATGACAGTGTAACTTCTTATACTTTCGAAGTAATAGCTAAATTATTGACTTATGGTATTAATAAAAGTGAAATTAATATAAATCTTTTTCAAAATAGAAGCTTAGAAAAAACAAAACTTTTAGTTAAAGCCTTAAATACGCTTGAACTTTTTGAAGAAAATAAAATAGGTGTTGTTACTATAAGTGATGAAATAATGTTAAAATTAGGTGCAAAGATTTCTGATGCAGATGGAATTGTTGAATTTATAAGAGATATTTCAGGTATAGAGATAGCAATCTTGTTAAAAGAAAAAAAAGACAACATAAGATTAAGCTTGAGAACTAAATCCTTTGTAAATGCTATTAATATAGCCTCAACCTTTGATGGTGGGGGACATATTAGAGCTGCTGGAGCTACTATATATCTACCTCTTGAAACTGCAAAAGAAAAAGTAATTAAGGCAGCTATTGGAGAATTAAATAAATGAATGGAGTTTTCGTTTTTAATAAACCGAAAGGAATTACTTCTCACGATGTAGTGTATTTATTTAGAAAAAAATTTAATATAAAAAAAGTTGGACATACTGGAACATTGGATCCAATAGCTACGGGAGTTTTACCAATCTGTATTGGAAAGGGAACTAAGATAGCACAGTATATTAGTTCGGATAATAAAGAGTATTTAGCTACATTTCAATTTGGATTTGAAACTGATACCTTAGATGTTACAGGTAAAACTATAAAGTATAATGATGTAGTGCCATCTTTGGAGGAAGTAGTCTTAGCTCTGAAAAATTTTCAAGGACAAATATATCAAAAGCCTCCAATGTATTCTGCTTTAAAAGTAAATGGTAAAAAATTATATGAGTTTGCTAGAGAGGGTATAGAAGTAGAAATTAAACCCAGATTAATTGAAATTGAAAAAATTTCTCTTATTGAGCAAATGTCAAAAGAAACTTTTAAAATTTTAGTTAAATGTTCTTCAGGAACATACATTAGAAGTTTAATAAGAGACATAGGTCATTTATTAAATACTTGTGCAACAATGGTAGAATTAAAGAGAACTAGAACCGGAATATTTAATTTAGAAGACTCTATTGATGAAAACGACTTAAAAAATTTGTCTGTTAAAGAATTGGAGAAATTTTTAATACCTATAGATAAAGCCCTTTATAACTTTGAAAGTTTTATTTATCCAGATGAATTTTATGATAAAGTTATAAATGGCGTTTTTTATAAAACTACAAAGTTAAATTTTGAAAATCCTGAAATGTTAAAACTTTACTGTAAAAATAAGTTTATAGGTATAGGCGAATATAAGGAAGACGAGAATACTATGGGCATAAAAATAAAAAAAAGACTAATAGGTGAATGAGATGGAAATATTTACTGTGGACAATAATTTTAAAGCTAAAGAAGAAGTATATATAGCTCTAGGTAATTTTGACGGAGTTCATATTGCACATAGAGTTCTTTTGGAAAAACTAGTTAAAGAAGCTAGAGCTAATAATTTTAAAAGTAGTATTTTAATTTTTAAAAATCATACTAAGAATATAGTTTTTAAACAAGAACAAAAACTATTGTCTTCAAATGAACAAAAATATAGATTCTTAGAAGAAATTGGGATAGACATTATTTATGAAAAAGAGTTTAATAATGAAATTATGACTATGGATCCTATTATTTTCATAGAGGATTTCCTGCTAAAAAATCTCAAGGTTAAAGGTGTTGTAATAGGATTTGATTATAAATTCGGATATAAAGCTAGAGGTAATATTGAGCTTTTGAAAAAACTTTCTTTAAAAAACCAATTTGATTTATTTGTCATTGATCCAGTTATTGAAGATGGTATGGTTGTTTCATCGACACTTATTAGATCCCTAATAAAAAAAGGTGATATAATACTTGCAAATAAATTGTTGGGATATAATTTTACTATACGCGGAACTGTAATAAACGGGAAAAAACTTGGTAAAAAAATGGGTTATCCAACTGCTAATATCAAACCAGATATTAATTATGAAATACCTAAATTTGGAGTCTATGATTCAACTGTTGAAGTGGATGGCAAGATTTATAGAGCCGCTACAAATATTGGAAAGAATCCAACTATTGAAAACAGCGGTTTAAGAATAGAAGCTCACCTATTAGATTTTCATAAGGAGATATATGGAAAACCTATAAAATTATCTTTATTGGAGTTTATTAGAGAGGAAATGAGTTTTGATAATATAGATGACTTATTTTCTCAGATAAAGGCAGATGTAGACTATATTAAATCGAAATTATAATTGTTTACTTTTAAATTTAATTATGTTAATATGTACTAGGTAATACCTCACATGTGTCTGTCGTTCCTCGGCGCTTACTCGTGTGAAGGCTTATTAGAAAATTTTGGAGGTTAAAAATGTTAAACAAAGATGAAAAAGGTCAAATTATTAATGACTACAAAGTTAATGAAAAGGATACAGGTTCTCCTGAAGTTCAAATTGCAATTTTAACAAAGAGAATAAATGACTTAAATGAACATTTAAAGGAGCACAAAAAAGATCATCACTCTAGAAGAGGTCTTTTAAAAATGGTTGGTAAGAGAAGAAACTTACTTAGATATTTAAAAAATAAAGATATTGAAAGATATCGTTCACTTATAGAAAAGTTAGGAATAAGAGGTTAACAAAAAGAGCGGAGGAGAACCGCTCTTTATTTTATAAAAGGAGGAAGTATGGAAAAAGTTTTCACTTTAGATTTAGCAGGAAAAACTTTAAAAGTTACAATCGGAAAAGTAGCTGAGCAAGCTAATGGAGAATGTATAGTTCAGTATGGTGATACAGTTGTTTTGGTAACTGCTACAGCATCTAAAAATCCAAGAGAAGGAATAGACTTTTTCCCTTTAAGTGTAGATTTTGAAGAAAAAATGTATGCGGTTGGGAAAATGCCGGGAGGTTTTATAAAAAGAGAGGGAAGGCCAAGCGAAAAATCTATTCTGTCTGCTAGATTAATAGATAGACCTATTAGACCTTTATTCCCTGAAGGCTATAGAAATGACGTACAAGTTGTTGCGACAGTATTGTCAGTGGATCAGGAATGTTTGCCGGAAATTGCAGCTATGATAGGATCTTCAATTGCATTATCTATTTCAGATATACCCTTTGATGGACCTACAGGTTCTGTTTTAGTAGGTTATGTAAATGGGGAATATATTATTAATCCCAATGAAGAAGAGAGAGAAAAATCTGATATATATTTAGTGTTATCGGGAACTGAAAGTGCAATTATGATGGTAGAAGCAAGTTCTAATATAGTAACTGAAGAACAAATGTTAAGTGCAATTTTAAAAGGGCATGAAGAAATTAAGAAAATTTGTAAATTTATTGATGATATTACTAAAGAAATCGGCAAGGAAAAGACAGAGTATGTGGTATTTAAGCCTGATGAAGAAATAGCTTCCAAGGTAAGAGATTTTGGCTCTAATTTAATTATTTCTGCTATAAATGAAGCTGATAAAATAGCTAGAATTGAAAAAGTTGATTTAGCAAAAGAACAAATAAGAGAACACTTTGAAGCTGAAATGGAAGAGTTTTCAAAAGATATAGAAGCTGTTATGGAAGAAATAGAGATAACAGAAGTTAGAAGAGAGATATTGGAAGAAGATATAAGACCAGATGGAAGGAAGTTAGATGAAATAAGACAACTTTCATCAGAAGTAGGACTTCTTCCAAGAACACATGGATCAGGACTTTTTACTAGAGGACAAACTCAAGTAATATCTGTAACTACTTTAGCTGGCCTTTCTGACGTGCAAATTATTGATGGTTTAGGCGATGACAAACCAAAAAGATATATTCATCACTATAATTTCCCACCTTTTTCTGTAGGGGACACTAGACCTATGAGAGGACCTGGTAGAAGAGAAGTAGGGCATGGTTCCTTGGCTGAAAAAGCATTAATTCCTGTTCTTCCATCAGAAGAAGAATTTCCTTATGCCATAAGAGTTGTTTCAGAAGTATTAAGCTCAAATGGATCTTCTTCACAAGCATCTGTATGTGGTTCCACATTATCTTTAATGGATGCGGGAGTTCCAATTAAAGCGCCAGTTGCTGGTATTGCTATGGGTCTAATTGAAAAAGACGGAATTACTAAAATTTTGACAGATATTCAGGGATTAGAAGATCATTTTGGGGATATGGACTTTAAAGTTGCGGGAACCAAAGATGGTATAACTGCAATTCAAATGGATATTAAAGTTGAAGGAATTAGTAAGGAAGTTTTAGAAGTAGCTTTGGAAAAAGCTAAAAATGCTAGATTAGAAATTTTAGAGCATTTAAATACTACTATCAGTGAACCTAGAGAAGAGCTATCACCTTATGCACCAAAGATTGATATAATAATTATTGATCCGGAAAAAATAGGAGAGGTAATAGGAGCTGGTGGTAAAGTTATAAATAAAATTATAGAGCAAACAGGCGTAAAGATAGATATTGAAGAAGACGGTAAAGTATCTGTTATTTCTGAAGATACAGAAAAGTCAAAAGAGGCTATTGATATGATAGAATCAATAGTTAAAGACGTTGAAGTAGGAGATGTCTACGAAGGTAAAGTTAAAAAGATTATGAAGTTTGGCGCTTTTGTAGAATTGAAAAAGGGAGTTGAAGGATTACTTCACATTTCTCAAGTTCAGCATGAAAGAACAAACAAAGTCGAAGATGTGTTAAATATGGGCGACTCTGTGAAGGTGAAAGTAATTGACATTGACGAAAATGGCAAATACTCACTATCTAGAAAAGCTCTATTACCAAAAGAAGAAAATAACAACACCAAAGATAAAGACAACAACGAAAAGAAAGATAATCAAAACTAAGGAAATTAATTATAATCGGGACACTATTTTATGAATGTTTTCATATTATTAAATATAATAGTTTATCCCGATTTTTTTAAGGAGTAATTATGAAGATTAAAATAGTAAATAAAAGTAAAAATGATATTCCTAATTATCAGACCGAAGGTTCTTCGGGTATGGACTTGCAGGCTAATCTTGAAAATAAAATTGTTTTAAAAAGTTTAGAAAGGAAATTAATTCCAACAGGAATATTTATTGAATTACCTGTGGGATATGAAGCACAAATTAGAGCGCGCTCAGGTTTATCATTAAAAAAAGGATTAACACTTGCAAATGGAATTGGTACCATTGATTCAGATTATAGAGGAGAAATTAAAGTCATAGTGGTTAATTTAGGTAAAGAAGATATAGAGATAAATCATGGAGATAGAATAGCTCAAATGGTAATTATAAAGTATGAAAGAGCTGACATTGAAGTAGTTGAAGAACTAACTGTTACAACAAGACAAGATGGTGGATTTGGTCACACTGGTGTATAATATATATACTTTCTTTATGTTATAATTATTAAGAGGTGTTTATTTGAGTACGAAAAATAAAAAAAGAAATATTAACAACAAAACAAAGAAAAAAAATAAAACAAACCTACCTAATAAAGAATTAGTAAGTATATTTTCAATTATTTTTGGAGTTATTTCATTAATAAGTATTTTTAGTAATAAGATGGGAATAATGGGAACTGTCTTATATCGTTTTTATTCATTTCTAGGCGGAAGAGCTAATTTTATATTTCCTTTGGCAATTATATTTTGGGGAATTTTATTAAATCGAAAGTCTACGGATGATAATAAGAAATATTTCATATCAAGTTCAATTATAATATTAAGTATATTGGTTATTTTAGATAGTACTAAAGCATCTAATTTAACTTTAATAGACAGAATCAATTTAGCAATAGACTATTCCGCCATAGCTTCATCTGGCGGTGTTATTGGTGCCATAATAGGTTTTTTTCTTTACAAACTCTTTGGCTCAATAGGAACTTATATTCTTTTATCAATAGTTATAATTATAAATTTATTTATTATAACTGGAAAAAGTTTTGCATCTTTTAAACAATACTCTCTGGAAAGCATTGAAAAACTCAAAACAATGCATTTAGATTTTAAGACTAAAAAATCAGAAAAGAGATCAGATGAGAAAGAAAGTAATGTTGAAAATCAGAAGAATATAATTATACGAGAAAATAACATAGAAAGCTCTATTGAAGAATCTGATTTAAATTTAGATGAGTTATCCGAAGAAATTGTGGATACTTTTAACAATTCGGAAGTAGTGAAAAATGAAGAGGAAATTATTGAAGAAGTAAGTAAAATTGACTATACAGAGAATAAGGAATATGTATTTCCACCTGTTGAGTTACTAGATTCCTCTATTTCAAAATCAAAAGTTTCTAACCGTGAAATATTGGAGAACGGGAAAATAATTGAACAAACTATGGAGAATTTTGGTATTGATTCAAAAATAGTAGCTATTAATAAGGGACCGGTTATAACTTGTTACGAGTTAGAGCCTGCTCCAGGGGTTAAATTAAGTAAAATAGTATCATTAAATGATAATCTCTCTATGAGCTTAGCAAGTCCTGATATTCGCATTGAAGCTCCTATACCGGGAAAGTCTGCTGTAGGAATTGAAGTTCCTAATAAAAACAAGGAATCTGTTTCAATAAGGGAACTAATTGAAAGTAAGGAATTTAAAAATTTAAAATCTAATTTACCATTGGCTCTTGGAAAAGATGTATCAGGTTCAATAGTAATTTCCACTATAGATAAGATGCCACATCTTTTAATAGCAGGAGCTACAGGTTCCGGTAAATCTGTTTGTATTAATACTATTATTACAAATATAATTTACAAATCTTCTCCGAAAGATGTAAAATTAATGCTAATTGATCCTAAGGTTGTTGAGTTAAATGTCTATAATGGAATTCCACATTTATTAATACCGGTGGTTACCAATCCTCAAAAGGCAGCCTTTGCTTTAAACTGGGCTGTAGGGGAAATGGAGAATAGATATAAAATTTTTGCTGAAAATAGTGTTAGAGATATAGGTTCCTATAACAGAAAGATGGAAAGAAGCAACAAATTAGATAAAAAAATGCCTCAAATAGTAATTATAGTTGACGAACTGGCTGATTTGATGATGGTTGCTGCAAAAGATGTTGAAGATTATATTGCTAGGCTTGCACAAATGGCTAGAGCTGCAGGAATTCACCTGATTTTAGCAACTCAAAGACCATCAGTAGATGTAATTACAGGTACAATAAAAGCCAATATACCTTCAAGGATTGCATTTTCTGTTTCATCTGCAATTGACTCCAGAACTATTTTAGATTTTTCAGGAGCCGAGAAATTAATCGGGAAAGGGGATATGCTTTTCTATCCTAATTTTTATTCAAAACCTTTAAGAGTACAAGGTGCATTTATAAGTGATGAAGAAGTTGAAAATGTAGTTAATTTTGTAAAGGCAAATAATATAGTTGAAAATCATAGCAGTAAAAATATAGAAGAAAAAATTGAATTAAAAGCTAAAGAACCTACTGAGGATAGAGATCCTCTTTTTAAAGATGCTTTAGAATTTGTAGTAAATGATGAACAAGCATCAATTTCTTTTTTACAGAGGAAATTAAAAATTGGATATTCAAGAGCTGCAAGAATAGTAGACCAAATGGAAGAAGCTGGAATTTTAGGGCCTCATGAAGGATCCAAACCTAGGAAACTGCTTTTAACAAAAGATGAAGTAAGTCAATTTTTGGAGGAAGATAATGAATAGTGTTTTTTTTATTACCTTAGGTTGTTCTAAGAATGATGTTGATACTTCATTAATGGGAAGTGTTTTAGATAATAAAAAATATTACGTAGCTGACAATGTGTTAGAAGCTAATATTATAATAATAAATACTTGTGGTTTTATAGATGCAGCTAAAGAAGAGTCCATAGATACGATATTTAATACTTTAAAATATAAAGAGCATGGAAATTGTAAAAAAATTATTTTGGCAGGTTGTTTAGCACAGAGATATTCTAATGAATTGTTAGAAGAAATTCCAGAGGTTGATGGTATTATTGGCACAGGAAATATATCTGATTTAAATGAAATTATAGACAGTACACTTCTTGATAAAAAACCAATTAAAATCAAAAATTTAAATAGCGATTATTTAGAAGGCTATAGAAAGAAAAATATTTTAAGAACTGAATATGTAAAAATTTCAGAAGGTTGTAACAACAATTGTTCCTATTGTATAATTCCAAAATTAAGAGGGAAAAACAGGTCTCGAAAAATTGAAGATATATATAATGAGGTTCAATATCTAGTAGACAATGGGACAAGGGAAGTAATTTTAATTGCTCAAAATACTACTGATTATGGAATAGATAATTATGGAGAATATAAATTAAGGGATTTAATTTCTAAGTTATCTGAAATCAATAAACTAGAGTGGATAAGAGTTATGTATCTATATCCGGACAATTTCACAGATGAATTAATAGAAGAGTTTAAAACAAATGATAAATTACTAAAGTATGTAGATATACCTTTACAGCATGTTAGCGACAATGTTTTGACTAAAATGAATAGAAAGACAAATAAAAGCAATATTTATAGACTTATAAGGAAATTAAGATTAGAAATTCCAAATTTAATTATTAGAACTACTTTTATAGTTGGATTTCCTGGTGAAACAGAGGATGACTTTAATGAATTAATAGATTTTATAGAAGTTAATAAATTTGATAAGTTAGGTGCATTTACTTATTCACATGAAGAGGATACTAAAGCTTACTTTTTAGAAAATCAAATTTCTGAAGAAGTTAAAAAAAGCAGACTTGATAAATTAATGGCGGTACAACAATATATTTCAAATGATCTTTTAAGTGAGAAAATTGGTAAGACTTTTAAAGCTTTAATTGAAGAGAAAGAGGATAATAATTTATATATAGCTAGAACATATATGGATGCACCCGAAATAGATGGAATAGTGTATATTAATACTGATAAATTTTTGGATATAGGAGATTTTGTAACTGTAAAAATAAATGAATCTCTAGACTTTGATCTTATAGGAGAGTTAATATGAATTTACCAAATAAATTGACTTTAATTAGAATATTAATGGTACCCTTTTTTGTGATTTTAATGTATTTGGATTTTTCAAACTCCAGATTAGCTGCTACTTTAGTTTTTTCCATAGCTTCTTTTACGGATTTTCTAGATGGATATTTAGCTAGGAAAAATAATTTAGTTACTAATTTTGGAAAATTTGCAGATCCTTTAGCAGATAAAATTTTAGTTTGTGCTGCTTTAATTTTATTAACTGAAATTGGAAGCATTCCGGGATGGGCAGTAATTATTATTATAGCTAGAGAATTTGCTGTAACCGGGTTTAGAATTATTGCTGCTTCAGAAAATATAACTATAGCTGCTAGTAATCTTGGAAAGTTTAAAACTATTACTCAGCTTATATCAATGATAATTTTATTATCTGATATTAGTTCTATTTATATTCTAGGTATAATAATATTTTATATTTCAGTATTTTTCACTATTTTATCAGGAATTGACTATTTTGCAAAAAATATTCACGTGTTGGATTTAAAAAACTTATAGGAGATAGTTATGAATGCAGGTATTATAACAATAGGGACTGAACTTTTAATAGGAAGTGTCTTGGACACTAATTCAAAATATTTGTCTGAAAAATTATCTGAGATTGGTGTACATGTAAGTTATCAATTATCATTGAGGGATGACTTTATAGAATTGTCTACCCAGATTAAATATTTATTGGGTAAAGTTGATATTTTATTTCTATGTGGAGGATTAGGACCTACAGAAGATGATATTACAAAAGAAGCATTGGCTGAAGTAATTGATAAAAAACTTGTTTTAGATGAATATCAGTATAAGAAAATGTTAGACAGATTTTCTAAATTAAAGAAGATAATGTCTCCAAACAATAAAAAACAAGCTTATGTAATTGAAGGTTCGAAAGTTCTAGATAATAAATGGGGTACTGCACCAGGAGAAGTTATTGAGTATAATGACAAAAAAATATTTTTGTTTCCGGGGCCGCCTAAAGAATTTGAACCAATGATTAATTATTATTTAAAAAGTAATATAAAAGAAAACAACGGAATTGTTTTAAAATCTTTAAATATCACTGGTCTTGGTGAATCTACAATTGAAGAAATAATAAGAAATCTAAACCTTGAAAAAGAGCATATCTCTATAAATACTTTCGCCCATTTTTATGATACGGAAATTAAAATAATTGCAGAAGGATTAGATGAACATTCTTTAAATGTTGAGGTAAACAACATTGTAAGTAAATTATACTCAACTTTTGGAAATTTTTTATATTCAGAAGGTGAAGTTAAACCGAAAGAAGCTCTTGTTAGAAAACTAATTGAAAAGAATTTAACTATTGGATTTGCCGAATCTATTACCGGAGGATTGCTATCTTCAAAATTAACAAGCGTGAAAAATGCATCAAAAGTTTTAAAAAATTCGATTATATCTTATTCAAATGAATCTAAGGTACAGGTTTTAAAGGTATCAGAGGATACTTTAAACAATTTTGGGGCAGTAAGCTATGAAACTTCTATTGAAATGGCGGAAGGGCTTTATAATATGGGTCTATGTGATATAGCAGTATCTATTACTGGAGAGGCCGGACCAAATCCAAGTGAAAAAGAAATAGGAACTGTTTTTGTATGTTACTACTATAAAAATTATTTTGAGGTCAAGGAATATTTATTTAGCGGAAATAGAACTGAAATTCAAGAACGTGCGGCAGATGCAGTAATAACACATTTACTTTTAAATATAGATAAAGAAGGAGAATAATATGGATAATGAAAATAAGAAACAAGCTTTAGATTTAGCTATATCGCAGATAGAAAAACAATATGGCAAAGGTTCCATAATGAAATTGGGAGCAGATACTAAACTTGATATAGAAACTATTCCCACAGGTGCTTTGGCTTTAGACTTGGCTTTAGGAGTTGGTGGAATTCCGAAAGGAAGAATTATTGAAATCTATGGACCTGAATCATCTGGGAAAACCACATTGGCTCTTCACATACTTGCTCAGGCTCAAAAAGAAGGTGGAATTGGCGCCTTTATTGATGCTGAACATGCTTTAGATCCTGGTTATGCTAAAAACTTAGGTGTGGATATTGAAAATTTAGTAATTTCACAGCCTGATACTGGCGAACAAGCTTTAGAGATTACAGAATCTCTAGTGAGAAGCAATGCTGTTGATGTAGTCGTTGTGGATTCAGTAGCAGCATTAGTACCTCGTGCTGAAATTGAAGGAGAAATGGGAGATTCACATATTGGATTACAGGCAAGACTTATGTCACAAGCATTGCGAAAATTGACAGGAGCTATTAATAAGTCTAAAACATCTGTAATTTTTATAAATCAACTTAGAGAAAAAGTTGGAGTTATGTTCGGCAATCCGGAAGTTACTACTGGCGGTAGGGCATTGAAATTTTATGCATCTGTTCGTCTAGAAATTAGAAAAATAGAAAATCTAAAACAAGGCGAGGAAATTATTGGAAACAGGGTAAGAGTCAAGGTTGTTAAAAATAAGGTAGCTCCTCCTTTCAAACAAGCAGAATTTGACATTATGTATGGAAAGGGTATTTCAAAAGAGGGAAATCTTGTAGATATTGGAGCACAGACTAATATAATAAATAAATCTGGCTCTTGGTATAGTTATGAAGACCATAAACTAGGTCAGGGTAGAGAGAATGCAAAGACATATCTAATAGAAAATCCTGACATTGCTAGAGAAATTGAACTTAAAATTAGAAATCTATACAAAATAGATGATGAAGAGATAAATGAGGAACAAAAAGAAACAGAAGAATAAAGTTAAGGCTGTGATATATTGAAATTACTGTACTTTACTGATACGCATTTGCGCTCAACAAATCCCAAAAATAGAATAGATGATTTTTATGAAACTCTAAAATTGAAAATGAATGAAATTGTTGATATTAGTATGGAAGAAAATGTAGATTATATTCTACATGGCGGAGATATGTTTGATCGTCCGGATACTCCGATTTCTTTAATATCAGAATTTTCAAAAATTTTCAGCAAATTTAAAGCCCCAATTTACGTAATAAGTGGTAATCATGATATATTTGGTCATAATACGAAAACCTTAAATCGAACTATGTTGGGACTGCTTACAAGTTTAGGGATTTTTAATTTAGTAAATGATAAAAAAACGATCTTAAAGAAAGATGTATCTATCCAAATCACTGCAAATCCATATAGTTATGGAATTGATGATAAAAGTAACAGATATAAATATAAAGTGACAGAAAGAAATAATGATGTTGACTATATGATTCACATGACTCATGGCTTTTTAATAGATAAACCATTTCTAAAAAATGTTCCGCATACATTAATAAGCGAGATTTCTGACACGCTGGCAGATATTACTTTAGGAGGTCACTACCATTATGGATTTAAAACTTTGGAAATAGATGGTAAGTATTTCATTAATCCGGGAGCTATGGTTAGAATTTCTAATGGTTTAGTTGAATTTAAAAGAAAACCTAAAGTTGTAATTATAGAGTTACTTGAATCAATTAATGTTAAAGATATTTATTTAAAAAGTGCATTACCTGGTGATATGGTCTTAGATAGAAGTGAAATGGAAAGACATAAATTTAAACAGGATAAAATATATGAGTTTAAAGAGATTTTAGATTCAACATCTTCATTTAATAACTTAGATATCTATGAATTATTAAGTGAAATAGCAGTTAATGATTCCATAGAGGAAAAAGTAAAGAAGGAAGCTATTGAAAGGGTTCAAAATATGCAAATTAAGGGAGCGGAAATTTCATGATTTTTATTACAAAACTTGAATTGATAAATTTTCAATCTCATGAAAACAGTATATTTGAATTTGATCGTGGTTTAAACGTAATTTTAGGAAAATCTGACAGTGGAAAGACCGCCGTTTTAAGAGCTATTAAATGGGCTCTTTACAATGAACCTTTAGGCGATTATTTTATTAGAGAAGGAGAAAAGGAAGTATCTGTTACAATCTATTTTAACACAGGAGCAATTGTAAGACGGTATAGATCTTCTTCTAAAAATTCCTACTATCTAAAAAAACATAATGGTGAAGAATATAATTTTGAAGGTTTCGGAGTAGATGTTCCAAAAGAAATAAAAGATGAAATTGGAATGCGAAAAATCAATTTGGATAATAAAGAAACCAATATAATAAATATTGCAGAACAGCTGGAAGGTCCTTTCCTTTTAAATGAGAAGTCCTCAATTCGTGCCAGTGCAATAGGTAGATTAGTAGGAGTAAATTATGTTGATGATGCTCTAAGAGAAACAGTACGTGATAATAAAGCTATATTGTCAAATATAAAATCTTTAAACATACAGAAAGAGGAATTAATTAACAAAATAAAAGAGTTTGATTACATTGATGGATATGAAGAGAAGCTGGACAATTTAATCGATATTAAAGAAAACATTCAAAATAGACAAAATAAATTAAGTAAATTAAACTCTATTAAGAGTAAATTCTCACATAACTCTTCTGAAATAAAGAATACAAATAGTGAGCTTGATAAATATATATACATTGATAAATTTGAAGATATTTATACAAAAATTGAAAATAAATTAACTAAATACTTAAGATATAAAACTATTTATAATAAATTACTGAATAACAAAGAATATATACAGTCAAATAAAAGAACGTTAGAAAAACTAGCTTTTACTTCTGATATGGATATTATAAATTTAAAATTAAATGAGAATATTAAAAGTTACAAATTTTACTTTAATCTAAATGAAAATTTTAAAAAAATTAATTATGATATTGAGCTTAATTTAGAAATAAAGGAAAAGTATAAAAGTACTCAAAGATTAGACGATATTAAAAATTGTTTAGACGTTGATTTAGAAAACTATAACAAATTAACTAATTTACAAAATAAAATTTTTGAAAACAACAAAAGCCTAAATAAAGGGGAAATTTATATAAATAGATTTAAAGATTTAGATAAACTAAATACCCTATATAAAGACATTTCAAATAAAAATACTTTATTGAAAAAATATTTGAATTTGTATATTAACTATAAAAATGTGATGAAAAAAATAGATGAATTTGAAATAACTATTAGAGAAAACGAAGAAAGTTTAACTAATATGATAAATAAATATAATGACATTCTTTTAAATGTGGGATATTGTCCTTTGTGTCATAGCAAGATAAGTGAAAGTACTATAGATCATATTAAGGAGCATTATGGAGAATAATTATGGATTATGAAAAAAACTTAAATGTATTAAAAGATGAACTTGAAAAGGCTAAAAATTTAAAATATAAAGCTGAGGCAAGACTTGAGCAATTAAATCTTCAAAGAGATATGTTAATTAATGAAATTCAAGAAATGGGAATCGAGCCTGATAATTTAGAATTGCAAATTGAAAAATTAAAGAAAGAAATAGATAGTTTATTTGAAGAGGCAAATAAGCTTATGCCAAGAGATTAATATGAATATTGATTTATTAAGTAAAGAAATATCTAATTTACAAAGAAAAATTGACGTTGATAAAGGGAAAAAAGAAATTTTATCAAATCAGTTAAATGATATTATCTCCGAGTTGGATTCATTAATTGAATATGAAGAATTACTTTCTAAGGTGACAGTCTTGTTACAGAAAACTTCAAGCTTTGGTAGAATTCAAGCTAAAAAACAAATTGAAGAGCTAGTGACTAAATGTCTACAATTTATCTTTGAAACAGATATAGAGTTTGTAATTGAGATAACAGAGAGTAGAAATATACCCCAAGCTGAATTTTATGTAATTTCTAACTATGATGGTTATAGTGTTAAAACCAAACCCGAAATTTCAAGAGGTGGAGGAGTTGTAGATATAATATCCATTGCTCTTAGGTTGGCCTTTATTCAAATAAACAAACCTAGAGTAGAAGGTCCTATTTTATTTGATGAACCAGGCAAACACGTAAGCGATGATTATATTTTTAATTTAGGAGAATTTCTAAAACAATCTTCAGAGTTATTTAGAAGACAAATTATAATGGTCACACATAACAATCACCTATCTCAAATATCAGACTTATCCTATAATGTTGGAATTAAAAATGGTATTAGTTTTGTAGAGAAACATATGGAGACCGATTTATAACTTCAAATATACACTTCATAACCTTGACTTATTTTTTTAAAAGATATAAAATATTTTCATACGAATTTATAATTAAGCATATTAAATTTGGAACTTGAAAATTAAATAGGGAGGTGTATAAATGTTATCGAATATAATTGTCGTGTTTTTCTGTATAATAATTGGCGTAGCCAGTGGTTATGCCATTCGAAAATATATAGGTGAAGGTAAGCTTAAAAATGCTGAGGAATTAGCAAAAAAAATAATAACTGATGCAGAACACTCAGCTGAAAGTAAAAAGAAAGAATTGCTTTTAGAAGCTAAAGACGAAATTCTTAAGATGAGAATTGAAAATGACAATGATATTAAGACAAGGCGAGATGAAGTTCAACAATTGGAAAAAAGAGTTCTTTCTAGAGAAGAAAGTATTGAAAGGAAATCAGTTCAATTAGAGAAAAAAGAAGATACTCTAAACACTAAGCTTGAAGAAGTGAAAGCTAAAAGTGAAAAAGCTGATTTATTAGTAGAACAAAGAGAAAGTGAGCTTCAAAAAGTAGCCGGTCTTACTGCAGACGAAGGTAAAAAGATTCTTTTATCTGAATTGGAAAATGAAATTATTCAAGAATCCGCACTTATAATTAAGGAAAATGAAGCAAGAATAAAAGATGAAAGTAATAAATATGCAAAAAATATAATTTCTCAAGCAATTCAAAGATGCGCCGCAGATCAAGTTGCTGAAAGTACTGTTTCTGTAGTTAGTCTTCCCAATGATGAAATGAAGGGCAGAATAATTGGTAGAGAGGGCAGAAATATTAGAGCTATTGAATCCCTTACCGGAGTTGACTTAATAATTGATGATACTCCTGAAGCAGTAGTTTTATCGTGTTTTGATCCAGTTAGAAGAGAAGTGGCAAGAATTGCTTTGGAAAAATTAGTTTCAGATGGCAGAATTCATCCTACTAGAATTGAAGAAATGGTTGAAAAAGCTCAAAATGAAGTAGATGTTGCTATTAAAGAATCTGGTGAACAAGCAGCTTATGATGCAGGAGTTCATGGATTACATCCTGAACTTATAAAATATTTAGGAAGACTTAAGTTTAGAACCAGTTATGGTCAAAACGTTCTTAAACATTCTGTTGAAGTTTCTAATATTGCGGGAATACTTGCAAGTGAAATTGGAGCTGATGTTAAATTAGCTAAGAGAGGTGGCTTACTACATGATATTGGTAAGAGTATTGACCATGAAGTAGAAGAGCCTCACGTTGACTTAGGAGTTGAACTTGCAAGAAAATATAAGGAATCTGAACTAGTAGTAAACTGTATTGAATCACATCATGGAGATGTTGAAGCTAAATCTGTTGAGGCGGTTTTAGTTCAAGCTGCTGACACAATTAGTGCTGCTAGACCGGGGGCTAGAAGAGAAACCGTTGAATCTTATATAAAGAGATTGGAAAAACTAGAAGAAATAGCAAACTCTTTTGAAGGAATTGAAAAATCTTATTCTGTACAGGCAGGTAGAGAAATTAGAATTATTGTTAAACCTGAAAAAATTTCAGAAGCTGAAATTGCTTTAACGGCTAGAAATATTGTTAAAAAGATTGAAGCTGAATTAGATTTCCCTGGACAGATTAAAGTAAATGTAATTAGAGAAACTAGGGCTATAGATTACGCTAAATAATAACCTGCATAAGCAGGTTATTTTTTTATAGATAGAGGGTGAAAAAAATTATAGCAAGTAATATACTAGATGATTTTTTAGCTTATTTAAAAACAACTAAAGGATCTTCTGATACAACGATAAGAGAGTACTACTATGATATTAGAACTTTTTTAAGATTTATTTTAGTTCGGAAGAACTATGTAAAAGATGTTGAGTTTAATGAAGTTGATATAGATGAAATTGATATAGAAATTCTAAAAAGTGTAGATAAACAAGATATATATGCTTTTAATTCTTTTTTAGAAAATCAAAAAAACAATTCCAATAAAACAAAGTACAGGAAAATTTCTGCTATTAGAACTTTTTTTAATTATCTTTCTACTAAAATTGATGTTATAGACTTCAATCCTTTAGAAAATATAGATATGCCCAAAATAGAAAAAACCGTTCCTGTGTATTTGACTTTGGAAGAGGCCGTAGATCTTTTAAAAACAGTGCAAAGTTCAAAATCAAAATTTAAATATAGAGATTATGCTATTATTACTTTATTTTTAAATTGTGGAATGAGATTATCAGAACTTTCAAATTTAAATATAGATGATATAAAAAAAGATAATACTTTAGTAGTCAAAGGCAAGGGTAATAAGGAGAGAACAATATATTTAAATCAGGCGTGCTTAGATGCTCTTAATCTTTACTACGAGCACAGACCTAAGGTAGATGATAAAGCGTTGTTTTTATCTATGAGAAACAACAGGATGGGGAATAGAGCTATTCAAAAAATGGTAGAAAAATATGTAAAGCTAACGGGTTTAGATCCTGATAAATACACTGTGCATAAATTAAGACATACAGCAGCTACTCTTATGTATCAACATGGAAATGCAGATATTAGAGCTTTGCAAGAAGTATTAGGACATGAATCGGTTACAACTACACAAATTTATACCCATATAAACAATAAACATTTAAAGGCAACCATTGAAAACAATCCGCTTTCAAAAATTAATATATCTGAAGAAATTTAAAGGATAAATAAAATATTTTATTTATCCTTTAAATATGTTAAAATATTATAGAAATATTTTCAATAATTAATTATTATAGGAGGTTGTTATGGATATAAATTCAGAACTACAGGCAAAATACAGTTCATCTTTTGATGAAAAAAAGATTTGCTCCTATAACGTAGAAGAAATTTCCAGTCCCACAAATCCTATAATGCATCAAGAATCACGATTTCTTTTCTTCATCGAAGGAAAGGGAACTATTAAAATTAATAACATTTGTTATGATATAAAACCTTACTCCTGCGTTGCTATTGTACCTTGGACAATTACTGAAGTAACTGATGTTATAGAACGTTTACAATTCATTAAGATTGTATATAATTTCAATTATTTTAATCAAAGTATTAAATCAACTTATAATACGCTAGATGAAAGTATAGATATTATTAGTGAATTGTCTAATAATCCAATTGTTTATGCTAATGAATTAGAGACAAAAAAAATTATTCGAATTTTAAATGATCTTAAATCTGAAATAAGTATGGAGTCTGTTTTAGATATTAGAAAAGAACAAATTTTATCTAATGCTTTTATTAGTAATAAAATTATGGAAATGATAATTTGGTATATTCGTCAAACAAAAAATAAGAATTTAAAAATAACAAAAATCGCAAATAATGATTTGGACAAACGAGTAACTATTTTTAAATATTTATATTCTCATTTAAGTGAAAAACCAACTTTAAAATCCGTTTCAACTAAATTCTATATTTCTGAATCCACCTTGTCAAAATATTGCAAAAAAATTATTGGAGTTAATTTTCATGATTTACTTAATGAAATGAGATTAATAAAGACTATGGATTTTTTATTATACTCAGATTTTTCTCTAAATATTATTGCGGAATTGGTGGGTTTTAATGATGCTTCTCATCTTTCAAATTTTTTTACGAAAAGAATGGGATCCACACCAAATCAATATAGAAAAATTAATAAAGATGTTTTTAAAATATTAAATCCTGAAAGAAGTAATTTAGGTTATGAAGTTATAAATTACATTACTGTTTTTTTTATGGAAGATATTTCCGAAGTTGTAGTTGCTAAAAAATTTGATATGTCTGTTCAGGAACTTAATAGAATACTACAATACACTGTAGAAAAGAATTTTGATGAGTTGATTAGTTTTTTAAGAATTAACCATGCCTGCAAATTATTAAAAACCACTGATAATACTATTTTAGATATCGCTATTACAGTGGGTTATAATAATGTAAAAACTTTTAATAACCATTTTATAAAATTAAAAAATATGAATCCATCTAAATTTAGAAAAGAAGTAAACATACAATATGATTATGAATAACTATTTATTTGAAATAAATAGTTATTTTTAAATATCTTTAAATATACAATTATATAAGGTATCTTTTTCCAGTTTTAAAATATAATTTTAGTTAAGATTTAACATAAGATACCATATGCTATTTGACAGGAGGTCTTATAATGGCAGTAATTAATGTAACAAGCGAAATAAATCCCTTAGAAAAAGTTTTAATTCATAGACCAGGTAGGGAATTGCTGAATTTGACTCCAGATACCTTGGAAAAACTTTTGTTTGATGACATACCTTTTTTAAAGAGAGCCCAAGAGGAACATGATGCTTTTGCAGAAATCTTAAGAGACGAGGGAATAGAGGTTGTCTACTTAGAGGATTTAATGGCAGAAACTCTAACTCAAAATAAGGATTTAAGAGAAACTTTTCTTAAACAGTTCATTACAGAGGGCGGTATCCATTCACCTAGATTTATTAAAATTATATATGAGTTTTTAAATTCAATAGAAGATAATAAAGATTTAGTTTTAAAAACTATGGAAGGAATAAATATAAATGAACTACAAATAGGAAATGCAAACTCCTTAGTTGATATGGTCTACAGAGAAAATTCTAAAATGATTTTAGACCCTATGCCAAATTTATTTTTTACCAGAGATCCTTTTGCATCTATAGGAAATGGTATTGCTTTAAATAAAATGTATTCTCAAACTCGCAGCAGAGAAACAATATATGGTCATTATATTTTTAAATATCATAAGGAATTTAAGAATAAAGTTGATATGTTATATGCTAGAGATTTGCCTTTTCATATTGAAGGAGGGGATATATTAAATATTAATGAAAGTACATTGGCTGTTGGAATTTCTCAAAGAACAGAACCAAATGCTATAGAATTGCTAGCTAAGAATATATTTTTCAATTCTAACTCTAAAATTGAAAGGATTATAGCTTTTGATATTCCGAAAAAGAGAGCATTTATGCATTTGGATACAGTGCTAACTCAAATAGATATTGATAAATTTACTGTACATCCAATTATTTTAGAAAATCTTAAACTATTTGAATTGACTAAATCAAACAAAAAAAATGAACTTAAAGTTATAGAAATAGAAAATGAACTTGAAAATGTTCTTTCATCCTCACTTGAAATAGATGTTGAGTTAATCCCTTGTGGTGGAGGAGATGAAATTGTTGCTGCCAGAGAGCAATGGAGTGATGGCTCCAATACTCTTTGCATAAAACCGGGAACAATTATTGTATACGAAAGGAATGATGTAACTAATGACTTACTTAGCGAAAAAGGATTAAATTTATTAGTAATGCCTAGTGCTGAGTTATCAAGAGGTAGAGGAGGACCAAGATGTATGAGTATGCCTTTAGTAAGGGAAAATAATTTTTGAAAGGATGATGATAAAATGCCGGTTAATTTACAAGGAAGAAGTTTTTTAAAATTATTAGATTTTACAACAGAAGAAATTGAATATTTATTAAATTTATCAAAACAATTTAAAAGTTTAAAACTATCTAGAACACCCCATAAGTATTTAGAAGGAAAAAACATAGTACTTCTATTTGAAAAAACATCTACCAGAACTAGATGCTCTTTTGAAGTAGGAGCTTATGACCTAGGAATGAATGTTACTTATTTAGAACCAGGAACATCTCAAATGGGTAAAAAAGAATCTGTGGAGGATACTGTTAGAGTTTTAGGAAGATTTTATGATGGAATTGAATATAGAGGTTTTTCACAAAAATTAGTAGAGGAAATGGCAGATAAGGCGGGAGTACCTGTGTGGAACGGTTTAACAGATGAATTTCATCCTACTCAAATGCTTGCGGATGTACTTACCATTGAAGAACATTTCGGTAAAATAAAAGGTTTAAATTTAACTTTTATGGGAGATGCCCGTAATAATGTTGCTAATTCTTTAATGGTAGTTTCAGCAAAATTGGGAATAAATTTTACAGCTTGTGGACCTAGGGAATTAATGCCTGATGAAAATTTAGTTGAAACTTGTAAAAAAATTGCAGTTGAAAATGGCTCCACAATAACTTTAACCGATGACATTAAAAAAGGCTGTTCCGGTGCCCATGCTATTTATACAGATATTTGGGTTTCTATGGGAGAGCCTGAGGAAGTATGGGAAAAAAGAATAAAATTATTGGAACCTTACAGAGTTACTAAGGAAGTCATGGCTATGGGAAATGAAGATGCGATTTTTTTACATTGTCTACCATCTTTTCATGATACAAAAACTGAAATTGGTAAAGAGATAGCAAAAAAATTTAATATAAATGAAATGGAAGTTTCAGATGAAGTTTTTGAATCTAAACAATCAAAAGTATTCGATGAAGCGGAAAATAGGATGCATACTATTAAAGCTGTTATGTATGCAACTTTAAAGTAATTAGTGAGGTAAAATATGGCGAAAAGAATTGTTATAGCTCTTGGAGGAAATGCTCTTGGAGACAGCCCTGAAAAACAATTGCAGTTAGTAAAAAATACTGCGAAATCAATAGTTGATTTAATAAAAGAGGGTCATGAAATAATGATTGGTCATGGAAATGGGCCACAAGTAGGTATGATCAACTTGGCAATGGAATATGCTTCTCAGGGTAATGTGAATACTCCCTATATGCCTTTTCCGGAATGTGGGGCCATGAGTCAAGGATATATTGGATATCATTTACAACAGGCTATTAATAATGAATTAAAAATGCAAAACATAGATAAAATATGTTCAACAGTTATTACAGAGGTAGTTGTAAATAAGGATGATGAAGGATTTTCTAATCCTACTAAACCTATCGGGGCTTTTTATTCAAAAGAGGAATCTGAGAAAATATCAAAAGAAAAAGGTTATACTTTTATTGAAGATTCTGGGAGAGGTTATAGAAGAGTAGTTGCTTCACCAAAACCTGTTGAAATTGTAGAATCTAAAATCATTAAAAATATCATCGATGGCGGAAATATAGTTATAACTGTTGGTGGTGGAGGAGTACCAGTTATTAAAACTGATTTAGGTTTAAAGGGAGTTCCTGCAGTAATAGATAAAGATTTATCTAGTGCAAAGTTGGCCTTGGAACTTGAAGCAGATATGCTAATTATTTTAACAGCAGTTGAGAAGGTTTCAATTAATTATAACAAGCCAAATCAAATAGATCTTTCTATTTTAACTGTTGAAGATGCCGATAAATATATTAAAGAAGGACATTTTGCAAAGGGATCCATGCTTCCAAAAGTTGAAGCTTGTAAAAATTTTATAGTAAATAGTAAAAAAGATTCTATTGCAATTATTACTTCTCTTGAGAAAGCAGCTGAAGCTATAGAAGGCAAAACAGGTACAATTATTAAAAAATAATATCATTAATACAATATATTTCATATCATATACAAAAATACAAAAAGCTAAAATGAGTATTATATTACTTCTTTTAGCTTTTTGTATATCTTAAATACTTTTATATAGCAATAAAGTATGTTAAAATTAATCATATTGTAAAATCGATTTTACAATATGATTAATTTTATTGAAAAAGGAAGGAGGATAAAAAAGATTTTTAACATAAAATTGGAGGTTTATTATGGGATTTGAGAAGGTAAATGGTATTTTAAATATTAATGTTGATTCAACAATGACTTTGGCGTTTGCAGCTTTACTATTATTATTAGGTTATTTTGTAGTTAATAAAGTAAAAATTATTGAAAAGTATTGTATTCCAGCTCCTGTAGTGGGAGGATTTATTTTTATGTTTGTGACTTGGCTTGGATATAGTACTAATACATTTAATTTTAATTTTGACAATATATTTCAGAGTACTTTTATGTTAGCTTTTTTTACAACGGTAGGATTAGGAGCTAGTTTTACTTTACTTAAGAAGGGTGGAAAATTACTTATTATATATTGGCTAATTTGTGGTGTAATATCTATATGTCAAAACACTATTGGTATAAGTATATCAAAAATAATAGGATTAGAAGCTCCTTATGGATTACTTGCTAGTTCGATTTCAATGATTGGAGGGCATGGAGCTGCTTTATCGTATGGAGATACGTTTGCGAATATGGGTTATGAAACAGCACCATTAGTAGGAGCTGCTGCTGCTACCTTTGGATTAATATCTGCGGTTTTAATAGGAGGTCCAGTTGGTAGACGTTTAATAGAAAAAAATAATCTTAAGCCAAAAAGTGGTGAAGATTTTGATACTTCAATAACTGATATAAATTTAGACACTAGTCAAAAACTTTCTGATTTGGACATAATAAAAAATGTAACTTCAATATTAGTCTGTATGGCATTAGGCATTATGGTTTCGAAATGGATTACAGACGTACCCTTAAAAGGGGAGTTAGAATTTCCTACATATGTTGGTGCAATGTTTGTTGCAGTAATACTTAGAAATTTCAATGAAAAAGTCAAGTTATATAATTTTAATTTTTCATTAGTAGATGGTATTGGCAATGTTATGCTTAATTTATACTTATCACTAGCATTAATGACATTAAAATTGTGGGAACTAGCAGGATTAATTGGTGGGGTATTATTAGTAGTAATAGCACAAGTTATATTTATGATATTAGTTGCTTATTTCATAGTATTTAGAATTTTAGGTAGTGATTATGATGCTGCTGTAATGTGTGCAGGACTGTGTGGACATGGACTTGGAGCAACTCCATCATCAATAGTCAATATGACTGCATTAAATGAAAAATATGGAATGTCAAGAAAAGCAATGATTATAGTGCCAATAGTGGGTGCTTTTTTAGTAGATATAATATATCAGCCAACAACTATTTGGTTTATCAAAACTTTTGTAAGTGGATTTACTGGTTAATATATCAGATATTATAAATATTATAAAAGGAGAGGATATAATTATTCACAAAATAATAATTTTGTGAATAATTATATCCTTGTATTTTTATATTTTTTATATTGTAGTTCAGAAGTTAGCTATTGTATTATCTTATTTATTAATAACTAGGTATTAATAGTACATCACCAGGATATATATTTCCTTTTATATTATTAAGCTCTATAATATTGCTAACATATTCACGTTTATCTCGTTTAATATCAATATTTTCATTGACTATGGACCATATAGTGTCATTCTCTTTAACTATATAGTTAATATAAGAATCTTCAACATCTAAATTGGAATTATTAGCATTAAAGTTTGATACATTATAATCAAAGGAATCTACAGTATTTATACCAGTCGAAAATATAAAAGTAATTAATAAAAATATAATTATTCTTGTTTTTTTTAAGTAAATTTTTTTCTTCATACTATCACCTATTACCTTTTAAAATCAAATATACGTTCGGAATATCTGTTCTTATTTAATTTTAATCGAACATACATTTTTTGTCAATACTTTATAAACAAACGTTTGAAATGTTTGTTCTTTTTTGTTATAATATAAACAAATTATAATGGAGGTTTATGTTATTATGTATGAAGACTTAACCCAACGTGAAACGGAAATACTTATGTTTTTGAAAAGATCTCTTGATGCAAAGGGCTATCCACCTACTGTTAGAGAAATTTGTCAGGAGCTTGAAATAAAAAGTACTTCAACTGTTCATGGTAGCCTTGAAAAGCTGGAAAATAAAGGATACATAAAGAAAGATCCTACCAAACCAAGAGCTATTGAAATAGTAGACACTAATGATGATTTTTTAATGTTAAAAAAGAAAACGGTTGATATACCAATAGTTGGTTCAGTAACAGCTGGAATGCCAATTTTAGCCTATGAAAACATAGAAGATACCTACCCTCTTCCTGTTGAATTTGCGCAGGATAAAAATTTATTTATATTAAAAGTTCGCGGTGAAAGTATGATAAATGCTGGTATTCTAGAAGGAGATTTTGTAGTTATTGAAAAAACTGAATTTGCTAGAAATGGTGATAAAGTACTTGCACTTATAGGTGAAGAATCTACAATAAAAACTTTTTATAAAGAAAACGATGGTTATAGATTACAACCTGAAAATGATTTTATGGAGCCCATATATGTTAAAGAATTGAGTATTTTGGGGAAAATAGTAGGTTTATATCGAAGAATGTAAAAACAGACGGATTTTAACCCGTCTGTTTTTATATTTCAAATTCCATACCTAAATTCGATAAATTATCTTTTAAAGAGTAAATTACTTTATCATTTCTACCTTTGGTAGTAACACTATGTATTATTGAACTTACTATTGATTCTTCTATTGAATCAACAGTAGCATTAAATATAGTGTCGATTTTATCATCATCTAGCATTTTTGTATTTAAAATCGTTTTTTCAGAGTCATGATAAATTTTATTAGAAGTAGAAAAAGCTATAGCAATATCTCCGCTTCCATGACCCATATATGAACCAACGCGCCCAAGCGCTATTGAAGCCCTGTTTGCTATTCTTTTTAGTTGTCTATCATTAGCAGGAATATCAGTTGCAATTACTATAATTATTGAACCTTTTTCAAATTCTTCTTTTTTGTTTGCTTTTCTTGCATTGTACATCATTTCGCCTATTGATTCACCACAAATTCTAAAGTTTTTAATTGTACCAGTGTTTGACAATACTAAAGTACCAATGGTATATTCTTCATCATCTAGCTGAACTATTCTTGAAGATGAACCTATACCACTTTTTAGATTCATAGAAATCATCCCTCTTCCCGCTCCTATACTTCCCTCTTCGAAATCCTCAGAAGCATTTTTAATTGCATCAATTACATGTTCTTCTGTAATATGTAGTCCTCTCATGTCATTTAAAACTCCGTCATTACACTCTGTTACTACACAATTAGTAGCACCTGAATTAGCTCCCATATCAGGATTTTCTTCCATCATGTATTTAATTGAAGCAGTTAAGGCAGTACCCACGCTTAAGGTATTAGTCATAATTATAGGTGATTCTAAAGTTCCCAATTCTTCTATTTGAACTAAACCTACACTTTTGCCAAAGCCGTTTAAAACAGAACAAGCTGCTATGACTTTTTCTTTGTAGGTGTTGCCACCATGGGGCAAAATAGCTGTAACACCAGTTTTAATTGGACCAGAGTCAAGTGTTACATGTCCAACCTTTACACCCTTAACGTCTGTAATTTTGTTTCTAAGACCTTTCTTATATTTTCCGAAAGTATATTTTTTTGAATAAATTCCCATAACTCCTCCTCATATATCTATATAGTTTTTTGATTTAAAATTACTAAGAACTTTCATAAGCGCAAATTTACCATGGTAGTAAGTAAGACCACCCTGATAATAGACATAGTATGGTTCTCTCATTGGTCCGTCAGCAGAAAGCTCTATAGAAGAACCCTCAATAAAATCCCCTGCGGCCATAATTACTTTATTGTCATATCCTGGCATATCCCATGGCTCCGGTGTAAAATGGGCGTCAACTGGAGAAGCAAATTGAATAGCTCTACAAAACTCACATAATTTTTCCGGATCATTTAACTTAATGGATAGTATAATGTCAGAACGTTTTTCCCTATAATTCGGAAAACATTCGTATCCTAATTTTTCAAAGGCAACAGAAAATAGTAATGCTGATTTAATAGCATCCTCAACAACTTTAGGAGCTAAAAAAAGCCCTTGTAATATTTGACGAGTAATGCCAAAAGTTAATCCACATTCTTTTCCTATTCCCGGTGCTGTAAGTCTATTTGATATTAAATTGATATATTTTTGTTTACCAACTATATATCCGCCTGAGTATGCTAAACCGCCACCGGGATTTTTAATTAATGAACCTGCTACAATATCAGCTCCGAAATCAGAAGGTTCAGTAATGTCAGTAAATTCCCCGTAACAATTATCTACGAAAATAATAATATTAGGTGCAAAATTTTTAATTGATTCAATGGTTCTTTTCAATTGCTCAGTACTCAATGCTTTTCTATCACTATATCCAGTAGAACGTTGTAGCATCACCACTTTTGTATCAGATTGTATAGCTTTTTTAACTGCTTCAATATCTATTTCATTTCTTACCATTGGAACTTCAGAGTATTTAATACCTTGCTCCATCATATTTCCAGGCTCATCTCCAGTAACTCCAATTACCTTTAATAAGGTGTCATAGGGTTTACCTGATGCTGAAAGAAGATGATCACCTGATCTTAATATTCCAAATAAGCTAAGAGATATTGCATGTGTTCCGCTAACTATATTAGGCCTTACCAAAGCATCTTCCGTATTGAAAATATCACTATATATTTTTTCAACTTTTTCTCTTCCTATATCACCATAGCCATATCCGGTTGTCCAATTAAAATCTGTAGCTTGAAGTTTGTGATTTTGCATAGATTTTAAAATTTTTACCTGATTATACTGACTAATATCATTTAATTCTTTGAACCTTTCTGAAAGTACTTTTTCACATTCTTCTACAAAATCACATATATTATTATCTATTTCATAATTTTCAAAAATAAATTCTTTAAATATTTCCAAATTTGTCTCCTATTAAATTAAATATTTTATTTTCAAGATTTATATCATTTTTGTCAAACCAAATAATTCTATTGTCTCTTTTAAACCAGGTAATTTGTCTTTTTGCATAGTTTCTTGAATTTTTCTTTATTAACTCAATAGATTCCGTTAAAGTTATATTACCTTTTAAATAACTTATTATTTCTTTATAGCCTATAGCTTTAAAAGCATTTGAACTATCACTATAACCCATATCTAATAAGTTTTTAACCTCTTCTACAAGTCCGCTATCAATCATTGTATCTACACGATTATTTATTCTTTTATAAAGTGCATTTCTGTCCATATTTAATCCTAGAAAAAGCAAGTTATAATCATTATTTTCTTCCCTAAATTTAGAAGTTTCTTTTTTATCTCCAAACTTCAATATCTCTAAAGCTCTTATAATTCTGTTTTTATTATTTTTATCCATTGTAATAGCTAGTGTTGGGTCTAAATCATATAATTTATGATATAGGTAATTTAATCCCTTTTCTTCATATAAAGCTTCTAAATACTTTCTATACTCCTCATCTTTTGTCACTTCTTGAAAATTTAAATTATAAATAATTGAATTAATATACAAACCTGTTCCGCCTACAATAAAGGGGAGTTTTTTCTTTTTAGATATTTCCATAATTAAATCTTTAGATTTTTTCTGAAAATCCGAAACAGTAAAATCTTCATCTGGATCCACTATGTCAATTAAATGATGGGGAATGTTAATTTTATTTAAATCTATCTTATCAGTACCAATATTTAGTTTTTTATATATTTGCATAGAGTCCGCGGAAATAATTTCACAATTATATTTATCGGCAATTTTAAGGGATAATTCTGTCTTTCCTATTCCTGTAGGACCAGTTAAAATCAATAAATTATTCAATAAATCACTCCCTTAAAAATAATTTTTCAATATCTCGTTTTTTTATTTCAATAATTGTAGGTCTGCCGTGTGGACATGTATAGGGATTTTCACACTTTATTAAATCTTTAATAAGCTTATTTATTTCATCAGTAGAGAGTTTATCTCCAGCTTTAACAGCAGATTTACAAGCTTTTCTCATTATTTTATATGGATCAACTTCATAGCCTGATTTAATATCTTTGTCTAAGGACGCAATTGCATCATATATAAAATCAATATGTGGAGTCTCTCCAAAAATTACAGGCACCTCTCTTATAATAACTGCATTTTCACCAAATTCTTCAATTTGGAAACCTAAGTTTAAAAATGTTTCAAAATTATTTTCAATTTTAGACATTTCATCAGCACTTAAATTAATCACTTCTGGAGTTAATAATATTTGTCTTACAACCTCAGAAGATTCAAACTGCACTTTATAATGTTCATACATTATTCTTTCATGGGCTGCATGTTGATCTATAAGATATAGTATACTTGAAAAGCTATCTTCTAAAATAATATAGGTTTTAAAGAGAATTCCCACAATTCTATAATCTAAAAGATTTTTGTTAATTTGAGAATGTGAATCTTTCAGTTCGTTTTCTTTATAAACATTTGAAGTTGTATAGTGATCACTTGTATCTTTTAAAAAATTAATATTTTCAATTTCAGTACTGTAATTTTCAAAGGTTAAATTTTCTTCATTAAAAATATTTTCATTAATCCCATCTAAAGAATCAAGATAATTATTTTTTTCTTCGGGACTCTCCTCTTCCTTTGTAGAAAATATTTCAAAAACCGATACATTTTTTTTAAACTCTTCTTTTGTATTTGAAATGGGATCTATAATTTTTCTATTTGGGAAGAGAATTTCCTCTATAGTTTCTCCGATTATAGCCATTACATTGTTATCCTTTGATAATTTAACTTCATGCTTTTTTGGATGAATGTTTACATCAACTAAAATAGGATCAATTTCTAAAAATAAAAGAAAGACAGGGTACCTGTTTAGAGGAATCAAAGAATAATAATATTTTTCTATTAATCTTGAAATATCTAAATTTCTAACGTATCTTCCGTTGATATAAATATATTGATGAAATCTATTGGATCTATATAATTTATTATTTGAAAAATAAATATTGATTTTATAAGATTCTGATTCAAAAGAATTATTTAATAAATTTGTAGCTATATCCCTTCCCAATATAGAAAAAATTCTATTTTTAATATCATTTTCAATAGTAGTATTTAAAACAACCTTATTGTCTCTTATTAATTTAAATGCAATATTAGGATTACCTAAAGAAATTTTTTGTACTACTTCAAGAATATAATTAAATTCAGTGTTATTGTTTTTTAAATACTTTTTTCTAACAGGTGTATTATAAAATACATCATAGATAAAAAATGTAGTTCCATTAGGTAGTCCTACATTATTAATCTTTGTAATATTACCATTTTCAATTTCAGCTCTTATTCCGGATAAATCTGTATCAGTCTTAGTTAAAACTTCTACTTTTGAAATATGAGAAATACTTGCCAGTGCTTCGCCTCTAAATCCTAAGGAAACAATGTTGTTTAAATCTTCCGCTGTTTTTAGCTTAGAAGTGGAATGACGCAAAAAGGCAACAGAAAGATCTTCTTTTGTCATACCATCTCCATCATCTGTGACTCTAATATAGTTACCAATGTCACCTTTAACTTCCACAGTAATATTTCTGGAATTTGCATCTATTGAATTTTCAATTAATTCTTTTACTATTGAAGCGGGATTTTCTATAATTTCTCCCGCAGCTATTTTAGAAACTGTAGCTTCGTCTAATACTATAATACTCATTTCAAATCCTTTGAATTTATTATCAATTGATTTAGAAGGTTCATTGCTTCAATGGGAGAAATTTCATTTATATTTATAGAAGAAATTTCATTTATAAAATTATCCTTCTTAACATCAAAAATACTTTTTTGTTCTATTTTTACACTATCTTTTTTTAAGATATTCTTATTTATATTCATATCTTCATTGTTTTGAATATATTGCAGTAATTCATTCGCTCTACTTACTATATAATCATTTACACCGGCTAATTTTGCCACTTCAATACCGTATGAGTTATTACTAAATCCTTCAATTATCTTTCTTAGGAAAATAATTGTATCCTCTTTTTTTTCCACAGCAATAGTTAAATTAGAAATACAGTTATACTTATTTTTCAAGTTAACTAATTCATGGTAATGTGTAGCGAAAAGAGTTTTAGCTTTTACATCAGTGGCAATATACTCTATTATTGCCCAGGCAATGGCCAATCCATCATAGGTACTTGTTCCTCTACCGACTTCGTCTAAAATTAGGAAGGAATTTTTAGTGGCATTTTTAATTATATTTGACACTTCTTTCATCTCTACCATAAAAGTACTTTCACCACGTGCCAAATTATCTGAGGCCCCTATCCTCGTAAAAATTCTATCTACAATTGAAATATTAGCACTTTCACAAGGCACAAAAGACCCCATATGAGCCATTATTATAATCAAGGCAACTTGTCTCATATATGTTGATTTTCCTGCCATATTTGGCCCTGTAATCACGTGAATTAAGTTTTTATCCATATCCATATAGGTATCATTAGGAACGAATAACTCTTCCATAAATTTTGATTCAACTATTGGATGTCTACCATTTTTTATAGAAATTATCCCGCTATCATTTAAAGTAGGTCTAATATACTGATTTTCTCTAGCAACTGTAGATAGAGATACAAATACATCAACTTTAGAGATTTCTTTGGCTGTTTTTTGAATAAAGTATAAATTTTCTAATAAAAAGCTCTTTAAGTTATTGAAAATCTGCATTTGTAACTTTAAAGCTTCATCTTTAGAACCTAGTATTTTAGATTCCATTTCTTTAAGTTCAATGGAAAAGTATCTTTCTGACCCCACTAAAGTTTGTTTTCTAATATATTCATCAGGAACTTGGGAAATATTTGACTTAGTTACTTCTATAAAATATCCTAAAATTTTATTATACTTTACTCTTAAATTTTTAATTCCCGTTCTGTTCTTTTCTTTTTCTTCTAAATTAAGAATCCAACTTTTACCTTCATCGCTAGCTTCAAATAATATATCCAAATCTTCTGAATAACCCTTTTTTATAAATCTATTATCATCAATTACAGCCGGAGGATCATCTACAATAATGGATTCAATTTCTTTCACTATATATTCTAAGGGATCTAATGATAAAGACAAATTTACGATTGTATCTATTTGGGAGTTTTGAAGTAAATTTTTAATTTCCTTTATTGCTTTTAAGGAATTTAAAAGAGAAATCATTTCTTTAGGACTGATAGTCTTATTAGAAATCTTAACACTTAATCTTTCAATATCATAAATTTCTTTTAGCATTGTTGATATGTCATTTAATAAAATTAAATCTTCATTTAGACTTTCAATAATATCTAATCTTTTTTCAATTTTAACTTTATCAATAAGAGGCTCTTCAATCCATTTTTTCAATTCACGTGAACCCATAGAGGTTTTAGTTCTATCAAGAATTTCTAAAAGAGATTCAGATTTTGAATTTGTATTAATACCTTTAATTAGTTCAAGATTTCTCTTTGAATGTTCATCCAATATTAAAAAGTTTTTATCTTCATAAAAGATAATGTTATTTAAGTGATTTAAATCATTTTTTTGAGTTCTTATTAAATATTTTAATAAATTATAAATAGATGCAAAATTATCAACTTTATTTTCAGCCTTTAAGACGTTTAAATCTTTAAAAATATTACTATTAATATAAGTTTCATCTTCATCAGTTAAAGAAATGTCCTCTAAATTTTCATCAATATAATTAATATAAAATTTTGACGCATTTAAAAATTCTTTTATATACTTATTTTCAAATTTATTAATTAATATTTCCGAAGGATTGATTCTATAACATTCATCAATTAGGAAATTTACTAAATCATCAATATTAAAGAAACTTTTAAAAGTTGTATATAACTCTCCGGTACTATAATCTGCATAGCTCATATACAAACTTTTATTGGACAATACTATTGAAAGCAAGTAATTATTTTCATCTCTTTTTAAATAATTATAATCTGTAAATGTTCCTGGTGTAAATATTTTAGTTACTTCCCTCTTTACTAAGCCTTTGGCAGTTGCAGGATCTTCCATCTGGTCACAAATAGCTACTTTGTATCCTTTATTTATAAGTTTAGAAATGTAATTATCAGCTACATGGTATGGTACACCGCACATAGGATAATCTCCTGAATTACCACCTGCTCTCTTAGTTAAGGCAATATCAAGTTCTTTTGATGCAACTATTGCATCTTCAAAAAACATTTCATAAAAATCTCCAAGTCTAAAAAATAAAATTTCATCTTTGTATTCTTCTTTTATTTTTAAATATTGTTCCATCATTGGAGTTAATTTTTTTTCTTTATTATCCAATTATTTCACCTTTTAATGAAAAAGTATTGGCATCTACAATTTTTACATCTATAATTTTGCCAATATTATCTACATTTCCCTTAAAGTTTACTAATTTAAATTCATCAGTTCTACCCGTTAAATATTCTTTATTATTTTTACTTACATCCTCCACTAAAACCTTACATGTTTTCCCTATAAAATTAAGATTTTTAGTTAGTTGTATAGAATAGAGCACATCAAGTAATCTTTCAAATCTATTGTGTTTTATATCGTCTGGAACTTGCTCATTAGATTTTGCAGCAAGAGTTCCCTCTCGCATTGAATAGATAAAAGTAAAAGAAGTGTCATATTGTACACGTTTAACTAAATCTATTGTCTCTAAAAAATCTTCTTCCGTTTCTGAAGGAAACCCTATCATTAAGTCAGTACACAAGGCTATATCGGGATTTACATTTTTAATTTTATCTATTTTTCTCAAATAATCCTCTTTTGTATATTTTCGGTTCATAAGCTTTAAAACTCTACTTGAACCAGCTTGTACAGGTAAATGTAAAAAATTACATAGTTTATCTATATCTCGGTATGCATAAATTAAATCATCTGAAATATCCTTAGGATGAGAAGTCATAAATCTAATTCTTTCAATTCCACTAATTTCACTAACTCTATATATTAACTCAGCAAAACTAATAGGACTTTCCAATGATTTCCCATAAGAATTTACATTTTGACCAAGTAAAGTTATTTCCTTAGTACCATTTTCAGCTAGAAATTTAATTTCTTTTAAAATATCCTCTGGCTCCCTACTTCTCTCTCTACCACGAGTAAATGGGACGATACAATACGTACAAAAATTATTGCATCCATACATTATATTTACATAGGATTTATAAGAATATAGTCTATTTGCTCCAAGATAATCATCTAAATTATCTGAGTTCTCTTCAATATCAACAGTTGTTTTATTAGAAGCGTAGTTTTTACTTAAAAGTTCCGGAAGTTTCCAAATATTATTAGTTCCAAAAATTATATCTACATTCTCAAATTTTTCTAGAACATATTCTCTAGATTCATCCCTTTGCATCATACATCCACATACGCCTATTTTTAAACCGGGTTTACTTTTCTTTAAATGTTTTAAACTACCCAATTGTCCATAAACTTTATCTTCTGCTGAGTGTCTTATTGAGCAGGTATTTAAAATTATTAAATCACTATCTTCATTTTCTTCTACTAAATTGTATCCCATTTTTTCAAGAAGCCACTCAATTTTTTCTGAATCATGTTCATTCATTTGGCATCCATGTGTAATTACTTTTGCATTCTTGTCAACAGAGTAATTTTCTACTATATTTTTTATATATTCATTTATATTTTCATTAGAATCCTTTAACAAATCTAAATTATTTATCATACTTATCACCAATAAAACATTATATCATATAATGCTAAACCTTAATAATATCTATTAATAAGTAAATTATATTTTTATACTGTTAGCAATTTTTAAAAATTCTTGAGTTGCTTTTTTTAAATATTTAAATTTTTTATAGTAAAAAGAAACCTCTCTTGCTGAATCAAAAGTTTCTAGCTTATAGATATATATTTCTTTATTTTCGCCAACATTTTTAAGTAATATATCACTTACAAAAGAAACTCCCATTCCAAAACAAGTTAAATTAAAACAAGTCATCTGTTGATCTAATTCCAATAAAATATTAGGTTTTACATTTTCTCTTACACAAATTTTTTCCGCTCTTATACGTGTATCATTTCCTTCTTTTAAAAATAAAAAAGGTTCATCTTTAAAAGTTTTTAAAGGTAGAGTTTTAACAGATTCATCTAAGTATTTTCCGGATTTAATATCTTCGTAGGGAATTTGGTATTCTCCTACTCTATTGTTAGATTCAAATTTAGCTGGTACAGCTAACATAATATTGTCCTTTGAATAAAAATTACGCTCATATACAGAGCTATCAAAATCATAATTATCAATTACCAAATCCAAAGAACCATTATAAAGATACTTTTCAAGTTCTGCTGTATTCGTTTCTATAATATTTAATTTAACCTTTGGATATTTATTTGAAAACTCAGATAGAATGGGAGGTAAAATATAAGAAGTAAATAAATTTGTGCCTCCTATTGAAATGCTACCGGCTTGCAAGTCACTAAGATCCTGTAAGTAATTGTTGAAATTTTCCTCTATCTCCAAAATCTTTTCTAGAGACTTAATATATTCCAATCCAAATTCTGTAAGCCCTATTGGCTTCGTTGTTCTATCAAAAATATCAAAACCTATTTCCAATTCAATCTTTTTAATTGCCGCACTTAAAGATGGTTGTGAAATAAATAAATTCTTCGCAGCTTTTGAAAAACTTTTTTCTAAATAAACTTCATAAACATATTCAATACCTTTAAACATTATATACCCCTGTCTATAGTTCTATACATTATTATATATTTGATTATATAATAGAATAAAACTATAATTATATCAAGAGAAATTTGTTTAAAGTGTAAATTTTGGAGGGTAAAATGAATAGTGAATTATACAGGATAGAAGAAGATTCCATTGGAAAAATTAAGATTCCTAAAGAGGCGTACTATGGCTCCCAGTCACTTAGAGCTAAAGATAATTTTAATATTACTGGACAGAAATTATATTCGGAATTAATTATTTCAATGGCAGAGATAAAAAAGGCTGCAGCTATAACTAATATGGAAATTGGAGATCTAAATTCAAAAATTGGAAACGCTATAGTGAAAGCTTGTGATGAAATAATCCTTGGAAAATTTCATGATCAATTTATTGTTGATCCAATACAAGGTGGTGCTGGGACATCTACTAATATGAATACTAATGAAGTAATAGCCAACATAGCGCTGGAACTAATTGGAGAAGAAAAAGGAAATTATAAAATTATTAATCCTAATGATCATGTAAATATGGGACAATCAACTAATGACGTATATCCTTCAGGCGGAAAAATGACTGTATTAAAATTGATTATTAAAGCTATTAGTAAATTAGAAGATTTAGAATCTGCTCTTTTAAAAAAATCTGTTGAATTTTCCGATGTTATTAAAATGGGAAGAACACAACTTGAAGATGCAGTACCTATAACTCTAGGTCAGGAGTTTAATGCTTACAGCAGTGCAATTAAAAGAGATATTAGAAGGTTTACTCTTGCAATGAACGAAATGCAGGTTTTAAATTTAGGTGGTACTGCCATTGGAACAGGTTTAAACGCTGATGTAAATTATGTTAAGAACATAGTCCCTAATTTAAGCAAAATAAGTGGTTTAAATTTAACTCAAGCAGAAGATTTAATAGATAATACTCAAAATTTGGATTCTTATGTAATGGTTTCAGGAGTAATTAAATCCTGTGCAGTTTCTTTATCTAAAATAAGTAATGATTTAAGATTAATGAATTCCGGACCTAGAACTGGTTTTGGAGAAATTAACTTACCTCCTAAACAAAACGGTTCTTCAATTATGCCCGGAAAAGTAAATCCAGTTATTCCTGAAGTTGTAAATCAAGTTGCTTTTAATATTGTAGGAAATGATGTAACTATAACTATGGCTGCCGAAGCGGGTCAATTAGAATTAAACGCCTTTGAGCCTATTTTATTCTACAAGCTATTTGATTCATTAAATACACTTATAAATGGAATTACTACTTTTATAGATAATTGTATAGTTGATATTGTTGCTAATAGAAAAGAAAGTAGAAGATTAGTAGATCACTCTATCGGGATGATTACGGCAATTAATCCTTATGTTGGCTATGATAGGGCTGCTAAAATAGCTCAAGAGGCTTTAAAAACAGGAAAATCCATTAGAGAATTAATATTGAGAGATGAACTTATACCGGAATCAGAAATAGATGATATTCTAGACCCATTTAAAATGTTAAAACCTGGTGTAATAGGTAAAGATAGTAGGTGAAATATGAAATATAGAATTGAAAAAGATTCAATGGGCGAAATTAAAGTTTCTGAGGCTGTTTACTGGGGTGCTCAAACTCAAAGAAGTTTTAATAATTTTAAAATCGGAAAAGAAATAATGCCAATTGAACTTATTAGAGCACTTGCTCATCTAAAAAAAGCATGTGCAAGAGCAAATTTTGAATTTGGAAAACTAAGCGAAAAGAAATGTCTTTTAATTGAACAATGCTGTGATGAGATTATATCTAAAAAATTGGATGGAAATTTTCCCTTAAAGATTTTTCAAACAGGAAGCGGTACTCAAAGTAATATGAATATAAATGAAGTTATTGCTAACAGAGGTAATGAAATAGCCTCAGAAAAAATTCTTCATCCCAATGATGATGTAAATATGTCTCAAAGTTCCAATGATACTTTTCCTACAGCAATGCATATAGCTGCGATTATTGAAATAAATAAAAACTTACTACCTTCCATTGAAAGTTTAATAAATACATTTAAAGATTTAGAAAATAAATATGATCAAATAGTTAAAATCGGTAGGACACATTTACAAGATGCTACACCTATAAAATTTTCTCAAGAAATTAGCGCATGGAGAAATATGCTGGAAGTAAATAAAGAGATGATTATTGAAAGTAATGAGGGGCTTTTAAAACTAGCCATAGGAGGAACGGCAGTTGGAACAGGGATAAACGCTCCTAATCAATTTGGTGAAAAAGTATGCGAAATTTTAAGAGATAACTTAGGCTATAAGTTTCTATCAGAAGACAATAAATTCCATGGCCTAACCAGCAAAGACTACATTGTATATTCTCATGGTGCTATAAAAGCAACAGCTGTAAATTTAATGAAAATTGGTAATGATATAAGGTGGCTTGCCAGTGGTCCAAGGTGCGGTTTAGGGGAAATTAATATTCCCTCTAATGAACCCGGTTCTTCAATTATGCCTGGGAAAGTAAATCCCACTCAGTCTGAGGCCTTAACTATGGTCTGTGTACAAGTTATGGGTAATGATGCTACAATAGGTTTCGCTGCATCACAGGGTAATTTTCAATTAAATGTATTTATGCCTGTAATCATTTATAACTATTTACAATCAGTTGGTTTATTAGCAGATGCTATAAATTCTTTTAATGAACATTGTGCTGTTGGAATAGTACCAAATGAAGAAAAAATGGATTTTAATCTGCATAATTCATTAATGCTTGTAACAGCATTAAATCCAAAAATAGGTTATGATAATTCCGCTAAGGTAGCAAAATATGCTTTTAATCACAATTGTTCTTTAAAAGAAGCAGCAATTCATTTAAATTTACTTACAGAAGAAGAATTTGATTTAATAGTTAAACCCAATGAGATGGTTTAAATTAATTTAAGAGAATAAATAAAATCCATTATATTTTTCATATAATGGATCAGATTGAAGACAAAAGGCATTTTAGATTTAATTTTTACTCTAAAATGCCTTTTGAAATTCAAAAATTGATAATTTTTA
>NZ_RLIH01000013.1 GCF_004006535.1 Anaerosphaera multitolerans | reverse complement strand
ATATCATCAGCTGATATCTTTTTTGTTATTACTATTTATAACTAACCTTTGTATTCTATTTTTTGATATTCAGGTTTATTGTTAAATTCTCTCCTTGCGAAAGGACAAAGCGGAATAATTTTTTTATTATCTTCAATAGCTAAGTCAACAACGTGCTTAACTAATTGAACAGCTATATCCATTCCTCTATAATTCTCATCAACATATGTGTGATCAATTATAAGAATATTATCTCCTGCAGAAGAGTAAGTTACTTCTCCAGCTTCAACTGCATCTACATATGCAGCAAAACGATTATGGTCTTTACCCTCTTCAAACTTATATACTACTTCACTCATTATTTCCCTCCTTAAGGCAAAATTTCATCTGAGTCCTTTAATTTATATTTAAGAGCTCCTGATGGACAAGTGTTAATTACATCTTGAATTTGTTGAAAGTGATCTTTCAGCGGAATAATCCAAGGCTTTCTTTCCGTGTCGAAAACTTCGTTATCTCCTCTAACGCAGTTTCCTGAGTGTTGACATATATCTATATTGAAATATACATCAATATTTTCTCCCTCATATTTTCTATATCCCTTTGATAATAGAGTTGCTTCGTTCATTTTTTTCCCCCTAATGAATAAAAATTAAGCATTACCTACTTCTATTATTACCTCTTTTGTATTAAAAGTAAACTCTATATTCAAATTTCAGATAAGTTGGCTAAATTCAACTCTTCATCTGTGGGTACATGATCAATCATAGTACCTTCTAAATAGGATTCATAGGCCAACATGTCAAAATAACCTGTTCCGGTCAGTCCGAATAAAATTGTTTTTTCCTCTTTGCTTTCTTTGCACTTTAAAGCTTCATCAATAGCAGCTTTAATTGCATGGGCTGATTCCGGAGCCGGAAGAATAGTCTCCGACTTGGCAAATAAAATTGCCGCTTCAAAAACCGACGATTGTGTATAGGACTTGGCTTCCATATATCCATCATGGTATAGTTTAGAAATTATCGGACTCATTCCATGATATCTCAATCCTCCGGAATGATTTGCAGCAGGTATAAATCCGCTACCCAAAGTATACATTTTTGCCAAAGGAGTTATTTTGCCTGTATCACAGTAATCATAAATATACTTTCCCCTTGTAAGTGATGGACATGAAGAAGGTTCCACAGCTATAATTCTAGAACTCCTACCTCCCTTAATATTTTCACCTACAAAAGGAGCCATAAGACCTCCTAAGTTAGAACCTCCCCCTGCACATCCAATTACTATGTCGGGATATTCGCCATATTTTTCCAAAGCGATTTTAGATTCCAAACCTATTATAGATTGATGAAGCACTACTTGATTCAGCACAGAACCAAGTACGTATCTTGAATTTGGATCCATAGATGCCACTTCTACAGCTTCTGAAATTGCGCATCCTAATGAACCGCTGGTATTTGGATTTATTTTTAATATTTCTCTTCCCACTTTTGTAGTATCACTTGGGCTTGGAGTAACATTACCGCCAAATACTTTCATAATATTCTTTCTAAATGGCTTTTGCTCATAAGATGACTTAACCATAAATACTTCTAATTCCATATCAAATAAACTACAGGCTATTGCCAATGCAGTACCCCACTGACCAGCTCCGGTTTCCGTTGTGACTTTTTTCAATCCCTGCTTTTTTGCATAATATATTTGAGCTATTGCAGAATTTAATTTATGGCTGCCTGAAGTATTGTTTCCTTCAAATTTATAATAAATTTTTGCCGGTGTTTCCAATTTCTTTTCTAAATTATAGGCTCTAATCATTGGTGAAGGCCTGTAAATTTTATATAGCTCTCTTATTTCTTCCGGGATGGGGATAAATTTATTTGAATTATCTAATTCCTGATCTACCAATTCAGAACAAAAAACTTTTTCAAGTTCAGATTTGGTCATTTCCTCTCTAGTAGCCGGATTTAATAGAGGCTCAGGCTTTTCTATCATATCCGCTCTTAAATTGTAATAATATTTTGGTATTTCTTCCTCTGATAAATTAATTTTATACGGTACTTTTGTCATTTTTATATCCTCCTATTTTTAATAGCCTTCAATAAGAGTAGAGTATGTAAAATAAAAAAGCCCTTGAAAAAACCTACGGTTTTTCAAGGACAAAATATATATTTTGCGGTGCCACCTTGATTGATAGTTTATTTTAAAATACTATCCACTCTTCGAATGCAACAACATCCTATCTCTATTACGGGAGAAACCGTCTTTGGATACTATCTTCCCCAAAGCCCTCAAGGGTCCATTTAATAAGTCATTTCTTATGAAACTCTCACCATCGTTCACTCTCTTTAAAGTTTAACTTATTTTTACTTCCCTCTCAACAGTTTATAATAAAATAGCATATCTCTTTTATTTTGTCAATCCATATTTTTATATTTATAAATCATAACATTAATATAGATTTTATGTATAGTTTTTTATATATACTTATATATTAATTAGACTATACTTTTTAATTTCATTGTTGTATAATAGATAAAATTTAAAGCAAAAAAGAGGAGATTGAAGATGTACAATATTAAAAAATTCAAAAAAGTATTAGTTGCAAATCGGGGAGAAATTGCAATTAGAATATTCAGAGCTTGTAGAGAATTGGGAATTAGAAGCGTTGCCATATATTCAGTTGAAGATTCTCTTTCCCTTTTTAGGACAAAAGCTGATGAATCCTATTTAATAGGTAAAGGAAAGTCTCCATTGGATGCTTATTTAGACATTGACGAAATAATTAATTTAGCTATTAATAAAAATGTCGATGCCATTCATCCTGGATACGGTTTTCTAGCTGAAAATGCGGAGTTTGCTAAAAAATGTGAAGAAGCGGGAATAGTGTTTATTGGTCCTCAACCTGAGGTAATGGCTTCATTGGGAGATAAAATCGAATCTAAAAAAGCTGCTAAAAACGCAGGAGTAAAAGTAATTCCCGGCACAGACAAGGCTATTAAATCTGAAAAAGAAGCTTTACGATATGCTAAGGAAGCAGGTTATCCTGTAATGTTAAAAGCAGCAGCAGGTGGCGGTGGAAGAGGTATGAGAATTGTCAAATCCGAAGATGAACTTATACCAAATTTTAGATCTGCAAAAATGGAAGCTTCTAAAGCCTTTGGCAATGATTCAATGTTTATAGAGAAATATTTGGAAAATCCAAAACACATTGAAGTTCAAATTTTAGGCGACAAGTACGGCAACGTAGTTCATCTATTTGAAAGGGATTGCTCCATTCAAAGAAGACATCAGAAGGTTATAGAGTATACTCCAGCCTTTTCAATAGACGAAAAAACCAGAAAAAATATACTGGATGATGCATTGAAAATTGCAAAGTCTTTAAATTATTTAAGTGCAGGTACTGTTGAATTTCTTGTGGATAAAAACAATAATCATTATTTTATTGAAGTAAACTCAAGAATTCAAGTTGAACATACAATTACGGAAATGGTTACCGGAATAGATTTAATTCAATCTATGATTTATATAGCTGAGGGATACCCTCTTAACAGTCCTGAAATTAATATTCCTAATCAGGATTCCATTAAGCTTAACGGCTATTCAATACAGTGTAGAATTACTACAGAGGATCCCCTTCATGATTTTGCTCCTGATACAGGACAAATAACTCACTACAGATCCAGTTCAGGTTTCGGAGTTAGATTAGACGGTGGAAATGCCTATACTGGTGCTATTATAACTCCATACTATGATTCACTTCTAGTTAAGGTTATATCTCATGCTAGAACTTGGGAAGATACTATTAGTAAAGCCTTTAGAGCTATACGTGAAACGAAGGTAACAGGTGTGAAAACCAACTCTTCTTTTCTTTTAAACGTATTGAACTCCAAAGAATTTAGAAATGGAACTTGCGATACAGGTTTTATTTCCAAAAACCCTTCCCTGTTCCAATTTAAAACTAAACCTGATGCTGAACTTAGACTTATGTCATATATTGGAGAAATAGTAGTAAACAATCCTTCAAAGAAGGAAAAATTATTTAATACCCCTATACTACCTTCAATTGACAATATTAAAGACTATAGGGGTAGCAAACAAATTTTTGATGAACTTGGAGCAAAGGGACTGTCTGAATGGATTTTAAATCAAAAAAGACTCTTAATTACAGATACAACTATGCGTGATGCTCATCAATCACTTATGGCTACAAGAGTTAGAACCATTGACTTAATTAAAATTGCCCAGGCTACAAATAATAACATGAAGGAATTGTTCTCTGTCGAAATGTGGGGCGGCGCTACCTTTGACGTTGCCTATAGGTTTCTACAGGAAGACCCTTGGGAAAGACTTAAGATGCTAAGGGAATTAATGCCAAATATATTAATGCAAATGTTAATTCGCGGAAATAATACAGTTGGATATACTAACTATCCCGACAATGTAGTAAAAAAATTTATTAAAAAATCCGCAGAAGATGGGATAGACATCTTTAGGATTTTTGATTCCCTAAACTGGATGGAAAATATGAGACTATCCATTGATCAAGTTTTGGAAAACGGAAAAATAGCAGAAGGTACTATGTGCTACACAGGAGACATACTTGATGAGAAAAGAGATAAGTACAATTTAAAATACTATGTGGACTTAGCAAAAGAAATTGAAAAATCAGGTTGTCACATATTGGGAATTAAAGATATGTCAGGCTTATTAAAACCCTACGCTGCAAGAAAACTAATTAAGACTCTTAAAAATGAAATCTCCATACCTATACACCTACACACTCATGATACTACAGGAAACGGTGTTGCAACTGTTTTAATGGCCACTGAAGTTGGTGTTGACATTGCTGATTTAGCTATTAACTCAATGAGTGGGCTTACTAGCCAACCTGCCCTAAATTCCGTTGTAGCAGCACTACAAAATACTCAGCGAGATACGGAATTAAATTTAGATAAAATTGAAGATATATCAAAATATTGGGACAGTGTAAGAGAAGTCTACGCTAATTTTGAGTCAGACCTTAAATCGGGATCAACTGAAATATATAAATATGAAATCCCCGGAGGTCAATACTCAAATTTAAAACCTCAAGTAGAGAGTTTCGGACTTGGATATAAATTTAAAGAAGTTAAGGAGATGTTTAGTTCTGTAAATGAAATGGTAGGAGATATTATAAAAGTAACTCCATCCTCTAAAATGGTGGGAGACTTTGCAATATTTATGGTTCAAAACGGACTTACTCCTGATAATATACTTGAAAAGGGAAGCAATTTAGACTACCCCGATTCAGTAAAAAGTTATTTTAAAGGAATGATGGGCCAACCTTTGGGAGGATTCCCTAAAGACCTGCAAAAAATGATTCTAAAGGGCGAGGATCCTATTACTGTTCGTGCAGGACTTTTACTTGAAGACGAGGATTATGAAGCAGACAAAAACTATTTAGAAAGCAAGTACAATATAAATCCAAGTCAGGAGGATTTAATAAGCTATTCTCTTTACCCTAAAGTATTTGAAGATTATATAGTAAATACTCAGAAAAACGGGTCCTTGTGGATGATGCCTTCACATGTTTTCTTCCACGGACTTATGGAAAATGAAACAGCTGAAATACCTATAGATACCGGTAAAAATTTAATTGTCACTTTAGTGGAAATAGGTAAAAGAGATAAGGAAGGTTACCGAAATTTAACCTTTGACATTAACGGAAATAGAAGGACTGTAAAGATTGAGGATAAAAATGCCACAGTTACTCCTCTTAAAAAAACAAGTGTTGACTTTGCAGACCCTGACAATGAAAGTCAAATCGGCTCTTCAATACCGGGTAAAGTTGTTAGTATAAATGTTGAGGAAGGTCAAGAAATAAAAGCCGGAGACCCTATAATGGTTATTGAAGCCATGAAAATGGAGAGTAACATTGTAGCTAACCATGATGGAATTATTAATGAAATTCTTGTTAAAGTAAATGATATGGTTAAAAGTGGCGAATTAATAGCAACATTAAAATAAAAACTACAAACCGCAAACCGCAAATTTGCGGTTTTTTATTTATTAAAAATTTATTAAATTTTCCCATATTCGTTGACCAAGTATATTATACGCCGTATACTATAAATATGAAAGGAGGATGCCTATGTTTGTATTAAGTTCTCAAATCTTAGATTTGTGTGTTCTAGCAACTGTTAATAAGGAAGACACCTATGGATACAAACTTACTCAAGATTTAATGGAGTCTATATCCATATCAGAGTCAACTCTATATCCTGTACTGCGCAGATTACAAAAAAACAATTGTCTTTCCACTTATGATCAACCCTACGGGGGCAGAAACAGAAGATATTACCAAATAACTCCTGAAGGCAAAAGACAATTGAAAGAATATATTAAAAATTGGATTAATTATAAAGAAAGCATAGATGAAATCGTTGGGGGGGATTTAAATGACTAGAAGAGAATTTATGCGTGAACTTAATAATCGTTTAAGGAGTATCTCTCCTGCTGAAAGAGATGATGTACTAAAATATTATGAAGAGATTTTTGAAGAACAGGGTTTTGATATTGAAGATGAAATTCCAAATAGATATGATCCTTCTAAAATTGCTAGAGAAATACTTATGAATCAACAAGCTAATAGATGGGAACAAACACCACCACAGAAGCGAAAAAATCGTGATGGACTTCTACTAATAATTTTAGGAATACTGTCACTTCCAATAACCTTTCCTCTGGCAATTGCTTTCATAGCTGTTATTTTTGCTTTATTTGTTATTATATCCCTCTTATTTGTATCGGGATTTATTGGTGTTATAGGAGGATTCATCGGTATTTCACACTTTATTACCTATTCCCCACTTTCAGCAATATTCTTCCTTGGGACTATTTTTATTGCAATCGGAGCAATTATTCTCCTCTTTAATGGAACTAGATACCTAATTCATAAAATTGCCGGATTAATTGCAAATAAAAGAAAACCTCAAAATATGAACGATATTGAAAATAAAGGTTTTTATGAAAATAATTACAATCCCGACGAATTTGACACTATAAAGTTTGAAGATGGCAATGAAAAGGAGGATGAGTAACATGAAAAAATCCACTAAAATAGCCCTTATTTTTTTAGTAACAGGTATATTAATATCATCAATTTCCTATTTTTCCGGAGCTTATACTTCAATATCACCAAGAAATTTCAGATTATTTAGAGATCGTAATAATCAAGAGCAATATAATTCAACTAATCACTATTCGGGTATTGAAGAAAAAAATGAATATTATTATCCAAATATTAATACAATAAGTATTAATGGAGATGCTGTAGAAATAAAATTATTGGGTAGAAATATCAAAGAATGGGAAGTTTATACATCTTCACTTACTAATAGTAATGGTACTAACAAAATATCCGTTGAAGAAACAAATGGCAATCTAGTAATTAATCTTAAAAAATTAAGTAAAGAAATGATTAATAGTTCTACTAACTCTGAACATAAAATAACTATAATGGCGCCAATGAATGAAATTGATAAGTTTAATATTGATTCCAATGTCAATTATATTAAGTTGGATAATGTAAATATTAGAGATTTTAATTTAAATTCCTCAATTTCAGTTATGGAAGTTGAAAATTCGACTATTGGAAATTCAAATATAAATACTACAATGTCAACTGGAAGAATCAATAATTCAAAACTTTCCAATTTTAATTTTAAAACTTCAATGTCAACTTTAAATGGATCAAATGTAACCTTTTTAGGAAGTAATGCTATAGATGTTTCAATGAGTACAGTTAAATTAAATATAAACGACCCTGATAATCTGTTGATTATTGAAAGAGATTCTGTAGCAAAGGGTGACAATACTCTGACTATTAATAGTTCTATGAGCGGAATTTCCATTAATAAGAACCAAGAGAATTATTTACAATATGAAGATTATAATTATGAAAATAGAACTGGTCATGGCCATGGACACAAACATTGGAAAGATGGTTCAAATGAAAATTGGAATGATAACTGGGATGAAGATTGGAATGACTACTGGGATGAGTTTGGAAATGAATTGGAAGAAAATCTTGAAAATACCTTTAATAATTCCATATTGTAACAATTTTTATATGGATATTAAAAAATAATGAGGTGATTATGTGAAACAAAAATTATATAGATCTTCAAGAGACTGTAAAATTGCAGGCGTATGTGGTGGAGTTGCCGAGTTTTTTGATATAGATTCATCTATTGTCAGAATAATTTGGCTCTTTGCAACCTTAGTAGCATTTTCCGGAGCAATACTATACTTGGTTTGCTGGTTAATTCTTCCTTGGGACTATGAAATAGATATTTATTAAAAGCGTTGAACTACCAACGCTTTTATTTATTCATATAAAGTTACTTTAAGATCTTTTCTAAAAATCCTTCTATATTTTTATAGGAGATCTTTTCTATTTCATCTTTATTAAACCCTCTGTCCTCCATTAAATTTAATATTTTAGGTATATCCGCTTCAGATAGAAAATCTTTTGGTGTAGGAGTTGATCCTTCCTCAGGTACTATGCTGCCAAGAGATTCCAATGGCAAAAAATCCATAAAATCAAATCCAAAGCAAACTTGATCTATTCCCATAATGTCAACTAAATACTCCAATTGAACTACTAGGTGCTTTAAATCTTGCTTTGATTTGTCATCACTTATAAAGTCGCTTGCCGCATTTAGCCCCACAATTCCTCCATTTGATTTTAACTCCCTTAACATTTCATCAGTTAAATTTCTTTTATGACTGGAAAGAGCTCTCGCATTTGAATGACTTGCCATAACTGGACCCTCTGTAATTTTCATTAAATCCCAAAATCCATCGTCATTTAAATGACTTACATCCACTATAATTCCCAACTCCTGCATTTTTTTAATTGCTTTTTTCCCATAGCTACTTAAACCCCCACTATATTTTGGTCCTTTAGCTAAAAGATTTTCTTCGTTCCACGTTAAACTTGCATGCCTTAATCCATTTTCATAATAGTACTTTTCTAAAAGTGAGATATCTTCTCCAATGTGAGCTAAACCTTCCATCCCAAGCAAAATAGCAATTTTATTTTCCTCTATTGCATTTTTATAATCCTTAAAGGTAAGAAATTGTTTAATAATGTCTTTCTGTTCTTTTAACTCTTCATCTAGAGCAAATAATGCACCTTCTACCCAATCCAAATAATTGTTTTGATGAATTTCATCAACCCAAATTGCAAATATTGCTCCATTTACACCGCCCTTTGAAAAATTTCCCAAATGATTGTTTCTAAATACATTCTTCTCACCTTTTAGTCTTCTATATTGTATATCTGTCAATATATCCGAATGAGTGTTAAATATTCTCATTTTTACCCCCTATTTATATCCCATGTATATACTTTTACAAGTTTCAAAAATTTTATATAATATAATGTAATAAAATAAAATTTGGAGAACACTATGCGAAAAATTTTAAAAATTTCTTTAACTTTAATAATCCTGCTCTTACTTTTTTTAACATTGTTGCCTTTTATAGTAATGCCAAGTCTTTTAAATAAAAGGTTTGAACAAGTTCAATATAATCCAGACGATTTTAAACTGGATTATGAACAAATCAGCTTAAATACTACTGATAATTTAAATCTGGCAGCTTGGCATACCTATTCCGAAAATACCAAGGGCACAGTAATTATATTATCGGGAATCAACAACCCTTCAGTTACTCAGTTTTTTGGATATTCCAAAATGTTAAATGAAAACGGCTGGGATTGCCTTCTAATTGAAATGAGAGCTAGAAGTCAAAGTGAAGGCAACGGCATAGGACTTGGAATGACTGAGTGGAAAGATGTTGTAGCCGGCGTAGATTATTTAAAGCTAAATAATAAAGCCTCTTCCCTACCAATAATAGTTATGGGAACGTCCATGGGAGCTTCAACCTCTATAATAGCAGCTGGAGAAGATAATAGAATAAACGGTGTTATAGCAATTTCTCCCTATTCTGATTTTCCAAGCGTCTTTATAGATACTATGAAACAATACTATATACCCAAACCCATAAGGCTTATGGAAAAACCTTTTATAACTATGTATCTAGGTCTTCACTATGGATTTAATAATTTAAATTATAATTCCTATAATGCTCTAAATAAATTTAATAACAGACCTTTACTTTTAATGCATTCAAAGAGAGATAGACAAGTGGATTTTTATAATTTTATTAGATTAAAAAGCAAGTCCAATCAATTAAATATGAATACAACTACCTTTACCCGTGAAGGTTATGAACATTTTTTTATAAAAAGAGATTTGGTTTTAACTCCTAAAGAGGATCCTGAATTTTGTTCCATTATCTTGAATTTTTTAAATAATAATTTCTAAAGTTAAAAGCTACCTGCTGAAGTAGCTTTTAACTTTTTAATGGGTATAATTTAAAATCTCAATACCATCTAAATCTTTTTCAATTAAAGCTTTCATTTTTTGTGCAAAAGGACAAGGATATCCTATTGGATTACCTTTTTGAATACAGGAAGCAAAAGCAATGGTATCTGCTCCCCTTCTTACCAACTCCCTTGCCCTTAATATAGATTTCTTGCCGGGACATCCTCCACAATTTATAAAGCCCACTATTTCAATATCACCCTCAACTCCTTCGAAAGCTCCTTTTTTCTCACTTATAAATTTAAAATCCATAGTTCCAGGACAATAATCCTCTGTTTGCATACATCTTATAATGCCAACTTTCATTTTATTCACCTCAAAACTCATTAATTAAAAATTTTAAATTTTATCAAAGAAAATTCCCTCTTCTTCAACAAAATCTTTCGGCAATAAATTAAATATATATTCCACCATATCATCTATAGAATAAGAATTATCTTTAAATAACCAGTACATTATTATACTTGTAATTCCTGATATATAAAATACTGATGAGATTTCAAAGGGACACTTTAAATTAAAACTATCAGAATCTCTTGTAATAATTATCTTTTTTAAGTCTTCCTCAAATTTTCTATGTACCAGGTTTCCAAGAGTAGAATCATAGGTTTCACCGATTATATTTTTTAAAAGTTTTTTATTCTTTTTTAAATTTTCCAACAGTTTATAAATTTTAGATTTAAAGCCCGAAGTTCTTATATCTTCTAAAATACTTTGGTTTATAGTCTTTATAGAATATTCCAAAAGATCATATTTATCCTGAAAATAACTATAAAAAGCACTTCTGCTAATCATTGCTTCTTCACATATGTCATTTACAGTCACTTTGCTGAAGTTTTTCTTTTCCAATATGCGAAGCAAAGAAGAAGACAATCCCATTAAAGTTTTTTGAACCCTTAAATCCTGAATATTTTTTCCCATTAATACTTCCTTTAATATATTTAATCTTTAGTTGATTTTAACGTATTAACATAATACTTTCAACTAAACGAGCCAAAAATAATGGACACTTTCTCATAATTGTCCGTTAACTTACAAACTACCATCTTTGAATATAGGTTTTAACAAAACCATAATGTATTATTAAAATAATGGAGGTGTAGCTTTTGAAATCTGAAATTGAAATTTTAAATCTTGAAGAAAATCTTAACAAATTAGAAATTGATCTTGAAAATCAATACATTGAATCAGGAAAGAAAATCTTAGAGCTGTCCATTAATGAACAACAAAAAATCGACAGTCTGATTAATGAAATAATTGAAATAAAAAAAAGACTAATTAAAGTAAAAAAAGAAAAACAATGTCCCTCTTGTATGACCTATAATACATCGGACAGTAACTATTGTAAGTTTTGTGGCAAATCAATAAAAAGTTAAAGGAGAATTAATATGGATAAAAAGCAAGATAAGAAAATGAATTCAGATTCAAATACAAATTTTAATAGTAATACTGAACCTAACTCCAAAAACAACAATTCTACTTCTAAAAACAACCCTCAAGGACCTGATATATTTAATTTAATAGTAGTGATGTTTCTAATTACAATACTTTTTAATATTTTCTTCGTGAATATGTCTAAGAAAGCTGCTCCGGAAGTAGAATACAGCCAATTTATTGAGTTAGTGGAAACCGGTAATGTAAGTAGGGCAAAAATTAAAGAAAATCAAATTTCCTTTGAAATTTCTAAAGATGCAAATCTATCTGAAGTTAAGAATATAATTGGAGAAGGATATAGTGGAAAATCAGAAATAGAACCAAAAAGTAACTATATTACAACTAAAGTTAATGATCCTTATCTGGCTGATAGACTTCTAGAAAATGAAGTGACTTTCGGTGAAGATTATGTAACCACCAACTCCTCACCTTTCTTAAATTTTATAGCTTGGTGGATATTGCCAACTTTAATATTGTACGTGTTTTACTTCTTTGTAATTAGAAAAGCCTCAAGGAAAATAGACAAGTCCGGAGGTTCCGGAATGTTCAATATAGGAAAAAGCAAGGCTAAAGAATACAATATGGAAAAAAATACGGGAGTTACCTTTGATGATGTTGCAGGTCAAGATGAAGCTAAAGAAAGTTTAACTGAAATGATAGATTTTCTAAAAAATCCTAAAAAGTATCATGAAATCGGAGCTAAACAACCTAAAGGTGCTCTACTGGTTGGACCTCCCGGAACAGGTAAAACTTTATTGGCTAAAGCTTTTGCAGGCGAGGCAGGCGTTCCCTTCTACTCCATATCCGGAAGTGAGTTTGTTGAAATGTTTGTAGGTGTTGGTGCTTCAAGAGTTAGAGATTTATTTGAGCAGGCTCAGAAAAATGCTCCAAGTATTATTTTTATAGATGAAATTGACGCCATTGGTAAAAGTAGAGATAACCAACTTGGAAGCAATGATGAAAGAGAACAGACTTTAAATCAACTTTTAGCTGAAATGGATGGCTTTGACAGTGAAAAAGGAGTTGTAGTTCTTGCTGCTACTAATAGACCTGAAATTTTAGATAAGGCACTTCTAAGACCTGGAAGATTTGACAGAAGAATAATTGTAGATAAACCTGACCTACTTGGTAGAGAGTCGATTTTAAAAGTTCATGCAAAGAAAGTTAAGCTAGATCCCAATGTTGATTTACATGCCATCGCCCTTGCCACTTCAGGTGCCACCGGAGCTGATTTAGCTAATATGATAAATGAAGGTGCCCTTTTAGCAGTAAAAGAAAACCGGAAAACCGTAAATCAAGGAGATTTAATGGAAGCTGTTGAAGTAGTAATTGCCGGAAAGGAAAAGAAAGACCGAATTATGAATGCTAAAGAACGTGAAATGGTTTCCTTCCATGAAGTTGGTCACGCTTTAGTAAGTGCATTGCAAAAAAACAGCCAGCCAGTACAAAAAATCACTATAGTCCCAAGGACTATGGGAAGTCTCGGCTATACTATGAACGTTCCTGAAGAAGAAAGATATTTAATGACCAAGTCTGAATTGTTAGCCCAAATCACTACCTTATTAGGAGGACGAGCTGCAGAAATATTGAAGTTTGGCGAAGTTACAACTGGTGCATCAAATGACATTGAAAGAGCAACTCAACTTGCAAGATCTATGGTAACTCAATATGGGATGAGTGAAACTTTTGGACCAATGGGATTAGAAAGTATTCAAAACCAATATTTAGACGGTAGAAATGTCGGCAACTATTCTGAAGAAACAGGAACTGAAGTAGATAAGGAAGTAAATAAAATATTAGAAAAATGTCAAGAAGATGCGTTAAATTTACTAAGTGAGAATACTAAGGCACTAGATGCCATATCTGAATATTTACTTGAAAAAGAAAATATAACAGGCGAAGAATTTATGGACATATTAAATAAAAACAGATAAAAATAAATTCTCAAAAATTTAAAAGGATGAGTTCAGTTATAAGAGCTCATCTTTTTAATTTAATTTTATAAAATTACTTAGCAACAATACTTTTAAATAGCATGGAAATTTTTACTAGCTTGATATAACCTTTGTCTTTCTATAAATCAATAAAATTTCTTTAATTTTAAATATTACGAAAACGTTTCTAATGATAGATTATATTAATCCTTCACCTTTAATTAACTATAAATAATAAACCCTCTTAACTATTAAACTTCTACATAAAATATAAGATTTTCTATCCAAAAGTTTAGTATTTTATCCATTCCAATCTTTAATATCCTAATCTATCTCTTCCCTAATTACAATAAATTTTTTATATAAAAGTAATAATATATAAAAATATTTAAGTGTATATCGTTTTCTTATTATATACAATTTCACTTAAAATCCCCTTAAAGCTCTATTTTTCTACTTGACAGCCACTTACAATTGCAATATTATAGTAATAATATTTATATAAGGGGGTTAAATTATGCAAGATATGTTTGGATCAATGGCAGGAATTATAGCTATCGCATTTATTCTTTTAGTATTTGCCATTGGAGATATTATATCTGTTAAAACCAAAAGTATTGTATCAATGATGTTTACAAGTTCAGTAATTTTATTACTTGGCTTTTGGCTTGGTGTACCTACAGATTTATTTGAAACATCGCAATTATTGGGTATTGGTGGATTAATAATTGTAATATTATTAGCACACATGGGAACGCTATTGAATTTTCAACAGTTAAAGGAACAATGGAGGACTGTCGTTGTCGCTATATTTGCAATTATTGGCATTGCAGTATTCTTATTTATTGTAGGCGGACCAATTATAGGTAAAGAAACAGCAATTGTAGCTGCACCACCTATTGCCGGAGGAGTAGTAGCCGGAATTCAAATGGGAGAAGCTGCAGCAAAAATAGGAAGGGATGACTTACAAATTTTAGCAACTCTATTAGTCGTTGTACAAGGATTTTTTGGTTACCCTATAGCTTCTTATTGCTTAAGAAAAGTAGCAAAAAAAGTTCAACTTCAATATAGAGAAGGCGACTTTGTAAAGTCTAAAAATGTTGAGGAATATACTTCTACTAAACCGGCAAAATTAATTCCTGAAACTTCAGCAAAGTATGCAAGTAATAACGTATACTTGGCTAAAGTAGCTCTTGTAGCACTTTTAGCAACAGGGCTTTCTGTTGGAATTACAAAGGTTACCGGCAAAAATATTTTAGATAAGAATATTGCTGCACTACTATTGGGTATAATATTCTCAGAGCTTGGTTTCTTGGAAAAAGATATACTGACTAGAGCAAATTCTCAAGGTCTTGCAATGGCTGCTTTAATGGTAGTTATATTTTCAAGTTTAGCCAAGGCAACTCCAGATATTGTACTTCAACTTCTACCTAGTTTATTTTTAAGTTTATTACTAGGTGTTATTGGAATTGGAATAGCTTCATTTATAGGTAGCAAAGTTGTAAAAATGGACTTTTTTATGGCTTTTGCAATTGGAACATCTGCTTTATTCGGATTCCCAGGAACATTTATAATTTCAAATGAAGTTGCCAATAGTATTGGAGAAGGCGAAGAGGAAACTCAATTTATTTTAAATGAAATATTGCCAAAAATGTTAGTTGCAGGATTTATTACAGTATCAATCGCTTCTGTAATTCTTGCTGGTATTATGGCACCTATGCTAGGAGGTTAATTTATGGATATTAAACATTTAGTAGAAAAAAATAGAAATTATGTAATGGAAATGCGTAGATACTTCCATGCTCATCCTGAATTGAGCTTTGAAGAATTTGAAACTACTAAAAAAATTGCTGAGGAATTAGATAAAATGAATATTCCTTATGAAATAAATGAAAAGTTGGGAACCGGACTTGTGGGAGTAGTACAAGGCGGAAAACCCGGAAAAACCGTTGCGCTAAGAGCTGATATTGACGCTTTAAACGTAACTGAGTGTACCAATTTAGACTTTAAATCACAAAATGACGGCAAAATGCACGCCTGTGGTCATGATGCTCATATTGCAACTTTACTTGGAGCAGCTAAAATATTAGCTGAGGTTAAAGATGAACTTCCGGGCAAAGTTTACTTGGTATTCCAACCTGCTGAAGAAGTCGGTTTAGGAGCTAAGGCTATGATTGAGTTCGGCAATTGGTATGAAGAAACTGACAATATATTTGGAGCTCACGTTTGGAGTCCATTAGAGGCAGGTAAAATTTCTGTGGAAGCCGGAGACAGAATGGCTGCTGCTGACAGATTTGAAATTAAAGTTAAGGGAGTGTCAGGACACGGTTCTGCTCCTCATGAAACTATTGATGCTGTAGTAGTTGCAAGTGCAATTGTAATGAACCTGCAATCTCTTGTTTCAAGAACCTATTCCCCTCTAGATGCTGTTGCTGTAACTGTGGGAAGTATTCACAGTGGTAACAGATTTAATATAATTGCAGGCGAAGCGGTAATGGAAGGAACAAATAGATACTTCTCAAGAGAAGTTGGAAAAAGAATTAAAGAAGATATGATAAGAGTGTGTGAAAATACTGCTGCTGCTTATGGAGCTACAGCTACAGTAGATTACACCTATATTCTGGGACCAACTATTAATGATGAGGAATCATCAGCAATAGCTGAGGAAGCAGTAGTAAAAGTTGCTGGCCCTGAAGCATTAGTTAAGGTAGAAAAAGTTACAGGCGGAGAGGACTTCTCCTTCTACCTAGAAAATAAACCCGGATGTTTTGCCTTCATCGGCGGAAGAAATCCTGACGTTGACGCTGTTCACCCGCACCATAGCGAGTTCTTTAATATTGATGATAAAGTTTTAGCTGAAGGTTCAGGTGTCTATGCTCAATATGCAATTGACTATTTAACTAAAAATGCTTAAGTTATAAATTTTTAAGTAAAAGCAGATATACTTTAAGGGTATCTGCTTTTCTTTTAATATATTCATATTTTATAGTAAAATATAAATATAATTGTCAATATGGAGATTTAGGAAGGTTTATATGAATATAAAACATTTAATAGATAAAAACAGAGAATATATAATTAATATGCGTAGATACTTCCATGCTCATCCTGAGTTGAGCTTTGAAGAATTTGAAACCACTAAAAAAATTGCTGAGGAATTAGATAAAATGAATATTCCTTATGAAATAAATGAAAGATTGGGAACCGGACTTGTGGGAGTAGTACAAGGAGGAAAACCCGGAAAAACTGTTGCGCTAAGAGCTGACATTGACGCCTTAAACGTAACTGAGTGTACCAATTTGGACTTTAAATCACAAAATGAAGGTAAGATGCACGCCTGTGGCCATGATGCTCATATTGCCACCTTACTTGGAGCAGCTAAAATATTAGCTGGGGTTAAAAATGAACTTCCGGGCAAAGTTTACTTGATCTTCCAACCCGGTGAAGAAATAGCTCTTGGGGCTAAAGCAATGATTGAATTTGGCAATTGGTATGAAGAAACTGACAATATATTCGGAGCTCATATTTGGAGTCCTTTAGAGGCAGGTAAAATTTCTGTGGAAGCAGGAGAGAGAATGGCTGCCGGAGATCAATTTAAAATTACCGTTAAAGGAGTATCAGGACATGGCTCCGCGCCTCATGAAACTATTGATGCTGTTGTCGTTGCAAGTGCTATAGTAATGAATTTACAGACTTTAGTATCAAGAAGCTACTCTCCTCTTGATTCAGTTACTGTTTCTGTGGCAACTATTCACAGTGGTAACAGATTTAATATAATTGCCGGTGAAGCGGTAATGGAAGGTACTAATAGGTACTTCTCAAGAGAAATCGAAAAAAGAATTAAAGAAGATATGATTAGAATATGTGAAAATACTGCTGCTGCCTACGGTGCCTCAGTTACAGTGGAATATACCCACGTTATGAAGCCCACAATTAACGATGAAGCATCATCTTTAATAGCAGAAGAAGCAGCAACTAAAATTTCCGGGGCGGAAGCCTTAGTTAAAGTAGAAAAAGTTACAGGTAGTGAGGACTTTTCATTCTACTTGGAAAATAAACCCGGATGTTTCGCTTTTATTGGCGGAAAAAATCCCGAAGTAAGTGCTGTTTATCCGCATCACAGTGAGTTTTTCAATATTGACGACGAAGTATTACCGGAAGCTTCAGGAATTTATGCTCAATATGCAATTGACTACTTAATTAAAAATTCTCAATAAAATAAAACTTAACATTATAAAAGACCTTTGAAAATTTCCAAAGGTCTTTTTCCTATAATAAGTATGCTTCTTTTTCATTTAATACTTTAAATCCTAAATCTTTTAAGAGTTTTTCTGCTTCCTCTCCTTCAGTAACTTTTAAAACCACTCCTGTAGCTTCTCCTCGACTGGACCAAACATACATATATTGAATATTATAATCCTTACAAGCACTTACTAATTTAAACATAGATTCGGAAGTTCTATCAGTTTGAACTACTATTACGTCATTTAAATGCGTTGAAATCAATTCACCCTTTAAACACTCTCTTGCTCTTTCAGGATCGGAAACTATCATTCTCAACAGCCCGAAATCAGTGGTGTCGGCTAATGAAAAGGTAACTGTATTAATATTATTTTTACCTAGTATTTCAGTAACTTTGTGCAAACTGCCCGGTTTATTTTCAATAAACACGGTTAATTGTTTAACCATACTTTTCCTCCTATTGAATAATTCTCTTATCAATCACTCTAACTGATTTTCCGTCTGTTCTCTCAAGTGTCCTAGGCTCAACTAATTTAACCTTTACTTGTAAACCTATTGCCTGTCTTATTACATACCCTATTTTCTTAGTTAAATTCTCAAGTTTTCTAATTTCATCTGAAAAGAAAGTGTCTTCTACTTCCACCCATACTTCAATTGTATCTAAATTATCTACTCTATCTACAATAATTAAATAGTGTGGTTTTGTCTCCTCTACTTCAAGTAAAGCCGTTTCTATTTGAGATGGATATACGTTAACTCCTCTTATTATTAGCATATCATCACTTCTACCCTTAAATCTAGATATTCTTGATAAAGTTCTTCCGCACTCACATTTCTCATAAGATATGCTAGTTAAATCCTTAGTCCTATATCTAATTAAAGGAAAGGCCTCCTTAGTAAGGGTAGTTATTACTAATTCTCCTTGTTCCCCTTCCTCTACGGGATTTAAAGTATTACTGTCAACTACTTCCGGAAGGAAATGATCCTCATATATGTGAAGACCGTTATGATATTCACAATCTGCTGCCACTCCCGGCCCCATAATTTCACTTAATCCATAAATGTCATAGGCCTTAACTTGAAGACCTTCTTCAATCTTTGCCCTCATTTGATCTGTCCAAGGCTCAGCACCACATATTACAGACTTTAATTTCAATTTATCCCTTACGTTTAACTCTTCTATTACATCCATTAAATGCAATAGGTAAGAAGGCGTACAAGCTATTGCCGTTGAACCGAAATCCTCCATTAAAGTTATTTGTTTTTTGGTATTTGAAGTTGAAATAGGAACTACCATTGCACCTAAATTTTCAACGCCATAGTGAAGTCCCAAACCTCCAGTAAATAAACCATAACCGTAAGAAACTTGCACCTTATCGTCTCTACCTATATTTGCCATTGAAAGTACTCTTGTAACACATTCCTTCCAAATATCCACATCTCTTCTGGTATAACCTACTACTGTAGGCTTACCAGTAGTTCCCGACGAAGCGTGAACTCTAACCACTTGGGACTCTGGAACAGCAAATAATCCGAAGGGATAATTATCTCTTAAATCATCCTTAGTTGTAAAGGGTAGTTTTGTAATATCTTCAACACCCTTAATATCTCCGGGTTCAATCCCCAATTCCTGCATTTTTTTGCGATAAAAAGAAACATCATGGTAAAGTCTGTCAACTAATTTTACAAGTCTTTTACTTTGAAGGTTATGTAGCTCATCTCTACTCATACACTCCTTTGTCTCATTCCAAATCATCTATTTCCTCCTAAACTACATCAAATCCGGCTTTTATAAGTATGTTCTTGGTCAATTCAATATCATCAACATTTATTACCATTAAAGGCCTTCCATCTTCTCTTACCACTAATGAGTAGAGGTAATTCACCACTATGTTATCAGCTGCTATGGCTTTTAACATCCTATTTAATTCTCCAATTTCATCGTTAAGACTAATCCCTATCACATCGGTTTCCTTAACTAGAAAATTTTCTTTTCGTAATGCATCCGCACCTTTTTGTGTATCATCGACAATTAATCTGAGAATACAAAATTCCGGACTGTCAAATAGTGAAACTGCTCTGATGTTAATGTTGTTCCTACTTAATGTTTCTGTAACTTCGGAAGCACTGCCTCCTTCATTTTCTATAAATACTGATAACTGCTTAAGCATAGGCCCTCCTTATAATTCAAATCCCCTGTTAAAAGCTTCTAGATTAACGTCAACTGTTTTTTCAGGCACTGTAGTTTTTATTACATCATGCCAATCCTCTTTTGAAAAATCCATATGTTTTGCTGCCACACCGAGTACTATTACGTTAAAAACCTTTAGATTTCCCAACTCTCTTGATTCTTCCAGTGCATCTACTGAAATTACATTATATTCTTTTGAAAGAGTTTCAATTATATTTTCAGGATACTTCTCTTTACCAATAACAACAGGCATCGGGTCAATTCTTTGGTCATTTATAATAATTACTCCGTCTTTCTTTAGAAAATGTGCATATCTTAAAGCCTCCAACCTTTCAAAGGCAATTAAAACATCTGCGCTTCCTTCCTCTACTATGGGCTCATATACCTTATCGCCATATCTTACAAAAGTAACTACAGAGCCTCCCCTTTGAGCCATACCATGAACTTCAGAAAGTTTTACATCATAACCTGCATTTAAAATTATTTTTCCCAATATTCTTGAGGTTAAAAGAGTTCCCTGTCCACCTACGCCAACAATCATAATATTTTTTGTTTCCATTTTAACCTCCTACAAACTGTCTATAACACTTTCAACTTTTTCAATTGCATCAAAAGGACATAATCTAAAGCAAAGTCCACAACCGTTACACATGGTGTCGTTAATTTTTGTAGAACCATCTTCATCCTTAGTAAGGGCAGGACAACCCGGTTTCATACAAAGACCACACTTTCTACATTTTTCTTTATTTACTACATATTGATTTTTTATTGCAACTCCCTTTAATAATACACAAGGTGCTTTGGCAATAATTACTGATAATTCATTACTTGACAACTCTTCCTTAAATGTCTTTGTAAGTCCCTCTAAGTCAAAAGAACTAATTTCTTTTACCCTATTAATTCCCATAGCCTCACAGATTTTTTTAATATCTATAGGAGAAACATCTTCGCCCATTAAAGTTTTTCCCGTTGCAGGATTTTCCTGATGTCCAGTCATTGCTGTAATTGAGTTATCTAAAATCAATACTGTACCTTTGGACTTGTTGTATACCATATTCATTAGAGAATTTATACCTGTATGAAGAAATGTAGAATCTCCTATAACAGCCACCCAATCTTTTATAAATTCAGATCCCTTTGCCTTTTCCATTCCATGTAAAGAACTAATACTAGCACCCATACATATTGTACTGTCTATAGTTTGAAGAGGTGCTCCCGCTCCAAGTGTATAACAGCCTATATCCCCAGCTCCGTGAAGTTTTAACTTATTCATAACTGAATATACTGATCTATGTGGACATCCAGGACACAGTATTGGAGGTCTAACAGGAGCTTCAGCCTTTAAACTTGAGTCCACTTTTTCTCCCAATATTTTTTCTCTAAGCATATTTGCACTATACTCTCCGACTAAAGGCAAAATATCCTTACCCACTACTTCTATTCCCCAAGATTTAACCTGTTCCTCTATAATTGGATCAAGCTCCTCAATTACGTATAATTTGTCTACATTTTTGGCAAAATCCTCAATTAATTTCCTTGGCAGAGGATTTACTAATCCAAGTTTAAGTACTGATGCCTTCGGGAAAACTTCCTTAACGTATAGATAAGGTATTCCGGAAGTAATAATTCCCATTGACCTATCATTGTATTCAATAAAATTTATGTCCATTTCACTGGCAGCTTCACTTAACTTTTTATTTCTCTCCACTACTAAGGGATGTTTTAACTTTGCATTAGCAGGTACCATTACGTTCTTTTGAGGATTTTTTATGTATTCCCTATCTTGAACTTCCCTTCTGTCTTTTAATTCCACAACACTTTGGGAATGAGCAAGTCTTGTAGTAGTTCTAAGTATTACAGGAGTATCATATTCTTCGCTTAAATCATAGGCCAGTACAGTCATATCCTTTGCCTCTTGGCTGTTTGAAGGCTCAAGCACGGGTATATGTGCAGCTCTTGCCACTGCTCTGGTGTCCTGTTCATTTTGAGAACTATACATCCCCGGATCATCTGCCACCGTCAAAACCAATCCCCCATTTACACCAATATAAGAAGCTGTATAAAGAGGATCGGCTGCAACGTTTAAACCCACGTGCTTCATACAGGCAAAAGATCTTACACCTACCATAGATGCTCCTATGGCAACTTCAACGGCAACTTTTTCATTTGGCGCCCATTCACTATATACATCATCTTTATAATCTGACAAATATTCACTTATTTCCGTACTTGGCGTACCCGGATAAGCTGAAGAAACTTTTACACCCGCTTCATAAATCCCTCTTGCTATCGCTTCGTTTCCAAGCATTGTTATTCTGTCTTTCAAAATTAATCCCCCTTATATTCTCAAATCCGTAACTCTTTGCGCTTTTCCTTCAAATCTTCTCAAAGTCCTTGGAGCAACTAATTTAATATTTGCATCTAAACCTGTAGTTGACTTTAACTTGTTTTTTATATTTTTTTCCAAATTTTCCAATTTAGGATAGGAATCCAAAATATCCGAATCTATTAATTCAACTTTAATTTCCAGATGATCTAAATAGTTCTTTCTATCGATGACCATCTCATAGTGAGCTCCCAACTCGCTAAATTCATTTATAACAACTTCAACTTGATTTGGAAATAAGTTTACCCCTCTTATTACTAACATATCATCAGAACGTCCGCTTAAATTTTCCATTCTAGCCGTTGTTCTTCCACACTTACATGGTTCATAGAACAACCTTGTCAAATCCCGTGTCCTGTACCTGATAAGAGGAATTGACTCTTTGGTTAAACAGGTGATTACAAGTTCTCCACTTTCACCCTCAGGCAATACCTCTCCACTTTCAGGATCAATAATTTCAGCGTAGTAATGATCTTCATTAATATGTAATCCATTTCCAACATAACATTCTCCGGAAACTCCCGGTCCATTTAATTCGCTCATTCCATAGTTGGAAGTACATAACATTTCACTTCCCCATATGGATTTTATTTCCTCTCTCATTAATGAAGAGAAGTTTTCTCCCCCAAATAAACCTATTCTGACTTTTAAATCCTTTATAGGATCCATTCCCATAGATCTTATCACTTCTCCCAAATGAAGTGCATAGGATGGCGTAGCCACTAATAACGTTGCTCCAAAGTCTTTCATATACATAATTTGTTTTTTAGTATTGCCAACTGACGATGGTATTACGGTAGCCCCTATATTCTCCAAACCGTAATGCAAGCCTAAAGCTCCGGTAAACATACCGTATCCAAAACAAATTTGTGCAATGTCTCCCTTACTTGCTCCACCTGCCACTGCAACTCTTGAAACGGTTTCTGTCCAATTATCTAAATCCTTTTGTGTATAACCGACTACAGTGGGTTGACCTGTCGTTCCCGAAGAAGCATGTATTCTAAGAAGTTCATCTCTTTCTACAGCAAAAAGTCCAAAAGGATAGTTTTCTCTGAAATCCGACTTAGTTGTAAATGGAAGTTTTGAAATATCATCTACACTTTTTATGTCTTCAGGTTTTACACCCATCTCATCCATCTTTTCCCTATACGCCTCTACAGAATTATAGGCTTTATAAACCTGCTTAGTTAATCTCTGTGATTGAATGGCTTTAATATCCTCTCTACTAAGCCTTTCTTCTCTAGCCCAAATATTTGTTGTTACGTCCAACTCATAACCTCCATCTCATATTATAAATATAAATATTTAACTAAAAATTATATCTACATTAGCAAGCTTTGTCAATAGGCTCATTTATACCACTTCTATAAAAAAACTTTTTTTACACTATTTCATTAATTACATTTGCTTAATTTAAGTAATAAAACTATAATATATAATAAAATATTAATTGAGGTGTGAAATATGATTAAAGCCAGAGAAGAAATTAAAAACATAATACCCTACGTTCCCGGAAGACCTATTGCAGATGTTCAAAAGGAATACGGTCTTGAAAATGTAATAAAACTTGCCTCAAATGAAAATCCATTTGGTACCAGTGAGGTTGTCAAAAAAGCTCTAGTTGATTATATCAATGGAGGTTTAAATATTTATCCCGATGGAAATGCCACAGATTTAAAGGAAAAATTATCTGAAACTCTTAAACTTTCACCGGAAAATCTACTTATAACCAACGGAGGAGATGAAGCTTTAACTTTAATTGCACAAACCTACATAAATCCCACAGATGAAGTTATTTTAAGTGAATATACTTTTACAAGATATACTGACTCCTCTACTATTATGGGTGCAAAAATCAACTTTGTTCCAATGAAGTCCTATAGGTATGACTTAGATGGCATTTTAAACAGAATAAATGAAAATACCAAATTAATTTGGGTATGTAATCCAAACAACCCTACAGGAACTCTTTTAACTGAAAAAGAAGTTTTAAACTTTTTAAATAAAGTACCTAAACACATCTTAGTGGTTTATGATGAGGCCTATGTTGAATTTGCTGAATCAGAAGATGCAATTAAAGATGCTTATAATTTATTCAAAGAGTATCCCAACGTAATTACAGTTAAAACTTTTTCCAAAATCTATGGTTTAGCAGGATTAAGAGTTGGTTACCTAGTTGGGCAGCCGGATATTATTGCAAATATAAATAAGGTTAGAGGACCCTTTAACTGTAATGTACTTGGACAACTTGCAGCAATAAACGCACTTGATGATAAAGCTTTTTTAAAAAAAGTATACGAAAATAATTTAAAGGGTAAAAAATATCTCTATGAAGTACTGGATAAGTTAAGTTTACCCTACTGTAAAAGTCAAACTAATCACATCTTCTTTGAAACTCCAATGATAGATTCCAAAACACTTTTTGAGGAAATGCAAAAAAGAGGTGTGATTATAAGACCAATGAAAGGCAATTATTCAAGAGTTTCCATAGGAACTATGGAAGAAAATCAGGAGTTTGCCAAAACTCTAGTGGAAGTAATCCAAAATTTTAAATAATCCAGTTTAAATTAAAATAGGGAAAAAGCTTTTATTAAAGACTTCTTCCCTATTTTTTATAATTGAATTTTCCAATCACTTATATCTTATTACTATTACTTATTTAAATTTACATTGTTTTAATCTATAATGGAATTGATTGTGTCTTCATCCAACAATTTAAAATATACTTAAAAAATACTAACAGAGGTGTAAAATGTTTAATTGGGCTAATTTTCTTACGTACGTAATTATTTCAACTATAACTCCGGGACCAAACAATATAATGGCAATGTCAAATGGATCCAGACTGGGTTTTAAAAAATCTCTACCCTTTAGTTTTGGGGTTTTTGTGGGATGTTTTATTTTAATGTCCCTTTCAGCATTGTTTTGCAGTCTATTAAATTCAATAATACCTTTTATAAAAACACCGATGATGATAATCGGTGCTATATATATGTTAAACTTAGCAAGAAAAATCTTTATCAGCTCATCAATAAATGAAGAAGAGAACTTAAAAAGCGATTTTCTATCAGGATTACTACTTCAGTTTGTAAACCCAAAAGTTATTATATATGCGCTGGTTACCATGCAAACTTACATAATACCTGTATATAATGGACAGGTATTTAAAATTTTGCCCTTTACTATTTTACTTCCAATAATAAGTGTATCTTCAAATCTACTTTGGCTTGCTTTTGGTTCTATATTTAAGACACTGTTTTCTAAATATTCTAAAATTACAAATACAGTAATGGCTCTTCTATTAGTTTATTGTGCCATTTCTCTCTTTATATAAAATATTTATTGTTCTGATTATTGTATAGTCTTTTTCCTAGATCTAAAACTTATTAGTCCTAAAATCGTAAAGAACTCCAGTCTTCCAAGTAACATTAAAAAACTAAAATATAATTTATATCCTGCTCCAAAGGATGCAAAATTTTTTGTAGGTCCAACTAGGTTAAACCCAGGACCCACGTTACTTAACATTGTTGCCACAGAGGATATGCTACTTACTAAGTCTATTTCAGATATGGAAATTATTCCCACAGATATGACAAAGACTATTGCATATATTCCGAAATAGGAATTAATACCCATAACTACTTCGTCTTTTAATTTTCTTCCGTTTAAAGTAATAGGAATTACCGCTTTTGGATGGACCACCCTTTGTAATTCCCTCTTTACCAGCTTTAATAGTACAACTAATCTTACAATTTTAAATCCTCCAGCAGTAGACCCGGCACAAGAACCTATAAACATTAAAATCAGAAGAATATACTTACTTAAATTAGGCCACAAATCGTAATCAGCATTTGCAAAGCCTGATGTTGAAATAATTGAACTTATTTGAAAAGCACCGTCTCTTGCACTAATAGCTAAGTTTCCATAATTGTTAAGATATAAATCCAAAGTTATAATAATAAAAGAAACTAATAAAATAATATAGTATAATCTCAATTCCTCATCTTTAAATATCTCAGTGAATTTTTTCTGGAATAACAAGTAGTGAATATAGAAATTAGTTCCGCAAAGCACCATAAAAACGGTCATAACCCACGGAATATAGTAGCTGTTATAACTCATTATAGAATCTGCTTTACTTGAAAATCCACCTGTACCAACTACTCCAAATGTATGAATTAGCGAGTCAAATATACCCATTCCCCCCATTACCAACAATAAAAATAATATTAATGTAATGGTTAAATAGATAGCATAAAGTCTCTTTGCAGATTGGCGCATTGTAGATTCTATTTTCCCAGCCATCGGTCCCGGAGATTCAGCTTTATAAATTTGAAATCCCCCAACCCCAAGTTTCGGCAGCAAACTTATGGTAAAGACCAAAATACCCATTCCGCCAAGCCAATGCGTTATACTTCTCCACAACACAATAGATCTCGGTAATAGTTCAATATTTGGTATTACAGATGCTCCTGTAGTAGTAAATCCTGAAACTATTTCAAAAAAACTATCTATATAACTTAAATCAGTACATATATACAAGGGTAACGCTCCAAATATAGAAGCTATTACCCAAGAAAAAGCCACTATAAATAGTCCGTCTTTTGGAGTTATGGTTTTTTCCCTGTTCCTTATTTTCATAGCACCAAACCCCATTAAAAACATAAGAACCATTATTAAAAGTATGTTTATACTTGTTCCATCATTATCATATATACTTAAAGCTAAGGGAGGTAATAAAAACAATGATTCTATAAATAATATGGTCCCCAGCATTTTAATTATTAGCAAATAATTCACAGACTTCCCCCACCGTCATCTTCTATATATTTATGTTTTGATGAAAATAAACCGTTCTTTTGACGTACTGTTTTAAACACTCTGTTCATTTCATCTAACATATCATGAGCCCAAAATATAATTACATGATCTCCGGCTTTTAAAACTGTATCTCCCTTTGGAATTATAACCTCATTGTCTCTTACAACAGAAACGATTAAAACTCCTTTTTTCAAATTTAAATCCTGAACCTGTTTATTTAAAGCAAGGACTCCTTCTTTTAAAACCAGTTCCGTAAATTCTGCATCTCCGCTTAACATCAAGTTTACAGAGAGAGAACCTGACCCCCTTATAACTCTTAATATTCTGCCGGCAGTTATATAATTAGTATTAAATACAGCATCAATATATAATTTATCTATAATTGAATTGTAGTTACTTCTTGAAATTTTAGCTACTGTCTTATAGACTCCCACCTGTTTTGCAACTAGGGAAATTAATAAATTAGCCTCATCAATTCCCGTTGCAGCTACAAATCCATCAAAAGTGTGAATCATTTCCTCTTCCAACAAATTCATATCCGTACCGTCTCCGTTTATAATAGTAGCCTCGGGTAACTTTTCCTTTAAGAATAAACATCTATCCATATCTACTTCTACAATTGTAATTTCAATTCCTGAATCAACAAGAAGTTTTCCAAGATAATATCCTATCTTACCTCCGCCTACAATCATAACTTTTTGAACTGCTCTTAATCTAACTACATCGGAATGTTCCTTGTCAAAAAACTCAATAGTTTTTGAATCTCCCACAAGTAAAATTACGTCATTCTCCTCTAAAACAGTTTGACCATTTGGTATTATAGTCTTTCCGTCTCTTGCAATTGTAGTAATTAACAGATTCTCAAAACCTTCTAACTCCATTAATTTCTTGCCGACAAAATGTTTATTCTCACCTATGTTAAATTCAACTAATTTAACTTTACCACCTGCAAAGTCATCACTCATTAGCAAATATTTTTTCAAAAGATATTTTTCGATAGCTAAAGCACTTTCATAGTCAGGATTGACAATGAGGTCGATATTTAATTCTTCACCTAGATAATTTAAGTGTTTATGATATTCCGGATTTCTAACTCTGGCAATACTCATGCCACATCCCATTTTTTTAGCTATGGTACATAAAATTACATTTGCCTCATCACTTCTGGTAGTAGCAATAACAATGTCGCATTGCTCTATCCCCAACTCCTTTAGAAGCATTAAATCCAAAGCATTCCCATTAACGCTCATAACATCTAAGGTATTTGTTGCATTTTCTACTACCTGTTCATTTTTATCTACAATTATTACTTCCATTCCTTCATCAACTAATGATTGTGCCACACGAAATCCTAACTTACCAATACCCGCAATTAATACTTTCATTTTAACCTCTCAATTTATAAAATAAACGTCACTTTTTGCTATATATAAAATCATTGTATTTTTTACTATAAAATTAGTCAAGTGAAATTAAAATCACTTTCTTGAGTTTTAAAGTAAATTAATATATTATCTATAATAACCCCAAATATAAGGAGGAGCATATGTCCGATTTAATAAATAATACAATTAAAAATTACATACCCAAATCCTATGACGGGTCTAATGAAAATCCAATTATAGTGGACGCTTCTTTGGGAATCTACTATGGAGATACGCCGAAATATATTTTAGAAAAATTAAGTAGAATAAGTGGTGATTCTATTAAAAATTATCCAAACAATCTCTCTCTAGTAGATAAAATTATAGAAAAATTTAATTGCATAGTCAATTTAAATAGAGAAAATATAACTTTAGGTGATGGCTCCTATGATTTATTAACTAATATTAATCTACTTTACTTACTTGGAAATAAAGGATTATTTAGTTATGTTCCCAATTTTTCCGCCTATACCGACCACGCTTACTTAATCGGAGCTAAACATAGCCACTATGACCTTAAACCTGAAAATAATTACACCTTTGTAAAAGATGATTTTTTAAATAAGATGCATTCAAGTAATGCTTCCTTAGTGTTTTTGGAAAATCCCAATAATCCAACAGGTCAAATTCTTCCCATTGAAACAGTTAGAGAAATAGTTGTAGCTGCTAAAAATTTAAATATGGCAATTATTGTAGATGAAGCTTATGGAGACTATATGGATATTGAAAATTCAGCAGCACCATTAATAAAGGAATACAAGCATCTACACGTTGTAAGAAGTTTTTCGAAAGGTTATGGCTTGGCCGGTGTTAGAGTAGGTTACTCCATAAGCAGCGAAGAAAGTAGTAAATATTTAAAAAAATTTATTTCTCCTTTTAACTGTAATAGCTTAGGACGAATTCTAGCTGAAATTTTAATTGATGATAAAGATTATATTCCTAACCTAATCTCTGATATTAAAACAAAAAAACAAACTTTAATTAAGGGTATTTCAAAAACGAAAAATTTAAAAATCGCCAACACATCTCTTGAAAGCCCCATAATGTTAATCTATACTGATGCAAATGTTAATCTATGGAAGGTATTAAGTGCTTTCGGACTTAATACAGTATCCGGACTTTCCTTTGAAAGTTTGGATAAGAAATCAGTTAGATTAATTGTTCGCAAGGAAATAGATTTAATTATGGATATTTTATTAAAAGCAGATAAATATATTGAAAATACTCTTTAATTTATTCTTTAGCCAAAATAGAAAGGAATTATAATGGAAAAAAATCTTAATACTGACGATAATAAAAATAATAAAATAGATAAGAGAAAGACACTTATTTTTAAAATTCTCTTTATACTTCTTGCCCTTTCTGTAGTCTATGCAACTGTAAACCTAGTTAAAGCTCCCAGCGGAACTTCCAATAAAGCCTATGAACTGGTGAAAAGCGATTACGTACTTATGATATTACAATGTTTAGTTGGAATGATTGTAATATTTCTGCCCTCTGAAGTTGAAAAGAAGTTTGGTGTCGATATTCCTGATATGATGGAAATCATCTACTTTATTTTCCTATTCTGTGCAATTTATTTAGGCGAAGTTAGAAATTTTTATTACAAAGTACCTTTTTGGGATACTATCTTACATTGTTTCAGCGCAATTATGCTTGGTGCCCTAGGCTTTGTAATAGTGGATTTCTTAAATAAAAATAAAAAACTCCACTTGAATTTAACGCCCTTCTTTGTAAGTCTCTTTGCTCTTTCCTTTGCCACTACCTGCGGTGTAATTTGGGAAATCTATGAGTTTTTGGCAGATCATATACTAGGAACCAATATGCAAAAATTTATGACCTATCATGGAGAAATATTGATAGGCCACGCTGCAATAGTTGACACTATGAAAGATTTAATAGTTAACTTTATAGGTGCTTTATTCATAGTGATTTTAGGATACATCCACTTAAAAAATGAAGAGAAACATTTAAAAAAAGATACTATAAATAATACTACTGATAAGGAAATTTAATCTACTAAACAAAGCTCTGTTTTAAAGCAGAGCTTTGTTATTTTATAGAATATTTTTAATATGATATAATTAAAAAGTATTATATTTGGGAAAGGAAAAGATTATGATTAGAATTATTACTGACAGTGCTTCAGACATTACTATTGATGAAGCAGTTAAATTAAATATAGATATTGTACCTCTTACTATTAGTTTTGGAGATGAAGTCTGTCCTCAAAATACAGTTGAAGATTTTGATTGTTTTTTTGAAAAATTAAAAGTATCAACTTCTCTACCTGTAACAAGTCAACCATCTCCACAATTGTACCTTAATATATATAACGAAGCAAAGTTAAAAGGTGATGATGTTCTAGTAATTACACTTGCCGGAGGACTCAGCGGCACTGTCAATTCCGCAAACCTGGCAAAGGATATGATAGATTATGACAGAATACGAGTTATTGATTCCGAACAGGCTATTATTACCCAAAGGCTGTTAGTGGAACATGCTGTTAAGTTAAGAGATGAAGGGAAAGAACTTGAAAACATTGCAGGTGCTATAGAAAATTTAAAGAGACACACAGTAGTATGCGGCGCTCTTGATACTTTGAAATTCTTGAAAATGGGTGGAAGAATTCCCGCTTCAATGGCCTTCATAGGTGAATTGTTAAATATTAAACCTACGATTATACTTAAAAATTCTGTACTTGAAGAATTGGGAAAAGCACGCGGTTCAAAAGCTTCACTTAACTTGCTTTATAAAGAATTTGAAGCCACTGAAGTAGATGAAAGTTTCCCGGTATACTTTGGACATACTTCCAGCGAAGAAAGATGTATTCAATTTATGAATGAAACTATTAAAAAATATAACTTAAAAAACACGGCAATGTTTCCCATAAGTGGTGTAATAGGAACTCATGTAGGCCCGGGGTGTCTTGCAATCGCCTTCGTTAGAAAATAATAATATTATTTTAGTCCACCATACTTTTAAAACATTCTTTAAAAATCAAAATATTACTATGAAATTTTCTACAATTGAGTTATGATTAACAATGGATTAATTTAATAGGAGGAAAAAATGTCGACGGTTCAAAGCTTTTCAATTGTCTATATCTTTTCGCTACTAGGCGGACTTGCATTATTTTTATATGGTATGGATTTAATGAGCGAAGGGTTGGAACTCTTTGCCGGAAATAAGCTTCAAAAAATTATTGAAAAATTAACCTCCAACACCCTTAAAGGTATTGGAGTGGGAATTGCTGTTACAGCTATTATTCAAAGTAGTTCCGCTACAACAGTAATGGTTGTAGGGTTTGTAAATGCAGGTTTAATGTCGCTGCAACAAGCCGTAGGAGTAATTATGGGGGCCAATATAGGTACAACGGTCACCGGACAGTTAGTTGCATTAAATATTACTGATTCAGCACCTTTAATTGCTTTTATTGGGTTCTTTATGTATAAATTTATAAATAAAAGCTCAATATCCCATCTTGGACAGGTAGTTATGGGGCTGGGAGTTTTATTTATGGGAATGGATATTATGTCTCAGTCAATGGTTCCTCTACAAACAAATGAGGCTTTTGTATCTTTGATGACTAAGATTTCAAATCCAATAACAGGTATTTTTGTTGGTACTTTTTTTACTGCAATTATTCAATCTTCAAGTGCTTCCTTAGGTATTTTGCAAGCACTTGCCAATAAGGGATTAGTTGGACTACACGGCTCAATGTACATTATATTCGGCTTTAATATAGGTACTTGTATTACCAGTATACTATCTGCTATGGGAAGCTCTAAAAACGGTAAGAGAGCAGCCGCTGTACACGTGCTCTTTAACGTTATAGGAACTATAATATTTGTAATTCTTCTAGGTATACTTCCTATAGAAACTTGGGTTGTAAAATTTTCTAAGGATTTACCTGCAGCACAGTTGGCCAATTTCCATACTTTATTTAATATTGTAGCCACTGTTATACTATTTCCATTTTCTAAGTACCTTGCAAATCTTGCTACAAAATTAATACCTGGAAAGGATCCTCTAACAGAAGATCTTGCTCTTAAGTATATTAATATTAAAAGCGGTAAAGATTCCAATGCAGCTCTAACTGACGTAAGAGCGGAAACCACAAGAATGTTAGATATTGCAAGAGAAAATTATAAAATTGCAATGGAAATATTTAATGATTATGACGAAAAGAAACATAGACTTCTTTTGCATAATGAGGAGATAATAAACTATTTAAACTCCAATATTACAAAATACATTATTGATGTTTTAAGTGAACCTATGGATGATACAATGGCTTCTTATTTCACAGGTTATCTGAGAATTGTAAGAGATATAGAAAGAATTGGAGACCATACAAAATCAATTGGCGAATATGCAAAGGCATCCTATGATAGAAACCTATACTACAGTGAAGATTTCCATAAGGAAATCAGAATTTTAGATCAACGTCTAAACAGTCTATATAAATCTATCTATGAAGATAAGACCAGAGAAGAAAGACGTGCAAATACCCGTAGAATTAATGACATTGTAGAAGTTGAAATTGAAACATTTAGAAATCGCCACATAGATAGAATGAAAAACGGAACTTGCGACCCTGAAAGCGGTCTGTTCTATGAAAAACTTTTAAGCAGCTATGAAAGAATTTCCGCATATCTAAGTAATATAGGGAAATTAGTAATTTAAAAAAACCTCTTCGGAGGTTTTTTATTTTACTATAATATTTATTTTTTCATTTCTTAAACCATATTCCGCCCAAGTACTCCTACCTAACTGTTCCCCATCAACATGACAATGGGTGGAGCTTAAACATTCCACTTTATACTTCCTACCCTTTGAAATATAAACTCGATTACTGTTTTCATGTCTACCAAAAAATGCCTTTAAAATCAAATAGATAACTACTGTTTTTGACTTAGTATTAAATATGCAGAGATCTAAAAAATCGTCATAACCCTTTGCTTGAGGACATAACATTACGGCCTTTCCCTCATAGGCTGTATTCATAATTACACAAAAATAACAACTTTTAAAAATTCTCTCTCCACTGCCCTCAGTTATTTTCAACTCCAACGGTTTAAAGCTGGCCATTACCTTTAATGCGCTAAATGCATAGATAAGTTTTCCAAGTGCGGTGTTTTTATATACTATCTTTGATTTAGCATTGTTGACTTCGTTTGTTATAGTTGCATCAAAACCAAAACCTGAGGACACTATAAAATTTCTACACCCATACTCATTTTCCACATAGCCTATATTGTATTTTACAATATCTTTAGGATTTAAAATTTTTTCCACATGACTATTTAAATCCTTAATCTTTCCATAAGACCTTACGAAATCATTTCCCGAACCTGTAGGAATAATTCCCAAAGTTATTAAATTAATATTTTTCAATCCATTTATAACCTCATTAAGTGTCCCGTCTCCTCCTAACACTACTATAATGACCTTTTCTGTTAAATCACTGCTAATTTCTTTAGCAAACTTTTGAGCATCACCTTTCTTCTCTGTTACAAAGTATTTATAATCAATTTTTTTAAGTTCAACTTTCCTTTTGATTTCCAGCCAAATTTTTTCTCCTCTTCCCGATTGAGATTTTGGATTTATTATAAAATAATACATTCTTACCTCTTTAAATAGTTATATTAAAATCTTAAATTCTAAGTTTATTAATAATTATATCAAATATGTAAACTTATTAAATATTGGGATATTTGTTTTGTTAATTAATATCTCTTAAGGGGTATATAATTTTTAATAGGAAGTGAAAGGATGATTTTATGAATAAAATAGTTAGAGACGAAAATTTATTTTGGGTAGGAGAAAGTAAGGAAAATCCTTCAGGTTTTATTAAATTTAGACCAACTGAAGATAACCCTGAGGTTCTAATTGCTGCAAGTACTGTGGTAAAACCTGAACTAAGAGGCCAAGGTATGGCTGAAAAGCTTCTTAATGAGCTTACATCTTATGCAAGAGAAAACAATTTTAAAATTAAAGCTCAATGCTCTTATGTTGTTAGAAAATTTAATGAAGACAACAGCTATGACGATGTAAATGTAGATGCAGGTAAAGATATTCAGGACCCGGGTATCTGTGAAATACTTTAAACTTTAACGCAATTTAAAGGAACCTAAGATTAGCTTAGGTTCCTTTTTTACTGTTCTTCCTTCGTACTTTGTCCATAATTTTGAAATCTGTGAACTATATTTTCAACTTCTTCATCATCAATTATTACCGGTTTCCCGCAAGCCGAAGCAAATACATGAATCTTTGAAAGTTGTTCAACTGTCTTAGCTAAATTAAAAGCACTTTCTAAAGTCTTGCCAAAGGTAATTTGACCATGATTAGCTTGAAGACAAGCTCTTCTTCCCACCATTGCCTCAACAGCTTTTTCACCTATTTCTCTAGTTCCAAAGGTAGCATACTCCGCACACTTTATATCCTTTCCCCCTGCATCAGCTATAATGTAATTTGAAGCGGGCAAGTCCATTCTATTACAAGCCAGTACTGTGGCAAAAGTTGAATGACAATGCACCACTGCTCCGGATTCTTCTCTATTTAAATATATTAATCTATGCATTTCAAATTCACTTGAAGGTTTTCTTTTTCCCTCTACTACATTCCCCTCTAAATCCATTATGACAATGTCTTCAATTTCAGTTTCAAAATAGTCAATTCCGCTTGGACTTATGGCAAAGTAACCTTTCTCTCTATCTACAATGGAAATGTTTCCGCCTGTTCCCGTAGTCAATCCCTCAGTTATAAGTTTTTTACCAAACTCCACTATTTTCTTTCTCTCTTCAATCATTAACATATTTTTTCTCCTTTTAAATATTTCATTTTACACTCTCTAGCCACTTTTCATAGTATAAGTGAATATATGTACCCTCTTTAGGATAATAAGTTTTAACTGTATTTGAAAAAAGCTCTTCATTGTTTTTATTTTTAACTGACTTATTTAATAAACCCATTAATGAACTTTTACTAAACCCTTCATTTAAACTTATTGGCAGTCCTATTAAATTAGCAAGATTTTGTGTAAAGTTTTCAGATTGAAAACCTCCCCCACAACCTACTACTAAATTGTTTTTTTCTTTTTCATTTAAAATTTTAAACTTTTCATATATTGCACATACGTTGTCACATAAAATCCCATACATAAAATCGTAAATTGTAATATTATTTGAATTTGGTGGCGTTAAATAAAATCCACCCCTTATACTTCCCTTGGCCTTTAAAGTTATCTGTGACGTTAGGCTTGCAACTACACGGGGATTTTTTATTTTCAAATATTGATTCTCCAGTTCATCATAACTTATATTATGAGCAAAGATTTCTTTAAAGTTTTGATAATTTAATCCTGTAACCCCGGGATTAGACTCAACCATATACTTTTCTCCGCCGCAGTGTTTCCCATTCCAAATATTATTTTCATAGTCATAGATGGGATTATTTCTCAACTTTATAATGGGAGTAGTAGTTCCTGACACGATTACTAAATCACTTTTATTTATATCTCCTATCCCTTCTAAAGCAAACTGTGTATCTGCTCCTCCCACTATAAAATCCGTTTGAGAATCAAGCCCAAACTCTGTAGTAAAATCATTTTTTATACTTCCCAGCACTTTTCCGCTACTCACTACTTCAGGTAATATATCGATATCAATATTAAATATTTCACATAGCTCCTCATCCCAACGATTTTCTTTTATATTAAAAAGTTGAGTTTCTCCGGCATGTGAATATTCCATAGACAATTTTTCAGTAAATACGCTTCCCAACCATTCACTGATACTTATAAACCAACGTGATTTATTAAAAATTTCCTTTTGCCTCTCTCTAGTGGCTACTAATTTCATCGCACCAAAGTCCTCTGTTAAAGGATGACCGCTTAGTGTATATACTTTTTCTTTTAATTTTTCATCACTGTACTTTTCAATAAACTCCTTGCCCCGATTGTCTATATTTGGCATTCCAATAATCGCTTTTTTATTTTCATCTAGTAAAACGAAACTTTGTCTAGGACTGTCGCATATTATAGATTCAATCCTTCTGATTTCATTCTTACCAAGTAAATTCTTTATTGCGACAATGATTTTATCCAAGAGTTTCTCAGGGGAAAAAACCAATGAATTTTCATAGGCTAAATCTCTTTCATATTCATTTGAAAATCCCATAAAATCCACTATATTCCTTTTGCTATCTCCTATGGCAACTACAGTATTCCCCGTACCAATATCAATTAGCAAATAATATTCTTCTCTCATGATTCACCTGTTAAAATATCACTATTGAAAATAATCTCTTCTAGATTTTCACCATCTATAAACTTTAAAATTTTATCTGTTATAATTTTAGACTGATGATTTACCACTTCAAAAGTTGCACCATATATATGAGGTGTTAGTATAACATTATCTAAATTGTCAAATATGGTCTTTCCGCCAATAGGAGGTTCCACATCAAAGACATCTATAATAGCGCCGCGTATTTTCCTCTCATCTAGTACTCTGTATAATTTTTTGTTATCCACTACATTTGAACGTGAACTATTTATAAAGATGGCGTCTTCTTTCATTAAATTTAAAAGCTTTTCATCTATCATTTCCCTTGTATTTTCATTTGAAGGCAAATGTACTGAGACAATTTCACAATTTTTAAATATTTCTTCCAGAGATACTTTTTCCGCACCTTCAATTTCATTTTTTAAATAGGGATCGTAGTAGGACACTTTGCAGTTAAAAGGCTTAAGTAATTTAAAAATTGCTCTTGGCACAGCACCCATTCCAATAAATCCCACATGCTTTTCATATAATTCATTTCCTCTAAATAAATAATAAGGTGTTGTACCATCTATCCAATTTTCTTCCTCCATCCATTTCATTGAAGCAAGAACATTTCGAAGAAACATAATTACTGTAGATAGCCATAATTCCGCCACTGCCTGAGCATTTCTTCCCGGAGTTGTAAGTAAGGGTATTCCGTAAGCACTGCAGGATTTCACATCTATATTTTCCGGCGTTGCCCTACAATCACCTATAAATTTTAATCCTTTATAATTCCTTATTACCTTTTCAGTTATTTCGTCTAATTCAATTATCAAGCCATCAGGTTTTTCTCTAGTTAATAACTCTATCATTTCATCTTCATAATATCTCTCTCCAGTTATGGTCCAAGGATTATAGATAATTTCACTAAAAACACCTTTCAATCTATTTAAATCCCTTTCCACCATTGGAGCTCTCACTAATAATTTCATATTATCTCCTTATTAATAAAACTTTGTGGGATTCTTTAAATATCCACTTAATTCCTCAGGTTTGAAAATTCCTTTATCTGTAATTATTCCCTTTATAAGTTCCGGAGGTGTTATATCAAAGGAAGGATATATTCCCTTAACATTTTTATCTGTAATTTTAATATCCAAAAATTTCAACATTTGCTCAGGGTCTCTCATTTCAATTACTATGCTATCTCTATCTTTCTTTCCAATATCAGGTAAACCTGTAACATAGTAAGGTACATTAAATTTTTCACATAAAATTGCAATCTGATAGGTTCCTATTTTATTAGTTACATAGCCGTTTTCCGTTATAGTATCGGCAGCTGAAGTAAATATATCTACCTTTTCATTTTCCAACAGCCAAGCCACCATATTATCTGTTATTACAGTAGTATCAAAACCCATTTCCGCACAACAGGAAGCCGTCAGCCTAGCTCCCTGAAAATATGGTCTGGTCTCTGCACAATAAAATTTAAGGTCCTTTTTTTCTTGTTTTGCAAGTCTTAAAAGCATTCCCACTATAGTCTCTCCGTAACACTGAGTTAAAACGGCGGAATCACTGCTAAGTAGATTAACAAGGTACTTAGCCACATTTTCCATTGTAGAATATCTTCGATTTAAAGAGTCAATAGTATCTAATCTAATTGCCTCAATTGGATTTTCTCCTTTTAAAATCGCTTCTTTACCGATTTCAAAGGACTTTTCCGTTATTAAACTCATTCTATTGGCAGTTGTAGGTCTGGCATTAGCCAAATTATAGGAAGCTTCTTTTAAAAAGTTGATTTGATTTTCCGAACTTTCCTTTCTACACTCATAAGCAGCCAGTGCCATTCCCATTCCTACAGCAGTATAGGGGCCTGCACTTTGAGTTACCATTTCCGCTATGGCTTTAGTTACATCACTATAACTTCTACATACAACCTTTTCTTTTTTAATAGGGTATATCCTTCTATCTAAAATACTTACTTGTCCATCCTCATACCAAGCCACATTTTCATATCTCAAAAGGTATGGCAAATCATAATCTTGTCTTTTCATTTTAATCTCCTACAATAAAAATTTAATATAATCTACTAAGTCATCTCCTTTGATGTCTTCCCCTCTATTTAAAATACAGTACTTACCAAATTTAATTAGAGCTTTATCACTTTCAATCCTGTTAAATTCCGAAACTTCTTCTATTTCTTTGGTCTTTGTATCCCCCACAACTCTTCTTATTATCTCCGTTCCCATATAACCTAAAGTATCCGATTTAATACTGTTTACATACTTTCTTAGATATTCAACAGTATAAAAAGCATTTGCCTTTTCAATAAGAGCAACTAACAACTTCTTAAAAACTTTGTCATAAAGATACTTAGTTTCACTTATAAGTATATCCATAAACTGCATTGTTTTATTATTTTCCACACTTGAAGTAATATAGGAAATTACATAGTGGGCCAAAACATTTCCTATGTCATAACCTGCCGGTCCATAAAAGGCAAATTCAGAATCTATTACTCTTAATCCACTTTCGTTAACAAAAATCGAACCGGAATGTAAGTCTCCATGTAACAGCACCTGAGAATTATTCATAAAGTTAATTTTTAATTCATTAACCTCTTTTCTCAAAGTCATATCTTCATAAATATATTCCCTTACAAAATCTTCTTCACCTTTATAGACTATATTACGATTTTTATAGTCATTATATGGCTCAGTAAGTACTAAATCCTCAGAAATTTTACACATTTCAGGATTAATAAAAAATCTCATTTTCTCCTTTTTATTTTCCGCATCATCTACAATGTCCGAAGTATTACTTAAAATAGGAATTAAAAATTCTATAACCCATTTAGACATATTTTTATAAATATTTCCATTTATAAGTTCTGTTCTTAAATTTTTAAAATCCGATATATCCTCCATAATTATCAGTGAATTACCTTTATCAAATTCATATATTTTAGGAACTTTATCTTTTACATATGAGTCGGCAATTTTTAAGTACTCCTGTTCAATCTCAATTCTCTTTTGATCTAAAGGTCTTCCTGAAGTACGTAGTAATTTTTCTGCCTTCTTAAAAATTAAACTCTCTCCACCTTTAGATGTTACTTTAAAGACATAGTTAATATTCCCATCACCTATTTCATCTATTGATATTTCTCCCTCTCTAAAGTCATCAATGTGTTTTTTTGCATATTCTCTTATTTCTTCCTCACTTAATATACTTTTATAATCCATAACCTCTCCTTTAAGTAAATAAGAGTAGGACCTAAGTCACCACTCTTATTTTGTTTTTACTTTTTTATTATAATTTGGAACTCCTGTTATTATGGAAAGTAATCCAAATACCAACATTAAAATACAATATACATTGTAAGGCATAATGGAAGCCGGAGCAATTCCCGCCATTCCTCCTGCTACTAACAGTTGACCTGCATAGGGAGCCAAACCGTTAAAGGCACTGGCAAAGATATCCAATAAACTTGCCACTCTTTGAGGAGCAATGTCATATTCTTGAGAGATGTCTCTGGCAATAGATCCCGCTGCAATTATAGAAATCGTATTGTTAGTCATAGCTAAATCCAATAAACTTACTAACCCTGCAATTGAAAGTTCTGCACCTTTTTTAGTCTTAGTGGTCTTAGTTAAATTATACAATAGAAAATCAATTCCTCCATAAGCTCTCATCAGCTCCACTATTCCACCTACTATTACAGCTATTACAGCCATATCTTCCATCCCCATTATTCCCTCATGGAGTACTGCAAAGCTGCCAAGTAACGTAAAGCTTCCGTTAATAACGCCAATTACCACTGACAAAGCAATTCCCAAACCTAGAACTACAGCTACATTTAATCCCATTAATGAAAGCACTATTACTAAAATATAAGGAGCTGTATAAAATAAATTATATGTACCTAGTTCAATTGCTCCTGAGCCACCTTGAAATAATAGCCAAGCAATAGTTAGAATAAAAGCAGGCAAAACCATAATTGCATTGGCTTTAAACTTCTCAATGTTTTTTATATTTTGAGTTCGCGTTGCCGCAATTGTAGTGTCAGAAATAAAGGATAAGTTATCTCCAAACATTGCACTACCCACTACAACTCCCGATACTAAAGCTAAACTTACACCTGATTTTTCAGCTATCCCAATTCCAATTGGCATTAGAGCAGCAACAGTACCCATTGAAGTTCCCATGGCAAAACTTAATAAACATCCAACTAAGAATAATCCTGGCAGTACTAAATTACTGGGAATAATTGACAGAGCAAAGTTTACAATTGAATCAACTGCTCCCATACCGCGAGTAATACCTGAGAAACCTCCGCACAGTACGTAGATTACTACCATTAGAACTAAAGTTTCTTCTCCTCCACCTTTACAGAATAAAGATAGTTTTTCATCTAGACTTAACTTTTTTCACCTTCAGGAGTATTTAAAAACATTGCGACAACAGAGGCAACTAACATTCCAACCATTAGTGGCATCACATTAAAATCTCCTGTTATTAAACCCGTCCCCATGTAAAGTACCAAGAAGGCAATTAAAGGTAAAAGCCCCAGTAAACTTCCCTTTTTTACACCCTTTAAGTTATTATTTTCCACTTCACTTCCCCCTTAATGATATTAACAAACAGTTTTATGATTAATCATGTAATTTTTATAAAGTATTGTGTAATATTATGTTCGTTTGTTATTATAATATAAGGTTTTCTTACAATAGTCAATCTAATTGAAGCTACTAATGTAATATTTTGTAAAGATTTTAATCCTTATAGTCTAGTCTATAAACGTATAAATAAAGAGAGTCTAAAACCTATTTAAAGCTTAAACTCTCTTAAAATATTCTTAATTCAATAATTCCCATATAAAATTTTAACGTCACTCTCCGCTAAAAATTCCTCCCATTCATCACTAGGCTTTCTGTTAGTTATTAAGTAATCTATCTTTTCAAAATCTGATATATGAACGAGAGAAATTTTATCAAACTTCGTATGATCAACTAATAAATATACTTCCTTTGAATGCTCTATAACTTTTTTTCTAACTGATGAAATTGCTACGTTAGAATCAGTTATTCCGTTAACCATAGATATGGAACTGCATGAAATAAAACTCTTTTCAAAATTGTAATTATCAATCATTTCCAAACATGTACTATCTGAAGTACATTTATTTCTTATATCTATTACTCCGCCAAGCTGAACTAAATTTATATTTTTAAAATTTAAAAGTCTATATGAAACCATAATTGCATTTGTAACTATAGTAACCGGTACATCATCTATAAAGTCCAACATAGCCAAAACTGTAGATGAGTTGTCCATATATATGGATTCATTTGGTTTTACTTTATCATAGGTCAGTCTTGCAATTTCTTCCTTTTCCCTAATAGTTAATTTCTGTCTTACTGAAAATTCAACGTTCTTTTTAGACAATGATACTTCATTAATTGTTCCTCCACCGTAAAACATTGTAATAATATCACCATCTTCTAGCTCTTTAAAATCTCTTCTAATAGTTTGCTCCGAAACGTCAAACTCCTTTGCCAGCTCTTTAATAGTCAAAGTTTTTCTTTCTAAAAAAAGATTATATATTTTATTTTTTCTATCTATGGGTAACATTTAACCACCTACTAAACTATTTTATAACTCCATTTTATCTTAGCATATTAGCTTTTACAATTATATATTTAAAATAATCAGTTTAAAAGCACAGATTAAAATGTTATTTAATGGGTATTTTTTTAAAGACAGGTTGAAAGTATAATTAACTTAAAGGAGGTTAATATGCTAAGACACATAAAAAGAGATAGTATGGGACATAGTAATTCACATTGGTTAGATAGTTTCCACCATTTTTCTTTTGCAGATTATTACAATCCAAATAATATTCAATTTGGAGTTTTAAGGGTTGTAAACGATGATTTAGTTGGAGCCGGGACCGGATTTAATAAACACTTTCACGAAAATATGGAAATAATATCATATGTTGTAGAAGGTGAGCTTACTCATACTGATAATATGGGCAATCGCCGAAAATTAACTCGGGGACAGGTTCAATATATGAGCGCGGGAACCGGTGTGAAACATGGAGAACACAACTATGGTCATGAAGTATTGCGCTTTCTTCAAATTTGGATTTTACCAAATAAAGAAGGTTATACTCCAAACTATGGCGATTTACACCTAAAGTGGGAAGACAGAGTTAATAGATGGATGCCAATAGCCTCCGGTGATGGAGATAAGAAATTTCCCATTCAGGTTCATGCCGATGTTCATATATACTCCTCTTTAATTCTTAGAGATGATACCTTGGATTTTAAAGTCAATCCGGGAAGACAAGCTTACTTAATAGCTGTTGAGGGAGAAATGGATGTAAATGGAATTGTCCTTGGTGAAAGAGATGCTCTTGAAATTGTTGAAGAAGATATTTCCATTTATGCCGGCAACACTTCTCACCTTTTAATAATTGAAATGGAAAAACCATAAGACAATTCTTAACAGGAATTTCTAAACAAATTTTAAGCTTTAAAAATATATTGCATAAGTTAAAATCCTGCTGAACTGTTAAAGGAGATTTAGTATGAAAAAAAATTTAAATTTAATATTTATTTTATTATTTTTCATAATTCCAAAGAACGTACAAGCACAGGAAGAAATTAAAATTTGGATTAATGGAGAATATGTACAAAGTGAAGTTGCTCCATTTATTGAGGAAAATATAACTTTAGCACCAATTAAGGCAGTTGCAGAACAACTGAATTATGAAATTAGTTGGAATGAAAATGCAAGAAAAGTAACTATTCAAAATGAAAACAACTATCTTGAACTTACTATAGGAAAAACAATTGCAGAAGGCAGATCCATAGATAATGAAGTACTAAGTTTCAGTTTGGAGGTTCCCCCTAAAATTATAGACAATCACACTTTTGTACCTCTACGTTTTGTAGTGGAACAATTAGGCTCAGATATAAGTTGGGATGGAGAAAACAGAACCGTTATAATTGGCGAAGGATATAATCTAAATGATAGTAACTAGTTTCAACAAAAAAAGTCTTTTGGTTATCTAAAAGACTTTTTTTAACAGGTTCACAGTCCCACTTTTCTTTTTTCTAGATCTAAGCACTATTAATTATAGTAAATATTTAAAACTATTTCTTTTTTATTTTATATCTAAGTATAGTCTTTAATTTATTTGATTCCACTCTCCTTGCGTCACTTAAATAAATTTCTCTATGGTAACTATCACTTCTAATGTATCCGCCCTCTTTTACTAATTCATCCATTAACTTAAAAGTATTATCTTCACTGTCATAAGACCCTATATGAAGCATTTGAACACATAACCCGTCCTCAATTTCACCAAAGCTTACTTCTTCTAATAAATCATCAGGTTTTTTCTTCTTAACTGTTTTAATAGCCTCATCAAACATTTCTTCACTAATAAAGTCAGGTTGTCTTACCATAATAGTATATATAAAATCGTCTTTATTATTACTATTTTCCTTTTCCTTAGTCCAAAGTCCCTCTAAAGGATATACAGTGTAATCAGTACAATGAAATTCTTCATCAATTTCTAAGTTGTTTTTGCAAAATCGTTTATAATTCATTTTTATGGGGTATGCTATTGACATTAGGACTCCTATTTTGCGAGAAAAATCTTCGTTATTGGGATTTCCCTTCCCTTTAATCATTATGTACTTTTGCTTTGGAACTGTTAATATTGTTGGTTTCTTTTTAGTGCTATAAAGCTCTTTTTCATGTTTTCTCCACTCATGTTTCACAGATAATCACTTCCTAACTTTTAATTTTTTTACATATTTTAATTGTGACAGTTAACAATATGTTATCATACTTTTACTTTTAAGGAGGCAATTATGAACAAATATTCTATAGGTCTTATACAATTAGATACACAAGACAACTTAGAAGAAAATTTAAATAAAATCAAATACTATATTGAAGAAGCTAGTACAAAGGGATGCAAACTTGTGGCTCTTCCTGAAAACTCCAATTATATTGGGAAAGACCCCTCTGCTCACGCTGAAAATATTCCTGATGGAAAAACTTTTAATTTTCTGGCAAACCTAGCAATTAAAAATCAAATTTGGATTCATGCAGGAAGCATATATGAAAAAAGCAATGAATATGATAGACCTAGTAATACCTCATTTATTATAAACCCGAAAGGCGAGTTAATGAGCAAGTATGTAAAACTACATCCCTTTGACGTTACCATTGAAAACGGGCCTACTATTAAAGAATCCAATAAAATAATGCCCGGTGAAGAAATTGTAGTATTAGACACTAAAGAACTTGGGACTTGGGGAATGTCCATATGTTACGATATGAGATTTCCCGAACTCTATAGATTAATGGTTCTTGAAGGCGCGGAAATTTTATTTGTACCATCTAACTTTACTATTAATACAGGCAAAGACCATTGGGAAACTCTTTTAAGAGCAAGGGCTATTGAAAACGGGGCCTATGTAATTGCCGCAGCTCAAATAGGTAAAAAGCCAAAATTTCAGGCCTATGCCAAGTCATTAGTAGTAGATCCTTGGGGAGATATTATAGCTAAGTCCTCAGACTTTGAAGGATTAACTACTGCAGAAATCAACTTGGATTATGTAAAAGCTATAAGGCAACAAGTCGGAACTCTGGAAAATAGAAGAATTGATAGATACAAACTTATAAAATTATAAAAGAGTCAGTAAACAACTGACTCTTTAAAACTTCCCTACTGTCTAAATACGAACTTGAGTTAAAGAGAAAACAACTTATCTAGTAACTCTTTTCTCCTTTCCTCATTTTGCTCTTCTAGTTTTATTTTTGACTTCATTTCCGAATCTATTTCAGAAAGCAGTTCTTTAGTCAAACTTCTTTCACCAAAGGGATATACCACATTATTTTCCTTATCCACATGAATTCTCAATAAGTTTACATAACTCATTGCATTAGCTAATACTTGAACTTTACTTTTATCAGATTTGGATTCTTCATAATCATTTAAATAATTCTCAAGTTCACTTACATAGTACCTCGCCATTTGATGCTCTGTTAACATTCCGCTTTTTACTAATTTTTCCGCTACTTCTCCCAAATTATCTACCATGTATTTAAAAAGTATATCCTCTTCTTTTTTATGGTGAGTTGAATCGGCAAATTTTCTAATATACTCAATTAACACTCTATAAAAATTAACATTTAATTCTCGTCCATTCATTATAGAAATACAATTTTCTTCAACTTTATCCACTACTTCTATTATTTTTTCATGCTCTTTTTTTAAAAATTCTATGGTAAACATACTTGCTCCTTTTATAATACTTAGATTGAAAATCATACCATCTTTAAATCTTGCTCTATAATGATTTCATTTATTTTATCTAAAAGCTCATTTAAATTAAATCCATGGACCATTGACGCTTCTTTTAAAGTTTCATTTTGAGATGCAGGACAGCCTAGACAGTGCATTCCCATACTCATAAGCACCGGTGCTGTCTCAGGATGCTTCATAACCAATTGTCCAATTGTAAAGTCTTCGTCAATTGAACTTTTTAATTCTTTAGCTTCAGGAAAAAACAATTCAATATCCTCTTCAACAGTACCTATTCCTGATATTCCAAACTCTCTAACTAAAATATCAGCTACATTTTTAGATAAAAATCCCGGAAGAGTTGGCCCTAAGTGAATATCCTTAACTCCTAGATACAATAGAGATAACAAAACTATTACTGCCTTTTGTTCATACCATGCAATATTGTATATAATAGGTAGTTCATTTATATCTTTTAAGTTAAATATTTCCTTTAACTTAAGAGCAATAACAACTAAGGAATAGGAATCATTACACTGACCTGCATCAAGTACTCTAGGAATTCCGCCGATGTCTCCCAAATTCAACTTATTATATCTATACTTAGCACACCCTGCAGTAAGTATGACACTGTCCTTTGGAAGAGACTTTGCAAAATCACTATAGTAATTTCTTCCCTTTTGTCTTCCGTCACACCCTGCCATTACTACAAATTTTTTAATTGCTCCGCTTTTAACCGCATCTACAATTTTATCTGCTAATTGAAAAACTTGGTTGTGTGCAAAACCTCCAATAATTTCACCTGTTTCAATTTCTTTTGGACTTTCGCATCTTTTTGCAAGCTCTATAAGTTCTGAAAAGTCTTTTTCTTCACCTACATTGCCATCTATATGTTTACAGCCGGGAAATCCTGCCATCCCCGTTGTAAATAACCTATCTTGATAACTTTCCTTTGGTGGGACGATACAATTTGTCGTCATTAAAATAGGTCCGTTAAATGACTCAAATTCTTCTCTTTGTTTCCACCAAGCATTTCCATAATTTCCAACAAAATTATCATATTTTTTAAATTCAGGATAATAGTTTGCAGGCAACATTTCTGAATGAGTATAGATATCCACTCCACTTCCTTGACTTTGTTTCAACAACATTTCCATATCCCTTAAGTCATGTCCTGAAATTAAAATTCCCGGATTATTTCTAACTCCTATATTTACTTTAGTAATTTCCGGATTACCATAGGCTTTGGTATTAGCTTTATCCAGTTCCTCCATAGCTAAGACACCATATTTCCCGGTTTCCAACACCAAGTTTATCAGATCTTCGCCACCCAATGAATCATCTAAAGTTTTTGCAAGAGCTTTTTGAATAAATATATTAATTTCTTCATTGTTGTTTAGCAGTACTTCCGCATGTTTAGTGTATGCGCTAAGTCCTTTTAAACCATATACAATTAATTCTCTTAGACTTTTAATATCTTCATCTGAAGTGGAAAGAACACCCACAACCTTGCTCTTTTCAGAGATATTTTCTATAGATAAATCACTATATAACGCAGCTTCTGAAAAATCTTCTTTATCCTTTAAACTATTGTAAAGATTTTCTTTTTCTCCTAGTGTAAGAATTATCCTATCTTCAATTACTTTTTCATCAAAATTTGCATTAGTTATAGTAGTAAATAAGTTATCAGTAACTATTTCATTTATATAGTAAGGAACTTCGTATCCCTCAGATCTAAGTCTTGTCACAATTTCAGAAATACCCTTAGTCAACCAAATCAACATATCCTGCTTATTAGCTACATCAGCATTTTTACCACATACTCCTACTTCTGTACAACCTATATTTTTTGCTGTTTCTTGACATTGATAACAAAACATTTTATTTCCCATAATATCCCCCATTTCTTCTATAAATAGAGAATATACTATTAAAATATTTCATTCCGTAACATTTGTTACATTATCATAGAAACTTTTCCAACTCCTCTTTGTTTATCTTTATATTTTTTCTACCAACTTCTATTAAACCATCATTATGCATATTCATAAGTTCTCTAGATATGGAAGGTCTTGTAGCACCTAAGTAGTCAGCCAGTTCTTCTCTAGTAAAGTTTAAGTTAACTGTTTTTTCATCTATAGCCTGTTCCATAAAAAACTTAGCTAACTTCTCTCTTAATGAATAACTACTTGAAATTAAAAGCTTTTTATTTAAGTAAAGCGCCTTTGCAGCTAAAATAGACAACATATTATTTAAAAGTATAGTTTTAATTTTATCTATATTTTCGTTAAACTCTAAAGCTTTCTTAGGTATTGCCAATACTTCTGTATCTTCGTTGGAAAAACAACTATAATCATATTCTCCCTCTAAGTACAGATATACTTCTCCAAAGACCGTTCCCCTTTCATTAAATATGTTAACTATGCTTCGTTTGCCACTGGAGTTAGTATTTTCAACTACAACTGAACCTCTTTCCAATATAAAAAGATATTCAGGCTTTTCTCCCTGTAAAAATACCTCTTCCCCTTTTTTAAATTTCAAATACTTTGCAAAATTATTATTTAAAAAATCTTCAATTTCTGAAAAACTCAATCCCTTAAATAAATTACTTTTAGTTGACATCTTATCACCTTTAAAATTCAATATTTAAACTAACTACTTTAATTCCATTCTTCCAATATAATAGTCCGTTTTAATATCTTTACCTGTGGTAATTAAATATTCTCCTACAAGAGATCCCGGAATATAGTTTAATTCTTTTGCCTTATCTATAAATTCTTGTAAGTTGGAAATTTTATCTTCCGTACTAACCCAAAACAATCCCACTAGATATAAATTTAATCCACTGTCTTTTTCTCTTATAGTCTTTCCATATTCAGAAAAAATCCCATATTTAAATTTATCTCCTTCTTTAGGAGATACAAAAATTATGGTTTCCTCAGGATTTTCCAAATAGCTTTCTACATGACTTTGGTTTTCAAAATCAAAATGATTAATTTCTTTTAATTTATATTTTTCAATTTTAAATCCTTCACTTTTTAATTTTTCTATAGTATTTAAAGCCTCTATTCTCTTATCAATTTTTTCCACTGATTTTTCCAATTTAGATATTTGATTTAAAAGCGATTTTTTATTTTCTTGAAAAAGTTCATTTAAATCAAAGTATTCTTTTGAATAAAGCTCCTGAATATCTTTTATCGGCATATATAGGTCGCGATAAAAAATAATATCGCAAATATCCATAATAGTTTGATTTGAAAAAACTCTATAGTTATTTTCCAAATCTCGCTCAAAACGAATCAATCCTTTTTTATCCCAATAACGTAATTTAGATGCCGGTATATCAAGCATATTAGCCACTGAACTAATTTGTTTTTTCATTTTATTCTCCTATTGACATTAAACCTACTTTAAGGTGTATCCTCTTCTATAGGTTAGCATAAATTTCTTAAAAGGAGAATGACTTATGAAAAAAAATTTTTATAAATTCGTGCTTCCATCAATGCTTGCTTTTGCCTTTTCAGGCTTATATTCAATTGTTGATGGGCTTTTTATTGGAAGAAATGTAGGAGATGCAGGCTTATCCGCTATTAACTTCTCCTATCCCCTAGTCGTCTTAATTCAGGCTACAGGTACAGGAATCGGACTCGGCGGCGCAGTAGGTATGTCTATTTCTTTAGGGAAAAAAGATATTCACACTGAAAGAAAATACTTAGGCAGTACACTTTCATTACTTGCAATTGCCTGTATTTTTCTCACTGCTTTTTTACTGTTATTTTCAAAACCTATTTTAGTTATTTTCGGAGCTGAAGGAACTATACTTAAATATTCAATGGAATATTTATTCTGGATAGTACTTGGATCTTCTTTTCAAATTTTAGCAAATGGATTTTCTCCCATTATTCGTAATTTAAGAAGACCAAACCTGGCAATGATTGCTATGATCTTAGGTTTTATTATAAATATTGTCTTAGATTGGCTTTTTGTATCAGTTTTGAAGTATGGAATGGCAGGAGCTGCATGGGCAACAATTATAGGTCAATTTGCAACTTTATTGCCTTTAACTCCATTTTTATACAAGTTTGTACGCCAATTACATCCTGATGATTTTAAACCTATTAAAAAACTTAGGAGCTCCATAGTAAGAATAGGACTATCACCTTTTGGACTTGCTGTGGCTCCCTATGTAATTTTAATTATGATGAACAAATTTTCAGTAATTTACGGAGGAGTTAAGGCTGTAGCAGCCTATTCTGTTGTTAGCTATGTAGTTTCTTTTATTCAACTATTGTTACAGGGTATTGGCGACGGCTGTCAACCTCTTATAAGTATGTATACCGGAGAAAAAGATACAGATGGAGCTATACAAATTCGAAACTTGGCATATAAATTTTCTTTTATAGTTGCAGCTTCTTATGCTTTTTTGGTTTTTCTACTACGAAGACAAATTCCAGTTGTCTTTGGAGCGTCTTCAGATGTTGCACTAATAACAACTAAAATACTGCCAATATTTTGTATAACCTTTTTATTCTATTCTTTTACTAGAATAACTACCTCCTACTTCTATGCAACTAATAAAAATAGATTATCCTACCTTATAATCTATGGAGAACCTGTTTTTATATTGATATTGCTAAACTTTATACTACCGCCTTTACTTGGTATTGACGGCGTGTGGTTATCTATACCGACGGCTCAACTTGCAGCAGTAATCCTTGGCGCTTTATTTATAGTTAAAATGGATAAACATAGATGAATTTAAAAAACAGAGAATCAAAATTCTCTGTTTTACTATTGAAATCTTAACTTTCTTAAAAGGGACCATATCCAAACCAAACTGCCAAGAGTAAAAAAACAATTTCCAAGGCCACCATCATTAAGAAAAGAGGCGTAATAAATTTATACCATTTATCCATTGGTACTCCCATAAGTCCACACATTACTGCGCATCCCGTAGGCCAAAATATATCAGAAAAACCAGCTCCGAAAGTATAGGCTAAAACAGTAGTCTGACGAGTTAAGCCTATCATATCTCCAATTGGAGCCATTAAGGGAATAGCTACTGCTGCCTGACCTGAGTTGGAAGTTATAAAAAAGTTAAGTAAATTTTGGAACAATAACATCCCTACAGCACCAATATACTTTGATGTCTTTAATAACAAATTTGAAGTATAAAATACAACAGAATCAATTATATTAGCCTCTGTAAGCACAACCATTATAGATCTGGCAAGGCCTACTACTAAAGCCCCAAAAATAATCTCTCCAACACTTTCTAAAAAATAGTTACTGATTTCACTAAAATTAAATCCGGCTACCAACCCAATAATTACCATCATTATAATAAAAAGGGCTGAAAGTTCTCTTAAGTACCAGCCTCCAATAATAGTTCCCAAAACCATTAAAACTATTGAAAGCACAAATATGCCCAGTAAAATTTTATGTCTATTTGTAAAGGGAAGTTTGTCCATTTCCTCTCTACTCATACCCTTTAAATGTCCGAAATTTACATCTTTCACCAAGCTTAATTCAGGATTTTCCTTCACTTTTTTCGCATATCTCATTACATAGAATATAGATAAACTTGTAAATACTAAAAATATTATAATTCTATAAATCATTCCCGACATCATTGGAAGACCAGCTAAACTTTGTGCGATTCCTATGCTAAAAGGATTTGTAGTATTAGCCGAAAAACCAACTGCCATTGAAAGGCAAATTATACTTCCTCCAACTAAACCATCATAGCCCATAGCTATACCAATCCCTACAAATACAGGTATAATACCATAAAACTCTTCGCTTATTCCCACTGTAGAGCCTGCCAGTGCAAATAAAAACATGAGAATAGGTAGCATAATTGCCTCTTTACCATTAAAGACCTTTAAAAATTGGGCAATACCTCCAAAAAAAGCACCCGACTTTATTAACATGTAAACCATTCCATAGGCAAATAAAATAAAAAATATAATATCAGATGATTCAACCATACCTTCAGCTATGGCGCCTACTGCTTGAAAAGGAGTTACATATTCTTTTTCCATTGGCTTATAAGAACCTTCAACAACTATTATTCTTCCAGTTTCTACATCTTCAATCCTCTCATACTCCCCTGATGGTATAAACCACGACAACACCATTGATATAATTAGCATAATTACTAATATCACGTAGGTGTGGGGCATTGCAAAACCCTTTTTCTTACGATTCACTAAATTGACCTCCTTAATAACCATTAACAAACTAGTCTATTGAATTTGTTAATTTATAGTGATAACATTTTATTAATCATTATATAGATTATAATTAAGTAAAGCAATTATTAAGGAGAATTGAAATGAACTTAACAGATTTACATAGTAAAATTAAAACTCAAGTGTACGATAATAGAAATATGATTTTTGAAGTTAGCGACTATATTTTCAATAATCCGGAGTTAGGTGACGAAGAATACAAATCCTCAGCATATTTAACTAAACTGTTAATAGAAGAGGGCTTTAAAGTTGAAAAACCATATATGGATTTGGAAACTGCTTTTAGAGCTGAATTTAAAAATGGTGATGGTCCCACTGTTGCTTTTTTAGCAGAATACGATGCTCTTCCTGGATATGGACCTGATAAAAAACCCGCACACGCCTGCGGACACAACTGGATTGCGGCTTCAACTGTAGGAGCTGCCATTTTATTAGCTAAGGACAAAGAACTTTTTAAGGGAACCATTGTAGTTTTTGGTACACCTGCCGAGGAAACAACTGGAAGAAAAATTGACATGGCAGAAGGCGGCGCCTTTGATAATATAGATGCTGCATTTCAAATGCATCTTTATAAAAATACCAACTTAAAGGCTCGAGCTCTTGCTATGGGAGCTTTGGAATTTGAATTTACCGGCAAAGCTACACACGCTTCTGTTAATCCCGAAGACGGAATTAATGCTCTTGATGCTGTTATGTTGACTTTTACAGGAATAAATTATCTTAGACAACAGCTAAAAAGCGACGTGCGTATCCATGGCATAGTTACTAAAGGAGGGGATGCTGCAAATACAATTCCGGACCATTGTAAATGTTTGTTTTATGTACGAGCAGCAAAAAAAGATTACTTTGAAAAAACCTATGAAAAAGTAAAAAATTGTGCCAAAGGTGCATCGCTTATGACTGGAGCTCAGTTAAAGATCAATTATCCGGAAAACACCTATTATGACTTAGTAGTAAATACCACTCTTGCAGAATTAATGGAAAAGCATATGGCACTTTCGGGTTTTGAACCTCTTTGTCAAGAAGAAGAAGTACCCGGTTCTACTGATATTGGAAATGTGAGCTATGCCTGTCCTACACTATACGGCAATGTAGGTATTGGTGATGGTAAAGCACTTGTTCATGAAGAAGCTTTTTTACAATATGCCAATAGTGAAGAAGCAAAAAATCGACTTTTAATGGTAGTTGAATCTTTCTTAGGAGTAGCTATAGAACTGTCGGAAAATCCTAAGTTAGTGCAAGAAGTAAAGGAGAATTTTAATATACAAGTAAAATAATCTAATCATGACCGCCGGCTTAGCCGGCGGTTTGTCATAGCCCTATAAGGGCATATTACCGGCAGCATTTCATGCTTTGAATGGTCTGCCACTCGCACCGCTTTTTCTGACGGATGCTAAAGCACCTTACTACTTGTCTTTATTTACCGACTCACCCGTAAACGGGTCAATAAATTCTCTCATACTAATTTGATCTGCCATATAATCTTCTTTCAATTGATTTCTGATGTATTCTTCTATTTTCTTTGCATTTTTACCGACTGTATCTACATAATATACCCGACACCAAAAGTGTCGATTCCCATATTTATATTTTAAGTTTGCGTGTCGGTCAAATATAATTAAACTGCTTTTCACTTTCAAATACCCCATAATTTGCGAAATACTATACTTTGGTGGAATTTTTACAAGCATGTGGATATGATCCGGACAACATTCTGCTTCTACTATTTCTATCCCCTTTCGTTCACACAATTCTCTCAATATATTTCCAATATCTACCTTTAATTTTCCATAAATGATTTGTCTCCGATATTTTGGGGCGAACACAATGTGATACTTACAATTCCATTTTGTATGTGATAAACTATTGCTATCCACAGATAACCTCCTTTGTTTTTAGTGCGGTCGGCAAACCAACACTATTGTAACATGTGAGGTTATTTTTTTGCTTGAAGCTAAAGCTAGTATTTCCTACCACCAGCATAGCTGGTGGTTTAATCTTGCTAAAGCGTACAATGATAAAACAGAGCTTCATGGCTCTGTTTTAATTAATTATAAATATATTCTCTTGTCCAAGGAATATTATCATTAATACCCTTTGAAAATAAAACTTGATGCAAATCTATATTTCCCGAATAAAAAGAACCTGCACATCCTTGCAAGAACAATGTCCACATTCTAATAAATCTCTCGTCTTTAGTTTGTCTTATAGTATATAAATTGGATTTAAAATTTTCATACCACATCTCAAGAGTTTTACCATAATGTCTTCTTAAGCTTTCCACATCAAGTAGATTAAATCCTCTTTCTGCAATTTCAGTAATTATTTGTTTTACTCCGGGCACATAACCACCAGGAAAGATATATTTATTTAAAAAAATATTATTTGCGCCATCATTTGGCATCGTAATTGAATGTACTAGAGAAATACCGCCATCAACTAACAACTCATATACCTTCTTAAAATAATCAGGCAAATTTCCCTCACCTACATGTTCAAGCATACCAATACTTAAAACTCTATCAAAAGTTTCATTTTTTAAATCTCTGTAATCCATTAATTTTACAAAAACCTGATTTTCTAAATTTTCCTTTTTTATTTTTTTATTTATAGTTTTGTACTGCTCCTCACTTAAAGTAATACCATAGGATTTTGCGCCATAACTTTTTGCAGCTTTAATTATAAGCTCTCCCCAACCACAGCCTATATCCAGTAATTTTTGTCCGGGTTTAATCCAAAGCTTCTTTAGTATATAGTCTATCTTATTCTCTTGTGCCACTTTCAAATTATCTTCATCACTTTTAAAATAAGCGCAGGAGTACATCATAGACTCGTCCAGCCATAAACTGTAAAAGTCATTTCCTATATCATAATGGTATTGCGCATTTTCTATACTATCTTTTTTGTTGTTTCTTTTACTTACTAAACCAGCTAGAATTCCGCTTTTTACTTTAATAAAACTGTCCTTAGTACTGTAAAGGGAAATAATTAAATCCTTAATATCTCCTTGAATATCAATGTCTCCGTCCATATATGCCTCAGCTAAAGCAAGTGTTGGATCTTCACTTAACAATTCTTCGGAAATGCTTTTATTAAACGTTACTACATACTTTGGTTCTTCTCCGTTAAATTGAATTGAATCTCCATCCCAAAATATAATTTTAATAGGTTCTTTAAAGGACCTTTGAAAAATAGTCTTTAGCGCAGTTTTTAAAATACTCATTCAATCCCTCCAAAATCTCCACACTAAAATCCAACTTACAATCACTATATATTTCCAAAGTATTGACACTATCGTTGTATTGCAAATAAACTTTATTTCTATTTAATTTCAATCTTAATTAACTTCTCAATATTTTATTAATATCCTTGCCCTTAGCAAGCTCATCTACTAATTTATCAAGGGATCTGATTTGTCGGGTTAAATCATCTTCAATATTCTCTACTTTAATTCCACATATACTACCTTTAATCCGGGATATGTTTTCGTTGATTTTAGGAGCCTCTTTGAAAAATGTTTCAAAGTCAACTTCCTTTTTCAGTTGCTCCTGTAATTCGTTTTCACCATATCCTGTCAACCAAAAAATAATTTCATGAAGTTCTTCCTTAGTTCTCCCCTTTTTCTCTACCTTATCCACATATAGAGGATATACCCTGCTAAAAGAAAGAGTATATATTTTAGGTTTTTCCAATTTTCTACCTCCTGACCAACTATAATTTTCAAATTATTTATAATAAAGCTACTATTCAAATTCTACCCTAAATAAATCTTGCAGAAACTATATGGAAACAATTAAACAGCTATTTAATCTATTATTACAATAAATAGTCTAAAAATTTATAAATTAAAATATAATACACCCTTTTACGCTTATATCTATAATAAGAAATAAAATTATACCATCAATAAAATAAAGAATACCATAATAGTTAATATGATATTCTTTATTTTATTGGAAATGTACTTATCATTTTTATAATCTTTATATTTTTTGTTTATAATAGTTAACTTATTTAAAATAAACCTCTACAATTCATAATCTTTTTAGCTTAAATAAATTTAGTTACAAAAAATATATACAGGAAAATTTAAATTAAAATAATCTTATTGTGTAAAACTATATCAATTTAAAATTACTAATAGCATGCTACAAAAGAATTTAAATAATCTAATACACTGACTTATTAATTATAAGTTTTTTAACAATAATACATATACAACTACTTTTAAAGTATTTACCATTCTAATAAAATTTTTTACATTATCTCTCCCTGAAATTTTCTAATGACGAATCTTTTTTGGTAAACTTTATATTAAATAATGAATATTACTTTCCTTAAGTTTTTATAACTATCGGTCAGTAAAATCTCATCGAACTTTAAAGTAATCTATAAATGTTTCTTTGCAAAATCGACTTACTGATGGATTAATAATATTTTGAAATTCTCAAAAATTCTTTCGATTCTATTATAAGATAATTATACTTAAATAAGTATTGAACTTTAAATATCATACCTTTTTAAAATTAGATTTTATCAAACCTTAATAACTATATAAGATTTTTCAAATTATATTTTATCATTAAAACAGTCTTGAAGATTGTATCAAAAACAAAATTAAATTTATTGTTTTTTAAAACAATATCTCTAATGATAAAAAAACACATCCCATAATATCAACCTTTTATAATTCATTTAAATAATCTTAACATAATTAAGGTAGCCACCAACGATTTAGTTCAAAATGTACAATACTCTTATCTTTAGAATAAAATCCAGGACTTAGCCCAACCTTTTTCCCAATCTCAGCACACCTTCTAAAAAACTCTATATCTCCATAGGGAGTATTTGTATTTAATTTACATATGTCAAAAGCTCTTCCTTCCATATGTTTCTTCTCACTACAAATCATATCCGAATCCCTATTATTAGCTTGCATATTATAATTATTTCTATATTCAGTTTGATATGTCTCCGTTATCTGAACTGAAATTCCCTTAATCTTACATTCTTTTAGAAATTCCTTAGCAACTTCTTCAGTTTTAGGGCTTAATTGTTTCAAATCAGAAATAGCTTCCACAGAAGATTGGTTTATATAATCGTAGTTTTTTTTATCAAATAAATATGAATAAAGTCCGATTTTAGGAAATATACAAAATATTGATATTAAAAACAATAAAAGTAAGATAAATTTTTTCATGTTCTCACCTACATATTTATGAAATGTCTTAAATTTTAAATAATATTAAAATTACATACATTCCTTTGATTTTTTATATTAATATTTATCGAACTTGGACTACCGGAACAAAACCAAAACATTATTATAAGCCAATAACTCTAACTTCCTTAATTTTATCTAAAGCTATTATACAGATAATAAAAGACAATAAGTTACACTATGGTTAACTATATTTTATGATTAAGTACAATTGCCTCTGAAATAAATTTCCCAGTTTTAAAATAGAGACCTTTTGACCTAAATTGTAACAATCAAAAGGTCTCCGTAAATTTTAAAAATTTGAAGCTCTTATAACTTTGATTAGCGATTATCTATTACCTCGCCTAAATTCTGTGTTGAATTAGTATTACTCCATTCTTTTTCATACTGTACCCAATTTCTTACAGACAGTAATTCTCTCCAGATTTCAAAATCATTTATCGATTCACGTGTAAATGTATGCGAATTGGTAGCTTCCTGGATTTGAGCATAATACCAAGAATTCGAATTTGTATTATCTGTCCATCTCTTCATATTTGACAATAAATTATCTTTATGAGGCGCTCTTTCTAATACTGCATTCATTAACGTTGCCGCTTCGGCCCTAGTAATTTCCTGATCTGGTCTAAAGCTGCCATCTTCATATCCTTTTATTAAACCCTTTGAAGCTAATTTACTTATGGCTTCTTCTGCCCAATTTCCTTTAGTATCAGTAAATTTATAATCAGTTAATTCACCTGTTTCTGACAAAAATCTTGACGCCATTGTAGCAAATTCTCCTCGTGTAATTTTTGCATTAGGTTTAAAACTTCCATCAGGATAACCCGTTACAGCTTCAGCTTTACTAAGTGTTGAAATAGCATTGTTATACCAATCGGTGGTTCTAACATCATTAAATTCATTTGTTGTGTTCCAATTACTGTTTCTTGAATCATCGGTCATCATTCTAAAGAAAATTGTAGATACTTCAGCTCTTGAAATTCTTCCTTCTGGTCTTATTGTTCCATCAGGATATCCAATTAAATAACCGAAATGTTCTCCTTTATTTAAAACCACATTTGATTTTCCACTTGAGTTCCAACGTATATATCCACCGCTAATATCATCTCTATCAACTACTTTTGTCTCGCCGGATTCTGTTTCTTTTCCTTCTACAATTACTATGTTTTTAAAAATATCCCCTGCTCTATCACTTGATTTTAATGTTCCACTAATCTTTATTTCTACTTCTTCATTTTTCTTTAATTCATCTATTACACCTGTTACTTTATTTCCGACAATTTCAAATGAAACATTATCTTCATCATCTTCATCTACTACAACTTTAATATTTTCCAATAAATTTGGCATGTTATCTGAAAAATCAACATCTTTAACTATCCCATCAGAAATATTTTTAATCTTAATCGTATAAGTTACTCTTTCTCTAGAATCTTCTATAACTTCTCTTTTATCTACAGTTTTAGTAATCTTTAACTCGTTGGGCGATTTAATATAGGTATTGATAACTGTTAAATTATCTTTGCTGTACTCTACTTCATAATCTTCTGGAACAGATTTTTCTTTTACAGTATATACGTATTCTTTACCGGAATTATTATATTTTTTAAGATTATCCCACTTATAGGTAAATTCATCAGCAGGTCCTTCCGGCCATATACTATCAGGTTTTATATTTGTTGCAACTCCATCTCTATAAAGTACCAAATCTACTTTCACATGATCTTTTAACTGTCCA
>NZ_RLIH01000012.1 GCF_004006535.1 Anaerosphaera multitolerans | reverse complement strand
TTTGCTTTTATACCAAACTTTTTTATTTTGTTTATAACTTTTTAAATCATTAATATAAATTAAAAAGTGATTTATACTAAAAAAACATAAAATTTGGAGACTGATCAATGAAAAAGATTAAAAATATAATTCCATATATTCTTTACGGTTACCTAGGCTCTTTGTTATATAGTTTTTTAAATTATAAATTTCACTTTTCTTTCAATTATAGATTAATAATTATAGCTGTGACAGTTGGACTTTTAAGTTTTATCCTTGGAAAGATTAAAAATATAATGTTCAATAAAAACAATCCTCAATAGCTTACACTTTACTAAGGATTGTTTTTAATTTAAATATTATTAACTTCTGCTGAAAATATACTTATGTCTGTTTTCATTGTATACATATATCTACAAAATAAGGTAATATTTTTTCCTTTAAATTCGTTCACCTCGACATAAATCTTCTCATTACTAGGATTTAATGAGAGAGTTATCCTTTTTTCTTTTCTTCATTTCTAATAATTAAATTTCCTTCGTCAAAAACATATTTATAATCAGAATTTTCATATTTATATTTTTTGTAAACACCCGTTATATCTACTCCCATTATCTTTTTATCTGTATCATTATATTTTGTAACTTTTTTTGTATAAATAAATGTTGGATTAGTCAAATTAATGCCACTAGGCAAATTTCCTCCAGGTACAGGAGACATATGATATCTTGGATCTACCCACTCAACATTTATATTTATCTGCTCACATAACTCTCTTAATTGTACATAAGTTTGCCCTTTCTCAATAAATACATCACCTCTAAAAAAATATACTGCTAATCCAAATATTTTAATACTTTTTTTATTATTCCATACCTATTTTACTTTATGAATCAATTTTAATACTTCAATAACTCCTGAAACAAAAATATATATTCTAATCTCATCTAAATTAATTATTTTAAAAAGCATATCAATATCCAATTATTTTTCAATATTCAAACTATTTTCCTATCTTATTAAAAATTAATTTTAAACTACCCTTTAATACGTTCACTTATATCTTGATAATTAATACTAAAAATGTTAAGTAAGTATCATTATAATATAGATAATTATAGTATAGAATGTCCGATACTTTTATGTTATACTAAATTATAATTTGACTTCGCAGTCCAATTATAATTCTCTCTGCTCTATATTTAGAGCTATAAAAGGTGTTTCTAATGATAAAAAAATTTACTGTTGCGAAAGAAAGAACATGGAAAATTATTGACTGCATTGTAATTTTACTTTTAATTACGATTCAATTAACTAATTTTAAAGAAGACGGTGTCCCTGTAATCCTAATGTCACTACGCCGATTTAGTGATGTTTTTTCATCTATAATAAAAGCTAATAGTACAGCTGAATTTTTTCTCTATACAATTGTTGTTTTATTTGTATTTATAGTTTTTTCCATTAATATACTTGCATACCCATTCTTTATTCCAATACTATATATAGGATTTCGTATAGCAATTTCTAAATCTTTAACTGAGAAATTGACTTTTACAGGAGAAATGAATATTCAGTATTTTCGCGATACATTTTCTAATGTTTCTCCTACTACTGCCAGCCTATTAATGGATCTTGATATAGAAGCTGGCAAAGATATAGCTGCAACACTTTTATCTATGTATAACCGCAAAATAATTTTTATTCACTCAGACCATATTGAGTATAATCCACAAAACACTAGTAAGTTGCTAAACAGCGAGAAGATCTTATTAGAATACATTAAAAACTCTTCAAATAAAACACTTATTAAAAAATGGAAAACTCAATGCATAATTGAAGCGGAAGATGCAAAATTTTTAGAAATAAACACAAAAGTGGATTTTCCTCATTCCGGAAACCACTTCTCTTTTTATAAAAGAAAAAAGAAATTGTCTCTTGTTGCAAGGCTATGTATCACATCCTGTATAATTATTATGTTAATTGGAGTTCTCCAAATTTTTACTAAATTATCTGATCAGTATTATTTAAATAATTATATAAATATTAATATTGATAGCGATACAAACCTTGATACATATTATATGTTTTTTGCAGGATGTTACGATTACAATAACTTTATCAACAACCCTGATTTTATTAGAAATTTTTTATACAGTTTGTTTAACTTTTTTATAATTATACTCTCCGGTATATTTATATTTTCAGGACTATACCTTATTGCCCATAATAGAAAATACAAACAAATGAAGTCACCTCTAATAAGAACTAAAAAAGGTGAGCGTACAGCAGAAAAACTGCTTGCATTGAAAAATTATATCCACGACTTTACATTGCTTAATGAAGCCCAAAAAGAAAAAGTTCTATTATGGGATGACTACCTTGTTTTTGCACTTATTCTCGAAGAAAATGAAAGTATAGTTAGTGAAATAAGTAAATATTTTCCAGGTCTCAGCCTATTTTGGATGCGTGAGCTATAATGACAAAAGTTTAGTTTTTTAATTAATTTCAATTATACTTAATCATCAAATAGTGTAAAATTTTGGAAACAAAAAAGATATACTCCTATGATATATAATATTTGATGAGAGTAATTATATGATCTAAGGTTTTAAAATATAATTTTATAAACGAATATGATAATTTCAGAAAAACTTTTTAAAGCTATGTACTGTTTATCTATTACTTCCTCAAAAAAATTCAGTAATGGAATAAAAGTAAAAGTTAATATAATTATAGGTAAAGTTAAACTTTGTTAAGAAAGTAACAATTTAGCTATAATTATCTCCCAACACTTTTGCTTTCAATCTACTAAATTTTAACCCTTTTTATACAATATTATAAATTCTCTAACAGCTATTATAAATAAAATCATTGTAATAGAGCCTATAACTAATTTTAGCGGCTTATTAAAATGTTGAAATATATTCATATTTCCTGAGTGAAATGCTAATTGCCAACCAGCAAAAACCCAAATTAAAACTTTGCTTTCTTTTCTTTTTATGTAAATATTTAAGCAATAAAATACTATTATTAATCCTATAGCTATTCTGCCAAGATCCATAGTAACACCCCTATAATTTAGAACTGATGCACTTCTTATAATCATACCACGATAATTTTAAACTATCAAATGTTTAATATAATTCAGCTTTTTACAACCCACTATCTCAAAATTGTTTTTTAAGTTTTAAAAATATAAAAGACAAAATAATTTTTCAGATAAAATTTTACCTATACTATAAAATATTAAATCCCCGGTATTAAACCGAGGATTTCTTTATCTGTAACAAAATGGACAATCTTCTCCATAGTTACATACTTTAGTTTTACTGTTGTATTCATGTAAATTTGGACAGTATTCACCATAATTACAAGAACCTGTTCTTCTGTTGTGTTTATGCTTTTTTGTATAGTCACAAGTTTTTGTGTATTGTACATTATTATGAGCATGTTGCCCTCTTCTGTGACCATGTGCAAATACTCCGCTTGGAGTTAACAATAAAAACGCTAAAGCTAAACTGGCTACTTTCATTTTCATATTATCACCTCTTAATTATATAATATTATATGTTGTATAGTATTATATCATAAAACCCTTTAAAGGATTATAGATTTTTCCTATATACTTTAAATCTAACCCTAGGTATTTAAATAATCTATTAAATTCTTAGATACTCTAATTACTATTTAGTAATATATTTCTCTTTTAATAATATTAATTTACATTTTATAATTTATTAAAAGATATGGTTCTCTTCTATTCCTAACTAGAATGTTTAAAATATCTATAACATTAGTATAAATATATTAACAAACTTTATTTATAAAATCTGTTCTGAAATTATAGAATAGAAGTTTTAAAATATATTACTTAAGTTGATATCTAAATTTATAATGGGAAAGGAGTTTTCTTATGGCACATAATCACATACATTCACATGAAAATAGTGGTGACAATACTACTAGTGTTGCATTTTTTCTAAATCTAACTTTCACTGTTATTGAACTTTTCGGGGGTATTTTTACTAACAGTATTTCCATAATCTCAGATGCCGTACATGATTTTAGTGATAGTCTATCTCTTGGTCTTGCATGGTACTTTCAAAAACTATCTAAAAAAGAAAGTACGAAACTTTATACCTACGGATATAAACGATTTTCCCTTTTGGGTGCAATAATAAATTCAGTAGTCCTGATTATAGGAAGTTTATATATACTATCTGAAGCTATTCCACGCCTATTTAAACCTCAATATACTAATGCCAAGGGTATGTTTGCCCTTGCTATCTTAGGCATTATAATTAACGGTCTAGCCGTTCTGCGTACTAGGAAAGGCTCCTCCATCAATGAACGAGTTGTTTCTCTTCATTTACTTGAAGATGTTATGGGATGGATTGCGGTCTTAGTCGGTTCTGTTATTATTCACTTTACTGGACTTACTATTATAGACCCAATACTTTCTATTTTTATTGCCTTTTTTGTACTCTTTAATGTATTTAAAAACATAAAAACAGTATTACCGATTCTTCTTCAAGGAACACCTGCTGATATTGACCCTAATTATATTATTAAAAAGCTGGGAGAATTTAATATTGTCCAAAGTATCCATGATCTCCATATATGGTCTTTAGATGAAAATTTCAATGTGCTCACTGTTCATATTACTATAAAGGAATCTTTACCTTTGGAGGAATTAGCAACGCTTAGAAATCAAATTCGAGCTCTTTTATTTAAAGAGGGTATTCAACATTCCACAATTGAATTTGAATTACCCGATGAAAATTGTAATTTCACAGATGGAATTGACTCCGGAATTTTAAACTGAAATTATTTATAATTTATAATACAAGTAAAATCTTTACCTGCGATTTTAAAGTTTTCTTTAGGACATTAAAAATATGTTTTTAATAATTTATTTTTCATAATATTTCTTGACTGATATTTTTTTCTGTGTTAAACTTTCAACTACATTCGGAGGGCATATTTTTATAATAAGTGCCGGATAAGGTGTTATGCTAAGGCTTAACACCTTTTTTATTTCAAAATTTAGAAAGTGGTGAAAATTATTAAAGCAAAAATCAGTAGAGAGAAAGAAATATCCTTCTTAACGGGTAGTATACCTAAGTCCTTGATATCATTTTCAATTCCTTTTATCTTAAGTATACTTGTTCAGAACTTATACGGAGCCGTTGATTTATTAGTTGTAGGTAATTTTGCAACTACTTCCGACGTTTCAGCAGTTACTATCGGCAGTCAGCTTATGACTTTAGTTACACAACTTATTATTGGATTTGCTACCGGAATAACAGTGTTAGTAGGACAATACTACGGAGCCAAGGATAAAAAGGGCATATCCCGAACTATTGGAACATCAGTAATTTTATTTAGTTTTATTGCAATTATCTTAATGGCAATTTATCTTGGGTTCCATAAACATTTAATTTCCCTAATGAAAACGCCTTTTGAAGCCATAGGTGAAACTGAAGAATATTTATTCGTCTGCGCTTTGGGTATTGTTTTTATTGCAGGCTACAATGTAATCAGTAGTATACTGACAGCTATGGGAGATTCTAAAACGCCTTTTATTTTCGTGCTTATAGCTTGTTTAATTAATGTAGTTTTAGATATTCTCTTCGTCAAAAAATTTCATATGGGAGCTTTAGGTGCAGCTATAGCTACAACTATTGCACAGGCAGGTAGTTTTTTCTTTGCCTTAATATTTTTAAAACGCAATGGAATTGGCGTTTCAATTACTCGTGAGGATTTCCATTTTGATAAAAAAGAAATTATAAATATAGTATTAATAGGTGGGCCTGTTGCATTACAAAACATGTTAGTAAATGCTTCTTTTTTATTTATAACTACAATAATAAATCAAATGGGTGTTGTTGCCTCTGCTGCTGTGGGCGTTGTAGAAAAACTGATAACCTTTATATTTGTACCGGCAACAGCAATGGGTACTGCCGTTGGTGCTGCATCTGCTCAAAATATCGGTGCCAATCAATTGGAAAGAGCTAAGAAAACTATGTGGTGGGGTATTTTAATTGCACTTATTCCCGCAATTATTTTCACTTTACTTTGTCAGTTCTTTGGCAGTTCACTTGCCGGAATTATGACAAAGGATCCGGAAGTAATAGAAATGTCCGCAGATTATTTGCGCTCCTATGTCTTTGATGTACTTATGGTAAGTTTTGTATTCTCTATGAACGGATTTTTTAACAGCTTCGGAAAATCATGGTTTAGTTTAATCCACAGTCTATTGACCACCTTTGCCGTTAGAATTCCCCTTGCCTATTTTATAAGTACCATAGACGGTTCAACTTTATTTGAACTTGGTTGGGCATCACCTTTGTCAACTTTTGTATCGTTGATTTTATGTTTGATTTTTTTATCAAAAATCAAGCCACAAAAAAGTATGTATACTGCTGATGCTACCACATCTGAAATACGAGAATCCCCAGGAAATTTCGTTATTACAATTGCAAGGGAATACGGAAGTGGCGGAAGACTAATTGGTGAAAGCATTGCTAAAAAATTGGGAATATCTTTTTATAACCGCAATCTAATTGACTTAACTGCAAAACGAAGCGGTCTTGCAGAAAACTATATTACTCATCAAGAGGAATATATATCAAGCCGCTTTATATGGACCAGCCCCACAGGAGGACGTAATGTAGGAAGTCCGGCTTTCAGTAATTACTATAGCAATATTGACACCATGTTTAACACCCAAAGTCAAATAATACGTGAAATAGCCGAAAAAGAAGCCTGCGTTATAGTCGGTCGCTGTGCTGATTATGTGTTACGTGATCATCCCAACTGTATAAATGTATTTATTTATGCCAATTTGGAAAATCGAAAAAAACAGCTTGTACAGAAATATGGAGTAGATATTAAAAAGGCTGAAGAAACAGCTCTTAATACGGATAGAGGGCGTGCAAATTATTATAGATTCTATACCGGCAAAAAATGGGGAGATCGAGAACAATATCAGCTTATGATAGATAGCGGTATGTTAGGTATTGAGGACACAGCTGAATTAATAGTACAAAGCGTCCGTAAACTATATCCCAGTATCCAATGAAATAACAAGAACTTCTAAAAATGAAGTTCTTGTTATTGTTTTATCCCATATTTCCAAATAAAACTCTGACTGGTTTTCTTTAATTAAAATCTAAATACTCCACAGTTATCTTAACAAAATTAATCCTGCTCATTTAAGAGCAGGACTAACCTTTACTTTATTTAGGCAGTGATACTTTCCTTTTTCTTTTTAAAAATAAATACCAATATAATTCCTACAACACTTAAAAGAATTGATACTAAAAAGGCCATTCCATAATCTCCACCACTGGATTCTTTTATTACTGCTGCCATACGAGGTCCGAATATGGATGCCAATCCATAAGCTGTAAACATATATCCATAGTTGGAGCCGCTGTACTTCGAACCCCAGTTTTCAGCGGTTATGCCAGGAAACGTTCCTAAAAATCCTCCAAAGGACAATGCTATCAACAGGATTCCTAAAATTGAAAGTGCCCATTGCATTTGAAGAAACAACAACAGTAAGCCTAAGCCTGAAGCCATAAACATAACCATTACAGTAGAATATCTTCCTATCTTATCTGAAACCATTCCCCAAAACACTCTACCGCCTGTATTAGCTAAGGCTACTAAACTCACTACTAAGGTTGCTATTTCCTTACTTAAATTGATATACTCACTTGCTATTGAGGCAGCATGTCCAATAATCATAAGTCCCGCTAAACAACCAAATACATAGACTACCCATAAAAGCCAAAATGAAGATGTCTTCATCATTTCAAAAGGTTTAAAGTTTTTACCGCCAACACTGGTTGAATCAGCTAGAGTAGCAGGCGATTTTAAAACCAAAGAGGCTGCACATATTATTAAAAGTAAGCCCACACCTAAAAATTTAAAAGCATTTAAAACTCCGTAATTATCAATTAAACTCACTGCCAAAGGAGCCAACACCACTGCTCCTGAGCCGAATCCGGCAGCTGTAAGCCCTCCTGCCAAACCCTTTTTATCGGGAAACCACTTTACAGTCGTAGCCGTAGTACAACCGTAAGCCATGCCAATTCCAAATCCTAAAATAATTCCATATGTTATATAGAGCATAGGCAAATTTTTTACAAAACCGGTTAATATCATTCCAATCCCAAACAACAGTCCTCCTACAAAGGTTATCTTTCTAGGTCCTTCCTTATCTTGCCTAGGTCCAAAAATAATCATTGCCACCGGAACCATTGCAAAGGAAATACTAAAGGCTAAAGATGCCTGAGCTGTCGTCCATCCAAATTCACTCATAAGGGGTCCTTGAAAAACACTCCAAGCATAACCCGCTCCTAAACACAGATTAATTATAATACAGGATATTAAAATTAACCAACGATTATCCGTTCTTCCAACAGTTTTTTCCATAAATCCTCCTTCTTAAAACTCTCTAACTGTAATGAACCAATAATAGATCTTGATTAATTACCTGAATAAAAATAAGAAAATCAATCTCTATAATTATAGTATAGTTACCCCCTAAAAATTTTTCAAACTGATTTTAATTTATTAATCATACCTTTTAACTATGACTTTTGAATTTTTAGTTGAATAAATCAATAAAGTTATGTTTTTAAAAAAGATAAACTTATTATTATGTGATCCCATAAACATGAACAAAAAATAATTTTAATTTTTTACAATAAAAAAGTGAAGTTTTAAACTCCACTTTTAAAATTTAATTACTACCATTTATTTTTATATTTTGACTTTTAATTTCTAAATAGTATTTCCCGGATAATTCATATTGAATTAGTAAAAAGTTTTCAATACTTATAAAGTCATACCTATAATATTTTCTTTAAACAAAAAACATTATCTAAATTATCTAAAGCTTTACCATAGCCATAATTATTTTCTAAAACCAAACTTTTATATTCTCCCACAGAAATAATTTTTCCTCATATTACTCCTTCATTATCTTCACCGGCAATTGAAATATTTTGCTTGTTTTCATAGCTATCCATCAGCAGCTCTTTAAAGAATTTAAAGTGTTTTTTTCAATTAAGTTCCAAATATTAAATTTCTTATTTCGAATTTGGAAACTTGGAAAGATTCCATATTTATCAATAGATTGAAATAGAAAATATTCGTCATACTACTCTGAAATATATCCTAAAGAAAATTAACCAGGATAATCTTTGTATAAATTTCCAATAAGCCTATTGCTATATATTTTAAAATTTCTTAATACATAATTTCCCAGCTTATGAAAGTCACATTTTATTTCTGAAATATTAAAACATCATCAGTAACAAAGATTAAAGCTATATTGAAGTATTCCTATTAGCTAGTGTTTTTCCACTAAAAATCCCAAATCTCTTAAAATATCTTCAACTTCATCAAGGACTTCCTCACTATTGGCTGAAATCGTGTGGTAATGGTAGCTCTTTGTAAGATTTTTCAAAGGACTGCTCACTCCCGATTTAATCTCAGCTATTAATTTATCAACGTCTCTTCTGGATTTAATATTTAAGTCCGCCTTTATAAGCCCATACGCCCTATGGCGAATAAATACATCTTTAACTTCAGCCCCCAAATCCACAATTGCATATAATTCCCTTGCAATGTCGTTGTCGGAGTGAAGTACTTTAAATGTCCTGCTATGCCCTTCTTCAATTAACAGTTTGTACCCGCGATTTGTTGATACTATTAAATGTCCTTTAGCTTTTAAAAGAGCTATATCTTGAACTATAACCTGTCTTGAAACGCCAAAATTTTTCCCAAGTTCCCCACCTGAAATTGCCTTTGGACTGTTTTTTAAAATTTCAATTATTCCAGCTCTTCTTTCTTTATTTTCAATCATTTTAATACCTTTAAATTTTTCATTGATAAATCCAACACTTTATATGAATGAGTTGGAGCTCCTGTGGAAATATAATCTAAACCGAGATTTCTATAGTTTCCTATATTTTCCAAAGTTATATTTCCGGAGCATTCAATTTCCGCTTCCTTATTAATTAAACTTACTGCTTTAGCCACTTCATCTATACCCATATTATCCAACATTATAATGTCCGCCTTGGCTTCTAAGGCCTCTTTCACCATTTCAATATTCTCAACTTCCACTTCAATTTTTCTTATAAAAGAGGTATATTCTCTTGCACTTTCCACAGCCTTTTTAATAGAGCCTGCCGCCGCTATATGATTATCTTTTAAAAGGACTCCGTCTGACAGATTAAAGCGGTGATTATATCCTCCTCCAACACGTGTGGCATATTTTTCAAAAACTCTCATGTTGGGTGTTGTCTTTCTAGTATCCACTATTTTTACTTTGGAATCATCCAAGGCTTTTACCATTTCGGCGGTATAGGTTGCAACTCCGCTCATACGCTGCAGATAATTTAAAGCAACTCTTTCCCCAGTCAGAAGAATTCTAACATCACCTTTAACTATGGCAACCTTTTCTCCAGCACTTACTTCATCTCCGTCAACTGCAAATTTTTCCACTTTGGTTTTTAAGTCAAGTAAGTGAAATATCCTTTCAAATACATATAACCCTGCTATAACTCCCTTTTCTTTAGCATAGAGAGTAACTTCACCAATGGTACCCTCTTTTATTATACTGTTTGTGGAAATATCCTCCACACTTACGTCTTCCTTCAATGCCTGTAACAACAATTCATCAATAACTATATTATTTAATTTTGGCAAGTTTGTCAATTTTTATTACCTCCCCAATAACTTCACTGTTCCTATATGAATCTAAATTATTTATTTTAAAGTTCCCCTTGTATTCTTTTACATACCTTGAATTTGCAATTGATTTTGCAACTCTTTTTGCATAAACTACACTTTCCAGTAAAGAATTACTTGCAAGACGATTTTCGCCGTGTACTCCTGTGCAAGCTACTTCACCTACTGCATAGAGTCCCAACATACTTGTCCTTCCAAATAAATCAACTTCTATTCCTCCCATAGTATAGTGTTGCGCCGGTACAATGGGAACATCTTCATTGTAAGGATCTATTGCCATGGACTTTAACTGTTCATATATTTTAGGAAATCTCTTTTCAATATCAACTTTTATATTAGATAGACGTAGCCACTGATGAGACACTTCCTCTTTTTTCATTTCTCTAATAATAGCTTGAGACACTATGTCTCTGGGATTAAGTTCATAGGTAAATCTTTCTTTTTTATGGTTTAGTATTATTGCACCTTCACCTCTTAGAGATTCGGAAATTAAAAATTTTCTCTTATCTCCTTCTTCATATAGGGCAGTGGGATGAATTTGAACGTAGGAAATGTCTTTTAATCCTACCTTGTGTCTTATTGCAAGTGCTATACCATCTCCCCTAATATGGGAATAATTTGTGGAGTTTTTATATATTCCTCCAATTCCTCCCGTTGCCAGTACTGTCTTTTTACCCCTTATTAAAATATTTTCCCTTCCCCTTGCATATATCCCGTAACACACTTTATTGTGAATTAATAAATCCTCCATTGTGTATTTTTCCAAAATTTTAATTTTAGAGCAAGCTTTAACTTTTTCTATTAAAGCCTCCATTATTGCCCTACCTGTATAATCTCCACAGTAGAGTATTCGATTAACGCTATGTCCTCCTTCTCTGGTATAAGAATATTCTCCCTTTTCCCTTTGAAATTTCGCACCGTAACCCACCAAAGTCCTTATGGCATCTTGGGATTCATCAATTAGTATTTCTACAGCCCTTTTATTATTTTTATAATGTCCCGCCTTAAGCGTATCCTCAAGGAATACTTTTCTATCTTCGACACTTTTCATCACTGCCATTCCACCTTGAGCCAAGTAGGAATTACTGTCCTCAAGGAATTTTTTAGTTATTAAAACAATATTGTCAAATTCCTTGGAAAGCTCCAAGGCACAAGTTAAACCTGCAACACCTGAGCCTACAACTACGACGTCCCCATAAAATACGTTCACGCCTAAACCCCCAACTCCAACATTCTCTCCAAGGGTTTCTTGGCTTTCATTGCAACGTCGGAATCCACAAATACTTCATTTTTTTTATTTGCAGCCACTTTTCCCGCCTGCTCCAAAGTCAATTTTTTCATATCTGCACATATCATACCTTTTACAAAGTGAAACTTTTTATTGGGATATTTCCGCTGCAGTTCATATTCTATTCCCCGTTCCGTCACTATTATAAATTCTTCTGACTTGTTAAGCCCTGTTTCTTCTATAATGCCACTGGTACTTCCCACATAGTCCGCCAATTCCAAAACTTCTTCCCTGCATTCAGGGTGCGCCAATACAGGAGCCCCTTTGTAAATACTTTTCATTTTTATTATTTCCTCTGCACTTATCTTATTATGCACCGGACAGTAACCATCATTTGCTATAATATTTTTTTCCGGAACGTACTTTGCAACATAGTTAGCTAAATTACCGTCTGGAATAAAAAAGATATTTTTTTCAGGCAATTTTTTTACTACCTTAACCGCATTTGAAGATGTAACACATATATCGCTATACGCTTTTATTTCAGCTGTGGAGTTTATATAGCAGACCACCGACAAATCCTCTACTTCCTCTCTCATTTTCTTTATCCTTTCAACTCTTACCATATGTGCCATTGGACAGTCTGCATCATCTCTTACTAAGTACACGCGTTTCTTCGGATTTAATATTTTTACACTTTCCGCCATAAAGTAAACACCTGCCACTATAATGTGCTCCTCCTGTAATTTCCTTGCCAACTGTGCTAAATAAAAGGAATCCCCAATATAATCGGCCTTCTTTTGAATTTCTCTATTCACATAATAATGCGCCAACACAACCCTACTATCATTTTTAAAATTATGTAATATTTCTTCTTCCATTTTCACCAATCCTTTTAAATAATAGTCTGATTATAACATTATTCCTCTTTGGTGACAAGACATATGCATTTACATATAAACTTGTACTTTAAAAAAGACGTTACCCAACTACTGTAACGTCTCTTTATCTTAAATAATTCCGCGAATATCTGAAATGTTATTTAACTTTTCCCTATCTGCATAGTCTCTCATTTTATCTATTATATCCAAGGAGATTGAAGGTTTTATAAAACTTGCCGTACCTACTTGTACTACTGTTGCCCCGGCCATTATAAATTCCACCGCATCTTCCCAAGTTGTTACTCCTCCAAGTCCCATTACAGGTATCTTTACCGCCTTTGATACTTGGTTTACCATCCTTAGAGCTATGGGTTTTATTGCAGGGCCCGATAAGCCTGCATAGCCATTGTCAAATACAGCCTTCTTATTGTCTATGTCTATTGCCAGTGCCAAAAAGGTATTTACCAGTGATACTCCATCTGCTCCCTCCGCTTCACATACTTTTGCCAACTCCACTATGTCCTCAGCATTTGGGGAAAGTTTTACTACCAACTTGTGTTTACATATTTTTCTTATGGTCTTTATTACTTCTCCTGCTATGTCACACTTTACTCCGAAGTTCATTCCCCCTGCTTTTACGTTGGGACAGGAGATGTTAAGCTCCAATATATCAAGGTCTACTTCATTTAACAGCCTAACTCCTTCAACATAGTCCTCTATGGAATGTCCTCCAAGGTTTACTATGTTTACAAGGTCAAGTCCATTTACCCAGTCCAACTCTTCTTCTATAAATCCTTTTACTCCGGGATTTTCCAATCCCACACTGTTCATCATTCCGCTTGGTGTTTCCCATATTCGGATTCCGTCATTTCCTCCTCTCGGATTTAATGTAAGTCCCTTTGAGGAGATTCCACCTACTTTTTCAAGGTCAAAGATGTCCTTGAATTCACGACCGAAACCACAGGTTCCCGATGCCAGTACTATTGGATTTTTAAATTTAACTCCTGCAAATTCCGTACTTAGTAGATTTTTCATATTTCAAATACCTCCTTTGCACTAAAGATCGGACCGTCCTTACAGACTTTTTTATTACCTTCTGTGGTCTTACATGTACATCCGAAACAAGCTCCCACTCCACAGGCCATTCTACTTTCCATTGACACTGTAAGTCTATCTTCCACACCTACTCTCTTACACTTTTCATAAAGGACCTTCATCATTATCTCAGGTCCGCAGGTAAAGATATGGTCGTAGTTTTCTACTTCTATATCATCTGTTACAAATCCGCCTACGTTTATTTTTAAGTTGTCGCAGACTTTGCCGTACTCTTCCTCTAGCAATGCTACGTCACTAAAGCCCAAGTAGATGTCTATTTTATTTTCAGGATTTAGTTCCTTTAGTGTCTTTGAAGCAAGGTAAAGTGGAGCTATTCCCACTCCTCCGCCTACCATGGCTATTTTCCCCTCCACTTCGGGAAAACTTTCGCCAAGAGGTCCTTGAAGGGTTATTTCATCACCGGGTTTTAATTTTGCAAATAATTCCGTTCCCTCTCCCACTACTTTATATAAAAAGGAGATGGTTTTTCCGTCTGAATCGTAAATACTTATAGGTCTTGACAGTAGGGGATAGTAGTCCCACGATCTCAACATATAGAACTGGCCCATTTTTACTTCTTTTTCCTCTTTTGCCTTTAAAAGATAAAAGTCCTTTGAAAGCTTTTCATTAGAAATTATATTTCCCATTTAACTCTCCTTATATTTTACTTATATTTCCAAAACCTTCCGGTAATGTATTCTTATTTTCCATTAACGATATTACCACTAATAAAATTATATTTATAAAAAACGCCCACATAAATCCAGGCCATCCCAAAGGAGTGATATTTAAAATTCTCGTGCCGAATAAAATTACAGTTCCAACTGTAAGTCCAACGGCAGCTCCCTTTTTACTTGCCTTACTCCAGTAAAGTCCCGCTATAAAAGGAGGGGCCAGCTGTGCAAGTCCGGTATAGGCCACATCTTGTACCACTTGAACTAAAGTTTCAGGAGGTCTTAATGCTATAATAGCACAAACTATTGATATTATAAGAACTATTATACGTGAAATAAAAATATTTTGTTTATCTGAAACCTTGTCCTTCCTACCAAATAGAACCAAGTCCTGAGATACTATTTGTGAAGATACCAGCAACATTGCATTAATTGTAGAAGTTCCGGCAGATATTGCCGCCGCCATTACAAAAGCTGCAACTAACCAGCTTGAATACTTTGTCATCATCAATGGAAGCACGTTGTCGGCAGCTGTAAGTTCACTTGGATTTATTAATATATGTCCTGCAAGACCTATAAACAAAGCTGAAAAAGCATAGATTATAACCTGAGATACGGGTATACTAATTGCCGAACGAGCCAACGCCCTTTCATCCTTTGCCATTAGCGACTTGTTCCAAATATGCGGACATAGCCAAATTCCAAAAGGCAGAACAATAAACTGCATAACCCAGTATTTATCGTTGTAAAGACCTTGAGGTCCCGGACGACTTAACAACTCAGGCATAGTAGCAGCTGTAGTTTCAAAAAGAGCTTTAACTCCTCCTACAGGTTTTAGAGCTATAAAAGCCGCAACTACCATTCCCACCATTAGTATAACCGCTTGAATGGCATCAAGTAAAACCACTCCGCTTGCCCCGCCGATAAGTACGTATAAAAGTGAAAATACCACTGCCACTATTATTGCAAATTGGTAACTTATAAATCCGTCTGTAACTATAGAAAGAGCACGTGCATTTCCCACATACTGCATAGATAAAAAAACCATAGTCATAAGTACTGAAATAATTGAAGCTATTATTTTTAAATAGGAGCTTTGAAATCTATCTTCAAAAAAATCTCCAATTGAAAGATAGCCTCTTCTAAGAGATAACTTTCTAATTTTATTTCCAAAGTAAATTACCATCATTGCAACCCAAACTTGGCTAAGTATTAAAACCATATAGGAGATTCCATGAGTGTAGTACATGCCCGGAGCTCCTAAAAAAGCAAAGGTACTTTGCATTGCTGCAATCATTGTAAGAGGTAGAAGTACTGCACTTACGCCACGTCCGGCCAGGAAAAATCCCACTGCAGTTTCTTCCATTTTCTTCTTTTTATTGTTTACTATGGTTATTGCCAACATAAATATTAAATAACCTATAATGATTAGAAAACTGATTACACCCGTGTTCATTTTTCCTCCTCCTCGTCTTTTTCTCTCTCAGATACCTTTACAAAATGTCTGCTTACAATAAGTACAAATATTAAATTTACCACCATGGAAATCCACCAAAATGCCAAAGGTACCGGAAGCCACCCAAATAAATAGTTTCCACCTTGAGCCGTAAATTTAAAAGGATAGACTCCAAGGAATAACAATACTAAAAAAATCGGTATTATAATTTTGTTTTTCATATTTTCCTCCCCCCATTATCTTCATATACTATATTACCATTGTGAATGGTATACTTTACTTTACCATAGAGTGTATTACCTATAAAAGGCGAATTTTTTGACTTGGATTCAAAGTCTGTTACTTTCCACTGCTCATTATCGTCAAATATTACTAAGTCAGCCACTGCCCCCTCTGCCAAGTACCCCAAGTCAAAGTCATAGAGTTCTGCAGGCGCCACAGTCATTTTTCCCAAAAGTTCGGACATGGTCAAATGTCCTTTTCGAACAAGATTGGTAATTCCCAAAGCAAGGGAGGTTTCCAAACCCATCATTCCACTTGGTGCTTCTTTAATATTTCGATTTTTCTCATCGTCGCTATGAGGGGCGTGATCTGTGGCAATTATATCTATAGTTCCATCCTTTAAACCTCTAATTAACGCATACTTATCTTTTAAAGTTCTAAGAGGCGGATTTAACTTTGCCAAAGTTCCCTTTTCCACCACTGCATACTCTGTAAGAGAAAAGTGTTGAGGTGTTACTTCAGCCGTAACCTTTGCTCCCATTTTTTTTGCAAGTCTAATAACTTCTACAGACTCCTCTGCACTTACATGCTGAATGTGAACCTTGGCTCTGGTATCTAAAGCTATCATTACATCTCTTGACACCATTGAACTTTCCGAAACATTTGGAGCTCCTTTAAAACCCAGTTTATTAGATACTATTCCATTGTTAATCCCTTGAACTCCAATAAGGGAAATGTCCTCCTCATGTAAACTTATAGGTACATTGTGTTTTTTTACTGCCAACATTGCCCTATGTAGAAATTCCGAATCCATTAAGGGAATTCCATCATCGCTAAAACCCACTGCTCCCTTTTCCAAAAGTTCTCCCATATCCGTCAGCTCTTCACCTTTTAAACCCTTAGTAACTGACGCAACTGTCTTTACATTTATTAACGCTTTATCACCCTTTTCCACCACATATTTTAAAGTCTCTACATTGTCAATTACAGGATTTGTATTTGCCATTGCAACTACAGTGGTAAAACCTCCCTTAGCTGCGGCTTTCGCCCCGCTTTCAATGTCCTCCTTATAGGTAAAACCCGGATCTCTAAAGTGGACATGTACATCAATTAGTCCGGGAGCGATTATTAAACCTTCTCCATCAATAACCTTTTCATACTCCTCAGTTACTTGAAATCTACCGATATACTTAATTTTATCTCCTTCCAGTACAATGTCTCTCATTTCATCCAATCCGGTTTTAGGATCAATCACCCTACCTCCCTTTATTAAAATCATTTAATCCTCTCCTTCCCTCAAATTAAAATCTCCCTTTAAATATTCATAAATTACACTTGCACCGTCACAAATACTTGCAATGTCTGTAAATTCATTTTTATTATGACTTATACCGTCTTTACAAGGTATGAAAAGCAAAGCAGTATCACATATTCTCGTCATTTTCATAGCATCATGACCTGCACCGCTGACCATTCTTCTATAGGGGTAGCCCAGTTCTTCAATTACACCTTCCAACTTGTCCTGCATCTTGCTGTCCATTTCCACAGGATCGGATCCTCCCAGTCTTTCCCTTATAAATTGCAACCCTCTTCGCCTGCATATTGACTTGCCTTCTTCGTAGATGTGATTTTCCATTCTATTTAAACTTTCCATGTCAATTCCTCTTGTATCTACTTGAAGCTCAACTTCTCCCGGCACTACATTTAAAGCGTTGGGCATATTTTTAACAACTCCGGTAGTTGCTACGGAATGTAAAACCGACTCCTCTAAACCTATTTTTTCAATTTCCAAAATTATTTCGGCGGCGCCACACAAAGCATCTTTTCTAATATTCATCGGTGTCGCTCCTGAATGTTCGGATTTCCCCGTAATGTGATACTTAAACCTTCTTGGCCCTGCAATAGTGGTAACTATTCCTATTTTCTCACCATGCTTTTCTAAAACCCTTGCCTGTTCAATATGCACTTCCAAATACTTTTTTACACCTTTAATTATTTCAGGTTTAAAGCTGTATCCCTTTTCTTTAAAAATTTCTCCCAGAGTTCTTCCGTCTTTTCCGGTTAAAGCTGCAAAATCACTTCCATTTCCGCTGGTAATTAATTCACTTCCCATAGTTGATACCCCAAAGTTACTGGATTCTTCACATCTAAAAGCCACAGTCTTTAAGGGAATTTTTAAGTTATCTTCCTTTGCCCACTTCATTACCAAAAGGCCGGCCAGTACTCCCGCAACTCCATCATACCTTCCTCCATCTACAACCGAATCTAAATGGGAGCCGATTAAATAATATTCGTCAAAATCTCCATTGGAAATAAAACCATTTCCCACCTGATCTACTGATGAAGTAAAACCCAATTCTTCGGCAGATTTAAAAAAAGTTTTGTGCATCAAGTCCTCAGTTTCACTGTAACCCAATCTGGTAACGCCTCCGGTCTCAATTGCTCCAATACTGTAGAATCTCTCAAACAGCTCTTCAACATAGTTAATGTCCTCTAATGAGTATCCCATATTCTCACTCCTTTATAGTATTTATTTAAAATTGGAATTGGAAAATTTAAAAAACTAAATCTCCAGATTTCCTCTGCAAATAAATTTACAAAGTAAACTTGGAGATTCTATACAATTATATGAGATTGTTATTAGTAAATATTCTAATATGTAGGTTAAACTTTACAAACTCTTCTATTGAGAAAATTCATTATAACCTAATTAACTATCTATTTCAAGAGAGTTTTTAATAACCACTATCTGAAAACGTTATACTAAATATAGCTTGAATCTATAAAAATAAAAAAGTAAACACAACTGTTTACTTTTTTAACTTCATTTAAATTTAACCGTTAATCCAACTTTCATCACTTGGATCTTTTCTCCATTTTAAAAGCTTGTCAATTTGACTTTCCTCAATATATTCTGTTTCATGGGCAACTTCTATAAGCTCTTCAAAATTAGTAAGTGAATAGTACACTATATCGTTAAGTTTGAAATTCTCTTCAGCCTTAGGTAGATTGTAGGTAAAAATGGAAACTATTCCCAACACATCAAAACCCGCTTCTCTAAGTGCAAGTGCCACCTCTATTGAAGATCCTCCAGTAGAAAACAAATCTTCCACAACTACTACCTTTGCACCTTTTTTAAGTTTACCTTCGATTTTGTTTTGTTTGCCGTGATCTTTTTTAGAAGTTCTTACAAACCCCATTGGCAAACCCATCTTATCGGCTACAATAGCAGCGTGGGGAATTCCGGCAGTAGCTGTACCCATAAGATATTCCACATCTTTAAATTTATCAGCTATTAAATTCTTTAGCGCTTCTTCAACTTCATCTCTTTGTTCAGGATATGATAAAATCAATCTATTGTCACAGTATATCGGCGATTTTATACCAGATGCCCAAATATAGGGTTCATCCGGTGAAAGAGTTACAGCTTTTATATTTAATAATATATTTGCAATATTTTTCATCTTACTCTCCTAAAAACATTTTTTTAATCTTATGGTAACTTGCCACGGGATCTTCCGACTTGGTAATTGACCTTCCCACTACTATATAGTCACTTCCAAGCTCCCTTGCATCACTTGGAGTAACCACTCTCTTTTGGTCATCCTTTGAATCTTCAGCAAGTCTTATTCCGGGAGTTACAGTTAAAAATTCATCTCCCAATTGTTTTTTTATTTCTGGAACTTCAAGGGCGGAACATACTACTCCCTTTAATCCGGATTTTTTTCCAAGCTTTGCATAGTCCAAGACCAATTCATTTAAATTAATGTCTTCTCTAATTTGAAGCTCATTATGAATTTGTTCCTCTGTCATAGAAGTTAATATAGTTACTCCTATTGGAATTACATCTACGTTAGATTCCTTTATTACATCCACAGCCTGAGCAAGCATTTGGTACCCTCCTGCAATGTGGAAATTAATCATATCTACATCTAAGCTGATAAGTGATTTTGTAGCGTGTGCCACTGTATTTGGAATGTCATGAAGCTTAAGGTCTAAAAATATCTTATGCCCCATCTTTTTAATTTCTCTTACAACGTCAAGACCTTCCTTGTATAAAAGCTCCATCCCAATTTTTAAGTACATTTTCTCATTAAAATTCTCTAAAAATTTTAAAGTTTTTTCACTGGAGTCAAAGTCCAATGCTATTATTACATCTTTCGCCATAGTCCGCCTCCTTATATTCTTAATAGATTTTACCATAAGACTTAAAGTTTTTGTATATTAAAAAAAGCGGAAAATATACTTTCCGCTTTCAATTTAATTTAATTTTACTGCAGTTCCCGATACAGATAACATAAGCATGTTACCTTGACCAAGTACTTCATAGTCAAAGGAAATACCTATAATTGCATCGGCACCCATTTTCTCTGCCCTCATTACAATTTCATCTAAACAGTCATCTCTCATAGCAATGACTTCATCTTCATATCCTGCACTTCTACCGCCCACAATATTTCTAAGACCGGCTCCTATATCTTTTACAAAATTAATTCCATTTACCTGTTCTCCAAAAACCAATCCCAAATATTTTGTAACTTCTCTTCCCTCTATATTATTCGTAGTTGTAAGTATCATAGTATTCTCCTATTTTGAAGCTTTCATCTGCAAGTAATCATTAATAAACTCATCTAAGTCTCCATCCATAACTCTGTTTACATCACCTATTTCCGTATTGGTTCTATGGTCTTTAACCATAGTGTAGGGTTGAAATACATAGGATCTGATTTGAGAACCCCAAGCTATTTGCGAATAGTTGCCCTGTAAGTCTTCTATTTTTTCTTTTTTCTCTTCTTCAGCCAAGGCTATAAGTTTTGCCTTTAACATATTCATTGCCTGTTCTCTATTTTGAATTTGAGATCTTTCATTTTGACACTGAACTACTATTCCTGTTGGAATGTGAGTAATTCTAACTGCGGAATCTGTTGTATTAACGTGTTGTCCACCTGCTCCCGAAGATCTATAGGTATCAATTTTTAAATCTTCATCTTTTATTTCCACTTCAGTAGTTTCATCTAAAACCGGATATACATCAACTGAAGAAAAGGAAGTGTGTCTTCTCTTATTTGAATCAAAAGGAGAAATTCTCACTAATCTATGAACTCCTTTTTCAGCTTTAAAGTAACCGTAGGCATTATCTCCCATAATTTTTAAAGTTACGGATTTAATTCCCGCTTCTTCTTCTTTTAACAAGTCTAAAGTTTCTATTTTATAACCTTTTTTCTCCGCATACCTTACATACATTCTGTAGAGCATACTTGCCCAGTCCTGAGCCTCCGTACCGCCGGCACCGGCGTGAATGGAAAGTATACAGTCATTGGAGTCATACTCTCCGTTTAAAAGAGTTTCCAGCTTAAAATCCTGAGACAGCTTTTCAATTACATCTAGCTCCCCTTTAAATTCATCATAAAAGGAATAGTCCTCTTCCAACTCCATTAATTCCAAAAGATCTTCTTCATCATTGATTTTTTTAATTAAGTTGTCAAACTTATCAACTTTGGATTGGTAGTGATTTTGCTCTCTAATTACCTTTTGAGCTCTCTCACTGTCGTCCCAAAATCCCGTTTCCATTTGAACTTCATTTAACTCTTTAATCTTACTCCTTAAATTAGGTAAGTCAAAGAGATTCACCCAAGCTTTCAACTAAGGATTTCGCCTCGTTAAGGCGCTCCTTTTCCATATATATATTTTGTTCCATAATCTCCTCCTCTATTTATTTCCATTTAACATCGGTTTTGCAAAAATCATCTTACCTGCTGCCGTTTGAAGTACACTGGTTACCATAACATTAATAGTCTCTCCCAAGTAACCCTTTCCCGATTCAACTACTATCATAGTACCGTCATCTAAGTATCCTAAACCCTGTCCCTGTTCCTTTCCAGTTTTAACTATTTGAATGGACATTTCTTCTCCAGGTAGGTATACAGGTTTTACGGCATTGGCAAGTTCATTTATATTTAAAACCTCAAGCCCTTGTACTATTGCAACTTTATTTAAATTGTAGTCATTAGTTACTATTTTTCCACCCAAGTCCTTTGTCAATTGAAGCAGTTTAGAATCAACTTCGTTTATTTCATCGTAAGGAGCTTGATGAATTACAATATCCAATCTTTCATTTTCCTGCATTTCTTTAATTATGTCCAAACCTCTCCTGCCTCTACTCCTCTTAAGTCCATCTGAAGAATCGGCAATATGTTGAAGCTCTTCCAAAACAAAGACAGGAATAACTATTGAACCCTCTAAAAAATTTGAAGTGCATATGTCCCTAATTCTTCCATCAATTATTACTGATGTATCTAAAATTTTAGGAATGCCCTTCAATTTGCTGCCCTTTATTTTTTCCTTAGTTCCCGTACTTTTTATTGTTCCGGTTAAGTCTCTTATCCTCAAGGTTAACTTTTCCCTATTGGCAAGTCCCATCTTTAATCCCAAGTAGCCCATTATAGCGTAGACTATAATTGAGACGGCAGGTGCTAAATAGGGAATTGGAATTAAATTAATAGGTTGGCTTATAAAAAAAGCAATTATTAAGCCTATAATCAAACCTACAGATCCCGAAATAATTTCCGAGACCGTCTTTGCCTCCAAGATTTTTTCTAAAATATCAAGTCCGTTTTTAATTACCTTAAATACCTTTGGAGATAAAAAAAAGAATATAATTGCAAAAATAACAATAATAGAAACATTAGCTGCTAAAACTATGCTTCTACTAAAGCCTAAAAAAATTCCCGTGTATCTTAACAATTCAAAACAGACTATTCCCAATCCAACGCCTATAGATGTAAATAAAAACTTAAATACCCTGCTGGCTATCTTTCCATTATTAATAAGAACCCCTCCTCTTCTACATATTTTTAAAACTTTAACTTTCCATAATTATATGATCAACGAGTTCAGACATTTCATCTATACTCTTACCATATACCAAAACCATTTCAGATATAATAATTTGTCTTGCTCCTAGAAGCATTTTTCTTTCACCGGTCGAAAGTGTTTTCTCTTCATCAAGCTTTTCCAAACATCTTACTACCTTAGCTATTTCTTCAACATTTCCGGTCTTAATTCTGTCCATATTATACCTATATCTTCGATTCCAATTTGTGGGCATATCAATTTCATCATCAACTTTTAAAACATCCAGAACTCTATTCATTTCTTCAATGTCCAAAACTTCTCTTACCCCTACTTCTCCCGCATTTAATACAGGTACCATTACTTCCATATCGTTAATAGGCATTTTAAGCACATAGTATCTTCTTATTTCACCTAAAATTTCACGATCTTCAATTGCAACTATAATACCCGCACCATGCATAGGATAAACAACTTTATCACCTATATCAAACATATTATCCCTCCTGAAAATACGCCCAATATAAGTATATCATATTTTAATTGAAATAAATTAATAATTTTATCACTAATAGGTCAAAAAGTAAAGTTTATTTCAACTTTATTTTATTTTATCAAGCGACTATTAAAATAACAAGTGAAATACTTGTTAACTTGTCAAGGATATTACTAAGAAAACTTAGAATTTATTTAATAATTACATATAAAACTTAAAGTAACCTTGAAATATAAAAAAAAGAGCCCACGGCTCTTTTAAAAGTACTTAATTACATCTAGGATAGTCTTGCACCTATATACTTTCATTTCTTTAAAGTCTTCAAACTTCGTACTTACTTCAGGTATAAAAGCTCTTTTAAAACCCATTCGTCTAGCTTCTTTAAGTCTAAGCTCCATTGACGGAACGGATTTCAGCTCGCCTGTTAATCCCACATCACCTATAAATACCGTTGAAGTATCTATGGCAATGTTGTTTCTCGCGGAAAATATACTCATCATTACAGCTAAATTTGAGGCCTGTTCCTTTAACTTTATTCCGCCGGTGGTCTTTACTACTATGTCCTTGTCCATCAATCTTAAATTGGCCCTTTGTTCCAAAATTGAAATTAATGTGTTTAAGTGTTCCCTTCTCATACACTCTCCAATTCTAGAAGGATAGGGTAAAAAGGACTGGGAGGAAAGAGCTTCTATCTCTAAAATTATAGGCCTTGTACCCTCTCTTATTACACTTAAAGCCGAACCGGGAAGTTCACTGCCAGCCTCTCTATAGGTCATAAAATATTCCGACGGATTGTCCAGTGACCTTAGCCCTTTTTGTGTCATTAAGAAAAATCCCATTTCGCCTGTGGAACCATATCTGTTCTTTGTAGTAAGTAGACTTCTCAATTCTTCATTTCCGTCATTTTCAATAAGCAATACAGTATCAACTAAGTGTTCTAAAGCTCTTACTCCGGCAAGCTCATCCTGTTTGGTCATTTGCCCCACTAAAAAAACCATTCTAGGCCTTTTAACATCTTTGGCTATCTCCACCATTTTATGCGCACATTCCATTACCTGTGTGGGGGTTCCGGCTCTTGAAGTCAGTTCTCTTAAAGTAAAGGTTTGAATTGAATCTAAAATTATAAAGTCAGGATCAATTTTTTCAATTTCCTCCAATACATTATCTAATACTGTATCTGAGTAGACATATATGTTTTCAGAAATTTCATCGGTAATTCTAATAGCTCTTTGCTTTATTTGAACTTCGGATTCTTCTCCTGAAGCATAAAGCACTTTAAAGCCCGACTTACTTAAATCGTTAGCAACCTGCAAAAGCAAAGTTGACTTACCCGCTCCCGGTTTAGCAGTTAGAATGGAGATGGAATCTCTTACGATTCCACCTCCCATTACTCTATTAAACTCTTCAATAGAAGTCTTAACTCTAAATGAACCCTTGTCCTCAATGTTCAAAAGCTTTTTTGCACTATTCTTTTTTACTGCTTTTACTGCACCCGGACTTTCACTTACTTCAATTTCACTAATTGTATTCCACTGATTACACTGTGGACACTTCCCAAAAAAACCGGGTGATATATAGTCGCAATTACTGCACTTGAACACTGTCTTTTTCTTCATTTTTTACCTCAGTTAACACTTTAACTATTAATTTTCTATTAAAGTCAACTTCAATACTATCTCCCTTGCCAAATTCGCCTTCCAACATCTTTTGTGCAAGTTCATCTTCAATATAGTTCCTTATGGCACGTTCTAAAGGTCTAGCTCCAAAATCAGGATCAAAGCCTTTGGAAGCTATATATTGAACAACTTTATTGGTAAACTTAACTTTAATGTCCATATTTCCAAGTCTCTCTTCAAGTTTTTCAAGCATTAAGCCTACAATGCTGGAGATTTCCTTTTGACCTAATTCCTTAAAGACAATTACTTCATCAAGTCTGTTTAAAAACTCAGGCCTGAAAATATCCTTTAAAGCACCGTTTATTATTTCCTTCATCTTTTCATATTCTTTTTTACTAGTATCTTCTACTGAAAATCCAATCGTCGCCTTTTTCTTTAACATACTTGCTCCGGCGTTGGAAGTCATAATAATTACAGTATCCTTAAAGCTAACGGTCCTTCCCTTTGAGTCTGTAAGTCTACCGTCATCTAAAATCTGTAACAAGACATTAAATACATCCGGATGCGCTTTTTCAATTTCATCAAAGAGCACCACGCTGTAAGGGTTAGTACGTACGGCATCTGTAAGCTGTCCGCCTTCATCATAACCCACATATCCCGGAGGTGAGCCTATTAACCTTGAAACTGTATGTTTCTCCATATACTCCGACATATCTATACGAATCATATTATCTTCACTGCCGAATAATTCCTTAGCCAGCATTTTAGCCAAGTAAGTCTTGCCCACTCCCGTAGGTCCTACAAATATAAAGGAGCCTATTGGTTTATCAGGATCTTTAAGTCCCATTCTTGCTCTTTTTATTGCTTTTGAAAGAGAGTCTATAGCTTCATCCTGTCCCTTTACGAAATGTTTTAAATTCTTTTCCAAATTTAACAGCTTTTCATTTTGCTCTTCAGTCATTTTAGTTACAGGTACCTTACTCCACTCTGAAACTATTTGAGCTATATTTTCATAGGTTACTACTGTCTTGCCAAGACTTTCCTTGTATTCTTTTTCCTTTTCTTCCAATTCTTCTCTTAGAATTCTTTCCTTGTCTCTAATTGAAGCTGCCAGTTCAAAATCTTGAGAATCTATGGCATTGTTTTTTTGCTCCTCCAGCTCACTTAATTTCTCTTCATACTCATACTTATATTCAGGAGTTTTGTAGGAATTTACCTTTAACTTAGATGATGCCTCATCAATTAAGTCAATAGCTTTATCAGGTAAAAATCTATCTGTTAAATATCTGTGGGATAATTTTACTGCTGCATCAATTGCCTCATCACTGATTAAAACATTGTGATGTTCCTCATATTTATCCTTAAGCCCTTTGATAATAGTTATGGAATCCTCAACAGTAGGTTCCTCAACTAAAATAGGCATTAATCTTCTTTCAAAAGCCGTATCTTTTTCTATATGCTTCCTATATTCATTTATAGTAGTAGCTCCGATTATTTGAAGCTCTCCACTTGTAAGCATTGGTTTTAATATATTTGAAGCGTCCATTGCACCTTCAGCGGAACCCGCCCCAATTATTACGTGAAGCTCATCTATAAATAATATTGTATTTTCACTTTCAATACTCTCTTTAATAACGGACTTTAATCTCTCTTCAAAGTCCCCTCTATACTTTGCTCCGGCAATTAAGCCTGAAACATCTAAAGTTCTTATCACCTTATCGGCTATAATTTCAGGCACATCACCTTCAACTATTTTTTGTGCTAAGCCTTCTGCTATTGCAGTCTTACCTACGCCTGGTTCTCCTATTAAAACGGGGTTATTTTTCTTTCTTCTAGATAAAACTTGAATTACTCTTTTTATCTCTTCTTCTCTTCCGATTATAGGGTCAATTTTTCCCTCAGCCGACTTTTCATTTAAATTAACTGTAAATTTATCTAAAGCTTTGTTTTGTCTTTCTTCTTCATCGCCTTCATATCTCTCATCATAGGAATTTAATATAGTATTTTCCAGAGCTGCACTGTCTATTCCCATTCGTTTTAGAATTAATACAGCAACTCCGTTACCCTCTCTTAAAATTCCCAGTAACAAGTGATCTGTCTCAACGTAGTTTTCTCCTTCTTCCCTTGCTGCTTCAAAGGACAATTCAAATATTCTCTTAGTCCTTGGAGTATAAACTAAATTGGAACTTGTAACCTCCTGTCCCTTTGCCACTACTTCGTAGGTTGCCATTTTTAAACTATCATAGCTTATTCCAAGAGAATGTAGTATTTTAGCTCCTCTTCCTGTAGATTCTCTAACTATTCCCAAAAGCAAGTGCTCCGAACCCACATAGTTGTGTCTTCCCTCTCTTGCTTCATTTTGTGCAAATAATATGGCCTTTTGACTTTTTTCTGTAAATCTAGCAAACATACCCATTAAAAGACCTCCTTCATCATCTTTCTTATATTATTGGCCCTTAAAATATTTCTGGATTTAACATCCAACAACGAGCCTCTTTCAATTTGTAAATGTCCATTTTTAAATTTATTAATGGTTTCCATTAACTCAATGTCCTTTTTAGGTTTGAGTATACTTAACTCTATACCCAAAAACAAGTCCGACATCTTACTAATCATTTCTTCCTCATCTATAATTCTACAATATTTTAAAGTGGCATAGGCTCTATTAACTAAATCCTCTAAATCGATAATTCTCTCAAGGTATAATTTTTTTCTGTTTTGCTCCTCCATATCCACTACTTCTTTTAAAATATTTGTAAACTTATCAATATATTCCTCTTCCCTTTGCCCTATAGTTCTATCGGGAGATATCCTAAAAATAGAACCCACAAACTTTGAGCTGCCATTAGTAAAGGGCGTTGCAGAATAACCCAATCTCTTTAAACTACTTAAAATTGAATTTGCACCAAGATAATCTGTAGCAGGAAGGTGCACTATAGATTCTAAAACCATTCCTGTTCCACATCTCTGAGGATTGGAAGTTAAATAACCGAAATCCTCTCTATAAGCATAGATTAACTTGGAGTCAAGTAGATCATCAACCTTTGATACTTCCTCATAAATTTCTTCAAAATTTAACTCATCAGAAGATTTTGTAATCATAATATGATCTTCGCCATTTAGTAATACAGCAGGACTTCCTTCCTGTAAAAAAACCGCACTTAGCTTTTCATTTTCCAAAACTCCAGCAGTAATTTTACCCTCTTCAAAAAGATCTAATTTTTCAAAGGAATTTAAACCCTCAATAGTAAATTTCTCGTAGCCTTCCTCTAATAGAGGAACTGATACCTCATCCACTATTTCCTGTGCTTCTTCATAGTTTAATTTACTTGGAAAATTATATCCGCTTATATTTCTATAAAGTTTTATCTCTGAATTGAGTAATACCTTCATTATTTTCCCCTTAACTCTTTTAATTTATCTCTTAATACTGCAGCTTCTTCATATTCTTCAAGCTCAATGGCAACGCTTAATTTATCTAAAAGCTCATTTTCTTCTCTTTTGGAAATTATTTCACTCCCTGCTCCTACAGGAATTTTACCCTTATGTCTTGAAGAGGATGTGAAACTTGAAAGCATTTCTTCTATTTCCTCTTTAAATTCCTCATAACACATTTCACAGCCCAACTTATTATTTTCTAACTCTGCAAAAGTTGTTCCACAGTGTTTACAACTCTTATTTGGAGTGCTATTGTTAAACTTTCCTGTTAACTTAAAGAGATCTTTTAAAAAGCTTTCCATTTTTTCACTTACAGCATTGTTAAAAACCAAGTCTTTTTTCATCTTTTCCTCTGCACACTCTGCACAAAGATGAACTTCTTCTATATCATTTCCCTGCATCTTCGTATATGCAATTATCGCTTCTCTTTTTCCACAGCTATCACAAAGCATAATATCCTCCTACTTAAAAAATTACTAACAAAATATTTTTTAAGATATTTGCCCTCATTTCATTTTTTTCTTCACCAGAAAGACTTAACGACCTATCACTTAATGCTACTCTAATAATTTCTCCCTCTCGTTCATCTATATAATCCAATCTCATTAATTCATTGATTATTTGGTCAGCCTTATCTTTAGTTATAGCATTTCCTATTTCTTCATTAAATAACTTATCTACGGAATTTTTATTCTTAAACTCCACTCTTACAATTCTAATATAACCCCCGCCGCCTCTTCGTGATTCTACATAGTAACCTTTGTAGGGAGTAAACCTTGTAGTTAGTACATAATTTATCTGTGACGGAGCACAGTTAAATCTTTCTGCCAACAAAGCTCTTTGTATCTCAACTGTTCCATTTGCTTCCTCTATTAGTTCTAATAGAAAGTCCTCTATTGAATTTGATAATTTTGCCATAATATCATCCTTTTGACCATCTTTGTCCTTTAATATAAAAAAATATTCTAATGCTAATATCATAGTAACATTAAAATATCTTTTTGTAAAGACTATAGTTTACTTAGAAAGTATAATAAACATCATTATAAGACCAACCTCTGCAATTACGAATACAGAGCCTAATCTCTCCACTTTTCCAATGGGATTTCGCTGTAAAAAAGCCTGATATTTCATCTCATCTATTTCCAAAGTAGTAAAGGTATAAGTCAAAATCACATTTACCATTGAAATAAGTATAATTCCATAATATACAATTGTAGGTACTATTGACCTTAGTGACGGCCACAAAAGTAAAAGAGTTATAGGCCACATTATGCAAAGTAAAATTATAAGCATCGCTTTCTTTTTTGCAACCTTTGTTTCCTCTTCACTTAAAACAACCTTGTCTAAATTAACAGACTTTATTTTCTTATTTTTTTTCTTTGCCATTCCTAACTCCTAAATCCAACTATCATTTATTTTAAATACATATTTTATCATTATATAATACTTATAAAATATAATCCAATTTTTAAAAATTATCAATTTGATTTTTTTCAATATAAAATATGAATATTTAAATGCCTTATCCATCTATATTTTTTTCAGCTCATTAATATATCCCTGAGTATCATTTTCAATTAATTTATCTATGTTAAGATAATCACTCATAATTCTACCAGACTTAAATGCTTTTATCCATTCTTCTTCATTTTTATCTGCCGCTTCAGCCTTTTCTACTAATTCTTCTAATAACTCAGGTTTAATAACAATAACTCCATCAGAGTCACCAAAAATAATATCACCTGGATTTACTACGGCTCCTCCACAAGAAACTTGTATATCAAATTCCCCAGTTAATCCAATATGTCTAGTAGTAACTGGAGATAGACCAGTAGCAAATACCGGGAATTGCATCTCCTCAATCGCCATACTATCCGTTGCCGGTCCATCAACGACTATACCCTCCATTCCCATTTCCTTTGCTAATAAAGCTACTATTTCACCACAACAAGAAAATGTTTGATCTCCTCCACGGTCAATTACAATTACAGATCCTTTTGGAGCTCGTTCCATTGCATAGTAAACTATTGTTGAGTCATCACCTATAGCCCTAACAGTATACGCCGGACCTGCAATTTTTGCATTTTTGTATATGGGCTTAATTTCAGGCTTCATATAACCACCTTCAATAAAATGTCCTATCTGCGCAGGATCTGTCGTCATTAATCTTTTTTTTATATTATCATTAAACATAATTACTCCTCCAAAATTAAACTTAATTTCATAACTAGAAAATATTATAATTCTATTATTACTATTCCCTCAAAATCTTTTTATTACGTCTTCCACATAATATTTCTCCTAATAGGAAAAATACTATAAATAATACTATACTTATTACAATTACAAGATTAGGTTTTGCCATCACCACCAACGGCATTAATATTGTATAGGGAAGTTGATAAGCATATCCTAAAGTACTGGCTATTGAAACACTTTCAGTTGCAGATGTTTCATAATTTGGATCAACTACTTTTATAAGAAGTAGTCCAGTTGCTAGAACGCCCATTGTCATTCCAAAGGCACCTATCATAATTTCATACCAATCAGACTCGTTCCACTTTTTAGACATATACCTCACTAATAAATAATTTAAAAGTACGATTATAGCTGATATAATAACAAAAGGTAACCAATATTTCTTGAATATTCCAACTGAAGTAGTCGCTATTGCAGATGCTATCATATATTCTAATGCTAATCCCGTTATTCTATTCATAGAATCCCTATCGATATATTCAACGTACTTAGTTCTATTTATTATAGTTCCCACAATTAAACTGGATATAAATGTTGTAGCAAAGATAGGAAAATTCTCCATCACAGGACTGATTTTTAAAAGAAAATATCTCATTATCATACCACAGATTATTACACAACCTACAATGGCAAATTGTAAAGCCAAGGGATCAAGAGCTGAAGGATTTGCCACCCCCTCACCTATTGAAACTCTTTTTCCCACTGGAACATATCCGGTTAAGTCTTCTTCATCTAAATTTTCAATACTTGCAGTAGTAGCCAAATATCCTTCTCTAATTCCCTTATTTATTAAAACCATTCCAAATACTACACCGCAGATTATTCCAATAGTTGCAAATGTCATTCCTGCGCCAATTCCATCACTCCAATATCCAGCCTCTTCAAAAATTATTCCAGCTGCATTTGCCATACCATGGCCACCATAAAATCCGTATACAGGTAAAAGACCAAATCCCATCGGCAAATTTTTCATTATAGTTTTTGAAAATATAAGTGTAGCTACAAGCCCTACCACTGCTTGCATTTGGTGTAAAGTACCATTTATAAAAGTTGCCGATACCGCATTTTTATTTATTTTACCCATTTTAATTCCAAGAAAAGTTGGACCAAATACAAAACAAAAAAGCACTGTAGACCACTGTGGTACTGTTTCAGAAAATGGTATGTAAATAGGAGAAACTTCCCCTAAAATTTGTGGTCCTAATAATAAACCTAGAACTCCTGCTATTAAAGATACAGGAATAAAATAATTCTGTAAGATTTTCACCTTTTTCCTTAAGAGAAATCCTAGAACCAATAAAATACTAACTGCTGCAAAATCGTACATGATTTGAACAAGTGTGGTCATTTCTTCACCCCCATCGTTTTAACAACATCTTAAGAATTTTTAACTTTCAATTCGTATACATCTCCTCTTCTGTTATTTAATGAAGGTACTTGACTTCTTACTTTATCCAAGTAATCTAAATCAATCTCCGCTACAATAACCCCTTCTTTATCAGAAGATTTTGCAATTACGTCTCCCCAAGGATCAATAATTAATGATTTCCCATAAGCAATATATTCAGGCTGTTGTCCTGTTTGTCCTGCTGCTACTATATAAACAGTATTCTCTATTGCTCTTGCTCTAAGTATAGACTCCCAATGATCCTTTCCAGTATTCATAACAAAATTTGCTGGAGTAAAAATAACCTTTGCTCCATTTAAAGCTAAAATCCTATATAATTCTGGAAATCTTATATCATAACATATACTTAACCCCATCTTACACAAATCAGTATCAACAGTTACAATTTCATTTCCAGGAGTCTTTGAGTCAGATTCCCTATATGCAGGTCCATCAGAAATATCTACATCAAACATATGTAATTTTCTATATTTGCTAATCATATTTCCTTTGCGATCAAAAAACATAGTTGTATTATAAGGTCTTTTAGTTCCATTTTCTTCAGAAATTGATCCCCCATGAATATATACTTTTTTTTCGCTAGCCAGCCTTGAAAACAACTGATATGTTTTTCCGTCCAGTTCTTCACTCTCAAAGTCATTCCCAGAATAATTTACATTTTCAGGAAATGAAATTAAATCTGCTTTTTTTTCTACAGCTTCAAGTATAAATTTTTCAATTTTTTTAAGATTGTCCTCTTTTGATTCCGTTGATCTCATTTGTACAACTGCTATATTAAACTTATTCATAATATTCTCCTATTCTATTTTCTTAAATAGTTATTAATAAAATCAACTATTTCAGCTATTCCTTTTTCTACTACATGTTTTCCTTTTTCAGCAGTAGCCACCGTTGCATCACCCATTGTTCCAGTATTTGAATATTCATCATACTTTTTATACTTTTGGATATTTGGATACTCATCTTTATACAATGATGGAGAATTTGGAGCTTTCTCCATATCAACTAATTCTGGATGTAGATATAACATTACAGAAGTACCAGCCTCGCTTGCATGTCCATGAGGAGAATCACTTTCAAATATTCCTTCAAACTTCCAAATATATTGCCACCAACCTATTAATCCTGCTTTTATACCATATCCATCTTCTAATTCTTCCATAAGAGAATTTAATGGTCCTGTGTTATGTAAATGAGTATTTAAAATAAAAAACTCTTTAAAACCCCATTTTATATAACTCTCACAAATATCCCTGTATACTTCTTTAATATTTTCAGGTTTACAATATACAGTTCCTGGGAATCCAAATAGGTTACTTGACTGTCCTACCTCAAGGCAAGGAGCCACTAATGCGTTTACTTTTTCAGATATTAAATCAGCTAGCTTATTTGCCACAATAATATCAGTTCCTAAAGGCATATGTGGTCCATAAACCTCAATTGCTCCACTGGGAACAATTAATGTTTTTGTTTCTTTCCTCCTTTCATCAAATTCACTCCATGACATATCTTTGATAAAATTAGTTTTTTTCATTTTCAACATCCTTTCTATATTTTCTTATATATATCTATTGCAAGTTTCATTCCAAAAATATTTTTTTAAAAGCTTGATTTTTTAGCCATTTTAAATATATAATTATGATATATTCTCAAATTTAAGAACAGAAAGCTCAAATTTGAGAATATTATCAATTTTGAGAGGAGAAATTTTATGAATAGTATTTTGTTGGAATTAAAACCTTTTCTTGACACACTAATACTTTCCTTTTCTGCTGTTTTAAATTTAGAATTTACAATAATTAGTGCCAATCCTACGCGCAGAATTGCAGGGACTGGTATTTATAAGAAAGCCTTAAATCAAAAAGATTGGAACAATACTTACACTGACTATGTTATAAAAACAAAAAAAAATCTTACCGTCCTACGCCCCGAAAAAATATATCCAAAAATAATTGACGGTTGCACAGGTTCTTATTACTCTATAATACTGGAACCTATAATGCTTGAAGATTTAGTATATGGAGTTTTAGTTATTGCTTCTTTTGATGAAAAACAGCAAAATTTTCTTATCAATAATAAAGAAAAACTCATAAATTATCTAAAACATATATCTTCTTTAATTACAGCTAAAATAATTGAAACCGAACTTAAGAATAAAATAACAATCTATAATAAAAACCTTGAGGAAATATTAAACTATCTAAATGAAGGAATTTTACTTTTTGAAAAAGATAAAATCATAACAAATTCAATTGCAAATTCAATTTTATATATTAACGAAATGGATATATACAATGATTTAATTAAAAAAATAAAATTTGAAGTTGAAAACTGTCTTAAAATAAAAAAAGATATAAACACTAAAATAATAAAATATTATAATAATTTATCTTTTGTGCTATTTCTAGAGTTAAAATATTTAGACGAAAACAAAGTACTTGTATTATTAAACACACTGGATAAAATTCAAGAACAAAATTTTTCTAATTCAGAGTTTGACAACTCACTTAAAGCTATAGTTACTCAAGATCCTGAAATGTTAAACCTTAAAAAAAACATACAGGCTATCTCAAATAATGATTCAAATATATTAATTCAGGGAGAAACAGGTACGGGTAAGGAATTATTTGCAAGAGCTATTCATTTTTCAAGCTATAGAAAAAATAATCCATTTATATCTATAAATTGTGCTTCAATACCTGAAACTCTACTGGAAAGCGAATTGTTCGGATATGAAAGTGGAGCTTTCACCGGAGCTAGTAAAAGCGGTAAAGTAGGCAAAATAGTACTTGCTAACAATGGTACATTGTTTTTAGATGAAATAGGAGATATGCCACTTTATTTGCAAGCAAAGTTGCTTAGAGTTCTTAATGACTCTTACGTTGAACCAATTGGAAGTGAAAAAAGTATTAAAGTTAATATACGAATAATCTCCGCAACAAATAAGAACTTGTCAGAAATGATCAAAAACAATGAATTTAGAAGTGATTTATATTTCAGACTTAATGTTATACCAATTAATATCCCACCTTTAAAAAATAGAAAAAAAGATATTCAATTATTAATTAATTATTTTATAGATAAATATAATAAGAAATTCGAAAAAAACGTAACTGGGATTGACTTAAATACTCTTGACATACTAAGTAATTACAGTTGGCCTGGCAATGTAAGAGAACTTGAAAATACTATAGAATACGTAATGAATTTTAAAGAAAAAGGCATTATTAAATCAGAAGATTTACCTAATAAACACTTCAATATAAATTTCATTGAATTACAAAATCCAAAAATGGAATTAGATACATATAATAAAAGTTTGACTTTTAAAGATAATGTAAAGCTATATGAAAAAACTATTATTGAACAAGAAATACAAAAATATCCCTCCCCTTTATCAAGGGATAATCTTTTAAAAATATGCCACAAATTGAATATAAGCCCCGCAACACTTTATAGAAAAATAAAATAACAATATTAATTTTTCAAATTGAAGAGAAAAGGCATTTTAAATCCTATTTTTAATCTAAAATGGGACTGTCAAATTAAGTGTTTTAGTATTTTTTAGTACATTAGATTTTTGAATATTTTTTTAACGTTCAGAGATTTTTTATTGATCAGTAGTTGATTGAGTATTATATACTAATTACAAATAGTACATTTCCCCACTTTTTTAGTAATTCTATAATTCTTAAATATAATATTTTTAAAAGAGCATTTCAGATATGAAGTGCGCACCCCAAATGTTAGACATTTATGATGCCATAAATAAAAAAACATAAGGGGTGTTTTTCTATGTCAAAAAATAAAAAATATACGGGAGATTTTAAAATTGTTGAATTGCAATAATTATTGCGACACTTACTCTAAATTATTAATCTCGTATAAAAATACCTCAAACGGTGTATTGAATTCCAGACATTTTCTTGGTCTGGAATTCATTTTGTAAAATGTGTTTTTTAAATGTTCATCCGTAATTTTAGCTAAATCAGTTTTCTTAGGGTGGTATTCCCTTAACAACCCATTGCTATTTTCGTTCGTTCCTCTTTGCCATGCTGAGTATGGATCGGCAAAGTAGAAATTAATTCCCATTTGTTCTATTTCTCTATAACAGTCAAATTCCTTTCCTCTATCCGATGTAAAGCTCTTAAATACCCCTTTAGAAAAGGATTATACTAATTGATTTATAGCATTTAACATGGAACTCTTACTTCTATCTTCCATTTTTATTGCTATATATAATCTACTTTTCATTTCAGCAAACGTAGCAAAACAAAAACAGCCCTTACTTTTACCTCTTGAGGAAACAACGGTGTCTATTTCTCAATGACCAAACTCAGTTCTTTCTTTTATGTACTTAGGTCGGTTAGAAATAGAAGTCCCTATGTTGAATTTTCCTCTAAGTTCCGTAGGTTTTCTACTTTTACCTTTACGACGTAGACTAGTTAAATTGACGTTTAATACATTCGCATAAATCCAATTATAGATGGTTTTAATGGTTTTAAAAGAGAGTATTCCATTTAGAAGTCTACCAACAATTTGTTCTGGCGACCAAGCTTCGTCTAGATGAGTTTCAATAATACTCTTTAAGTTATTTGTAATTTTCTTTTTTCTACCTTTTAACTTAGACAATTCATTTCTCTTAGCTTGTGCATCACGTGCATGATAAAAATCTTTACAACGGTTAAGCTCTCTGCTAATCGTTGAATGATGAAATCCAAGTATTGTAGCAATCTTTCTAGCAGAGTATCCCTCTTTATTAAGTACTTCTATTTTATTTCTATCATCCATGGTAATATATTTATGATTCATAACAAGTTCCTTTCGTGTTTGATTATTGTGGTGATTAACATTTTACACGAAATATAAATTTGTTATGAGTTTTTTTATTTTAGGGTGTCGCATTTAATTTTACAATCTATCAAATTAAAGTAATAGAAACTATGAGAAATGAAAACTTAACTTATTCAGAAACTTTAAGTAAATTTAATATTCCTAGTCATTCAACCATCATAAGGTGGAAAAGAATATATCTTGAAGAAGGAAAAGAAGCCTTACATGAAGAAAGACGAGGACGTTCAAAAGTATCTGATGGGGTTAGAAAAGGAAGGCTAAAAAAATTATCTAAAGAAATAACAGATGATTTAATTAAGGAAAATCAACGTTTGAAAATGGAGAATGAATACTTAAAAAAATTAGATGCCTTAATTCGTTCAAAACAAAATCAACAAAAAAAGAAATAGCTTCAATTGTAGATAAATTAAGGCGAAAATATAATTTTAATGCTTTATTGAAAGTTTCTAATTTAAAAAGAAGTACTTTTTACTATTACACTAAAAACATATCAAAAACTGATAAATACAAGGATATAAAAAATATAATTCAAGAAATTTATAGTTTACATAAGGGTAGATATGGCTATCGTAGAATTCATTTGGCGCTTAAAAACCAAGGACATAAAATAAATCACAAAACAGTGTATAAGTTAATGAAAGAACTTGGTTTAAAATCTCTAGTTCGCCCTAAGAAATATAAGTCTTATAAAGGAACTGTTGGCAAAGTTGCACCAAATATCATTAATAGAGATTTTGAAAGTAATAAGCCCAATACTAAGTGGGTTACAGATATCTCTGAATTTAAAGTAGGAAGTAAAAAATTATATCTATCTCCTATCTTAGATTTATATAATCGGGAAATAATTAGTTATAGTCTGTCAGAAAGCCCGAACTTCAATCAAGTTAGAAGTATGTTAAATCAAGCCTTTGATAAGTATAAGGATTTAAAAAGTTTAATTCTTCATTCAGATCAAGGATATCAATATCAGTTGAAACAGTATCAACAAATGTTATTATCTAAAGGAATTATTCAAAGTATGAGTAGAAAAGGCAATTGTTTAGACAATTCAGTTATGGAAAATTTCTTTGGCTTATTGAAATCAGAGTTATTTTATTTAGAAAAATTTAAAAATATACAGGAACTAAAAATAGCTATTGATGAATATATATATTATTATAATAACTATAGAATTAAAGAAAATTTAAAAGGACAAAGTCCTATAAATTTTAGAACTTCGTCCTTATTAACAGCTTAATAATTTGTCCAACTTTTTGGGGTCAGTACATGAAACAGAGTCGTCTTATTATTTCTTTTTAAATCTTATTACTTTTTGAATTTCTCCCAGTACTAAAGGTATAAATGAAGCTATTAATACTACAGACCAGTCTCTAAGACCAATATTATCAAGTTCAAATATCTGTCTTATTCCGGGCACATACATAACTATAACCGTTAGTGCAAAAGAAAACGCCGTGGCCATTACAAGCTTTTTATTAGAAAATATTCCTATGTGAAATACTGTACTTCTAATAGATCTTGCAGAATAAGCCCTTAATAATTCGGAAAGTATTAAAGTGGCATAGGCCATAGTTCTAGCATCCATCAACCCTTCTCCAACGTCCCCATGCCATGAAAGCCCTATTAAATAAGCTCCCAAAGTTGCAACTGTAATGGCTATGGATTGAACTATTACAGTTATTTTTAATTCAGAATCTAATAGAGGTTCATTTGGATCTCTTGGAGCCTGCTCCATAATATCATCGTCACCTTTTTCAACCCCCAAAGCCAATGCTGGAAATGAATCCGTAACTAAGTTTAACCACAACAACTGTATAGGAATTAAAGGCACAGGTAAATTTAATATTATGGAAATAAATACTATTAACACTTCTCCAATATTACAGGATAATAAATAACCTACAAACTTTTTAATGTTGGAGTAGATAATTCTGCCTTCCTCAACAGCATTGACTATTGTGGCAAAATTATCGTCAGTAAGTATTACCTCGGCTGTATTTTTTGCAACGTCCGTACCGGTAATGCCCATTGCAATACCAATGTCAGCTCTTTTAATAGCAGGAGCGTCATTTACTCCATCTCCTGTCATTGCAACAATGTGTCCGTTGTCCTTTAAAGCCTCAACAATTTGAACTTTATTTTCAGGTGATACTCTTGTAAAGACTCTTTTCGTCTTAACCGTCTCTCTAATTTCCTCAGCAGTCATTGCATTTAATTCTCTGCCCATAATAGCCTGAGATTCATTTTCCGCTATTCCCAGTTCTTTTGCAATGGCATAACCTGTTTCTATATGGTCTCCTGTAATCATTATAGGTATTATTCCTGCAGTCATACATTCGTTAATTGCAGATTTCGCCTCAGGTCTAGCAGGGTCAATCATACCTGTTAAGCCTACAAATACCATATCGTTCTCTATATTCTCACTACTTAAATCACTTGGAATCCTATCAAATTCCCTATATGCAAAGGCCAAAACTCTCAAAGCCTGTTTTGCAAAACTGGAATTAATCCCCATTATTTCATTTCTTTTTTCCTCCGTTAGCTCTCTGATCTCTCCATCTTCCATATAATATCCGCATTTTGATAGTATGATGTCGGGAGCTCCCTTTGTAAAAGATACTATTTTATTTTCAATAAACCTCTCGTGGAAGGTAGTCATCATTTTTCTAGCAGAATCAAAAGGTATTTCGGCTATTCGCTCGTATTTCTCATTTAATTTATCAATTGGATTGACCGCTTTTTCAGCAAAGGTTAACAGTGCTCCCTCAGTAGGATCTCCAAGTATACTTGTATTTATTCCGTCAATATTTAGTTTGGCATCATTTGTAAGTCCAGCTATTGCAGACATCAATCGTAAATCTTTTAAACTGTCCTTGGAAACACTTTCTCCCTCAAAGGTGATTTCACCTTCAGGATTATAGCCTGTTCCTGAAACTTCTAATACTTTATTATCAACGTAGGCCTTAGTAACAGTCATTTCATTTTGGGTAAGAGTACCTGTCTTATCAGAGCAAATTACAGTTGTAGTTCCTAAAGTTTCAACAGCAAGCAGTTTTTTAACAATGGCATTTTTCTCCGCCATTTTCCCCATTCCAAGAGATAAAACTATTGTAACAATTGCCGGAAGACCTTCAGGTATTGCAGCAACTGCTAAAGAAACAGAAGTCATAAACATTTCCATAAAATCATGTTTATATAAAACACCTACTCCCAAAACAACTAAACAAATTACAACTACCAGCGTTCCCAATAATTTTGAAAGACCTGCCAGTTTCTTTTGTAGAGGTGTTTCCTCTCTATCTACTGTTTGAATAGACTGGGCTATTTTACCTATTTCAGTCTTAGTTCCCGTTTCAACTACTACACCGGTTCCCCTGCCATAGGAAATTATCGTTGAGGAATAAGCCAGGTTTTCTCTGTCTCCTATTTCCATTACACCGTCATAAATCTCTGCAGCATGTTTTTCCACAGGTACCGATTCCCCCGTTAGAGAAGACTCATCAATTTTTAGGTTATTACTTTCCACTAATCTTAAATCAGCCGGAACTATATCTCCCGTTTCAAGAATAATGTAATCTCCCGGAACTAATTCTGCGGAATCAATTTCTATAATACTGCCACCTCTAACAACTTTTGCCTTTGGCGAAGACATCTTTTGAAGTGCAGCAATGGCTTCTTCCGCTTTTCCTTCTTGGTAAAGAGATAAAAGAGCATTTACAGCCACAATTGCTATAATTATAATTGCATCTACCACTTCACCTATAAAGGCGGATATTAAACTTGCAATAATTAAAATAATAATCATAGGATCTAAAAACTGATCTGCAAGTTTTTTTATAAATGGTTTCTTTTCTTCTTTTTTCAGTTCATTTCTGCCAAATTCCTGCAATCTTTTTTCTGCAATGTCTAAAGTCAGACCATCTTTGGAACTTTCTAATTCCTGTAGTGCAGTTTCCGAACTCTTGTTATACCACTCCATTAAATTCCTCCTAATAATTAATAAAAAAGACCACTGCTCTATAGAACAGTGGTCTTGCTACCCTTCGGTCTTTCAGCCGGGACTTTGCCGTAATGACGACTGAAAAATAATTAGCTACTCCCCAATGTAACTATAATTATACTCTTTTTAAAAAAGATTTCAAATATATTTTTCAATATGGTAATATTTTAAATACATTAACATAAGTTATAAATTAATTATACAATATTTACACTTCACCGTCTCTCAATTATTTATAAATTTAAATTTACAAATATGTAAAGGATGATTAAATTGTTTAATAAATTAATAAGCTCTCAAAAAAAATTTTTCCATACAGGTGTTACCCGCAGTTATGACTTTCGAATAAAGGCTCTTGACTCATTACAAAAATCAATTTTAAAATTTGAAAGCTCCATATATAAGGCCCTTGAGAAGGACTTAAATAAATCAGCTGCTGAAACTTATTTAACTGAAATAGGTATAGCCCTAAATGAAATATCCTTCCATAAGAGACATTTAAAAAAATGGATGAAAATAAAAAAAGTTAAGAGCTCCCTTGCCCAATTTCCCGGGAAAAACTATATATATTCCGAACCCTATGGACTTGTATTGATAATTGCACCTTGGAACTATCCCTTTCATCTTTGTCTTTTACCCTTAATAGGAGCAATATCAAGCGGCAATACTGTAGTAATAAAACCTTCTGAACATTCTGCGCAGTCAAGTTCTGTAATCGCTGAAATAATTTCCTCTACATTTAAATCTGAATATATTTCAGTAGTTCAAGGAAGTGTAGATGAAAGCACAGCTCTGTTAGAGGAAAATTTCGACTATATTTTCTTTACGGGAAGTACTCAAGTTGGCAGAATAGTAATGGGAGCGGCCTCAAAGAATCTAACTCCTCTAACTTTGGAGCTTGGCGGAAAAAGTCCGGTTATTATAGATAGCAGCGCAAATATTTCCCTTGCCGCCAAAAAAGTTGCTTTCGGAAAAATAATAAATGCAGGCCAAACCTGTGTCGCTCCGGACTACTTATTAATAGAAGAAAGTATAGAAAAACAATTTATAACTCAATTTGAAACTGCAGTTAATAAGTTTTTCTTTGAAGATAAGTCTAAAGACGCCATGGTTAGAATAGTCAACAAAAAACATTATAACCGTCTTAAAAATCTGTTAAAAGATGGCGATATTGTATTTGGAGGAAAGTTTAACGATGATGAAAACTTCATTGAACCCACACTAATTAAAAATGTAACTCTTAAATCAGCTATTATGAAAGAGGAAATTTTCGGCCCTCTCCTGCCTATAATAACTTATTCAAATATTGAGGAAGCCATAGAATACGTTAGGAATTTTAACAAACCGCTATCTCTTTATATTTTTTCACAAAGTAAAGAAAACATTGATAGGATACTGAAAAACTGTTCCTTTGGAGGGGGATGTATTAATGACGTACTAATGCAATTAACCAATCCCAACCTTCCCTTTGGAGGTATTGGCAGTTCGGGTTTTGGAAGTTACCACGGAAAAAAGAGTTTTGATACCTTTACTCACTACAAAAGTATTTTTAAACAAAGCGGTTTTTTTGATATGCCTTTAAGGTACCCTCCTTATAGTGAGAATAAACTTAAATTAATAAAAAAGATTTTAAAGTAATTCTTAAGCAGCCCATAAATTTTCTTTAATAATATTATATGGTACTATAGAATTATGGAAATTCATTATATAAGAGGTGGACTATGATAAAAAAAAGAAGATTTAAATTACTTACACTCCTTTTATCCTTTTTACTACTAGTTGGATGTAGTTCTGACACTATAAGCTATAAAGATGATTTTTATGAATCCGTAAATGAAAAATGGTTGTCTGAGGCTAAAATCCCAGATGATAAAAGTAGTATAGACGGTTTTGAAATTATAGGAGAATCAGTAAAAAATACTTTGAAGACGGATTTTGATTCCATATCCAAAGAAAATAAGGAAACAGATATTCCTGAAATGGTTGAGTTTTTTAAATTTTATAAGTTGGCTAATGACTATGAACGTAGAAATCTTGAAGGTGTGGAACCTTTAATTCCAACTATTGAAGAAATTGAAAATTTAAACTCCCTTGATGACTTAAATAATTCTTTAGCTGAATTTGAACTAAAGGGACTTACTCTTCCCTTTACATTGGGAATTAATGCAGACTTTAAAGATGCTAATTTAAAAGCTATTTATATTCAGCCTGCCGCTCTATTTCTATCAGATGAAAGCGACTACGGTGAAGATAAATCTCCTGAAACCCAAGAGTTTTTAAAAAATTATAAAAGTATGCTTCAATCTATGCTGGTAATGACAGGTAAAAATGAAGAGGACGCTGCTAATATAGTTGATGAGGCTTTGGAATTTGATGCAACAATGGCTAAATATATAGACTTTGAAAAATTGGATACCAACAATATAAGTGATATCTATAATCCTGAATCTATAGATGTTTATTCTAAATATAGCAGTTATTTAAAATTTGACATGATGTTTGATTCTCTAGTTGGTAAAGCTCCGGACTATATTATTAATTATCTTCCGGAATTTTTCCATGAATTTGACAAAATCATCAACCCGGAAAATTTTAATAAGCTAAAAAGCTGGATGATTATAAAAACTTTGGAAAATGCAACTCCTTTCCTTTCCGAGGAATTTGAAGAAGTTGGAAGTAAAATGGACATGCTTGAAAGCGGTATTAAAGAACTTTCACCTTCAGACCAAAGAGCCTTTGACTTATCTTTAAGTCAATTTAATGATTTGGCCGGCATCTACTACGGTAGAACTTATCTGGGCGAGGAATCTAAAAAAGATATTGAAACAATGGTACAAAATTTTATAGAGGTCTATAAAAATAGAATTGCTAATATAGATTGGCTGACAGAAAGTACTAAAGAATCGGCAATAAAAAAACTAAATACTATGGTGGTGCAAATCGGTTATCCTGAAGAAATTCCGGAGATATATTCAAAAATTATTATTGATACAGATAAAAGCTGCTATGAAAATATACAATCAATTACAAAACTTTCTCAGGAATTGGACTATTCCAAATTCTACACCCCTATTGATAGAAGTTTATGGGAGATGGCAGCTTATGAAGTAAACGCCTACTATTCTCCGCAAACTAATTCTATTACCTTCCCTGCCGCTATACTTTCAGCTCCATTTTACAGTGCCGAACAAAGCGACAGCGAAAATTACGGTGCCGTTGGAACTGTAATAGCCCATGAAATTTCTCATGCTTTTGACCCAAACGGCTCAAAGTTTGATGAAAATGGAAATATGGTCTCTTGGTGGACTGAGGAGGATTTTACAGAATATGAAAAGAAAACTGCCGAAATGGTAAAATTATTTGACGGAATTGAAATATACGGCGGAAAAGTAGACGGTGAACAGACCTTGGGAGAAAATGTGGCCGATGCTGGAGGACTGGCAGTCGCTTTGGAAGCTTTAAAAACTTTACCTGATGCCAATTTAGAGGAATTTTTTACAAGCTGGGCAACTATATGGCGGAGCAAATCTACTCCGGAATATGAAAGTCAACTTTTAAATGAAGATGTACATGCTCCGAATAAACTTCGTTGCAATATTCAACTTTCCAATACAGATGACTTCTATGAGGTGTTTGATATAGTTGAAGGTGATGGAATGTATATTCCACCTGAAAATAGAGTAACTATTTGGTAATGAAAAAAGAGCTTGAGATTTAAATTTCAAGCTCTTCATTTATTATTTTTTATTCGGTACAAGTTCCTTTATTCCACCCATGTAAGGTTGTAAAGGTCCAGGTATTTTTACCGTACCATCTTCTTGTAAAAGATTTTCTAAAAAGGCAATTAACATTCTTGGAGGAGCAACTACAGTATTATTTAAAGTGTGCGCCAAGTAGGTGCCATTTTCACCTCTCAGTTTAATATTTAATCTTCTAGCCTGTGCATCTCCCAAATTAGAACATGAACCAACTTCAAAATACTTCTTCTGACGCGGAGACCAAGCCTCAACATCAAGGGATTTTACTTTTAAATCAGCTAAATCGCCTGAACAACATTCCAAAGTTCTAACGGGAATTTCCAAACTTCTAAAGAAGTCCACTGTATTGTTCCAAAGTTGATCATACCAATACGGAGAATCTTCAGGCTTACAAATTACAACCATCTCCTGCTTTTCAAATTGATGAATTCTGTAAACTCCTCTTTCTTCAATACCGTGAGCTCCAACTTCCTTTCTAAAGCATGGAGAATAAGAAGTAAGGGCTTGAGGCATATCTTCCTCCGGATTTATAGTATTTATAAACTTTCCAATCATAGAGTGTTCGCTGGTTCCTATTAGGTACAGGTCTTCTCCTTCTATTTTATACATCATATTTTCCATTTCCGCAAAACTCATTACTCCTGTAACCACTTCTGATCGAATCATAAAAGGAGGAATATAATAAGTAAATCCTCTATCAATCATAAAATCTCTGGCATAGGAGAGAATTGCAGAATGTAGCCTTGCAATATTACCCTTTAGATAATAAAAACCGTTTCCTGAAGTTTTTCTTGCCGCATCTAAATCAATACCGTCAAAGCTCTCCATAATATCTATATGGTAAGGTACTTCATATTCAGGTACTGCAGGATCGCCGAATTTTTCAAGTTCCACATTTTCAGTATCATCTTTACCTATTGGAACAGTAGGGTCCATTATTTGTGGTATTACCATCATCTTACTTAGAAGAACCTCATCAATTTCTCTTTCCTCATTTTCAAGATCAACTAACCTATCGTTAATGTTCTTTACTTCTGCCTTAGTTTCTTCAGCTTTTTCAGTTTCCTTGTTCTTCATAAGGGTACCTATGTCTTTTGAAAGTTTATTTCTCTTTGACCTTAACTCATCGCCCTCTGTCTTTATAGCTCTTAACTTTTCATCAAGCTCAATAACTTCATCTACTAAGGGAAGTTTTTCATCTTGAAATTTTTTTCTAATGTTTTCTTTTACAACTTCCGGATTTTCTCTGACAAACTTAATATCTAACATTACATACCTCCATAAAAAAAAGAGTCTTATCCATCCCCCAAGGGACGAGTAAGACCCGCGTTGCCACCCTAATTAACCTTTAAAAAGGTTCTCTTGTTTAAATTAACTCAAAGGCGGATTCAAATAGATTAAATGTTTATTTTCACCAACCATAAACTCTCTAAAAAATAATACTATTTTACTATTCCTTATCAACGTTATATTAATAATATGAAATAATTATACCAAAGTCCCCCTCCTTTTACAAATAGAATTGCTAAATAACAATAAAACTTATGATATAATGAGGTTACAAAGCAGGTGATAGTATGAATGTTTTAAGTAGTTTAAATGAAAATTCCACATACATTGTAAGAATTTTAATAGCTACTCTATGTGGATTTATAATAGGATTTGAAAGAGCCAATAAAAATAAAGATGCAGGTATAAGGACTCACTGTATAGTTGCCTTGGGTTCCTGCCTCTGTATGATAGTCTCGGCCTATGCCTTTCCTTCAGTATACAAATCCGACCCCGCGCGAATGGCAGCCCAAGTAGTTTCAGGCGTGGGTTTTCTAGGTGCCGGTTTAATATTTGTAAGAAGGGATAGAATTATAAGCGGACTTACTACGGCAGCCGGTATCTGGACCACGGCTATAATTGGACTTGCCATAGGTTCAGGTATGATATTTATTGGATTCTTTTCAACTTTGATAATGCTTTTAATCCAAATTCCCATCTCTAAATTTATTCAATTTCTACCCTACTTCGGTGAACAGAACATCTCCATAATTGCCGATAGTAAAACTTTTAATTTCAATGATCTATTGGAATATCTGGACGCTTTGGAAATTGAGCCTCTTTCCATTGGCTCTGAAAAATTGGACAACTATGAATATAATTTTTTACTCTTTGTAAATATTCCTAAAAACGTAAACTTATGGACTCTTAGTGAGAATATTTTAAAACTTAATGGAGTTAAAAGTGTAAAAGTATAAGACCTGAAACTAAGTACAAACTTAATTTTAGGTCTTATTACATTCTTGTAATGCTTTTAGTTGAATTTCTAAAACTGTAATTTATTTCATCTCTTCCTTGAAGCAGGTAAAGTGTACCCTCTTTACATTCTTCCTTTGCCTTTCTTTTAAGAGCTCCTATTAACTCATCATCATTGGCGTTAACAATCAATGCCACCTTTAGTTTTTCATAAGTAAGGGCATAATAATCTCCGTCACTATCTCCCATAAATAAAATAGGAGGCTTAGAATATAAATTACTTAAATAGTTTAAATATTCTCTCTTCCCTTCTAAAATGGGAACCATCCCCTCTTCATCAACTTCAGGTAAAAATTTTCCCCTTTCATCCACTAAAAGTTTTAACCCCTTTACCTCTCCTCTTTTAAAACCATATCCAAGCTTTTCATTTAATGCAAATTCCTCAATAACTATTTGAAGAGACGACGTACAAATATAAACATCTATATTGCTCTCTCTCAAAGCACTGAATAAATTAATTTGCTCCTGAATCTTTCGTAAACCCACTTTAAAATCATAGTTAATCCTTTGACCTTTTCTTAACCGGGCATTGAAATTTATTATTCCCATATCCCTTTTCAACCAATGCTCTATGGCTTTTTGAGAAAGAGTTCTCACTTCCTCCTCCGCCATATTATAAAATAAATAAAGCATTCTATAGCAGTAGATTTTATAACCCATCTCAAAGTTTACTTCCATATGGATATAGACCATTTTTGCAATAAAGTTACTATAACACTGCTCCTTTTTTATTTCCTCAAGGGACAACTTTTCTTTTAAGGCACAGAGTTTTTCATAGTCCTCAACTATTTCACTTATTAAATTATCTATAAAATCTTCTTTGCCCTTGGGATATACTATGTCTTTTTCTAGAATATATTTTAGTTCAAAAGAATTAAAATTATAATCCAAGTTCTCCAACTGATATAGAAATACCGCATCTTGAACATCATACATTAAGACTGTATTGTCCCAATCGGATACTACAAAATTTTTTTCGTACTTATCTTTAAAATCTTCTATTCCGTATTTTTTTATTATGTCTTTTAAAACATTGTAATTTCTATCTGTCCACCCTAATTTATCCAACACTCTTCCTCCAAAATAATTATGGTCTTATTATACTACAATAACAAAATAAATTAATACTTTGATAAAGTTTTTATTGACATTTTCCCTTACTTAATATATTCTTTTTAAAAGGAGTTTACTATGAAAAATTTATTTAATTCTTTAAAGTGTAAAATTAAATTAAACTCAATCCATCACAGCCACCTATAGTTATGTGGCTTGGTTTTGATTGTTTCTAACGAGCCACTTGGTGGCTTTTTTTATTACCTAAAAGAGCCGCGATGGCTCTTTTTTTATTATGGAGTGAGATATGAAAAATTATTTTATAAATGGATCCAAATACTTAGTTGACCAACAGATAAGCGAAATAAATAAAATAGGAAGTACGATTATAGACTGTGCCAAAGAAGAAGGCTACATTCAAATTAGCACACCCTATTTTGAAAACTATGAATTGTTTAAAAATTATGGAAAATTAAATACTTTAACTATGACTAAATTAATCGATAAAGACGGTGAAGTTTTAGTTCTGCGCCCCGATGCCACTATTGCCGCTGCTAAAATAGTATCCTCAGTCTACAAAAATTCCAAGGAAGTTATTAAACTTTGCTACTTAGATACTATCTTTCGCGAATATAAAAGCCCTAAAAACTATGGAAGAGATTTTTTACAGGGCGGTATTGAAATATTCGGATTAGATAGTCCTGAAGAAGATTGCGAAGTTATTGAAATGGCTCTTAAGATGTTAAATCAAATAGGCATGGTCAATATCCAATTGGATATTGGAAATGTAGCCTACCAGGAGGAGTATTTTAAAACTTTAAATATATCAGAAAATTGTAAATGTAAAATTAAAAACCTAATTGATTCCAAAAATCTAAGTGACTTAAATGAATTTTTAAAGGTACTGGACATTGACTCCACAGATAAGTACTTTATTAAGCTGCTGCCGAATTTATTTGGAGAGTTTGATAAAACCTATAAACTTGCTAAAAATTACTGCAAAAATTCTTTAATGGAAAGTGCATTAAATCGCCTGAAATCCATTTACACCATACTTAAAAGAGATACCAGCCTTAATTTAAAATTGGATCTATCCTTTACCAATAATTTAAACTACTACACAGATTTAATTTTTAAAGTTTACGCAGGCTCCCTTCACGTTCCGGTTGTAAGCGGCGGACGATGTAACAACTTAGCAGGAGATTTCGGTATGCAAAGACCTTGCTGCGGTTTTGGCATAAATGTAAATTTCATACATGAATTTTGGGAGGAGGATAGCTACGATAGCATAGTACACATAGCCTTGGCAAAGGGCAGAGTGCATAAAGAGGCTATGAAACAATTTGAAAAGTGCGGTTTAAGCTTTCCGGAATATTCTGAAAACAGCAGAAAACTTCTCTTCCTTGATAGCACAGGCACTGTTGAAATTATATTGGTGAAATCGCCTGACGTTCCCATCTATGTGGAAAACGGCGCTGCGGATATTGGAATAGTTGGAAATGACATTCTTTTAGAAACGCCCTATGAAGTTTATGAGCTAATGAACTTAAATATTGGCAAGTGTAGAATTTCCACAGCAAAACTTAAAAACACAACTATTAATTACAATAAAAAACTTTCAGTCGCCACAAAGTACCCTTCTATAGCCAATGATTTTTTCAATAAAAAGGAAATGCCCATAAATGTAATCAAATTAAACGGTTCTGTGGAACTGGGCTCCTTAGTTAAAATGTCGGACTTAATAGTAGATATTGTAGAAACGGGAGAGACTTTAAAAGAAAATAATTTAGTAGAGGAGGAGAAAATTTTAGATATATCTTCAAGACTTATTTGTAATAAAGTCGCATTAAAAACAAAGAACCAGCAAGTTAAATCCATTGTAAATATGTTAAAAAATCTTGAGTTAAAAGTTGAGGACTAGACTGCAATGGTAAAAATACTATTATAAAAACAGAATTAAGAAGAGGTTAAAATGGAAAAATATTTAAAGAAGTGTTTACTTGACTTTTCAAACTATAAAACTGTCGACACTAAAGAAAAATATAGAATTAATGCCAATGAAAGCCCCTTTAATCCCGGAGAAAATCCCATCTTGAAAAAATACTTTAAAGAGGTTATTGAGAATTTCAACTTTAATCTATATCCCGACTCCAGTGCAAAATCCTTAAGAACTGAGCTTTCAAACTACTTAAGTGTAGGACCTGAAGATATAATATGTACCAATGGTGCCGATGAGTTAATAAATTTAATTATCCTAACCTTTGTGGAGCCGGGAGATAAAATAATAGTTCACAGTCCCAGCTTTGAAATGTACGAAATCAGTTCTACTATTAACTATGGTGAAGTTATAAAAATTCCTGATTTGAAAAATTACATCGTAGATAGTCAGTCCATAATTGATGCAGCTAAGAAAAATAAAGCCAAATTAATTTTCCTCTGTAATCCAAACAATCCTACAGGATACCTTATTCCGGATGAGGAAATTAATAAAATAATCTCTGAAACAGATTCTATAGTGGTAATAGATGAAGCTTACGTGGAGTTTTCTGAAAAAGAAGAGGTTGGTTTACTAAATGACAGAACTATAATTATCAGAACTCTATCTAAATTGTTTGGCCTTGCCGCCTTGAGAATTGGATATGGAATTGGAAATCCGGAAATTATCAGCGCTTTAAATAAAGTTAAACCGCCTTATAATTTAAATGGACTAACTCAGGAACTGGCCACTGTGCTTTTAAGAAACAGAGAAAATATTTTAAGCCAAATTGATTTTTTTAAAACTGAAAGATCCAGAATGATTTCAGAACTTAGAAAGCTTGATTATTTAACTGTATACGATAGCAATACCAATTTTATTCTTATTAAAATTAAAGACGAATACAAAAGTATAATTTTGGAAAATTTTAAAAAAAACAGCATACTGGTAAAGGTCTATGAAAATAAACCTGAACTGGAAAACTGCATTCGAATTTCCCTTTCAGATAAAAATATAAATGACTTGGTTATAAAGTCATTGAGTATAGGAGAATATTATGAGTAGAATTTCGGAAATAAAAAGAAAGACCCTAGAGACTGATATAAAAGTAAGGTTGAATTTAGATGGACATGGAACTTTAAAAGGATTTACAGATATAGGCTTTTTTGACCATATGCTAAATACACTTGCTAAACATAGCGGATTTAATTTAGAAATTTCAGCAACTGGAGATACAAATGTGGACAATCATCACTTAGTTGAAGATTTGGGAATTGTGCTGGGACAATCTCTGGATAAGGCACTGGAAAATAAATTTGGAATTAAAAGATTTTCAACCTTTTCCTGTCCTATGGATGAAAGTTTAACAACAGTAAGTTTAGACCTAAGCGGAAGAGGCTATCTTGTCTACAATGTGGAACTAAAACGTGAAAAAGTGGGAGAGTTTGAAACAGAAACCTTAAAGGAATTTCTATATGCTTTTGCCATTAACGGGAAATTCAATCTCCACATTAATAATCACTACGGCGAAAATGACCACCATATAATTGAGTCCATATTTAAAGCCCTTGGTAGGGCCTTAGGAGAAGCCTGTAAAATTGAAGGCGAAAATATGGAAATGCCATCTACAAAAGGAGTTATATAATGATAATTTTACCTGCAATTGATTTAAAAGAGGGAAAGTGTGTAAGACTTCACAAAGGTGTGGAAAGCAAAGTTACCTACTACTTTGACAACCCCCTAGAAGTGGCTCATAACCTAGTAAAGGAAGGTGCTGAGTATATTCATATTATCGATTTAGACGGCGCTTTTAATAAGGAGAATAACAATCTTAAAATTATAGAATCCATTGCCAGTTCAATAGATATTCCCTTACAGATTGGCGGAGGAATAAGAAGTTTGGAAACTGCGGAGAATTTAATTTCCATGGGAGTTAATAGAATAATTTTAGGTACTGTTGCCATAGAAAATCCTCAATTTGTCAAAAAATTAGTTGAAAAATATAGTGATAAAATTGCAGTCTCACTAGACTGCTACGGAGAAAAGGTGGCTGTAAAAGGTTGGGTTGAAAAAACCGAAAAAAATCTCTTTAAGCTATGTAAAGAATTTAAATCCTACGGTATAAGCTCTATAATTTACACCGACATTGAAAGAGACGGAACTTTATCAGGACCTAATTTAGTCCTTTTAGAAAGACTGCAAAAAACCTTTGGCGACAATATCATTGCTGCCGGAGGGTTAAGCAGTGTAAAAGATTTAGTTAACTTAAAAAAAATAGGTCTCTATGGAACCATAGTGGGAAAAGCACTTTATGAGGGAAAAATTACTATGGAAGATATTAGAAATTTTGAAAGGGAGTAATTATGGTTAAAAAAATAGTTGCATGTTTAGATTGTAAAAACGGCAAATTAGTTAAGGGAATTCAATTTTCCAATATTAAAGAAATTGATAATCCTGTTGAAAGGGCTCGCTACTATTTGGAAAAAGGAATAGATGAAATTATTTATTACGACATTACAGCATCTCTTGAAGGTAGAAAAAATCAAATGGATACTGCAAAAAAAATCGGAATTTACTGTAGCAAGTTCAATGTTCCCTTTACTGTAGGCGGTGGCATCTCCACCTTAGAGGATGTGGAATCAGCATTACAAAATGGTGCAAGTAAAGTTTCCATAAATAGCGCCGCCATTAAAAAACCCCGATTTATTCAAGAAGCAGCTTTAAAATATGGTTCTGAGAAAATTGTAGCTGCTATAGACGTTAAAAAAGAAGGAAGTAGTTGGAGTATTTATTCCAAGGGAGGTCAAGAGAATACTCATCTCAATGCAGTTGCCTTTGCAAAACAATTAGAGAAATCAGGAGCAGGAGAGCTATGTGTTAACTCCATTGATAGTGATGGGAAAAAATCGGGGTATGATTTGGAGTTAATTGAAACCCTTGCTTCCAATTTAAACATACCCATAATTGCCTCAGGAGGAGCCGGCATCAAAGAAGATTTTAAAAACGCCTTTGAAAAAGGAGCAGCCTCCGCACTTGGAGCCTCCGTATTTCATTTTAACGAAGTCGATATTTATGAATTAAAGAACTATTTGAAACTAAACAATGTTGAAATCTGTTAGGAGTTTAAAATATGAATAATATAAAATGGAGTGAAAATAATTTAATTCCGGCAATTGTACAAGATGCTCTTACAGGAGAAGTTTTAATGCTGGCATATATGAATGAGGAGTCTCTAAAGAAAACCCTTGATACAAGAGAAACCTGGTTCTATAGCAGGACAAGAAAGAAACTTTGGAATAAGGGTGAAAGTTCAGGTAACAAACAAAAGGTAGTTGAAATCATTTTGGATTGTGACTGTGATACCTTACTGGTAAAGGTCATCCCCAGCGGTCCTTCATGTCACACAGGAAAAAATTCATGCTTTTTTAATGAAGTGGCAAAGTATAAAAAAATGCCCAATAGACAAATTCTCTTTGAAGAATACAAAGTAATTGAGGGAAAAGCCAAAAATCCAAAGGAGGGCTCCTATACTAACTACTTACTGGAAGAGGGGCTGGATAAAATATGTAAAAAAATAGGCGAAGAAGCGGCAGAAACTATAATTGGAGCTAAGAACAATTCCAAGGAAGAGCTGATCTATGAAGTTTCAGACTTGCTTTACCACTTAAATGTCCTATTATACAATCAAGAAATTACCTTAGATGAAATAATGTTGGAAATAGAAAGAAGAGCAGAAAAATAAATCTGCTCTATTTGTTTTTATAAATAATTTTCCCACAGGGACACTCTTTCGGATAGTTTAAATACTTGTTTAACCTCTCCACTAATTCCTCACTTGCCACATGCTCTAAAAGATCCGCCTGTCTGTGCATCTCTTCGGAATCCATACCCAAGTGCTCACTTAAAAAATACTCCCATAGTCTTCTAGCTGAAAGAATATCTTCCGCCTTTAATTCTCCCATTTCACTTAGGCTAATCTTATTTCTTTCAACCTTTAAATAACCTTCTTCTTTAAGTTTTTTTATCATTTCACTTACAGAAGACTTTGAAATTTCAAAAAATTGTGAAATCTCCTTATTTGTAGCGTAACCCTTTTCCTCAACAAACCTGTGTATAACTTGTAAATAATTCTCCCTACTTGAATTCATTTTTACACCCCGTAATTCTTTTTTATTTCATTGTACTTTTGAATTCCCTTTTCTGTTAAATAATAAACCTTATCTCCCCTAATACCTAGAAATTCTTTTTTGATTAACAATTTTTCCTGCCGATTTATCTCATCCTGCGTCCACATTAAATGATTTTTAATGGTGCCCTTTCCCAGTTCCTCTTTTAAATTTTTATCGTTCATATGATTCCCCAAGTACATAATAAATAACTCAGTTTTTAAAAGACTTTTATTCTTTTTCCTTATTAAAACAGAGGTTAGAAAACCCTCTCTATTAAATAAAAAGGTTAAAAAGAAAGTTATACCGGCAACTACTGCCGTCATTCCGGACATGGATACATTTAATTTCATTGCAAGGAAAAAACCCAGTATTGAATTTGCAACTGCATAAATACAGGACAACAAAAGCATTTCTTTTAAACTTCTTGAAATTAAATAAGCCGAGGAGCCCGGCGCTATTAAAAAGGAAATTACCAGTATTGCCCCTACTGAATTAAAAGCAGTAACTGTAGTCATAGAAGTTAAAATCATTAAAGCATAAAATATAAATGAAGCTGAAAATCCTGCTATATTTGCAAATTCCTCATCAAAGCTAGTAATTTTAAGCTCCTTAAAAAATATAACTATAAAACCAATATTTACACATAGCATAGTAATCATTTGAAATAGTGATTTAGAAATTGAAAATCCCATAAAATTAATTCTATTTAAAGGAGCCAGTATTACCTCTCCCATTAAAACAGTATCAGTGCCGAAGGGAATATTTCTGGCATACTTGGTAATTAAAATAACTGCTATTGAGAAAAATAAAGGATATACTATTCCTACAGCATCATCACCTTTTACCAACTTTGTACTTGATAACCCCTCAACGGATAAAACTGTAACGACCCCAAAAACAGATGCTCCCAACAGCAAATAAGGAGAACTCCCATCTCCTGTAATAAAAAATGCCAATACAATTCCTAGTAAGACTGAATGGGATATCCCATCTGCTAACATAGACAACTTTCTCAAAACTAAAAATGAACCTATTAGGCCGCAGGCTATAGAGGTAATTATTAAAATTAAAAGAGGTTCATATTCAATAGGTATTAAATCAATTCCATTCATCTACCCTACTCCTTCTTTTAATATTTAAAATCATTCCCCTAGGTCCAAATATCAACGATATAAAAGAAAATATACTCATTATTAATATAATTACAGGACCTGTACTCATACCGCTATAAACTGTTGAAATATAAGTTCCTATAAAGGCGGAAATCCCACCTATCACCGCAGCTATTAAAAGAACACTGCTAAATTTTTCGCTCCACTGTAGCGCTGTTATTGATGGTATTATTAAAAGAGAAGATATTAAAATCGTTCCGACAATTTTAAGGCCGACAGCGATTATTCCAATTGTAATTAATAAAATTATTCCATAGAGTACTTTAGTGTTTAAACCGATAGTCTTAGAATAGGTCTCATCAAATAGAAATATTTTTATTTCCTTATAAAAAACCGATATTAAAATAATCGTCGGAATTGAAACAAGTAAGATCAATTTTACATCCTCTTTCATAATATAGGCAGCCTGTCCAAATATATAATTTTGAAGCCCTGACTGAGATGCTGCTGAATAATTTTCATTTCCTTGAATATAACTTTTTAGGACCATTCCCAATCCAAAAAATGATGACATTACAATAGCAAGTATAGCATCTAAATCCAATTTTGAATTGTTCCTCACCATCTGAATTAAAATAAAGGCAATTGCCCCTGAAAAAATTGCTCCGATTATTAGTAAAATAGGATCTTTCTGTAGAAACAACATAAAAGACAAAACTATTCCCGGAAAAGTAGCATGCCCTATGGCATCGCCTATTAGAGACTGCCCCTTTAACACCGTAATACATCCTATGGCTCCTGCAGTCATTGAAAGTACTACTGTACCAATAGCTGCAATAAAAAAAGAATAACTGCTTAAGACTTCAAAATCAATCAATTCCATCACCCACTACCATTGAAGCTCTCTCCAGATTTTCTCTATTATATACCTCACTTACCTTGCCTTGCGCCACTACACTTTTATTTAATATCACCAAGTGATCAAAATATTCTCCAATGGTATTTAAATCATGATGGACAACTATTGAAGTTCCGCCTTCCCTTTGAATCTCTTTTAAAAAATTCATAATGACTTTTTCAGTTTTTTTATCCACGCCTGCCAAAGGTTCGTCCATAAAGTAAATAGCAGCCTTTTGGGCAATAGCTCTTGCTATAAACACTCTTTGTTTTTGCCCCTCAGACAATTGAGAAATCTGTCTATCTTTGTATTCCAACATATTAATTTTCTCCAGAGATTCTTCAGCTATTTCATAATCTCTCTTCTTTGGTCTTTTTATCCAGCCCAGATGAACATACCTTCCCATTAAGACCACATCTATAACCCTTGCGGGAAAATTCCAATTTACTGAATTTGACTGAGGTATATAGGCAATTTCTCTCTTTACATCTCTTATACTCTTTCCCATAATATAAACCTCGCCTGAAAGCTTTGGATGAATATTGAGAATCCCCTTTAATAAAGTTGTCTTCCCCGCTCCATTTGGTCCTATTATAGCTGTTCTTGAATTTTCAACTATACCTATATGTGCATCCCACAACACCGGCTTATCATCGTAAGCCATTGAAAGATGCTCCACTTCTATTATGTTTTTTCCCATAATTATTTTAAATTCTCCACTATTAATTTTATATTATGTTCATACATTTCTATAAAAGTATCGCCTTCTTCTCCCTTTGGAGCAAGAGAGTCTGAAAATAATTCCCTATCCTTACCGCTTACTACCATAACCTCATGTCCTTTTGCCTTACAGTCCTCTTTTAGTTTTTCCATTCTTGCAGGATCTGTAGTAGATTCCACAAATATAGCTTTTATTTTATGTTCAACTATAAAATCAACAGTTTCTTGAATATCTTTACTTGCCACCTCTGAATCGCTGCCAATTCCCTGAGGTGCCATTACAGGAATGTTGTAGTACTTTGACAGATAGTTAAAAGCCTCATGAGGCGTTATTAAATACCTTTGATCTTGAGGAATTTCAGCTATTAATTTTCTATTATTATCGTCCATTTCATTTAGCTTGTTTAAATAATTTTTTTTATTTTCCTCAAAAGTATCTTTTTTTTCAGGAACCAATTCCCCTAGTTTTTCACTTACTTGTTCCAAGGCCAACTTATATAAATCTAAATCAAACCAATAATGAGGGTCTATATTACCATGTCCATGGCCATCTTCTTCACTTAAAGCATACAGTTTTTCTTCTGGAAAATTCTCCGTAACCGCATACCCTTTACTCTCCAAAGCACTTATTAATTGACCTTCATAATCAAGTCCATGGTATAAAACCAAATCAGCTTTTTCTATTTTTTGTAAATCCTTTGGCTTAGCTAGATATGAATGAGGATCTTCACCTGCCGGAATAATAACTTCTATATCTACAATATCACCTGCCAATTGAAAAACCATATCCTCCAAAATTGATGTTGAAACAGTTACACTTTTACTACCTTCTGTTTCAACAGTCTGATTTTCCATTTCGTTTTTTTGACAACCTATAAGACTTAACATTATGGCAAACATAATTAAAATTTTTTTCATACCTACCTCCTTAATAAAATAAAGTTCGCCGCACCTTACTTTTAGAGTATAAATAGAACTTAGTGCTTTGTCAATAAAATAATTTTTTCTCTTTAAAACTGAAATGATTAGGAATATACTTTTGTGGTATCTATTAGGCGAAGGCAGTTAGGAGGAATACTATGTTAAAATATATAGACAGTAATAATATGGGCCAAAGCGGTTCACATTGGTTAAAAAGCATACACCATTTTTCTTTTTCCAGCTATTACAATCCCGATAATATGAACTTTGGAGTGCTAAGAGCAATAAATGACGATGTGCTAAAACCACATAGCGGCTTTGACACTCACAACCACAAAGATATGGAAATACTATCCTATGTAGTTAAAGGAGAACTTACACATAAAGATAGCATGAGCAACAAAAGAACCTTAAGCAGAGGACAGGTTCAATATATGAGTGCAGGAACGGGAGTTTCCCACAGCGAACACAATCTTGGAAAAGAGTCCTTGAGATTTTTACAAATTTGGATATATCCTGACAAAAAGGGATATGAAACCAACTATGGAGATTTGAAATTTTCATGGGAAGAACGTAAAGATAAATGGCTTGCAATAGCGTCGGGAGATGGAAATTCAAAGTTTCCGATTCAAATTAATAGTGACGTCCATATATATGTAACTGAAATCACAGAGGGAAAAACTTTAAACTTTAAAATAGATAAAAACAGACAGGCATACCTTGTACAAATTGAAGGACACTCAACTATAAACTCCCTTAATTTAAAAGAAGGAGATGCTCTGGAAATAGTAGAAGAAGAATTGGAAATTTCCGCCAAAACAAATTCCCATATTTTAATAATTGAAATGGCAAAACCTATTTAAAGTAATTGAAGTAGGTCTAATAATTAAATATTTAAAATAAAAATAGGCCCATTTAAAACTAAGGCCTATTTCTTTTAATAAGTTTCTACAAAAACTTCAAAGTATCCTTGCGGATGATCACATGCAGGACAAACTATAGGTGCTTCAACTCCTTCGTGAATATATCCACAGTTGTTACATTTCCATAAAACTACTTCATCTTTTTTAAATAAGTAGCCTGTTGCTAAATTTTCATGAAGTTTTAAAAATCTCTTTTCATGAGCTTCTTCCACTTCACCGACTTCAATAAATACATCAGCTATTTCAGCGTAACCTTCTTCTCTTGCAATGCGTGCAAATTCAGGATACATATCACTGTGCTCTTCATTTTCTCCACCGGCAGCAGCCAATAAATTACTCTTAGTATCTCCTAGATGTACAGGGAATGAAGAAGTTATTTCAATTGTCTCATCCATTAAATCAGCATTTAGAAATTTATAAAATCTCTTAGCATGTTCCGCTTCATTTCGCGAAGTTTCTTCAAATATATTCGCTATTTGAATTAACTTTTCCTTTCTTGCTTCCTTTGCATAGTATGCATATCTCATAGAAGCCTGTGTTTCTCCTGCAAAAGACTTCATTAAATTAACAGCTGTTTGTGTGTTTTTTTCTAATTTTTTCATATTATACCTCCCAATTTATTTTACTCCCAATAATCATTATACCTAATTACATGGGGTTTTAAACGAAATACTAATTTTTCTCGGTTAAATACTTCCAATATTTCTTTGGCATATTAGACTTCATAAGTCTGTGATTTTCTCTTTCCTTTATTTTTACAGTCTTATAAAATAATTTCCAAGCTTCGCTAAAAAATTCTTCATCAAAACTTTCAAAAACTTTTAAATCTAAAACATCATAATAGTTACATTTCCCTTTAAAATATATAGAACACCTCCTTCTTCCTACATCGCAAATAATAAATTTTTCTCTTGCCATTCTCTTTATAAAGTGATTCGTTAAAATCTCCAAAATGTTATTCTCCGGTTCAAATTCCGCAAATAAAAAGCCCTCTTGAATTTCTTTAAATCTTAATAATCCTTTATAAAAATGTGCTTCAGATGAAACTTTTTTGGAAATTTTATTAAAGAGTACGCTGTTTTTTGATGAACTATTTAAAAATGTACTACCTTCTAAGTACATACTCTTTAAAGTTTTTAAAATTATCTCCTCTTTTTTTATATGTTCCGAAAGGTAGCATAAATACATTTGTAGAAAAAAACTATAGCTAAATCTTTTTATAATGGAATTTTTAACTCTTTCGTATTTGTTGCTATCTGTTCTCACTTCTACTTTATTCTGAAAAAAATCAAGCTGCCCGTCATCTTTTACTACAGAAATATTTTCAATATCTTTATAACTTTCAAAGGCAAGGGTTAAAAGACCTTCAAAGGTTCCATCATATAAATAAATCATTTTAATCACCAAAAAAACTTAACTGTTCACATCTGTGCGGATCGCCTAAGCTAATATACTCTTTTAATTTTTCTCTGGTAGAATAGTTAATACCTCTATAAACGCCACCAACAGTAATAAAATTTTTTGCTCTCTTTAGGGAAATCTTAAGTGTAGTTAAGTCGTCATACTTAAGCGCGCAGTGGGACCTTGCACCTATAATCCTTCTGGCATAAGTAGGACCGAATCCGGGAATTTTTAACAACTCTTCATAAGTAGCTCTGTTTATTTCAATTGGAAATTTATCAATATTGTCAATTGCCCAATTAGCCTTGGGATCAATTCTCAAATCAAAATTCGGATTCTTATCACTTAAAATTTGTAAAGCATTAAAACCGTAAAATCTTATTAAAAAATCAGCTTGATAAATTCTATGCTCTCTTATTTTAGGTGATTCCACTATTTTTTCTGTCAGCTTTGACTTAATTACAGGAACGTAATTTGAATAATAAACTCGCTTCATTGAAAATTCATTATAAAGAAATTGAGCTCTTTTTATAATTGTAAAATCACTTTCTCCATTTGCCCCAACTATCATTTGAGTAGTCTGTCCTGCCGGAATAAACATAGGTGCATTTTTAAAAATTTTTCTATCTTCTATGTTTTCGATTATATTGTTGGAGATACTGGTCATTGGTTTAAAAATACTTCCATAACTCTTTTGAGGAGCCAGTAACACCAGAGATTTTTCTGTAGGTAGCTCTATATTTACACTTACTCTGTCCACCAGTTTCCCCAGTCTTTTTAAAAGCTCTTCACTACATCCCGGTATGGCCTTCATATGTATATAGCCATTAAAGTTTTCTTCTTCCCTAAGTTTTCTAGCCACCTCTATAAGTCTTTCCATGGTGTAGTCAGGGCTTTTTATTACGCCACTGGAAAGAAATAAACCCTCTATATAATTTCTCCTGTAAAAATTCACAGTTAAATCCACCACTTCCTGGGGAGTAAACTCAGCTCTTGGAATATAATTTTCAACCTTATTTATACAGTACTCGCAACTATATATACATTTATTGGTATAGAGAATCTTTAATAGGGAAATACATCTGCCATCCTCACTCCAACTATGACATATCCCACTTACCGAAGTGTTTCCCAATCCGCCTTTATTCACTCTATTTGAATTACTTGAGGAACAACTTACATCATACTTGGCTGCATCTGTAAGTATTTTTAACTTTTCTAGAACTTCCATAAGTATCACCTTAAATAATTCTACCAAACAAACGTTCTTTTGTAAACATATGTTTTTGTTTCTTAGATTTAATAAATTAAAAAAAGACACTACTTAAAGTGTCTTTTCAAATCTTTCTTACATCTTATCTGCGATGTTCATAAATAGCGTAATAATTGCAGCATTAGTAAAGTTACTAAACATTCCTCCAATTATTGGAACTATAAAGAAAGCCAATTTTGAATAGGAATACTTATCACTTACTACCTTCATATTTGCCATGGAAACAGGTACCGCTCCAAGACCGAAACCAATATGACCGGCTGAAATTACTGCTGAATCATAATCTTTACCCATAAGCGGGAATGTAATATATCTTACAAAGATTATAATCAATATAACTTGTGCAATTAATAAAATTATCAATGGAAGTGCCAATTGTGCAAGTTCCCATAATTTCATGGACATAATTGCCATAGTTACGAATAATTCCAAAGAAATATCGCCCATTACATCTATTTCCACTTGAGGAATAGCATCTTGTTTTTTCTTTGAAAACATTGGTATTATGTTAGTTAAAATACATCCGCCAACCATTCCCATAACGTGAACCGGAATATTAACACTAGATGGAAGTACAAAATCAAAGAAATCTTTTATATAAGATCCCATACCCAAACCTATAAATACCAATATTGTAGCTGTGGTAAATACTTTTAAACTAACCGGTCTTACACCGCTATCGCCTTCAGCTAAATCCAAATCATCGCTACTATCCTTCATATTCGGATTCCAAAGATTTTTCTTTTTAATTAAGCCATCTGCAAAAGGTCCCCCTAATAAACTGCCTGATACCAGTCCAAATGTAGCAGCTGCTACAGCTACGTTTAAGGCGTTGGTATAGCCCATATCAACAGCTATAGGCCCAAAACTTGCCGCATTTCCGTGACCACCGGTCATCGGTATTGAACCGGTCATCAAACCGATCATAGGTTCTACGCCCAAAGGTATTGATAGACCAACTGCTACAACGTTTTGTAAAAATGCCAGTAGAGCAGCTAATCCTAAAAAGATTATTATCTTTATTCCACCTTGTTTTAATAAGGCAAAGCTGGCTTGGAAACCTGCACATGTAAAGAATACGTACATAAAGAAATCTTGCATAGTTGAGTCAAACATAAATTGCGCAGTTCCCGTTAAACTAAGTACTAAATTAATAATTGCAAAAGTAAGACCACCTGCTACTGATGACGGAATACTGTACTTTACCAAGAAAGGAAACCATTCTCTAAGTTTTCTTCCCAGAACCATAAGTATTACACAAATTAGCAAAGTCTTTTGAACATTCATAGTTATTTCCATAAAAAACCTCCTTTTATTTACATTTGTTTAAAATGTTTACATAAATCTTACATAAAACCTAAACATTTACATAAAATTTACATACTGTGATATTATCACCCTGTACTCACTTTGTCAACGATTTCACTAACCAATATCTATATTAAAATTATATAGGTAGAAGCTTTACCTTTTAATATTGTTATATTTCTTTTTTACAATATAATGAAAGTAGGAGGTTATTTTATGAACAATACAGCGCTTTCTAATTTAAAGATTTTAGATTTTACAACTTTACTTCCCGGGCCCTATGCTACTTTAATGTTGGCTGATATGGGAGCAGAAGTATTGAAAATAAGTTCACCTTCCAAGTATGATCTTGTACTTGAAGGCGATGTCCCCTTTAAAAATTCAACCTTAACTCCAAACGCCCTATGGCTTAATAGAAACAAAAAAACTTTAGCTTTGAATCTAAAAACCAAAGAAGCTATTGAAATTATTAAGAAACTTGTTATGGAATATGATATTGTAATTGAACAATTTAGACCGGGAATTATGAAAAAGCTAGGACTATCCTATGAAGAACTATCTAAATTAAATCCCAAATTAATATACTGTTCCATTACAAGTTATGGTCAAAATGGACCTGATAAAGATAGAGCGGGACATGATATTAACTTTTTAGCCAGAAGCGGTTTAATGTCTCATTCCGGTAGAGTTAATTCAGGTCCTGTTCTTTACAATACTCAAATAGCAGATTTGGCAGGAGGAGCTTTGCACTCTATTATTGGAATTCTTGCAGCTCTTAACTATAGAAATCTTACAGGTCAGGGACAGTATATAGATATTTCTATGTTGGATTGTATAATACCATTAAACTCCCTTGACGGTGCAGGATTTTTAGCTGGAAGTACAGATCCTAGACCAGAATCAGGTCTATTAAACGGTGGTTCCTTCTATGATTTTTATAAAACAAAAGATGATAGATATATTTCAATAGCATCTCTTGAACCTAAGTTTCTAAAGATTTTTTCTGAGGCTATAAACATACCTGAACTTCTTCGGGAGTCTGACATAAATAAAATCAATCCATCTACTAAGGAGAGAATTAAATCTAAAATTGAAGAAAAGGACTTTTCCTATTGGAGAGAGTTTTTTAGTAAGTTAGATTGTTGTGTCGAGCCCGTTTTGTCTTTGAAAGAAGCTTTAATTGAAGATGAACATATTAAATCACGAAATGCAATTGTAGAAATGCCCGTTGGTGAAGAAAATACTGTAAAGCAATTTGCTATGCCCATAAAGTTTTCCAAAACTAAAGCTTGCTATAAACATGTAGGAAGGGAAATCGGAAATGACACTACAGAAATTTTAAAATCTCTAGGTTATAGTAATAATGAGATAAAAGAACTTAAAAACAAAAATGTGTTTAAATAAATAACTAGACTTTAAAAGTCTTATTGAAGATTACTAAATAAAAGGAATGAGTAACTATAAAATAATACTCATTCCTTCCTCCACAATATAAAATCGAAATAATTAAATATTTTTCTTCAAGAGGTTGTCAATTAACTCAATATATTGTAAATAATTATTGTCATCTAAATTCACAACTCCATTTATACCAATATAGTTTTTTACTTCTGCACATTTTATATGACAACCCGATATTACAATAATGAAGTTATACCTTACATTCTCTTTTACATATTGAAAATCAACATTAGGATAACTTTCTTTTATTTTTGTAAATAATTCCGATCTATTGTACTTACTCTGACATCCTCCACAATATTTTATTCCAACTAGTAAATTATTTATATTACCATTCATCTGACTCTTCTTTTTTTTCTTCAAGTTTTTCTTTTGTTCCACTAAATAAGGTCAAATACAATATTATACCTACTGCTAATCCCCACGCTGCTCCTTTAGCAACTATAATAGCCCCCATAACCCCCGCTATACCTTTATCTATATCGTTCACTGATAAATCTATAGCTAAACGAACACAAATAAATCCTTGTACTAAAAGTGTTAAACTTAAGGCAGCTGGCAGAATCGGCTCTACAAAAGTAACTATCGGAACTGTTGCTACAGCTATAAATGTAAACCATCTGAATGTACCTACCCCTGAGTAGATACTGTCCATTTTATCTCTACCTTCTTTATACCTTTCGGATACAGCTGCTGTTACTGCTGCCCATAATGGACCAGCTAAAGTTGGATAAGGTGCTACCAAAGCTAATATTAAATTTCTAATTCCGCTTATCAAGTTTGATCTATTTGCATTAAAAGTAATTTTTTCGTCCTGTCGTGCTATATCTGCTTCATGAATTAAAGCTTCTGATGTTACAAAATCACCGAAAGCTATTATATAAATTACAGCTGCCATTGGTATAGCTTGTATAAACATATCAATTGAAGGAAAACCTATTGCAAAAGGACTTACTGTATTAATAATTCCTGCAAAATCCGGCATTTTAAATAATGGCCAAAAATCCACTTGCGGAAAAGCATATTCTTTTACAAGAGGTCCTATAGCAATGGCTATTAAAATAGCAGGGAGCATTCCAAATCCACCTAAAAACTCAAAAGCCTTATTTTTTTGTCGGAGTTTTTTAAACCTCTCTGAGAACAGTAGATAAAATGCAATTACTGCTCCTATACCTATAGTAATAGGAGTTATATTAAACCTTCCTCCAACATTAAATTCTCCTAATACCGCAGCAAAACCTGCTCCCATTAAAATACCTGCTTTTATGGATTCTGGTACTATTCCCAATAATTTCCCTGCAATTCCGGTAAGACCCATAGTAAAAAATATTATGGCTATTAAAAGTTGTAAAGCAACCAATGCTTGTATACGTTCAGTTCCTTCGTTAAAGGTTGCTAAATAGGCTACCGTTAAAGGAATTGCAGGAGTAATCCAACCTGGTACTACTGGATCTCCTAGGGTAGAATGTAAAGTATATAAAAATCCATTTATAATTACCATTCCCCATGCAATTTCAAAAGGGATACCTAAATTTTCCGTCATTACTGGTATTGCACCAAGGCATGTAGCGCACATAATTAAAGCTTGTAATGCTTCTGAAATCTCTAACTTATAATGTACTAGTGGTATTCTAATTACAAACGGTCCAAAATTAATCCCCGGTTGTTCCGTTCCGTATTCTCTATTTATTGCCATATGATCACATCCCTATTATAATATTATGAGAAATTAAATTTCCAAATTTTCTTTGAATTTTTCATTATGATAATTAATTAACTCTTCTCTGAAATCAGGATGGGCTATATTAATTAGAGCCTTCGATCTTTCTCTCAAGTTTTTACCTTTGAGTTCTGCAATCCCATATTCAGTTACTATATAATCAACATCATTTCTACTAGTTGTAACTGCAGCTCCTTCATCTAGATTTGGAACTATTTTAGATATCTTTCCTTTTACCGTACTTGGCATTGCTATGATTGCTCTGCCATTTTTTGCCATTGCTGAACCCCTTACAAAGTCAACCTGCCCTCCAACACCACTAATTTGTGTCGAACCAATTGACTCAGAAGCAACTTGACCCATCAAATCCACTTGTACACATGAGTTAATTGAGACAATATTATCCTCCTTCATTATAATTACGGGATTATTAACATAATCTACACTTCGCATTTCTATTTGAGGATTATTATCTACAAATTCGTATAGCTCTTCAGTTCCCATTAAAAAGGTTACTACCATTTTCCCAACATGCGTTTTTTTCTTTTTATTTGTAATAACACCTTCTTTTATTAAATCCACTACACCATCAGAAAACATTTCAGAATGTATTCCTAAATCTTTTTTATCTTTTAAAAAGGTTAGAACAGCATCAGGTATAGCTCCTATTCCAAGTTGCAACGTATCCCCATCATTAATTAACGAAGCACAGTTCTTCCCTATTTTCTTTTCAACTTCTCCTATATGAGGCTTTGGTAATGTATATATCTGTTCATCAAATTCTACTATGTAGTCCACATCTGAAATATGGATAAAACTATCTCCCATTGTCCTTGGCATATTTTTATTTACTTGAGCAATTACAATTTTTGCATTTTCACATACCGGTTTAGTATAATCCACAGAAATTCCAAAGCTCATATATCCATTTACATCTGGCTTTGACAACTGTATTAACGCAACATCTACATTTAATTTTTCTCTAAATAACCTAGGAATTTCTGAAAAGAAAACTGGTGTATAATCTCCTCTCCCTTCTTTTACTGCATTTTTAGTAGTTCCACCAAGAAAAAGTCCATTATGTCTAAAATGTTTTTCCATACCTTCCTTACAATATCCAGCCTTGCCCATTGCAACCATGTGTACTATTTCCACATTTTCATACTGATCCTTATTATCCACCATTGCTTCTACTAATTTAGCAGGTTCACCGCAGGCATGTCCTATTACTACTCTGTCTCCAGACTTAATATATTTAACAGCTTCTTCCAGACTTACTTTTTTTCTTTCATACTCTTCTTTCCAATTCAATATTTCAACCCCTATTCATTTAATATTTCTTTTGCAAAATTCCATAAATCCTCACTTACCTCAGAAGAAAGTTTTACATCCTTTACCTCTTCTGGCAATCTCTGCAATAATTTTTCTTTTACAATTTCCTCTGTTGTTATTTGAGCAGCTGGACAATTGTTACAACTACCGCTTAAGGTAATTGTAACAATTCCATTTTCTATTGATTTAATATCTATAACTCCTCCATGACTTTCAATCACTGGAGCTATTTCATTGTCAATAACTTTTTTCACCTTTAGATTTAAATTTCCCTCTGCCATTTTTATATCCCTTTATTTATCCTTTGATGGATCTACATGAGCTATTTTTCTTGCCATTTCTTTCTTAGCTTCAAGATTTCCTTGTCTAGCTATCATTATTCTCTGTGCTTGAGGAGATCCTGCACCGTGCATAGATTCTGTTCTATAACCTACTGCTGCAGTTCCCAATGACAAGTTCTCTATTAATCTTAAAACTCTCATTCTGTTTTCTGTAGATGTTCCAACTTTACCCTTTAAGAACTTTTCAACCCATGGTCCAGTTACTTCATCTTTGAAATCCTTTTCTGAAGGCATTGTAACCATTAAGCCTCCTGCAATATCCTCTGCAAGTCTTGCTATTTCATATGGGAATCTTGTAACATTTTGTTTACATACGTTAGCGAGCAACATATCTATCAAATATCCACCTGAAGCAGTTTTACTTCCTTCAGCTGAACAAGCTAATGAGCAAGCCCACATTGTTTCGTTTAAATGTTGCATTTCAATAATCTTATCTTTTATATGACTTGCCTTAGGTACACCATTATAATCAGCTGCTAGTGCTGCTGCACCTATTAATACATCTCCTACTCCCGTTTTACATGCATAAGATTGTCTGTGGAATCCTGCAAATCTTTCTACTAACATACCTGCATATTTCCATTCTTTACACATAAATATTCTTTCATTTGGAACAAAAACATCATCGAATATTACTAAAGCTTCATGTCCACCAAATGTGTTATTTCCTAAATCAATATCCGCTCCTTCTTCCAGTTTTCTAGTATCACAAGATTGTCTACCAAGAATCATAAAAACGCCTTCTGCATCAGTAGGAACTGCAAAACTCACTGCATAATCCGCATCATCTTCTCCAAGTGCAATTGTCGGCATAATTAAGTGTTCATGTGAATTTATAGAACCGGTTTGGTGAGATTTAGCTCCTCTGACTACAATCCCATCTTCTCTAATTTCTTTAATATGAACATACATATCCGGATCTTCCTGTTTAGATGGTGCTAAACTTCTATCACCTTTTGGATCTGTCATAGCTCCATCCACTGTCCAGTCATTCTTTTGACATAACAATAGATACTCTTTGAATCTTTCATGGTAATTTGTTCCATACTCTTGATCCATTTCATATGTAGTGGAATATATAGCATTAAATGCATCCATTCCAACACATCTTTGAAAACAACTTGCAGTTTTTTGTCCTAATAATCTCTGCATTTTAATTTTCTTAATTAAATCCTCTGTGCTTTGATGAATATGACAAAATCTATTGATTTTTTCTCCCGTTAGATGGCTTTTTGTTGTTAATAGATCTTCATATTCTGGATCATGCGCCAAATCATAGGTCATTGCTACAGAATTTGTAGATGGTCTGATTATCGGATGATCTATAGGATCTTTAACTAATTCTCCAAACAAATACACCTTAATATCAAGTTTTTTTAAACTTTCAATATACTCTTTCCCTGTCATTAATGTCATTTTTTACACCCCTTTAATATTTATACTTAAAATCTCTTACATATAAATATTATGCAAATATCATTCCAATTAAATTCTTTCTAAAATACACATAAATTATTTATATAATATTTAAATATTGCATTTTTACAATCTATCTATTTTGTATCGACTATAAAATGGTTCATCTTCCTATTTACATGTAAAAAACAAAATATTGCATAAATGCAATATTTTGTTTTTTTACAATAATTCAATATTAAATTCTTATTTTCCTATTAACAATAATTTTTATTTCTATAGTTAACATAAAAACATAACACTCTAGCAACTATTTAATGATTTATGTATTATAGATTAAATTTTAGTTTCTAAAATATTTCTGCTTTTTCCTTGTAAATGTTGATGGATCCATCCCCAAATATTTTGCTGCATCTTTTAACGTGTTCGTATTTTTAATAGCGTTTTCAATTAAACTTTTTTCCAAATTCTCCACAGCATTTTTTAACGTATATCCGCCATATTTACTTATACAATCTATATTTTCTATATTCAATATATTATCAGGTAAATCATCCTTATCTATAATATCATTCATAGTAAGTATGTATAATCTTTCAACTAAATTTCGCAACTCTCTAACATTCCCAGGCCAATTATAATCATACAGGATTTTCATAGCTTCTTCACTAAACCTTTTCTCCTCACCATACATTCCTTTCATTTCCTCTAAAAAATAATCTAATAACACTATTATATCTTCCTTCCTTTCTCTTAAAGGTGGTATATAAATAGGGATAACATTTAATCTATAATATAAATCCTCTCTAAACTTACCCTCTTTTATTCTTTCTTCTAAATTCCTATTTGTAGCTGTTATAATTTTTACATCAATGTCTATACTTTTTTCCCCTCCAATTCTTACAATCTTTTTATCTTGAATTACTTTTAATAATTTCGCTTGTAAATCTATAGACATTTCACTAATTTCATCTAGGAAAATTGTTCCTTGATTTGCAAGTTCAAAAACTCCTTTTTTCCCATGCTTAGATGCTCCTGTAAAAGAACCCGGTTCATATCCAAATAATTCAGATTCCATTAAAGTTCTTGGAATTGCCGAACAATTAATTTCAACAAAGGGTTTGTCTTTTCTATTACCCACTTTATGTATTAATTTAGCTATTACATCTTTTCCAACACCCGTTTCTCCTGTTAACAATACTGTAGTATCATAAACTGATACTTTTTTTGCTCTCTGTGCAATTTTTTCCATAATTCGCGATCTATAAACTAAATCGTTTTCTTCTCCTACAATATACTTCAATTTATTAATCCTTTTTTGCTTTTCTAAAACTTCTTCCTGCAATTGATTCAATGTGGTTATATCTCTAACTATTGTAACAACCTTGTCTATTTTTTTGTTTTCATTATATATTGGAGTACCTGTAATTAAAACACTTTTCCCGTTATTCAATACTTGATTCATAGTTATTTCTTTTTTATATTTTATTACATCTAACGTCGCTGACTTATCTATCAATCCCTCTTTAACTACTTCATGCATATTTTTCCCCAAAAATAAATCTCTATTTGTTCCACTAATATATTCATATGCCTCATTAACAAAAATTGTATTTGCATTCCCATCAGTAATATAAATTCCTTCACTTATTTTTTCAATTAACTTATATAAACTTTTTATCTCCCTATTTTGCTCTTTTTCTATATATTCTATAAGTTCTTCTTTAGTCATGTCATTAAGTATTATTCTATCTAATTCATTCAATTTATATACTTTCTCCATTTTAAACTCCTAATCTATTTATTTTAAAATAATACTATTCTCCCTGCACCTATATAACCTGCAAATTTCGTACCCAATTGTTACTTTAGCATTATATTAATAACTATATAAGAATAATTTTCAATTTTATGCTCCAAATTTACAAACCTTTAAATTATCATTAATAAAATACATTCCTTTTTATTTCAAATCATTTATATAAGAACTCAAATCTGTTATTAATAGCAAAAAAAATTAAGTTGTAAATTTCAAATTTACAACTTAATTTTTTTCTGTTCATTA
>NZ_RLIH01000011.1 GCF_004006535.1 Anaerosphaera multitolerans | reverse complement strand
GACCGACATTTACTGTCGGTCCCTGTGTTTTAAATTTTATAACTCTCTCCAAATATTTCCTTCTTTTGAACTTCCCACAGCTGCATGAATAAACTTCACTCCCTCAACTCCATCAAGAACTGAAGGAAAATCCAAGTCCTTATTGCTAATACTACTTCCTTCTAATTTTTTACAAATGGCACCCATAAAACTGCGGTAGTGGTTAGCTATGGCAAATACCAACCCCTCAGGATGGCCGGCAGGTATGTGGTTTAATTCAGCTGCTCTTCCCCCTACATAAGCTGTTCCTCTATGATAAATCTGCTCAGGTTCCCCTTTCCTTACAACTTTTAAATAATTCGGATCTTCCTGAACCCACTCAATTGAACCCTTAGTTCCAAAAACTCTTACTACTAAACCGTTTAAATGTCCCACACATACTTGAGAACTGCTATATACACCGTGTACTCCATTTTCATATTCCACAATTATATTTGCGTTTAAGTCCAGCTCCTTGCCATAGTAATCCAATGATGCCAATACTTTTTTAGGATGAAGTCCTGTAATATAGGCAACGGTATTTTCAATGTGAGTTCCAATATCTCCTACGCAATTTGATATTCCCGAAACCTTTGGATCCGTTCTCCATATGGACAGATTTGTATCGGTATTTTCATCTTCACCCACTTGGTCTATAAGCCAATCCTGAAGATATTCGGCATTTACATTTAAAATATGGCCTATCTCTCCATCTTCCACAAGCTGTTTTGCCAATTTAACCATTGGATAACCTGAATAGGTATACATCACCCCGAAAAACAAATTTCTATCTTTAGCCAACTCTGAAAGTTCCTTGGCTTCTTCAACTGTAAAGCAAAGTGGTTTTTCACACATAACGTGAATATCCGCCTCTAAAAAAGCCTTGCTGATTTCAAAGTGAGTGGAATTCGGAGTAACAATACTTACAAAATCTATTTTATCCTCTCTATTCTTTTCTCCCTCTGCCATTTCCCTATAGTCACTGTAAATTCTATCTCCACTTAAATTATAAAACTCTCCACACTTTAAATTTTTTTCACTATTGGTGCTAAAACACCCCGCAACCAATTCGGCAGTTTCCTCCAAAGCAATGGCCTTTCTATGAACTCCTCCTATAAAGGCATCTAAACTGCCACCAACCATTCCATAACGCAACTTTCTCTTCATACGTCCTCCTTAATTAGCCATAGCACTGTCAAAGGCAAAATCAGAAGCCTTAAAATCTATTTTTCTTACAAATTCCGCAGCTTCTCTAGCTCCAAATTCACGTTCCATTCCGCTGTCTTCCCATTCAACGGAGAGAGGTCCTTGGTAGTTATAGGCATTTAATACGCGAATTATACTTTCAAAATCCACATCTCCGTGACCTAAAGATCTGAAGTTCCATCCTCTTCTCAAATCTCCAAAGTCAATATGAGATCCTAGAAGTCCGCTTCTGCCATCTAAGGTTACAGCGGCATCTTTCATATGTACATGGTATACTCTATCTATAAAATCTTCTAAAAATATATGCGGAACTACTCCCTGCCAAATTAAATGACTTGGATCAAAGTTTAAACCAAACTCCGGTCTATCCTTAAATTTTTCCAACAGTCTCTTTGTAGAATAATAATCAAAAGCTATTTCGCCCGGATGGACCTCTAGCGCAAATTTTATACCATTTTCCACAAACACATCTAGTATAGGCGTCCATAGGTCATAAATTTCCTGAAATCCCTTCTCTACCATTTCTTCCGAAGTCTGCGGGAAGGAGTAAATATATTTCCAAATAGGTGAACCTACAAATCCAGTTACTACATAACACCCCAACTTCTTAGCTGCAATTGCGGAGTATTTCATAGTTTCAATAGCCCATTTCCTTATTTCTTCAGGCCTGTCCGCCAACTCTGCAGGCGCAAAATTATTTAACCTCGGATCATTATAATCTCCCACACACTGTCCTATAATATGTGTACATAGGGCTTCGCATTTTAAATCATATTTCTCCAAAAGCTTTTTAACATCCAGAACATAACTGTCATCTTCAGCTGCTCTCTTAGCATCTAGATGGTTGCCCCAACATGCAAGCTCCAAGCCATCATATCCAAAATCCTTAGCCTTTCTACAAACCTCTTCCAGCGTAAGGTCAGTCCACTGTGCCGTCATAAGCGTTAACAATCTTCCCATAATTACCTCCTCTTTTAAGTAAATTATATTGAACTACAAGCTATATCAATTTAATTATATCATTTTCCCCATATTCATTCTATCTTTCTCACTTAACTAAATTAAAGTGAAAAAGGGTATATTTTTAATAACTACTTTGAAAGGATGTTTGATATGAAATACTATCTATTAAACAACGGAAATAAAATTCCCGCTTTGGGTTTCGGTACCTATACTATTACCGATGAACCTACCTTGAGAAAAGTTTTACTTCAATGTGCAAATTCCAACTATGAATTAATTGACACAGCCTATGTTTATGGTAATGAACACATAATAGGTAAAATTTTAAAAAAAGAAAATCTACTGGATACTTTTCAAATTGCCACAAAAATTTGGCCGGCAGAATTTGGAAGGGAGGAAACTAAAAGAGCTGTTGAGCGTTCCCTTAAACTTTTAAAGAGGGATTATATTGACATTATGTACCTTCACTGGCCTGGAGACGATATGGAAAAGTCATGGAAGGTATTGGAAAACTACTATGAACAAGGTATTTTTAAAAATATCGGCGTCAGCAACTTTTATGAGAACCATATAGATAAAATACTGACTACAGCAAACATAGTCCCTCAAATTAATCAAGTGGAAATCCATCCTATGCTCCAAAAAACTCAACTATTAAAATATTTGAAAAGTAAAAACATTCAACCAATGGCTTGGAGTCCTCTTGCCAAAGCTGACTTGGAACTCTTTGAAAATAAAACTATAGCCGCTCTTGCAAATAAATATAAGAAATCCGTAGCACAAATAATACTCTCTTGGCATATTTCAAGAAATACAGCAATCATTCCAAGAACTACTAAAGAAAAAAGAGTTGCTGAAAATATTGATATCTTTAACTTTAATTTATCTACAGAAGATCTTAGAGAAATTGAAAAGTTAGATATTGGCAAGCACACATCCCAAAGCCCTGTAGATGAAAAATGGCTTAAATCAATTAGATATGAGGACTTTATTTAAAGTAAAAATCTGGCATTAGCCAGATTTTTATTGTTCTTCCTTTAATTCATATGTATCCTGTTTTTTCCTTAATTCACTTTCAGGCACCCAATGTTCAAAATTCCAAGGGTCTTTCTTTATAACTCCGTCAGCAAAAGGAATAAATATGGAAATTATTGCAAGTATTGCCAAAAGCCATTGATACCATAATAGCGGTATTACTTCAAAGGCCGACACTGCCCCTCCTGTAAGGGAGCCTATCATTAATATTTGTGCCCCATAAGGTATGGCTCCCTGCATTACACAGGCAAAAATATCCAGTAGTGAAGCACTCCTTCTAGGATCTACTTTGTAGTGTTCACATAGCCCACGCGCTATTGGACCGCTTACTATTATAGAGACAGTATTATTGGCGATTGCAACATCAGTAACACTTACCATTGCCGCAATTCCAACTTCTGCAGATTTAGGACCCTTAATTATCTTTTGAACTTTTTCAATAAGCCACAGTAATCCGCCTTCCTTACTTACCATTTCAGCCATTCCTGCTATGAAAATGGAAGTTAGAAACACCTCCATCATTCCCATCATTCCATCATATATTGATTTCCCCAAATCTAAAAAGGAAATTCCCGCAGCAAATACTCCTATAACTCCTGACAGTACTATACCAATCCCCAACACTGCAAATACATCCATTCCTCCCAGCGCAAAAATCAAGACAAATAGGTAGGGCAGCACTTTTATAAAGCTATAACTTCCCGTCTCTATTCCCACAGCCACGTCAGGTCTTCCAAAGATTAAAAGTAATATAAAGGTAATTATTGCTGCAGGTAATGCTATTACAATATTGCATTTAAATTTGTCTCTCATTCCGCATCCCTGCGTCCTTGTAGCCGCAATGGTGGTATCGGAAATTACAGACAGGTTGTCGCCAAACATTGAGCCTCCAATGGCAGCTGCCATCATTAGAGGATAGTTAAGTCCGGTTTTTTCCACTATTCCAATGGCTATTGGAGCAATAGCCGCCAATGTACCCATTGAGGTTCCCGTTGCCAAGGCCATAAAGCAAGCTATTATAAAAATTCCCGCAGTGGCAAAATGAGGCGGTATTACAGACAATCCTAAATTAACAACTGAATCTACTCCACCCATTAGCTTTGAAACTTCACTAAAAGCTCCTGACATTAAATAAATCATACACATTATTATAATGTCTTCATTTCCTACTCCTTTTGCAAAGGTAGTAAATTTTTCGGCCATAGTTCCCTTAAACATTATAAATGCAACTGCAACACCTATTAAACAAGCAGTAGGTGCAGGAAATTGATAAAAAGCCATCTCCACACCTTTTGTTTGTAAGTAAATTCCCGATCCAAGGTAAATTACTATAAATACTAAAAAAGGAAGTAAAGCGACTCCTCTAGGACGAATTTCTCTTTCTTTCATATAGTTTAACTCCTTTCTAAAACATACTGAAAACAAGGACAATACTTCTAGAAACGTTTTCTAACTATATGATACTATATTACGCTACCATGTGATTATACCAAAACTTTATATGGAATATAAAATAAATTTATAAGCACTTTTTATGGAGAATAACTTTTTAAAGATTCATTCATTATTTTAATAAATTCCTCAGTTAGTATAGATGGTTTCTTATCCTTTAAATGAATCCAACCAAGACACATCTCCTCTGACACGTCTTTTAAAGGTATGGATTTTACATCTTTTGGAATAACATGAGAAATTAAATATCCCGTTCCAATATTATAAGCATTACTATTAGAAATTACATTTAGCATAGTCCCCCTATCGTAAACTACAATTTTTTGTCTTATATCATAGTCAAAGGATAATTCTTCCGCCAGTGCTTCCTCGCCGTTTTGTTCATAGCAAACCATGGGAAAATCAACAAGTTGATTTTTAGTAATATATTTTTGTGAAGCAAGGGGATGCTTATTATTTAAAAACACATGTGGTTTTACGCTATGACATTGATGGAATTCCAATGACTTCTTTTCTAAAACCTGAGTTAAAAAGTTTTTGTTGTTTTCAGTTAAAAATATAACACCCAATGCACTTTTTTGATTATATACATCATCTATCGTAGCTAAAGTTCTGGTCTCTTTTAGGCTGAGAACGTAATCCTTATCCTCATAATTTTTTAAAAATTTTAAAAATGCATCTACTACAAAGGCATAGTGTTGACTGGATACTTGAAACTGTAAATTTTCTTCATTGCTTTTTGCCACATAATGTTCTTGTATGTATTCAAGTTCACTTAAAATGTTTTTTGATATTCGTAAAAATTCAATTCCGTCTTCTGTAAGTAAAACTCCTTTGCGAGATCTTTCAAATATAGTTATGCCTATTTCCTCCTCCAAGTCTTTAATTGACTGGCTTAGTGTAGGTTGCGAAACAAAAAGATGTTGTGCCGCTTTGTTCATGGATTTAAAGTGAGCTATTGCATCTACATATTGTATTTGTTGAAGATTCATTTTAACCTCCCAATCTTTATATAAAATAATAATAACCTATATAAATAGAATGTATTAGCGATTAAATACAGATAACTATACAATATATTATAGAATACTTAGAGTTAATATACTAATTTTTAATAAGTTTAGTACATAATTATTAAATTCAGAAAGGTAGGATTATTATGAAAAAAGGATTTAGAACAGAATTAATCCATTCCGGAGAGAACGAAATGGCAAAGAAAATTGCGCAATCAGTTTCAGTACCAAAAGTTGTACCTATTTATATGAGTAGCGTATTTAGTTTTGATGACGTCCCTTCCCTAGATGCAGTTTATGAAGGAACTGAAGATGGATATGTCTACTCACGTATGGCAAATCCTGGGATCGATTGTTTAAATGACGTATTAAAAACTGCGGAAGGTAGTGAAGATTCTCTGGCTTTTTCTTCCGGAATGGCTGCTATAATAACTTCTATAATCTCCAATGTAAAATCAGGAGACCATATTATCTCCTCACCTGTACTATATGGTGGAGTTTATGATTATCTAAAAAATGAAATTACTCGCTTTGGTGTGGAAGTGGATTTTGTGGATTTTCTAAACGATGACTTTGAAAAATATATTAAACCGAACACAAAAGTTATCTATACTGAAACAATTACAAATCCCCTTATGGAAGTTATGGATTTAAAGACGATTTCTCAAAAAGCCCATAAACACAATTTAAAAGTAATAGTTGATAATACTTTCGCCACACCTGCAATCTGCCGTCCTTTGGAGCTGGGCGTAGATATAGTGGTATATAGCGGTACCAAGTATTTAAACGGCCACAGCGATATTATCTGCGGAATTATTACTGCTAATAAAGAAGATATAGAGAATATAAGACGTTATTCCACTTTATATGGAGCTACTATAAGCCCCTTTGATGCATGGGTACTTACTAGAAGTATGCGTACATTGGAACTTAGAATGCGTCAACACAGCGAAAACGCACAGGTACTGGCAGAATATTTGGAGCAACACCCAAAAGTTGAACGAGTATACTATCCGGGACTTCCCTCTTCCAAGTTTTACAACTTAGCAAAAAAACAATTTATAAACGGCTGGTGTGGAGGGATGTTAAGCGCCGATATTGTTGGAGGAGAAAAGGGAGCTTCAGATTTTATAGCTGCCTGTGAAACAGTTAAATTCGTTCCAAGTCTAGCTGGTGTAAGTACGTCAATTTCCTACCCTGCTAAGACTTCTCATCGCGCCTATACTGCTAAAGAATTAAGTGATTGCGGAATTTCCATGGGCCAACTTAGATTTTCAACAGGTTTGGAAAATATTGAAGATATAATTAAAGAATTTGACAGAGCCTTTAAAGTAGTGACACCTTAATTAAATACTATTTACAATGGAGTGATTAAATGGAATGTAATAGCTTAAGAGAGGTAGCTCTTTCAGCAAAAAGAAAATATAATTTTTTTCAAAATAAATCCAAGTACTTCATCTATTCTCTATTTGCAGGAGCTTACTGTTCCATTGGTATGGCTTTAGCCTACAATGCTGCTGCAGGATTTTATTCAGTCCCGGCTCTTAGAGGAATAGTAAATTTAATAATGGGAATTACTTTTGCTCTATCCTTTACTTTAATAGTATTTGCAGGAGCGGAGCTATTTACTGGAAATATTTTTGTTTTAAATACCGGTACGCTGTTTAGAGAAGTTTCTTTTAATAATACCTTTAAAATTTTAATATTTTGCTATTTTGGAAATATACTGGGAGCCTCTATAATGGGAGTAATTATATCTCTTTCAGGAGCAATGGGAGGTACTGTTGCAGATATGCTTAAGGAGTTTTGTCAATCAAAAGTAAGTTTTCCTCCGATTCAATTGATTTTTAAAGGCATTATGTGCAATGTGCTAGTATGTTTAGGTACGTGGATGACCTATAAGATTAAATCTGAAGCCGCTAAAATGATGGCACTTCTTTGGGCAATTGTAGGTTTTGTAACTCCAGGATATGAACATTGCATAGCTAATGCAGGACTTTTCACTATGAACGCAATTTCAAACTCCATTGGAACAAATTATCTTCAAGGCATTTTTATAAATATGACCTTTGTCACTTTGGGAAATATTATTGGCGGTCTATTAGTCGCTCTGGGTTATTACTACGCCAATTGCAATTTTAAAAATTCCAATGAACAATTATGATATAATGATTAAAAATAAATTGGAGGTAAAGCATGAAATATTTCACTTTAAATAATGGAAATAAAATTCCGGCCATAGGCTTTGGAACCTATACTCTTACAGACGAATCTCTATTAAGGGAAATGTTAATTGAGTGTGCCAGATGTAATTATGAACTTTTAGATACTGCTTATTTTTACAAAAATGAAACCTTAATAGGTAAAATTTTAAAAGAAGAAAATCTGGAAAATAAATTTCAAATAGCGACTAAGGTCTGGCCTATTGACTACGGTAAAGAAAATACCAAAAAGTCCATTGAGCGTTCACTTAAATCTTTAAACCGAGACTACATAGATATTATGTACCTCCACTGGCCCGGTGACGATATGGAGGAATCCTGGAAGGTTTTAGAAGATTATTATGAACAGGGAATCTTTAAAAATATTGCAGTATGCAATTTTTATGAGAAACATATGGATAGATTATTAAGCGTTGCAAATGTAGTTCCTCAAATCGACCAAGTTGAACTTCATCCGCTACTTCAAAAAAGTCAATTACTTGAATATTTAAAGTCTAAAGACATTCAGCCGCTGGCTTGGAGTCCTATTGCAAAAGCCGATAAGGAATTATTTGAAAACGAAAAAATTATTGAACTATCTAATAAATATAATAAGATCGTCGCCCAAATAATTTTAGCTTGGCATATTTCAAGAGACACTGTTGCCATTCCAAGAACTTCAAAAGTAAAAAGAATTTCAGAAAATATAGATGTCTTTGATTTTAAGTTAAGTAATGAGGATATGGAGATGCTAAAACCGCTTGACATTGATAAACACACTTCCAACAGTCCTTTAAATGAGAATTGGCTTAATGAAATAAGGTATGGTAAATAAAAATAATAAAAGGTCTGTAGCTAATTTGTACAGACCTTTTAAATTTAAATTTTTATCACAAAGTTAAAACTAAATAGTTAAAAAAATTATTTTATTTCCAGTACATCTCCCGTTGCAATATAATCTAACTTATCTTCCATTACTTTCTTCATTTCTTTAAATGCCTGATCTCCTGTGCAATGGCAGGTATAGAATTTAGAATCCAACTCATTTAACTCGGCTGCTAATTTATCAACTACTTCACTTGGCTCGGTAACTTTATTAGATGCACTGAATAAATGAAATCCACCAATTACCACATCAATTTTTTCAACGTGCTTTAAGGCCGCCTTTACTATATTTGTGATTCCCCTATGAGAACATCCGGTAAATAAAATATTCCTTCCTTGTTCCCTTATTATTAAATTCTGCTCATGAATAAAGTCATCTTCTCTACCATCTTCTTTTAAAAGAACACTGTTGCTCTTAGTTTTAAATTGACCCTCTACATCTGAAAACAGAAACAATTCTTCATCAATTTCCAAGCTGTCTCCGACAAATACCATTCTTTCATTTTTTTCAAATTCTTTTTTTAACCCAATATATTTATTTGAGTCAGTTGATTTTACATAATGAGGAGCAAAGGCATTTTTATTTATATATATTTTAGCTTTTACATTATTTTCTAAAAATGTTTTTAATCCGCCGCCATGATCATAATGTCCATGGGAAATTATAACAGTATCAACTTCTGAAATATCCACATTTAGTTTTTCCGCATTTAGGAAGAAAGTGTTATCAGGTCCTAAATCAAAAAGTATTTTGTGCATTTTTGTTTCAATATAAAAGCTTAAACCGTGTTTTGCCTTTAAGTTCTCAATCTTTGAAGTATTTTCCACTAAAGTTATTATTTTCACAACCATCCCTCTTTCTTACATTAATGATACCATAAAAAAGATGGACTTCGCTTAAACAAAGTCCACCTTCTCTATATTCTTACTAATGGTTTGTATAAAAACATCATTACTACAATTTCCACTATTCCTTGAATTATAATCTTTGGCAATCTAGGAATTAAAACAATCATATACGGATTTCCATAAAGTCCGGACAACCAAAGAGTGTTTAAAAGCAAGTTTATTATAATTGCAACTAAAAGTACACTTATAACTACTGCCAATTTAAAATTTCCATCTTTGCCTTTTTTTCTCAAGAACAACATATACACTATGCCGGGTAACGCTCCGGTTAAAATTGAACTGAAAGTAAATCCGGGGTGGATAGCTGAGCCCATAGGATTAATTAAAACTCCAACTATATCTGCTACAAATCCCACTATACCTCCAACTATTGGACCGTAGAAAAGTCCTGTTAACATAATTGGAATCGGTCCAAATCCTATTCTTATATTTTCCGTTACCATAATGGATAGGAACCTAGTTAGAATAATGGATAAGGCAGCGAAAAAGGCAGCCCTCACCAAAACCTTAGTCGTCATCTTCGGATACAAACTACTAACTTCATTATTACTTTTTTCCATCAAAAAAAGCCCCTTTCAATAAAATCAAAGTAGGGCAAGTATAAAAATACCAGCGGATGCGATAAAGAATCTTCGTTTAAGAACAACTTCCCATTTCTTAACACTTAACGCTCTTTACCTACTCTGTTAATTTCATTCTATAATAGTACCTATTAAAAAGCAACCGATGGACATATGTTTTCAAAATATTTAATATTCAATTTTACTTTTAATTTACTATAAGTTACTAACCATGCTCCTTATAAGGATATTTTTAAATTTGACTTTTTAAAAAAGAACTTTCTTTTCTCAATTTTTCTCTTTAATAAATTAACATAGTTAGCTTTAAAAAAGACCCCACTTAGAGTCTCTTTTAAATTACTAAAATTTAGTTTTTTTCAATGCTTTGTAAAGTGCAATCATTATTATACTAAAAACTACACACTCAACTATTGATTTAGGTATTCGGGTAATTAAAAGCGCATACATACCCTTGCCTAAAAGTTGAGATAACCAAAGAGTATTTAATATCATATAAACTATAATCATCACTAGTACATTACTTAGCACTATTGCAACTATAGGCCTTTCTCTCTTGCCATTTAAAAACAGCAACTTAACTACTCCAGGTATTACTCCTGTTAGAATTGCATTTAATGTAAAGCCAAAATGAAATGCCCCTTGAGGATTGATCATAACTCCTATTAAATCCGATACCAATCCCACAATGCCACCTATATAAGGACCGTATATCAATCCCGATAACATAAGGGGTATGGTGCCAAATCCTATTCTATGAGCTGGATCTAGCATGACAGACAACATTCTCGTAAGTACTATTGAAAGTGCTGCCAAAAATGCGGACCTCACCAAAATCTTAGTACTAATTCCCTTTACACTACGAACTTCTTCACTTTTTTCCATTAAAAAAAGCCCCTTTCAATAAAATCAAAGTAGGGCAAGTATAAAAATACCAGCGGACGCGATAAAGAATCTTCGTTTAAGAACTACATCCCATTTCTTAACACTTGACGCTCTTTACCTACTCTGTTACTATCATTTTATATTAATACATATGCAATATCAATGATATTATCGTTTGGAGGATATTATGGAATATGAAAAATTAGTAAGTTGGATGTTGGATAGAGGCGATCCTCAAGGAGGATATACCTTGGATAATGTAAGGAAACTTCTTTTAAAATTTGACAATCCTCAAGATAAAATCAAAACCATACACGTTGCAGGAACTAATGGAAAGGGCTCAGTATGTAGCTATATTCAAAACTCCCTTTCTAACTCTAATTTAAAATGCGGATTATTTATTTCTCCCTACATTGAAGATATTAGAGAAACCATTCAAATAGATGGAAATTTTATCTCGGATAATTCCTTTAACCACTACCTTAAAAGAGTCTATGACGTCGTAAATATTTTGGATAAAGAGGGATACTATACCACAACTTTTGAAATTTTTGCCACAGTTGCTTTTTTGTATTTCTATGAAGAAAAAGTTGATGTTGCAGTTATTGAAGTAGGTCTTGGCGGAAGAACTGATGCCACAAATGTAATTTCCAAACCAATGGTATCAATCATTACAAGTATTTCCAAAGACCATGTGGGAATACTTGGTTCAACACTTAAAGAAATAGCCTATGAAAAGGGAGGTATTATTAAGAAGGGCGTAGATGTCTTTATCTATCCCGGTGAAAATGAGGCAACAAATGAATTGAAAGAAATTGCCGAAGAAAAAAATGCGCCTCTTCATTCCTTTAACCTTGAAGAAGTAGAAATTATAGATGTAAATAATCTCTATAATGAATTTTCCTTTAGAGATTTTAAAAATTATAAAACTTCGATTTTAGGCAGACACCAAGTATATAATGCCTCTTTAAGCTTAATGGTTTTAAACTATTTAAAGACATATTTTAATTTAAAAGATGAGATTATAAAATCTTCAATTTACAGTGCTAGAAATATAGCTAGGCTTGAAGTTCTTAAAGAAAATCCGTTGCTAATTCTCGATGGAAGTCACAACGTGGAAAGTATAAAGGCTCTTGTGGAAAATTTAAGCAGCTTTAAATATAAAAATTTAATTTTGGGATTTAGCGTTCTAGGAGATAAGGACTTTGACCACATACTTGAAAACTTAATTCCAAAATCAAGTAAAATAGTCCTTACTGAAGTGGACAATCCAAGGGCAATAGACCTTAAAAAACTTTACAGGATAGTTTCAAAATTTACCGATAAAGAGGTCTTTGCTATAGCAGACAGGCGTAGCGCCTTTTTAAAGACGGTTGAACTTGCCAATGAGGAGGATTTAATCCTTTGGTGCGGCTCTCTCTACCTTGTAAGAGATATTAGAAAGATAGCTATTGAAGAGCTAAAGCAATAGTTTGTAACAAAGCTTTCTAAAATATATCTGTAATGTCAACTAAATAAAATCCATTGACAAATAGTTTTATTTTTAGTAATATAAATTGAAATACTTGCTGTGAAAAAGAAAGTAAATTTTATTCTGTTATTAAAGAGAGGTTCGTCAGGTGTAAAGAACTATAACATATAAGATTGAAAATGGCTTTGGAGCACCATCCCGAAATAATTTAGGCTATGGCGGTTTTCCCCGATATAGGAATAGGGTATGATAGTACCTGATGAGATTTGTATTGTGAAATACGAATAAAGAGAAGTGGTAACACGTTAATACGTCTTCTTTGCATATGCAAAGAAGACTTTTTTTATTTTAAAGGAGGATGTAAAAATGAGTTTAGTACCTTTTAGAAGTGATATTGTAGGAAGTTTTTTAAGACCTGAAGAGCTTAAAAAAGCAAGAGAGAATTTTAAAAAAGGTGAAATTACCCGTGAAGAATTAAGAAGTTTGGAAGATAAATTAATAATCGATTTAATTGAAAAACAAAAAGCAAATGGATTAAAAGCTGTGACCGACGGTGAGTTTAGACGTAGGTGGTGGCACCTTGATTTCATCTTGGGATTAAATGGAATTACAAAATTATCTTTAGGAGATATTTCAATGTTTCAAGGGGTTGAAGCAAAAGATGTAGAATCTTCCTATGTAAGCGGAAAGATAAGCTTCTCTAAAGACCATCCCTTTATTGAACACTTTAAATTCGTAAAGAAATATGCCGGAGATGCCATTGCAAAACAAACTATTCCGGGTCCTAATATGATATATTATTCCGCTGTTCTTATATCTCAAAAATACCATGAGAATCCATACTATAACAACCTTAAAGAATTGGAAGAAGACCTTATTAAGGCGTATCAAGACGGTATTCAAGCTTTTTATGATGCGGGCTGTAGATACCTTCAACTTGATGATACAGCTTGGGGCGCCCTATCAGATCCATCTTCTGAAAAAACAATAAAAAAATTCGGATATGATCCAAAAGAACTTGTTCAAAAATTTGGAGATATAACTGAAAAATGTCTTGCTAAAAAACCAAAGGATATGGGAATAACTTTCCATATGTGCAGAGGGAATTTTCAATCTTCATGGCTCTATGAAGGAGATTACGATTTAATATCCAAAAGACTTTTTGAAATAGACAATTTTGACGGTTTCTTTCTAGAATATGACTCAGATAGAGCCGGAGATTTTAAACCTCTTAAAAATTTAAGAAATCAAAAAATTGTACTGGGACTTATCACTTCCAAAGAACCTAAACTTGAAAAAATGGAAGACTTGCTGGAAAGAGTTAAGGAAGCTACAGAATACGTACCATTGGAGCAAATCTGTGTATCTCCTCAATGTGGCTTTGCCTCAACAGAAGAAGGAAACCATTTAACTGAAGAAGATCAATGGAAAAAAATCAGATTATGCGTGGAACTTGGAAATAAAATAGAAGAATTATAAAAGAGGCTATAAGCCTCTTTTAATTTTCAACTGCAGCCTCATAAGTCTTATAAGTTGCAACCATGTAAATCATATAAATCAAGATAAATACAAGAACTGTCAATAATAAGTTTAATATTATATACCCCAAGGTCATTACGCTGGAAAATATTTTATTAATTATCATAACTGTAACTATAGATATTGGCAGTCCCAATATTAAAGGAAATAAAAAGAGAATTAAAATCTGTTGCCAAATTAATTTCCTTATTTCACCTTTAGGTACTCCTAATTTACTAAGCAGTTCATATCTTCTCTTATAGGTCTTAACCCCTGACAGTAAATTCATGGAAAGTACAGTGCACATTACCAGCGCAAATATCAAACCTATTAAAAGCAAGGCCAAGGCAGAACCTGTTAAAGATACCAAGTACTCATTTAAATTCTGTTGAGCTATGGATATATTCCAAGAAAGCTCAATACTTCTACCATTTAAATCATAAACTTCACGAGTCTCCTTATTTACTCCTATAGCATAGCTAAGTAACCTATCATGAAGTTTAATATAATCATAATCCTCTATCTTCCATAAATAAATTTCATTATCCGCCTTTAAATCATTAAGCTCCCTATCTTCTATAACAATATAGTAGGAATTTATATCAATAGTATTCATAGGTTCATCTATTATAGCTTTCAAACTATATTTTTCCCCATTGATTTCATAATCTTTTAAAGATACATCTTTTTTTAAATTTTGCATTTGAAAATAGGTTTGAATAATAAATTCATTTTCCTTTAAACTTACCTCGTCATAACCTGCAGCTAATCTTAACTTATTGTAGTCCGAAAGTGAAAGTAATATCTCCTCTCCATATTCCTCTACTTCTTCCCTAGATAAATGTGAGTAGACAATTTTATAAATTTCAGAAGGAGGAGTTTTGTAAACCTTTAAAGTGGTTTTTTCATTTTTCCCAAAACCACCTACTATTTCTTCAATTCCATTTATATATTCCTCATCTTTTTCTTCCATCCTATAGATTAAATCAAATTTTCCATATTCATCTTCAAAGCCTTTGTAATAATTAGCAAATATTATTCCCATTGACAAAAGTGTCAATGAAAGTACAAATAAAATTGATAATGTTCCCAGTTGCATAGACATGGTCTTAACCTTGCCACCTATAAATCTCACCGGCAAGACTCTTTTTGTAAAATTATTATCTCTTAGTAAAGCACCATTAAATAAAACCACACTTGAAGATGATATTTCATAGATACCTATTAGAATTAAAAGTACAGCAAGGGGAAAAAACGCCATATTAAGCTCTTCACTAAAAGCATGGTTTAAAGTAAATAATCCAACCACTAAAATTATAAAAGACAGACTTAATTTAATAATTTGAATTTTGGGATTCTGATGCTTTTCCACTTCATTTATTCTATCTGATTTAATCCAGTCTATTATCTTATTTCTTTTAAAAAGTCTAAAACTGAAAATATATGAAAATAAATAAGCCAGTGCTGTAACTATAACCGTAACTGTTAAGGACTTTCCAAAGCCTATGAGTTCAAAGGAATATTTAAAGTTCATAAAATTGTAAATTATAATCTTTAATATTTCTCCCAAGAGCAATCCAAACAAAACTCCCAATCCTAAAGAGGCTATGCAAAGGTAAATCTGTTCAATCCAAAAAATCCGTTTTATATTCTTTTGTTCAATTCCCATTAGCATATAGAGCCCAAATTCATTAGACCTTTTATCTACTATAAATTTAACCATGTACTTAATCATTAACGCTACTACTGCCATCATAAAAAGAGAAGCAGCTATTAACATATAATTAAATCCTACTGCCACATTGGACATTTCATAAATTTCATCTATAAATAAAATTCGATTTAAAGCAAACTCCATGGATATTGCAAGGGAAACTGTAATCATATAAATCAAGTAATCTGAAAAAGTTCTCCTTGCATTTCGAAAGGACAGTTTAAACAACATTGTCCTCACCTCCTAGGAGGGCTATAATATCCATAATCTCCAATTGAAATTTCATTTGGTTCTTTTCCCCACGGAATAACTCATTAAAGATCTTTCCGTCTTTTAAAAACAAAACCCTTTGACAATAGCTGGCAGTTTTAGGGTCATGAGTCACTGTTAAAATGGTAGCCCTATTATTCTCATTTAAAGATTTTAAGGTGGACATCAATTGTCTAGATGAGTATGAGTCCAAAGAACCTGTAGGCTCATCGGCCAAAATTAAAGTAGGATTGTGGATTATAGCTCTTGCACAGGCGCACCTCTGTCTTTGACCTCCTGAAATTTCATAGGGAAACTTTTTTAAAACGTCGTCAATTCCTAAAAGATAAGCTATTTCCTTTACTTTTTGAGCAATTACACCCTTATTTTCTCTATTGATAACCAGAGCCAGCCCAATATTTTCTTCTACAGTAAGGGCATCAAGTAAATTATACTCCTGAAAAACAAAGCCCAAATTTTCTCTTCTGAATTTCGCCAATTCTCCACTGGAAATTTTTGTAATATCCCTTTTGTTGAGAAGCACCTCTCCCCCTGTAGGACTATCAATGGTGGAAATGCAGTTTAGCAAGGTGGTCTTTCCGCTTCCTGAAGCTCCCATTATAGCTAGAAACTCTCCCTTAAAAACACTTAGAGTAACGCCATCTACTGCCTTGGTTAAAATCTCTCCACTGCCATAATATTTCTCTAAATTTTTTATTTCTAATATTCTTTCCACTTTACCACTCCTTTAATTCCATTTTACTTTTAAAATTGTAAGGAGTCAGCTTACAGTATTGAAAGGTTCTATTGCCACTGGAAAGGAAAGTCTAAATGAGGTATATTCACTTTCTTTAGATTGAACATCTATTTTTACATTCATCTTATCTGCACACCTCTTTGCAAGATAAAGTCCCAAACCGGAAGCGGATTTTCTTTGAACTCCCGAGCCTGTAAATCCCTTTTCAAATATTCTAGGCAAGTCGGACTTCGGTATTCCTACTCCCCTATCTTCAATATAGAGAATATAATTAAAATCTTCAATTTCTTCATCTATTTTTATACTTCCGCCATTCTTACTGTACTTTATGGAATTTATAATTATTTGATTTAAAATAAAACTCAGCCATTTCCCATCTGTCTTAATAAAAGTCTTTGAATTCACATTTATTTCCAAAGTAATTCCCTTTTCCCTTATCCACTGTTTTTCAGCAATTATTATTTCATGAATACTGTCAAAAATATTTACACTTTCCACATGGTAATCTTTTTCCAACGTATCTAGGCGGATATAATTTAAAGACAAATTTAAAATATCCTCCAACCTTTTTAATTCCTCATAAAATCCTTTTTTATCAGCCACACTTTCTCCCATTATTTTTAACGAGGTAATTGGAGTTTTCATTTCATGTATCCATTCCTCAATAAATTCACGAGATTCCTTTAATTTTTCATTATTATATCTTATTTCCCTTACCATATCCTGACTTGAAAGTTTCATAAGGTCAAAATACATAGCACCCTCTTCGCTCTTTGGTCTCTTTACCAGCTCGTGAATATAGTAATGATGCTCTATATTGCTTACTAGATTTTTTAATTGTTCCCTTTCTTTCTTAAAAGATAGAAATTTTAATCCAAAATATATAAAATCAAAAACAAAGTATAAAATTATTGTCAAAAGGAACATTTCCAACTTAGCTCCCGACAAAACCATTAAAACTGAAACTAAAACTCTTGTAATCCAAAGGTAAAAGATAATCTCCCAATTATTTTCAAAATATTTTTTTAACAAAACCTTATCCCCTCACCTCTAATAGACTCTATAAAATTCTCATCAGATATCTCTGCCAATGATTTTCTAAGTCTACTCAAACTTACGTTTAGAGCATTTGGATCAACATAGTTTCGATTTTCCCAAAGATAATCCATTAACTCTCCTCTATCTACTACTTCACCTGCTTTATTAATTAAATAGAAAAGCAGTTGAAACTCTATAGATGAAAGCTCCAGAACTTCCTTTGAATTGAGATTTTTTATAATTTGTTTATCTATTTCCAATTCTAATTCTTTATAAATTATTGACTTTCTGTTTTCCATTGACTGTGATTTTAACTGCCTGTCAATCCTTGCAAGTAAAATATCCATAGAAAAAGGTTTTTTTATATAATCATCTCCGCCTATATTAAGCGCCTCTATTTCGCTCTTTTCCGAATCACGTCCTGTAATAAACAAAATTGGAATCTTTGTTTGTTTTCTTAAATTCATACACAACTCAAAGCCGTTATAACTTCCCAAGTTTATATCTAACAAAATAAGATTAGGCATAAAGTTATAAAATTCTTTTTTAAAATTTTCTATATCCTTTAAAATATGTGCTTTGTAATTATTTTCCTCTAATTTTTTATATAAATTTTCAGCAAGATTCACATCATCTTCAATTATTAAAATTTTATCCATACTATTCTCCAATAAACTTAGCTATTAAATATTATTAATTACATATAAGAATATCAATCAACTACTTTATAATTTAATTAAGTTAAACTCTTCCTTTAACTTCTTTATAACTTTCACCCCAGCTATACATTGAATCCAACACAGACTTTAAGCTGTAACCTGTTTCTGTCAGACTATACTCAACCTTAGGAGGAACTTCAGCATATACTTTTCTATTTATGAGGCCCTCTTCTTCCATTTCCCTTAAATTAGATGTTAATACCTTTGCAGAAATGGAACCGATGGATTTTTTTAATTCACCAAACCTCTTAGTCCCTTCTAACAAATCTCTTATAATTAAAACTTTCCACTTATTTCCAATTAATGATAATGTCACTTCTACAGGGCAATTAATTTTTCTATCCATAATACACCTCCATTAGTATCATAAGGTAAGTAAGGAACAAAATTGTTCCTACTTTACAAATATACTATACGGATATATTATAACATTATAGAAATGGTTTTACATTATCAAGGAGGGTTATTATGAAAATTGCTGTTATCGGCGCTAATGGAAAAGCAGGTAAACTTATTGTAAAGGAAGCTATTAGCAGAAATTTAGACGTAACTGCCATTGTACGAGGAAAAAATAATAGCGATGCTCAAAAAAGTATTTTAAAAGATTTATTTGAATTAAAATACGAAGATTTAAATGATTTTGATGTTATAATTGATGCCTTTGGAGCATGGACCCCTGATACTTTACCACAACACAGCACTTCTTTAAAACATCTTTGTGATATTTTAAGCGGTAAGGATAATAGGTTGTTAGTAATAGGAGGAGCGGGAAGTCTCTATGTAGATAAAGAGCACTCAAAAATGCTAATGGATACTGAAAATTTCCCAGACGACTTCAAACCCCTAGCTTCCAATATGGCTAAAGCTCTTGATGAGTTAAGAAAAAGAGATGATGTCAATTGGACTTACATCAGTCCAGCTGCTGATTTTCAAGCTGACGGAAAAAGAACTGGAGACTATATTTTATCAGGTGAGGAATTTTCCACTAACTCAAAGGGCGAAAGTCAAATCAGTTATGCTGACTATGCCATTGCAATGGTAGATGAAGCTATAAAGGGAAAAAACATTAAAAAAAGAATATCTGTGCTAAGTAAATAAGAAGTAAGTTCAAAACTTACTTCTTATTTTAATGTTAAACCACTTATAATTCCTATTACTAATAGATGTAGGGGATAGTATATATAAAATATCCATTTGCTGAAAGGAGAACTGCTTCCCCTTTCCCCATTATAGTATTTAAGTAAAATTATAGGAATAAAAAGTCCGAATTCTGAAAGCATGCTTTTATACATTGGCAAATTGCTTATAAAATCATCTAAACCCAAATATACAATTCTGAAAGGTATATATAAGTAGTTTATTAAACTGCTCATTAAAATTATTATTAAATAATAAAACGATTGGTTTTTAAAATCACCATAGTAAAAGTCAAAACCCATCATAATAACTATCCCTATTACAGCCCAATCTCCTATTGAGGAAAGAGCTAAAAGTAAAGATATCACTCCTACCTTTAATAACACATTATTCACTGTTTTATTTACATGGATTGCCATAACTCCTAAACATATGGTGTAAATCACATTTAGATCAAAAAAATTAATATTTCCTATATTTCCATAAGCTCTAAAAAGCATAAAGGGAAAGTAACTGACAACTGCAAAGATGCCAAGTCTCATTATGTATCTCTTTAAATTACTTGTACGATGGTATCCTTCAACTGCCATATAAAACATTACAGGTCCTGTAATCCTTCCTACAAAATGCATTACTATTCCCAGCCAATGTTCATAGGGTATAAAAGCAGTTGCACAGTGGTCAATTGTCATTGCAATAATGGCAATTAATTTTAATTGATAATTTGTTAAACCTCTTTTTTCAACAGTTAATTCCATCCTCTTCTCCCTTCTACTACACTGTCACAGTACTCTACTCTTTAAAAGACATTTTAGCAAAAAAGAATTAAACATTTTCCGTTTAATTCTTTTCCCCACCTTTGTATTTTTTTTCTTCTCTCGTTAAAAGATAATTTGCCATATAGGCTGAAACTTGAAGCGACAACATTCCTATAATGGCTCCGAAAACACCTATATAATCCCTAAAGATTATTACTATAGCCACATAAATAAAGGTTATAAAATATCTTAAGAGAAAATACAATTGATTTTTTAAATTAGCCTGTTTCTCCTCCATACTTACAATTTTATTTATAGATTTTTCCATGGACACAACTTTGTAAATAGATAGGAGTGTTCCTGTAACCAGCCCCAAGGAAAACTTGTCCATAGGCTCAAATAAATAAAACTTGTTTACTATAAAGGCCAAAGCCAAAAATATAAAAATCAAAGCTATTAAACTATAAATCATAAGTTGTGCCGTTCTTGACAATTTTTTAAACCAATTCATTTTTCACGGTCCTTTTTAGTATTATCATATAGATTTTTAAATGCGGCCATTATCCCAAAAATCGTACCGATTATTAGCAATAGAGGGCTGGTGCCAAGCTTTTTATCTAGAAAATTTCCTGTTATAAATCCTATTATAATAGAAAAAACTATTGAAAATGCAATTCTTGACATTTTTCCCAAGGCCTGCAAAATCTTCCTGTTATTTTCCTCTCTATTGCTCATCTCAATCCTCCTCAGGATAGTAGGTTGAATCGGAAATATTCTTTCCATGTACTAGAGAACTGTGTAATGCAAATTCAGCTCGTTGAATATCCAAATCAAATTGAACTTCTTTTAAGTAGCTTTCCTTTAATTTCTCAATGTACTTGGCTTTTAAACTTTCCGCTTCTTCAGGCAGTGCTGCAAATTCAGCCAGTATTACAAGCTTTTCTTCCTTTACCAGTAGCACTCCGCCTTCAATTAGATATTCCTTTTTTTTCTCTTTATTGGAAAATTTAACTATACCGTCTTTTAAAATCAATATACAATTTTGATGCCCCGCTCTTATTCCCATATCACCTTCTTCAGTTCTTACTAAAAGAAAGTCAATAGGCTCTTTAACTGCTGTCTCTGTAGGAGTTATAATGGAAAAATCTATAGTTTTCATTTAATTTCCTCCTTTTTCCACCTCTCCACTTTCTTTAAAGCGTTCAACCACCTGGTCAATAGTTCCTGTATTAAAGAAAAACTGCTCAGGAATATCATCGTGTTTCCCGTCTAAAATTTCTTCAAAACCTCTAAGAGTTTCCTCTAAAGGCACGTATTCTCCCGGAGTTCCCGTAAAGTTTTCTGCGGAGAAAAAAGGTTGAGATAAAAATCTTTGAATTTTTCTAGCTCTTTCTACAGTTAATTTATCCCCATCAGAAAGTTCATCAATCCCTAAAATAGCAATAATATCCTGTAAATCCTCATAGTGTTGAAGTACTTTTTGAACTTCACGCGCAATGTAGTGGTGATGATTACCTAAAATCATAGGATCTAAGATTCTGGAGCTGGACTCCAAAGGATCTACTGCGGGATATATTCCCTGTTCTACAATTCTTCTAGATAGTACCGTAGTGGCATCTAAGTGAGTAAACGTAGTAGCAGGTGCAGGGTCAGTAAGGTCATCTGCCGGAACATAAACTGCCTGTACGGAAGTTATGGATCCCGTCTTAGTTGAAGCTATACGCTCTTGAAGCACTCCCATTTCATTGGCCAATGTTGGTTGATAACCCACTGCACTTGGCATTCTTCCAAGAAGTGCCGATACTTCAGAACCTGCTTGAACAAATCTAAATATATTATCTACAAAGAAAAGTACGTCCTGATCTTCCACATCTCTAAAATATTCAGCCATAGTAAGACCTGAAAGAGCTACTCTCATCCTTGCCCCCGGCGGTTCGTTCATCTGTCCAAAGACAAGAGCCGTCTTATCTATTACGTTGGATTCTATCATTTCATGGTATAGGTCATTTCCCTCTCGGGTTCTCTCTCCAACTCCTGTAAAAACCGAATATCCTCCGTGAACTGTAGCTATGTTTCTAATTAACTCCATTATTAAAACGGTTTTTCCAACTCCCGCTCCTCCAAAGAGTCCAATCTTTCCGCCCTTTAAATAAGGACAGAGCAGGTCAATGGCCTTAATACCCGTCTCCAATACCTCAGTTCCCTCAGACTGTTCTGTTAAAGAAGGAGCCTTCCTATGAATTGCCCACCTTTCCTCTGTCTTAGGTGCACTTCCACCATCTACAGTTTCTCCCAATACGTTGAAAATTCTACCGAGAGTATTTTCTCCCACGGGCACTGTTATTGGTGAACCTGTATTAATAGCCCTTACTCCTCTTGGCATCCCCTCTGTAGGTCCCATGGCAATACATCTAACCATACCGTCTCCCAGCTGTTGCATTACTTCTGCAACTACTATGTCATCTCCATTTTCTATATTAACTGCATGACTTATTGTGGGAACTCTATTTTCTTCAAATTTTATATCTACAACAGCTCCGATAATCTGTGTAACGTGTCCAACAGAACTTTTTACCATCTGTTTCTTCCTTTCTAAGTAATGGCACTTGCACCATTTACGATTTCAATAATCTCTTGAGTAATGGCACCCTGTCTCAACTGGTTATATTCTAAAGTCAACTTGCCTATAATTTCATCTGAATTTTTAGATGCCGAATCCATGCTCATAACTCTGGCGCTTTGTTCCGACATGGAAGCGTCTATCATTGCTCCAAAAATTATTGAAGCCAAGTAATGAGGAACTATCTCCTCAATTAATTTTTCAAACTTTGGCTCCCACATATACTCAACTTTCATTCCCTCTTCTTGCTTTACATCTATGGGTAAAAGTTTTTCTGCTACGGGATATTGGTCTATCATGGATTTAAATTCCGTATAAACCAAGTAAAGCTGAGTTATTTCGCCCGTTTTATATAAGTTGCAAGCACGTCTTGCTATTACGTGAGCTTCATCGTAGAAAGGTCTTTCTGAAACGCCTTGGTAGTTAGCTCTCATTTCTATTCCCGCTCTTTTAAAAGCGCCCACTATTCTTCTACCAATTCCTATTACGGAAACTTCCTTAAAATCTCGGGCAACTTCAATGGCCTTCTTTGCCACATTTATATTGTAACCGCCACACAGTCCTCTGTCGCTGCTAATTACAATTAAACCCACTTTCTCCTCTTCGCTTTGAATAAAGTAGGGATGCTCCAGTTTCTCGTTGCTGGATACTATGGAAGTCATTATTTCTCCAAAGTTACTTATATAATCTCTCGTGGTTTCCGCATAATCCATTACACTTTGAACTTTGGAAGATGATACCAGTTTCATAGAATTGGTAATCTGTTTAGTTCCTTTAATTCCCCTAATTCTATTTTGTATACTCTGTAGTGTTTCCATTTCATCCCCCTATAGCGTATAACTTCTGTTAAATTCATCTACTACTTTTTTAAGTTTTTCTTCCGCATTTTCAGAAAGTTCTCCTCTTTCTCCAATTTCTTCAAGCAAATCCCAGTCCCAAGTTGCCACATATTCCAATAATTTTTCTTCATAATCCACTATATCTTCCCTTGGGATTTCTTTGGGAATTAATCTATTGGTAACTACATAAAATACCACTATCTGTTTTTCTATATCCATTGGGCTGTACTGTTCCTGTTTTAAAATTTCCACTATTCTCTCTCCATGTTCCAGACGTTCCTTAGTAGAAACATCTAAGTCGGAACTGAATTGTGAAAAAGCTTCCAACTCTCTATATTGAGCAAGTTCCGTCCTAATGGGTCCTGAAATTTTTTTCATAGCATTGCTTTGAGCGGCACCCCCCACTCTGGACACGGATAACCCCGGATTAATTGCAGGTCTATTTCCCGCATGAAAGGCGTCAGATTCCAAATATATCTGCCCATCGGTAATTGATATTACATTTGTGGGAATATAGGCTGACATATCGCCTCCCTGTGTTTCCACAATTGGCAGTGCAGTCATAGAACCTCCTCCATACTTCTTGGAAAGCTTTCCGGCTCTTTCCAAAAGCCTTGAATGTAGATAAAAAACATCTCCCGGATAGGCCTCTCTTCCCGGAGGTCGCCTTAATAACAAACTCATTGTACGGTAGGAAACCGCATGTTTGGAAAGGTCGTCAAATATTACTAAAACATCGTCCCCCGACTCCATCCACTCTTCTCCTATAGCAGCTCCCGAATAAGGTGCCAAGTACTGAAGCGAAACGGGATCCGCCGCACTTGCAGATACAATAGTTGTATATTCCATAGCTTCATGTTCTATTAATACATTTATAATCTCAGCCACCGTTGAAGTTTTTTGTCCTATTGCCACATAGATACACTTTACGCCCTTACCCTTCTGATTTAATATTGAATCTATTGCAATGGCAGTCTTACCTGTCTGTCTATCTCCAATAATCAGCTGTCTTTGTCCTCTTCCTATGGGAACCATGGAATCTATGGCCTTGATTCCCGTTTCCAAAGGAGTATCTACACTGCTTCTTGTAATTACACCCGGCGCCACTCTCTCCACAGGTCTGAAAACAGAAGATAAAATCAATCCCTTTCCATCAATTGGTTCTCCCAGCGCATTGACAACTCTTCCCAAAAGTGGATCTCCTACAGGAACCTGCACCACATTTCCGGTCCTAGTTACCAAATCACCTTCAACTATCCCAACTTCACTTCCCAAAAGTACAGTTCCAATATTGTCACTTTCAAGATTCATAGCAATACCGCTTACTCCGTTTTCAAATTTTAAAAGCTCACCTGTTACAACTTCTTTTAAGCCTGAAACTCTTGCAATTCCATCTCCAATTTCCAAAACTCTTCCGGCTTCATGTACTCTTGGCGACGTATCAAAGGATTTAATTTCATTGCGAATTAATTCACCTATATCTGATGGATTTAATTTCATAATTAAAAATACACCCCTTTGTACAATTGCTCTTTCATTCTGGATAATTTACTCTTTATGGAATTGTCTATTACCTTATTGTCTATAATAATTCTAAGTCCTCCCAACAAACTGGTATCCACATGATTTACAATTTCAATTCGCTTGTTAATTTCACCGGAAAGTTTATTTTCCAAATCACTCATCTGTTTTTCCGTTAAGGGTATGGCTGAAATAACTTCTCCATGAACTATTTTTAGTTCCTCTCTCACCATTTCAATAAAAATGTACAAGGTAGGAAGTATATATTTTTCATCTATAAACTTAAAAAATATCTTTAACTCCTCAGGAGTATCTTCAGTTACTTCAAATTTTTTAGTCTTTAAAATTTCCAAGGCCTCTTCATAAATCTCTTCAATATTGTCCTGCTCTCTGGCTATTTTCATTAAAACTTCCGCATACTGTCTACTTAATTTAGCCATAGACCCTCCTCCCAATCTCCTAACATCTCTTCAATTAGTTGATTTTGAGTTTTTTCATCTATTGAAACCTCTACAAATTGACTTGCCATTAAAGTAGACAACTCAATTAATTGTTTTTTCATATCATCTTCTATATTCTTTCGTTCTTCCTCTATTTCCATAATAGCATGGTTGTAAATATTTTCCGCCTCTTCCTTGGCCTCCATTAAAATATGGTCACTACGCTCCATTGCTTTTTTATAGGCGGTAGAAAGAACTTTCTCCCTTTCGCTGTCAATTTCCTTTAAAAGTTTTTCATATTTTTCCTTTAATTCTTCTGCTTCATCTTGACTGGCACGTGCATTATCCAATCTATTCTTTATGGTTTCACTTCGTTTGTCCAAAAAATTCCGCACAGGCTTGTACAATATAAAAGTAAGTACAAATATTAACACAATTAAATTAATTACCTGTGGAAGAATGGCTTTTAAAAGTTCACTATCAAAAGATATAATGTTTCCATCTGGTAAATCAGCTGAAGCATTCATTATTACTGAACTAAACATTATACTTAACACTTTCATACCTTCTTTCTAAGCTAAAATAGCAGTGAAAGGATTGGCCAAAAGAAGTATTAAGGCTACAATAAGTCCGTAAATTGAACAGGTCTCAGCCAAAGCACAACCTATTAGCATGGTACTTGTAATATCTCCTCTTGCCTCTGGTTGACGACCAACTGCCGCAGCTGCATTTCCCGCAGCTATTCCCTGTCCCAATCCTGAACCCAGTCCTGATAACGTTGCTATTGCTGCTCCTAAAGCAGACATTCCCATTACAAATGCTCTTCCATCCATAGTTATTTCTCCTTTTCTAAATTGTAATTAATTTCCCTTTTGTTGAATCATCGTCATACTAAGTACTGTAAAAATAAAGGCCTGAAGCGCTCCTGCAAATATGTCAAAGTACATATGCAGTGCGGAAGGCAGTACAAAGCTTAAAAAATATGGAATCATATGATAAACTAACCCCAAAATTATAACTCCGCCTAAAATATTTCCAAACAACCTAAATGTAAGTGATAAAATGTCGGAAATTTCCGATATAAAATTAATTGGTAGGAATACGGGATAAGGCTCTATAAAACTTCTTAAATAATGTCCCCTTTGTCTCTTAATACCGGTAATATGTACCAATACAAAAGTACTTCCCGCCAATACAATAGTAGTGGATAAATCAGCAGTAGGTGGTCGTAAACCAATTAACCCGCTGTAGTTTGAAATTAAAATAAAGGCAAATACGGCAAAGAAATATCCCCCGAATTCACGATAATCTTTACCCATGGTATTAGTGGTAAATTTATCCATAACCTCCACTAAACTCTCAACAATATTTTGGAACCCCCTGGGCACTTCTTTAAAATTTTTAAGTTTTATTCTTACAACTATTGCAAAAAGTATTAAAATTGCCATTACAACCCAAGTTGCAATAAGAGTATCCGTTAAATAAAACTTAACACCACCTATTTCAAATAGCACCGCTAAATTCCTATTGGTAAAATCCAAGCTATCACCTAATTTCTATTATTTTTCTTAAGTATATCCTATTTCCCGCCCAAATAACATAAAGAAACTGTTAAGATTTACCCACTCATGCTATAATTATTATGATTAAAAATTGAAAGGAGTAAATTTAATGACTCAAATTCCTTTAGATATTAGCAAGGTAAAAGAGGAGAAGGAACCCAAGATAAATCCAAAGACTATGAACTGGATAATAACTCTTGGACTTATTGTATTGCTTTTAATTGTAACCTTACCCCTTCGCGGAATTTTAGACAGTACAAGTCTAATACTGGTATATACATTGGTAGTACTGGTTATTTCAAATTTAACCACAGGTCACTTCTACGGTTTTTTCTCAGCAATAGTCTGTACTTCCCTCTTTGATTATTTTATTAACTATCCTCAAAACGCCTTTGAGTTTTCAATAAAATTTCCTATAACACTTTTTATAATGCTTGCGGTGAGTTTGGCTAACAGTGCCATAACTGCACATTTAAAAGATATATTAACTTTATCTAAAAAAAGAGAGGAACAAACTTTAGTTATAAATGAAATTTTTCAGGAGCTTGTTGATTCAACAGATGAAAAGGACATTGTAAACATTGCAAATCAAAATCTTGCAGCTCACCTTAAACGATCTGTAATTTTTTATTTGGGAGAGCCCAGTGAAGCAAACTCCTATGTAACTTCTTTTCCAAAGGACTTAAATCCACAGGCCTTTAAAGAAATTTACGAAGTCAGATCTGCAAAATATGCCTTTGAGGAGGGTCGTCCCGCAGGATACGGAACAAATTATAACGGCGACAGAGAAGTTTATTACGCACCCATAAATAGTGATGTGGATTATGGAGTAGTTGGAATATCCTGTCATAACAAACCTTTAAAAGAAGATGATTACGACTTTATAAAATTAGTTCTTTCCCAAGTTCTTTTGGCGCTGGAACGTCAACATTCCCAAAGGCAACAACAGGAATCGAAGTTTGAAACCGAAAGAGAAAAAATGAGAAACAACCTATTAAGATCTGTCTCTCATGATTTAAGAACACCTTTAACCAGTATTTTAGGAGCTAGCGAAACACTTTTAGACGACAGTATTGAGTTTGATCGCAAAGAGAGAAAAAATTTAATTTGTAAAATTAAAGAAGAAGCTCAATGGCTTTCACGTATTGTGGAAAATTTACTTGCCGTCACTCGCATTAGCGATGAAAAAACCTATATTAAAACTGTACCGGAAATGGCTGAAGAAGTAATTGAACAAGCTGTGAGAAATATTCAAAAATGGTATCCCGATTGGTCTATTCATGTAAAAACACCTAAAGAACCTATATTTATACCTATGGATGCAACTTTAATTTCTCAGGTTTTAATAAATCTGTTGGAAAATGCAATTAAACATTCTTCTCCAGATGATTTGATTTTTGTAAATTTAAAAGAAGAGGACAATTATGCCCTATTTGAAGTTAGCGACAACGGCTCAGGTATATCTGAAGATCTTTTGGAAAATCTCTTTGATACACCTGTTACAGGAGCATCACGCTCCATTGATTCCTCAAGCGGCGCAGGCATAGGACTCTCTATTTGCAGCTCCATTATAAGAGCTCACGGAGGTAACATATCAGGTAAAAATAAAGAATCAGGTGGTGCCACTTTCTCCTTTAAACTTCCACTATTAAAAGAAGAGGACAAAAATGAAGCTGAAAAAGAAAATCCTAATAATTGAAGACGATCCTTCTATAACTCAGATTTTAATTTTAAATCTAAAAGGACATTACGAAGTTATAACTGCAGAAAATGGCACTCTAGGTTTTGATAAGTTAATTTCAGAAAGAGCGGATTTAATATTACTTGACTTAGGCTTACCTGATATGGATGGTATGGACCTTTTGGCAAAAATTAAAAAGGATTTCGATACCCCTTTAATTGTAGTATCTGCTCGACAAACGGAAAAAGACATAGTAGAAGCTTTGGACTTGGGGGCCAATGACTATGTAGTAAAACCCTTTGGCACTGAGGAACTGTTGGCGCGAATTCGAAGAAGTTTAAGACACTATTCACCTGAAAAAAGAACCTATGAAGTAGGGGATTTTGCCATTGACTTTGATAAACGACAAGTAAGTATGAAAGGAAATCAAATTCATTTAACTCCCATTGAATACGGCATTGTAGCCTTTCTATCTTCAAAACCCGGCAAGGTCCTAACTCATAATCAAATTATAAACAAAGTATGGGGACCCTATGAATCTGATAATCAAATTCTAAGAGTAAATATGGCAAACATACGCAGAAAAATAGAAAAAAATCCTGCAACGCCCACATACTTTATTACTGACGCCGGTATAGGATATAAAATCATAGATGAGAATGATATAAAATAGAAGTAGACATATTATATGCCTACTTCTATTTTATCTTATTTCTTTCTCACTACTAAATTATCATTTTCAACATCTATTAAAATAGTTTCATTATCTTCAATAGTTCCCTTAATAATCATCTTGGAAATTTCAGTTTCAATATTTGATTGAATAAATCTTTTAACAGGTCTTGCACCATATTGTACATTATAAGCTCTATTTAAGATTAAGTTAAGAGCATCTTCCGTTTCCTCTATTAAAATATTTCTATCCTCAAGTTTTATTTCAATTTCCTTAATTTGAACTTCAATAATTTTAAATATTTCATTTCTTGAAAGCGGTTTAAACATTACAATCTCATCAACTCTGTTTAGAAATTCAGGTCTAAATCTAAGTTTCATTTCGGAATCTACAGCCTCTCTCGCCTCAGAAGTGATATTTCCATCTACTCCAATTCCATCTATTAAATAGGAAGATCCAATATTTGAAGTCATTATAATTACAGTGTTTTTAAAGTCCACTGTCCTACCCTGATTGTCTGTTAATCTTCCGTCGTCTAAAACTTGAAGCAAAATATTAAATACATCCGGATGAGCTTTTTCAATTTCATCAAAAAGTATTACGCTATAAGGCTTTCTTCTAACTGCCTCAGTTAGCTGTCCTCCTTCATCATAACCAACATAGCCTGGAGGTGAACCGATTAATCTTGATACAGAATGCTTTTCCATATACTCACTCATATCAATACGAATCATATTTCTTTCATCGTCAAAAAGTGTTTCAGTTAAAGCCTTTGCTGTTTCAGTCTTACCAACTCCTGTAGGTCCCAGAAATATAAAGGAACCAATAGGTCTATTCTCACTTTTAAGTCCTGCTCTCGCCCTTAAAACCGCATCTGATACTACTTCCACAGCCTCATCTTGTCCAATTACTCTTTCATGTAAGGTATCGGAAAGATTTAAAAGCTTCTCTCTTTGACTTTGATTTAATTTTTCAACAGGGATACCCGTCCATCTTGATACTACTTCGGCAATTTCATCTTCTGTAACTTCCTCTTTTACCATGGAATCTTCGCCCTCTGTCTTCTCTTCAGCAGACTTTAACTCCTCTTCAAGTTTAGGAAGTTCACCATACTTCAACTGAGAAAGTCTTTCAAGGTCATAAGCTCTTTCAGCTTCTTCTATTTCATGTTTAATGTCATCAATTTGCTTTTTTATGTCCTTTACTTTTTCAAGTTCTTTCTTTTCACTTTCCCATTTAGCTTTTAAAATATCAAATCTGGACTTATCCTCTGAAAGTTCCGCCTCCAAATCTTCCAGTCTTTTTTTAGAAGCTTCATCAGTTTCCTTTTTAAGAGCTTCTCTTTCTATTTCAAGTTGTAATATCTTTCTTCTAATGTCATCTATTTCCGTAGGCATAGAATCTATTTCAGTCCTAAGCATTGCGCAGGACTCGTCCATTAAGTCTATAGCCTTATCAGGTAAAAATCTATCGGAAATATATCTATCTGAAAGAGTTGCAGCTGCTATTACAGCAGAATCGGAAATTCTTATTCCGTGATAGATTTCATACTTCCCCTTTATTCCTCTTAAAATTGATATTGTGTCTTCCACAGTCGGCTCTGAAACTAAAACTTTTTGAAAACGTCTTTCAAGAGCAGGATCCTTTTCAATATACTTTCTATACTCATCTAATGTAGTTGCGCCAATGGCGTGTAGCTCTCCTCTTGCCAGCATAGGCTTTAACATATTGGAAGCGTCCATTGCACCTTCAGTTTTCCCCGCTCCCACAATGTTGTGGATTTCATCAATGAACATTAAAATTTCGCCGTCGCTTTTTTCCACTTCTGCAAGCACGGCTTTAAGTCTTTCCTCAAATTCCCCTCTGTATTTTGCACCTGCAACTAAAGCTCCCATATCTAGAGAGAATATAGTTTTATTTTTTAAACCCTCAGGTACATCCCCGCTAATAATCCTTTGAGCAAGACCTTCAACAATGGCAGTCTTACCTACACCAGGTTCACCTATTAAAACAGGATTGTTCTTAGTTCTTCTAGATAAAATTCTAATTACATTTCTAACTTCCTCATCTCTTCCAATTACCGGATCGATTTTTCCTTCCTTTGCTTCCAAAGTTAGGTCCCTGCCGTACTTTTCTAGAGAATCATAAGTTCCCTCAGGATTGTCACTTCTAACATTTTGATTTCCCCTGATTTTCTTTAAAGCTTCTAAGAAACCCTCCATATTTAAATGATACTTTGCAAATATTTTAGATGATTTAGTATTTTTTTGTGATAAAAGCGCCATATAAATATGTTCCACAGACACATAGTCATCACCAAACTGCCCTGAATATTTCAATGCTTTTTCCAAAACTTCAGAATATTCCTTTGATGCATATTGCGTACCTCCACTTTGTTTTGGAAGTTTTGCAATTTCATCATCTACATCCTTTAAAAACATTTCCATTGCAATACCTAAGTATTTTAAAATCTTAGGTATTAAACCATCTCTGTCTTGAATCAACGCTCTGTGAAGATGAATTTCCTCTATTTGAGGGTTGCCATACTCAGTTGCAATTGATTGAGAAGCTTGCACTGCTTCAATTGATTTTTGAGTAAATTTTTCAAAATTCATAACATCACTCCTTACTGTTTTCTATAACTATTCTTTAAATCTTCATAAATTTTTAATTGTTCTTCTGTTAAATTTGTAGGATTTACAATATTAAACCTAATATACAAATCCCCCACATTCCCTGCCAGGTTTTTAAAACCCTTGGAAGGAATTCTCAGTTTACTTCCACCTTTAAATCCTTTCGGAATTTGTACCTTTATCTTTCCACTTAAAGTAGAAACCACTATTTTATCTCCCAATGCAGCTTGCCAAGGATAGATTTCCTCTTCCTTAATAATATTCAACCCATCAAGAGATTCCGTAGTGGATGTGTAAACATCTATTTTAAATAAAATGTCTCCTGTTATTCCATATTTATCCGCTTTAACTTTTATTTTCTTACCGGGTGTAATGCCTGCGGGCACTTTCACCGGTATTTCCACATTTTTACCATTTAAGGAAAGTGAAACATTTCGAGTAGTTCCATGGTATGCTTCATCTAAAGAAATACTTAAATCAGTATTATAACTTTGTCTTTGAGCTGACCTCCTTGACTTCCTATTACTTCCACCTAAATCTGAAAATATGTCGGAAAAGCTAAATCCACTTCCCGTACTTTGCTGATTTGATGAGCCGAAGAACATTTCAAAGAAATCAGAAAAATCTCCACTTCCACCACTGCTGGTATAAGTGTATCCAAATTGTGACGGATCAAAGTTTGCGCCATTTGCAAAATCATAATTTGAACCAAAAGTATCATACTTCTGTTTTTTATCCGGATCAGACAATACCTCATAAGCTTCATTTATTTCCTTAAATTTTTCTTCTTTTTTTTCATCCCCCTTATTTAAGTCAGGGTGATATTTTTTTGCAAGTTTTTTATAGGCTGATTTTATTTCCTTAGCACTTGCATCCTTACTTACTCCTAAAATTTCATAGTAATCTCTATATTCCAAATAATCACTTCCTTAACGTCAATATTTTTGACCTTCTTTGACCTTAATTTATTATAACCCATTCCTAGACCAAAATCAATAGCAATAAGGAACATTTTAAAAATATTTTTCCTGTTTTCCTCTAGGTAATTTGCCTATTAATATCCATTTTTAAAAATTCCAAATAATCTAAAACTAAAAAATTAACTATCTTTAAATATACTATTATCATTTTTCTTTTACCCCTTTAAAAAAAATCTAATAAACATTAATGTTCTAACTTTTGGTCTGAAACTAATACTTTATACTTTAAAATATGTTAAAAAGTAAAATGTAGCCCTAAATTATTCTTAATACAATAAATAGACATAAACAAACGTAAAATTAATTTTTCTTAATTTAAAGATAAATAATTATTTAAAATCTAAAACTTCCCATTTTTCAAGAAATTTTTAAACAATTTCAGTAAATATAAATTTACGTAAATATAATTTGAAATCGGTTATAATTTACCTAATAAAGCTATGTTTACATTTGTAATTCACTTTTGTAAATATAGCTTTATTAGATATATACCAACATATTTTATCTGAAAATATATTTTAAAGGAGGTAGTTAATAAAATACTTAAAGCATCAAAAATTTAATATAAGGAGAGATATTATGAACACAGAAAAAAATCTTGAGAATTTTAAGTTTACACCGTTCCAAAAATTTTTAAATGCACTGGAAAGACTTGGTAATAGGCTCCCCACACCCTATTCAATGTTTTTTGTGCTCTTTTCAATTACCGCCATTGCTTCATTTCTCGTAAGCCTAACGGGAATTGAACTTTTAAATCCGTCTAATGGTGAATTAGTAACTCCAAACAATTTTTTTAGTAGAGATGGTATTGTATGGATACTTCAAAATCTTGTTACAAACTTTACAAGTTACGCTCCTCTGGGGTTAGTTCTCGTAATGACTTTGGGAATTGGTCTTTGTGAAGAAGTAGGGCTTATGAATGCGTTTATTAAACGTGTAATGTCAAATGTCCCCAAAAATATAGTTCCTTTTGCCGTTGTTTTCGTGGGATTATTTGCAAATATGGCCTCTGACTCATCTCAGGTAGTTATACCTCCGCTAGCCGCAATAGTATATTTAGGAGTAGGTAAACATCCAATTGCCGGTATGCTTACAGGGTATGCCGGAGCTTCAATGGGATACGCTTCAAACTTTATGCTTTCAGGAACAGATGCGTTAATGAGTGGAATAACTCAAGCAGTACTTCCAGGAGTTTTGCCGGAATATGTAATGGATGTAACTGCTAATTGGTACATAAAAATAGCATCATCTGTCATTTTATCCATCGTTTATGGTTTTGTATCCATATATTTTATTGAACCTAGACTTGGAGAGTACAAACCAAATGGAACTTTGGGTAAAATAGATACATCTGAAGGTAAAGTTACAAAAAAAGAAAATAAAGCTCTAAGGAATACAGCTATATCCTTAATTATTTTTATTTTTATAATCGCAGTTGGAGTTTTTAGCGGGCTACTTAAAACCGAAGACGGAAAAGTCATCGGCTCACCATTACTTACAGGAATAATTCCTTTGATTTTTCTACTGTTCACTATAACAGGTTTAACCTATGGAATAAGTATTGGTGTAATAAAAAGGGAAGCTGATATTCCAAAAGCTTTAACAAAACGTATGTCAAATATGGGTTCTTATATAGTTATGGTATTTATGGCTTCACAATTTATCAGTTTATTTAACTGGAGTAATTTAGGTACCCTTTTATCCATAAGTGGAGCAAGAGCGTTGGAGTCTATAGGACTTAATGGAATACCTCTAATAGTCTTGTTTATACTTTTAACTGCTCTTTTAGACTTTTTAATAATGTCGGGATCAGCAAAATGGACAATTATGGCTCCTATATTTGTTCCTATGTTTTCATTACTTGGAATAAGTCCCGCTTTTACGCAATTAGGCTATAGAGTTGGAGATGCAGTTTCAAACGTTATGTCTCCTACTAATCCTTTCTTATTTATGATGCTCAACGAAGCACAACAAAAATATGACAAAGACATTAAACTTGGAACATTTCTATCTTGCCAATTTATGTTTTTTATAGCAGGATTCATAGCATGGTCTGTAATAGTTATTGCTTGGATGCTTTTAAATCTTCCTATTGGTCCGGGCTTTAGCGTCTATCTATAATATTTTAAAAGATGTAGACTCTACATCTTTTTTTATTGACGTTTATTACATTCATTATAATTAAAAATTATTATAAATATAAATTATTCTTATTACATTTCATTAGTTTTTCCTTTCTATTAGGGTATTAAAGTAATAATGATATAAATTTAAGGAGGTACTATGAACAGCTTAGTAAAAGAAATAGAAGGACTGGTGGACGTAAATAAGCAAACCTATGAAGAATTGTCCGACTTTTTGTGGAACAACCCTGAAACGGGTTTAGTTGAATACAAATCCGCAAATAAGATTAAATCACTTCTTAAGGAAAAAGGATTTTCTATAGAAGATAGTGTAGGTGAAATTGAAACCGCCTTTATTGCAACCTACGGTTCCGGAAAACCCATAATAGGTCTATCTTGTGAGTATGATGCCCTTCCGGGTCTTAGCCAAAAATCAGATACCTTTGAAAAATGTGCTGTCGAAGAAGGGGCTCCGGGTCATGCCTGCGGACATAACCTACTTGGAAGCGGTGTAGTGGGAGCTGCTTTAGTAATTAAGGATTACATGAATAAACACAATTTAAAGGGAACTATAAAAGTGCTCGGAACACCTTCAGAAGAAAGAGATTCCAGTAAAGTCTTTTTAGGAAGGGACGGATATTTTGACGATTTGGATTTAGCTCTGACATGGCACCCTGAATCTACAAACAGAATTTGGGATGGCGGTTCCTTGGCTAATACTATTGCAGTTTTTAACTTTAAAGGGAAATCAGCCCATGCTGCAGCTGCTCCTCACCTTGGACGCTCTGCCTTAGATGCAGTTGAACTTATGAATGTAGGAGTTAACTATTTAAGAGAACATATTATTCCTGAAGCAAGAGTTCACTACGCTTACTTAGATGTGGGAGGAAATGCACCTAATGTAGTCCAGCCTACTGCAAGTATTTATTATTTTATTAGAAGTCCAAAAATTGAAGATTCTACAGAAATCTACGAGAGGATTATAGACGTTGCAAAAGGAGCTGCTCTTATGACTCAAACTCAAGTTGAAGTAAATTTAAAAGTCGCATTGGCAGACTTTGTTCCGAACCGCGCCCTATCAAAAATTCTCTATAACTCCATAGTTGAATATGGGGTCCCGAAATTTGATGAAAGAGATGCTGAAGTTGCAACTAAATACTTTGAAACCTTTGATCCTGACACCAAGAACGCAGGGATTAAAGCAGTTGAACAATTCTATGGAAGAAATGATTCAAGGTCCATGCTCCAAACTCATCTAGCTTCAAAAATGAGACCTTATAACGGAGAATTTGGAGAGGTAGAGGTTATAACTTCCGATGTCGGAGATTTAAGTCATTATACTCCAACTGCTCAAATGTTTATGGCTACTGCCGCCATTGGAACACCTTTGCATTCTTGGCAAATGGCTGCACAGGCCAACTCTTCTCTAGGAAAAAAAGGTCTTGAAGCAACTGTAGGGGCACTCAGCCTAACAGCTATAAAAATCCTTGAAAATCCATCTCTAATAGATGAAATTCAAAAAGAATTCAAAACAGAAGTTGGCGAATATAATACTACACTTCCTAGAGAAATAAAAATACGTAATCCAAAATTAGAAGATTAAAGGAGAAATGTTATGACTAATAAGAATCAATCACCTTTGAAAAAGAAACAAAAGGGTAATATTAACCCCTATATGCTATTATTTACAGTTATTGTTGTCTGTGGGCTATTAAGTTTCGTAGTAAGCCCCGGAGCCTATGATAGAGAAATTATAAATGATAGAACAGTTGTTGATCCCAACAGTTACCATGTAGTTGAAAGAACTCCCGTATCATTTCTAGACTTCTTTAGAGCCATTCCATATGGATTAATAGGTTCAGGTAATGTTGTCTTTTTAATACTTCTCGTTGGAGGAGTAATTGAAATTTTAAATGAAACAGGTTCTCTTGGAATGGGAATTCATAAGATAATCCAGCTAACAGGAAAGAAAGACAATAACTTAATTATCTGGATATTTATGATTTTCTTTTCAATTCTGGGAGGTTTTTTAGGATGGGTTGAAGCAGCAATACCTTTTGTACCAATAGTGGTACCGATTATAATATCCCTTGGATACGATGCCATGACTGCCGGCGCAGTAGTTATATTAGGACTTTTAGTTTCCTTTGCCGTGGGACCTACAAACGTATATACTGTCGGAATCGCCCACGATGTAGCTGAACTTCCAATGTTTTCAGGAATTGAATTCAGACTTGTAGTTTACATAGTCTTCGTTCTAACAGCAATTCTTTATACTTCAAGATATGCAAAAAAAGTAAAACGAAACCCTGAATTATCTCTGACAAAAGATGTAGACGTAAGCAGACACAAAATTGACTTTTCTCAATTTGAAGACAAAATAATGACTACTGCTCAAAAATTTTCCCTACTTACACTGTTAATCACTTTTATTGTAGTAATGTATGGAATGTTAAAAATGGGATGGAATATAAATGATATGACGGCAGCTTTCTTAGTCTGCGGTATAATCGTCGCAATTATTAATAAAATGGGAGTCAACAAGACTGTTGATACTATGTTGGTTGGAATGAAGGGTTCCCTTGGCGGAGCTATGATAGTCGGAGTTGCACGTGGAGTACAGTGGATTTTAGAAACAGGTGGAACTATTGACCCGATAATCCACGGACTTGCTGAAATGATTTCAGGATGGCCTACTTTTGCCTCTGCCATAGGTATATTTATAGTAGTGTCACTGTTAAACGGATTAGTTCCTTCAGGATCCGGTAAAGCTGTTGCACTTATGCCTTTAATAATTCCTCTTGCCGATTTAGTTGGAATTACAAGACAGACATCAACGCTTGCCTACCAATTCGGAGATGGTTTGACTAATATGGCATGGTTTACTTACGGTACACTTTTAATGTTTCTTAGTATGGCAGATGTGCCTCTTAAAAAATGGTATAAATTTATAATGCCACTCATGTTAATATTAACAGTGTATATTATATTCTTCCTGTTTATCGCAGTAAAAATAGGATATGGTCCATTTTAAAAAAGGTGTGGAAATCCACACCTTTTAAATTGCAAAAATCAGAAGTAATAATATTATCCAATCATATAGCACATGTACAATATAAGTAACAGTTAAATTTTTAGTCCAAATATAACCTAGGGACAACGCAAATCTTATAGTGGCAATTACTACTAAACACTGAAATAAATTATAGGAATATGTCGGCAAATGAAGTATTCCAAAAATTTCAGAACTTAAAAACCAAGCAATAGTTAAAGCAACTTTCTTATTTGTTTTATATTTTAACTTGTTAAATATAAAGAGAAAGGGAATCAAAAAAAGGATTTCTTCTCCTAAAAGTTGTAATATGCTTATAAAAAAATATATTACTACCTTATCTTTACTTAGCATATCTATAATTGGATTATCATTCATTGACACACTTAACTGCGAAACTAAAAAAGCTGCCGCATAAGTAAATAATAAAACTAAAAATATTTTAAATAAATCTCCAAGCTTTAAAGGTTTAAAAACTTTTCTCCAAAATCTTTTATCAAGTAAGTATAGTGAAACAAAACATCCTGCTACAAAAAATACTATGGCTATTATTATATTTTCAACGATACCGCCTACAAATATTAAAAAGAAAGTTAAAAACAAAAGAGTTAACGAAAGAAACCATCTTAAATTTGAAACATTTCCAAAGGGAAAGTCCGTATAATCCTCTGTCCTTATTAAATTTTCATCCATTACTCCACCTCGAAACCAGTATAGCTTATTATAAATAAATCTGCAAAACGAAAAAATTTAATAGATGCTAATATTCTTTTCCTCTTATAATTCTAACTGAACAAAAATAAATTATAAATATTAAAATTACAAAAACTATAACTGCAATTAAAAGCAGAGTATATCCGGTAAATCTTAAATTCCCTGAAAAAAAGGAATAATCTACTTTTATAAGCGTTGGAAATAAGTTTAAAATTAAAAATATTATTATCGCTAAAAGCCCAATTAATAAAACACCAAATAGTAAGAAAGGAATTAAGACCTTCCTATCTCCAAACTTATATCTTAAGGGAATATACAGAGCGTTGATTAAGGTACATACCATATGAAGTAATAAAATATTTAAAATAAAATCCAAATGAAAATACTCAGTCCTACCCTTAACTATTAAATAAGCCAGTAAATGAATAACTAAAGCCAGCAAACTAAAGCCAATTAATATTATAAATTTGGAAAGTACAATTTTAGAATGCTTCACGGGAAGAATACTTAAGTAACTTTCCGTTTTGGAATCAACTTCTAAATTAAATACGGCCATTATCACATTACTTATTACAAAAATGTCCATTATTATAATAGCTGTTGCGGCATTTCCTAAAGCAATTAAAATCAAGTAAAAAATTATAAAAAACATATTATAGAACTTCGCCAATTTAAAACCGTTAATATAACTTCTTAAATCTTTATATAAAAGAGCTTTTACCATATAATCTCCCTCTTTGTTCAACTCTAGATCTATAGTATTATAAGTAAAACTTATAATACTATAGATCTTATTTTTATTTCCTAAAAAACTACAAAAATAAATATATCCATATTGAAAAACTCCTACCTGCTGTTTTTGAGTTATTAAATATCTTATGGTTTTCTATTATTAAAAATTACTTCTAGAGCTTAAATATCCTATCTCTCAACTTAAGACTTTGTTATTCCTAATATTCTTTAGCTTCCAATATTTTTATTGATGATAAATAAGAACCCGCTAATACTGCTAAACATAAAACTAACAAAGCTGATAAAATCATAAAATCGTTTGGCTTGATATTTGGAAATAATTTAATAAATCCCATTACTCCCAAAACTATAACTCCCACTACTGAAAATACTATCACTATAAAAGGAACAGCACTTTTCTTATATCCATACTTAAATAAAATCGGAAAGTATAAGGAATAAATAGTTGTTATGGTAATTTGACTTATAATTATAGCTATATAATCATCTAAACCGTAATTTCTAAAATTTTTTAAGATTAAAAAAAATATACTGTTAACTATGAGAGCGAAAACTCCCATAAATGCCATTATCATAAATTTGGAATTCACTATAGTAGTTTTTTTTAGCGGTGCCGCGCTTAAATAACTTTCTCCCTGACTTTCTCCTTCTAAACTGGATATTCTTGAAAAAAAACTAAAGAGAAATATATTTAATATCATTGAACCCTGGCCACTGTCACCTAAAATTAAAAAACCAAGATACACTACTACTAAAAATACATAGTAGATACTACTACCCTTTGAGGCATTTATAATATTTTTAAAGTCTTTATATATTAGTGATTTAATCATTTTCATCCCTTACTTTCTTCCAAAATTTTTATTGACAGTTTTTGACAACTAAAAAAAGTCAATACGCTTAAAATTAAAATTGAAACCGTTACATATATATTAAAATTTTTAATAGATTCTATTATATTTAAAGTCGTAAATCCTTTCATATTTACAAAGGTGTAGATTAAAACTATGCTGAAAAAAAGTATATAAATTAATTGAGTAACGTTCTTAACCCCGAACTTAAATATCAGTGTCAGAGTAATAAAGCCGAATATTGATAAAGCTGCTGTACTCAATAAAGAAGTATAAATCGCCGATATAATATCCATATCTGCTAAACTCATTAAAATTAGAAATAAAAATAGAATCAAGTAGACAAATAGAGAAAGTAGATACTTACTCTTTACATATTCGGCAGTTCCGGCAGGAGTTACTCTTACATAGTCCAAAAATTTGCTTTCATCATCATAGTATATTGATGCATAGGAAGTATAGAAGATTGCAAATATGAAAATGCTTTTAAATATACTTGCTGCATATTCATTGAAATTCACAGTTAAAATATTAAACAAAACCGGCATAAATCCTATCACTATAGGAATCATAAATCCCTTCCAATTATTCTTTAACAAGTAAATATCTTTTAAAAGTAAAGCTTTCACAATACCACGCCCTTTATATAGAAGACCATTATTTCATCTAAGCTAACTCTATCTACAATTGCATTGGGATACTTAATTTTAAAACTATCCTTATTATTAATTAAAGCTTCCACACTGTATTTTTCTCTCTTAACTCTCTCTACAAAGGAGCTGTCTACTTCTTTAAGTTCATCTTCAGAACATTTTAAAATTCCATAATTTTCCAATAATTCGTCCTTTTCTTTGCTTAAGAGAATCTTACCATTGTCAATAAAGGTAATGTAATCGGCAATTTTTTCCAAATCTGAAGTTATATGAGAAGAAATTAAGATAGTATGTTCTTCATCTTCTATAAATTCGTAAAAGATTTCCAAGATTTCATCTCGAATTACAGGATCCAAACCTGAGGTCGGCTCATCTAAGATTAATAACTTAGGTCTGCTTGCAAGAGCACAGGCTATCTTTGCCTTAACTTTCATTCCCTTGGAATACTTGTTTAATATTTTATCTTGAGGAAGATTAAATTTTTCTACAATATAGTTAAAATATTCTTCATCCCAGTTTCTATAGATACCTGAAAGTACCCTTCCAATTTCTTTTATAGTCAAGTAATTACTTAGAAAGGCATCGTCAAAAACAACTCCAATATCCTGTTTAATCTCCTCGTTAATTTCTCCGCCCAGTACTTTAATATCACCCTCATATTTAATCATTGATAAAATCGCTTTTATAATTGTGGTCTTGCCCGCTCCGTTTTCACCAATTAAACCCATTATAGTTCCCTTCTCCACATTAAAGGAAACATTCTCCAGCTTAAAGTCTCCGTAGCTTTTATATAAATTTTTAACTTCTATTGCATTTATTGCATTTATTGCATTTATTGCCTTCATTCTATTCACCTCTATAAATCAAACTTAAAATATCAATTAACTCCTCTAAAGAAATTCCCGCGCTTAAAGATAAATCTACTGCTTCATTTAATTTACCTTCTATTTTTTTTAAAATTTCCTCTTTTATCATTTCGCTGTTCATTGTTGATACGAAGGATCCTTTACCCTGAGCCGTATAGATAAATCCCTCAGCCTCAAGGTCATTATAGGCTCTTTTAGTAGTAATAACGGAAATTTTTAAATCCTTTGCAAGACTTCTCATTCCCGGCAAAGCATCTCCACTTTTCAATTCACCACTCATTATCATATTTTTTATTTGATTTTTTATTTGTTCATAAATTGGTACTTCACTCGAATTCGATATGATTATATTCATTATTTTCACCCACTGTATATACTGTATATACACATTATATGCATTACCTATATATCTGTCAACATATTTTTAAAATAAAAAAGGAACTACCGAAGTAATTCCTCAATTGATTTTACTTTATATTGTTTTCTATAATTCTGACTATTAGTTTTGATGCTAACCGCATAGACTCAACAGGTATCAGTTCAAATCTACCGTGAAAATTATATCCTCCTGTAAAAATATTAGGTGTAGGAAGACCCATATAGGAAAGTCTTGCTCCATCAGTTCCGCCGCGTATAGGTTGAATTAAGGGCTCTATTCCCAACTCATCCATGGAATTTTTAACTAACTCCACTATTTCCATATGAGGTTCTATCTTTTCTCTCATATTGTAGTAGGTGTCTTTCAATTCCAAATCAATTCTATTACCATACTTTAAATTTAGAAAACCCACTATATTTTGAATCAATTCCTTCTTAGCTTTAAATTTTTCCATTGAGTGATCTCTAATAATGTAGGACATTTCCGTACAATCCACATTGCCCCTCATTTCATTTAGTAAAAAGAAACCCTCATAGTCTTCAGTATACTCAGGCTTTTCATTTACAGGCAACATAGATTCAAGTTCCATCCCTATTCTAAGAGAGTTAACCATTACATTTTTAGCAGTTCCCGGATGGACATTCTGACCGCTTATTTCTATTTTTGCAGATGCGGCATTAAAATTTTCATACTCTAATTCTCCCAGCGGACCTCCATCAATTGTATAGGCAAAGTCGCAGTTAAAATATTCAACATCAAAAAAATCTGCACCCCTTCCGATTTCTTCATCAGGTGTAAAACCGACCCTAACTTCACCATGTTTTATATCGGGATTATTTATTAAATACTCCATAGCATCTAATATTTCAGCAATACCCGCCTTATTGTCAGCTCCTAAAAGCGTATTTCCATCAGTGGTAATTAATTCCTTACCAACTAAATCCTTTAAAAAGGGAAATTCTTCTTCGGTCATAGTATAATTTTCATTTAATTTTATGTCACCGCCTTTGTAGGTAAACTGTCTAGGCTTTACGCCTTTCCCGCTCATATCAGGTGAAGTGTCAAGATGCGAAATAAATCCTATAGTTGGAACTTTTTTATCTATATTTGACTTTAAAGTCCCATAGACATAACCTTTTTCATCTTCCACAACGTCAGTAAGTCCTATGGCTCTCATATCTTCCGCCACTATTTTAGCTAATTGAAGTTGTCCCTTTGTGCTGGGAATACTATCACTTTTCCCGTCTGACGTGGTTTCAACTTTTACATACCTCTTAAATCTCTCAACTATATCCACTTTATACCTCCCTTTAACTTCTACTACAAACTAATATAAATTCATTATAATATATAGAGTTTCAGTTCATCAATAAATAAAAAACCTCCCCTGAGGGAGGTCATGTTAATTAGATAATTCCTCTATTAAATTTACACATTCAATGGCAGATACAGCCGCATCAAAACCCTTATTTCCTGCCTTTGTTCCTGCACGCTCTATGGCCTGCTCTATGGAATCGGTAGTAAGTACTCCAAAAATCACAGGCTTTTCAGATGCTAAACTTACTTGAGCTACACCCTTTGCAACTTCGGCACTTACATATTCAAAATGAGGAGTAGACCCTCTTATTACCGCTCCTAGACAGATTACAGCCGAATATTTTTCCAGCGAAGCACATTTTTTAGCAATTAAAGGAATTTCAAAAGCTCCCGGAACCCAACAAATATCTATTTCATCTTCTTCCACTCCATGCCTTGTAAGTGCATCAACAGCACCTGATACCAATTTCCCCGTTATAAATTCGTTAAATCTACCTGCCACTATAGCATACCTTTTACCTTCTGATAATAATTTACCTTCAAATTTTTTCATTTCTTCCTACCTTTCCATGTTAAATTCCGACAAAATATGTTCCATTCTTTCCGCCTTTGTTCTTAAATAAAATTCATCGTGACAGTTGGACTTTATTTCTATAGGTACTCTTTCCTTAATAGCAAGTCCGTACTGTTCCAAATGATATACCTTGTCAGGATTATTAGTTAGAAGCCTAAGCTCCTGAACTCCCAAATCACTTAGTATCTGAGCTCCTATATAGTATTCTCTTGCATCTTCAGGAAATCCTAGAGCTAAATTGGCATCAACTGTATCATAACCGCTGTCTTGAAGAGAATAAGCCTTTAATTTATTAATCAATCCTATCCCTCTTCCCTCCTGTCTCATATAAAGTAAAATTCCCCTTCCCTCTTTTTCAATTTGTTTCATAGCTTGATGTAATTGATCTCCACAATCACATCGAAGGGAACCGAAACAGTCTCCGGTTAAACATTCCGAGTGAACTCTGCAAAGTACGTCTTTTCCATCTGAAACATCGCCTTTTACCAGCGCCAGGTGGTGTTCACCGTTTATTTTATTAACATAACCATATACTTTAAAATCACCAAATTTTGTAGGCATATGAGTCACTATTACACACTCTACTAAATTATCGTAATTCTTCCTATACTCTTGAATCTGCTCAACTGTTATAAAAACTAAATTATGTTCTTTTGCAAACTCACTTAAGGCCTTTCCGCGCATCATCTCTCCCTTATGATCCATAATCTCACAACAAAGACCACACTCTTTAAGGCCGGATAATCTCATTAAATCAACAGTTGCCTCTGTATGTCCGTTTCTTTCCAAGACTCCGCCCGCTCTTGCAACTAAAGGAAACATATGGCCTGGTCTTTTGAAATCTTCCGCCCTTACTCCCTCTTCAACTACTTTTCTAGCTGTAAGTCCTCTTTCCACTGCTGAAATTCCCGTAGTCGTATCAATATGGTCAATGGAAACAGTAAAAGCGGTACCGTGAGAATCCGTATTATTCCTAACCATTTGATTTAAATTTAAATGAAGAGCTAAACTTTCACTCATAGGCATACAAATCAACCCCTTGCCATAAGTTGCCATAAAGTTTACGTTCTCAGTTGTGGCAAACTCAGCTGCAACTATTAAGTCCCCTTCATTTTCCCTGTCTTCATTGTCTGCCACCAATATAATTTCACCTTTTTTCAAAGCATTAATAGCTTCTACAACCCTATTCATACTATATCCTCCTAAAAATCATATTTCTTTAAAAACTCCTCAGTAATTCCCTTTTCCTTGGTATCATCGGCTTGAACCATGAGTTTCTCCACATATTTTCCTATAATGTCACACTCAACTGTTACGATATCTCCTTCTTTTAACTCTTTTAAATTTGTTTCTCTTAAAGTTTCAGGAATAATTGAAAGCGTAAATATATTTCCACTTATTTCCGCAACAGTTAAACTAATTCCATTTACTCCTATTGAACCCTTTGAAACTATATACTTCACATATTCGGAAGGAACAGAAATCTCCAAGAGAAATAGATTATCTCCATAGGTTATTCTCTCAACTCTACCCCCGCAGTCCACATGTCCCTGTAAAATATGTCCTCCCAACCTATCTGTTGGAAGTAAGGCTCGCTCCAAATTTATAAGACTTCCCGGAGTTATGCTATGAATACCGGTTAATTTTGCAGTAACATCCATAATATCAGCCTTATAATAATTATCTCCATATTCCACTACAGTTAGACATATGCCATTAGTAGATATGCTGGCGCCGATTTTAATATCCTCCAATACCTTGTTACACTGAACTTTAATTCTGTAACCCTTACCATTCTTCACAACCTCTTGAAGTTTCCCAACCTCTTCAATTAATCCCGTAAACATTTTCTCCTCCCAACAAGTTTTATATCAGGTCCAACTTTCTCAACAGAAGAAAATTCCAATTCCATTGCATCCTTTAAACTTTCTATTCCAATTCCCTCAATGGAACTCCTCGCTGCTTTGCCACCTATTAACTTAGGCGCAATATAATAAACCACTTCGTCTACAAATCCGCTTTTAAGAAAACTCCCATGGACCTTAGAGCCTCCTTCAACTAACAGCTTGTAAATTCCTCTTTTATAGAGTTCCTTTAAAATTTCCACTATACTTAACCCGCCATATTCATCCCTATTTACCTTTACAATTTCCGCTCCCCCAGCTTCCAAAAGTTTTTTCTTTTCAATATCCAAAGACGAAGTAAAAATAATAGTTTTTGCATTATCTTTAATATTTAATATATTTGCATTAAGAGGTACTTTAAGATTGGAATCCAAGACAATTCTATTTGGATTTTCTCCAACTCCACTTCTATTAGTAAGACTTGGATTATCACCAAGAACAGTTCCTATCCCCACTAAAATCCCATTATATACAGCTCTATACCTATGGGAATCCATTCTTGACTCCTCACTTGTAATCCACTTGGATTCTCCCTTTGAAGTTGCAATCTTGCCATCTAAACTGGTCGCAGATTTAAGCAGTATATAGGGCCTTTTTTTGCTCATGGAGAAGAGAAACTCTTTATTCAACTCGCTACACTTTTCCTTTAAAACATCTAAAGTAACCTCTATTCCCCTGCTCTTTAAATATTCTACGCCCTTTCCCCTAACTAAAGAATTAGGATCTAAACAGCCCACTACTACTCTTTTAATTTTTGCCTTCTCTATTGCAAGTGTACAAGGCGGTGTCTTACCAAAATGGCAACAGGGTTCCAAGGTAACGTACATTGTCGCTCCCTCCGGAGATTCTCTGCAATCTTTTAAAGCCTCAATCTCTGCGTGGTCTCCTCCAAAATTTTTATGATATCCTCTCCCAATACATTCTCCCTCTTTTACAATTACTGCTCCAACTATGGGATTTGAGCCTGTATATCCCCTACCTTTTAAGGCAAGATTTACAGCCTTCTCCATCCATAATTTATCTTTTTCCAATCCATCCACTCCTTTAAATTAAGGGCAAAAAAAATAGAGTTCTCCTCAGAACTCTACTAGCATCAAAAAAAGACTACACCTAATAAAAAATAATTATTAAGCTTTATCTTATTTCTCCTCCCATCCGGACTATACCGTCGGTATCGGAATTTCACCGATTCAATCTTTCGAGTTGTGGACTATCACCACCGGTGAGGAATTGCACCTCGCCCTGAAGAAATTAAATTAATATTCAATTGAATTATAATATATCACTTTATAAGGCTAATGTAAACCCTTTCTCAACAATATGTGCTTTCATATAAAATTTGAGATCATTAATTAACTATTTATTTCACTTTTCAATAAGGAATATTTAAATACGGGTATAAAATATTTATTTAAAAACACTCTATAACCTTTTAAAATTATATAATTATTTTCCTTAACCACTGTTATACTATACTTTTTTTTATCTTCACTGACAGTCATTGAAAATGGACCTCTATCTAAATTTCCAAGTAAGTTCTTATTCTCTTTTAATATTTTTATTAACTCATCTTTTTTCATTATTACACCAACTTGTCTTTACAACTAGATTTTAAAATTTTTTATTATTTACTCTTTGCCTTAACCCCCTTGTCCTTTAGTTCAGGAATTGCTCCTCCCGCCACTGCCCATAAGTATAAACTTGCAACACTACCATAGGGACTATACCTTTTTTTATATTTTCTAAAAGTCTGCTCTGTTACTTCTCTATGACCGTAAAGCATTCTCAAACCTCTTACTATTGCCAAATCTCCATAACTTAAAACATCAGGTCTTTGCAGCCCGAAAATCAAAATCATCTCCGCAGTCCAAGGACCGATACCCTTTAACTTAACAAGCTCACTTATAATCTCCTCATCACTTTTAAAAATTAAATTTTCAATATCAAACTCTTTTAACCTGACTTTTTCCGCAAAGTCCTTAATATACTCGGCTTTTCTAAAAGTTATACCGTTGCTTTGTAAATCTTCAACACTTGTACTTGAAATTGTAATTTCATTAATCTCTCCCAGGGAATTTTTCATTCTATTCCAAACAGTTCTCTGAGCTGCCGTTGAAATTTGCTGTCCAACTATATGGTGAACTACGGAAGAAAATATATCTTCATCTACCTCACGCCTTATAAATCCCACTGTATCTATAACATCTGACAGTTTTTTATCTTTTTCCTTTAAATGATTTAATTCCTTTTCCCCATATTTAAAATACATTGTCCACCTCATTATTTTTTGTTTTTAAATTCCTGAAAGAATATTAAAAATATACAACATAACAATATAAATCCTATTATAAAAACCAGAACCGGTTTATATCTAGCTAATTCCATTATAAATCTTTCCTTTATTATTTCTTAAATAGAATTATAGCACAATTATTTAGTTCTCTAAAAAATAAAGGGAGCGGCTATACCACTCCTAGTAATTTTTCCTTATTAAATAATTCCTCGAATATCTGAAATGTTATTTAACTTTTCCCTCTCTGCATAGTCTCTCATTTTATCTATTATATCCAAGGAGATTGAAGGCTTTATAAAACTTGCTGTACCTACTTGTACAACTGTTGCCCCGGCCATTATAAATTCCACCGCATCTTCCCAAGTGGTTACTCCTCCAAGTCCCATTACAGGTATCTTTACCGCCTTTGATACTTGGTTTACCATCCTTAGAGAAACTCTTTTAACAATATATTTTTACTTAAAACTATAGCTATTAGAGAGGCAATCTCTTTATAAATCAAAATATTTTATAATAAAAAAAAGACGGGTACTCCCGCCTTTATTAATCATTGTTGTCATTCCAGTCATTTTCATTCCAGTTATCGTCATCCCAGTTGTTATTATCATCCCAATCGTTATTGTCGTTATTCCAATTATTGTCCCAACCGTTGTCATCGTTCCAATTGTCATTCCAATCATTATCCCAGTTATCATTATCGTCATTGTCCCAATTATTATCATCCCAATCATCGTTATCATCCCAGCTTTGTTGAACCGGAATATTAACTTGAACAGGTTGTTTCTGTTGAGTAGGAATATTCACATAATCGTCATCAATATCATCAACTTCCATTTCCAAAACTTTCCCTGTTACGGCATCAACTTCATATTCGTATTTTTTACCATTTTCTATAAACTCAATTTCATACTTTCCGTCATCAATGTCGTATTCTTTTTCAATAATAGTTATATTATTTTTATTTAAACTGCTTTTTAAAATTTCTTCAGCCTTGGTTTTATTTACATATCCTTTATCTCTATACTTCTCACTGTAATCATCATTATTAATTTCTAAAACCTTTGAATTCAATTTCCTCTCAGCAACTAATTTATTTATTTCCTCTGCAATTTCATTTAGAAATTCATCTTTTATTTCCTGAGAATTAGGCTCTAATTTAATTACTATATTTTTTCCGCTTCCATCTTCATTTACTTTGAAATATCCCTTTTTATTTATTTCCTCTACAAGTTCTCTTATAACTTCCTTACTTTCTTTTCCAACATAACTCTTATACTCATTTAAAATATTTTTCCCATCATCGTTTACACCTAAAAGCTCCACTACTTTTCCATCTTTATCATAATTTAACTTAATTTCAGGATTAACACTTAGAAGTAAACTTCCCACTACCTTAGTATTCTCATCTACTGCCTCACTTTTTAATTCTTCTCCCTTACAGCCTACAAGACCTACTAATAACAATAAACTTGCTAAAACAACTGTTAAATTTTTTAAACTTTTCTTTTTCATTTCCATTCTCCTTTTTGTTTTTTTAATTCCTGTTATTAGTAGTATACGAAGGCGGTTATTTAAAATCGGGGTCGAAATAAAAAAATTAAAAGTTTTTAATCGTTATTGTTGTTTTCCTCATTATTATTATCTCCATAATAATTATTTTCAGTTTTTACATCATTAAAGCTATTGTTATAGTTATAGTTATTGTCGTTGTCATTATAATTATTGTCATTATAGTTATCATTATCGTTATTATCATCGTTATAATAGTTATCGTTGCTGTTATCATAATCATTACCATGATATCCATCATTTATAACCTTTGGTGAACTGCGAATAACATCTTCTTTTCTAGTTGGTTCAGTGGATTTAACTGTGTTACTTGGTTCTACAACGGGTATGGTTATAATTTTTTCTTCATTTCCTTCTATATCTTCCTCTTCAATAAAATCTTCATTATATATTTTTATATTCCTATTCTCTAAATGTAAATTTAAATTATCTATAATATTACTTTCAACTTTATCTTTCCACTTGGCATTCTTTGATATAGTCACTACAGAGATTTTTCCGTCATCTTTTAAAATTTCTCTTTCTAAAGCTCTGTCTGCTAAGTCCTCTATAACTTCAATATCATTTTTGCCCTTAATGTCATAATCTCCTATAAGCTCTTCGCCGGATTTATTTTTCCCTTCTAATTTAAGAACTTTTTCCCTCTTGTTTAAAGTTATAGCCACACTTGGATTTATTTTTAAGTTTACAGTACCATAAGGCATAAAATTTACCCTATAGACGCCTATTGCAACTATACAGATACAGGCTACTGAGGCTAAAAGAGAGAATATTCTGCTATTTAATTTTCTTTCTTTTACTTCCAGAGGAACAATTTCCTCTACGGTACTTCCAACTTCATAATTTAAATTTGCCGCCCTTAAAAATCTTCCTTCCTCATCTAGTGCCACTACATAGGCGGGATGTACCTCAACTATTAAATATTTCATTCTCTCTCACCTTCTTTCTTTTGCGCAATTTGATACAAATGACCTCTAATAATTTCATATCCATTTGAAAAAGCTAAAATAATGGCCATTATATACTTCCTATGACGCTCTATAGTTTTCTTATTTATATTTGAACCCTTTGCCAAATCCGTTATGGGAAGTTTTTTACTTTCTAAAAGTCTATCAATTAAAACAGGCTTTTCTATAGCATGTCTTAAAACCTCTTGACAGGCTTTAAGAGTTCTTTCCTGTTTGGGACAGTGCTCCGCCACCTCTACAAAGGAAAGTCCAAAACTTTTTAATTGTTCCCCAAATTCTTCAATTTCCCTTTGAGTTGCCTCTCTGTTTTCTCTCTCAACTATTTCATTACGCTTATCTTCTATATTTTCAATTAATTCTTCATCCTCTTCATTAATAGTTGTATTTAAGGAAAGAGTCTCCTTATTTCGTTTTTCTTTTCTATAAAAGTCAATTAATCTATTCTTTATACTCCTCGAAGCATACTTAATAAAATTTCCTCGGGAACTATCATATTGTAAAATGGATTCATAAAAAGCAAACATGGCAATGGACAGTTCATCGTCTTGTCCCTCTACCGGTATCTGTCCTATAAACTTAGCTGTCTCAGCTCGTATAAAGCCCATGTACTGACTTATAAATTCATCAGCAGCTTGAGAATCAACTTTCGCCTTATGTATTTTTTCGACAATTTCATGTTCTCTTAACATAATCTCCTCCCTTAAGTAGAATACGAAAGATTTTTCTTATTTTCAAGGTCTAAAGGAGATTATTTAAATAAAAGAGAAGTAAAACACTTCTTTAATATAAAAAATTAAGAAGTCCCCGAGGAGGGGGACTTCTTAAAACATAATTAACAAGAGGAATAATTTATTGAGTTCTCAATAAACTAGCTTCATAATAATGTAGTTCTGTGCAATTTTTATAAAATACATGTGTAAATTTAATTAAAAACTTCAAAGATTTCCCTAAGGATTTCTAAAAAGTTTCTAAATTGTTTCTATGGGATTTGGCGGTGCTTTCTTTAAAACCTCAAACTTCCCCTCACTATAGCTTGCTATGTTAAACTCTCCGTTTCTTCTAACCCTGTTGGACCAAAAATTCTCTATGGGTACATTTTCCATTAAGTTAAAAATAGATATAATAGTTACACCGTGACTGACAATTAAAATTTTTTCATCAGTGCTTTTAAAGACATATCTTTCAAAAAACTCCCTAACCCTTTTATTTAAGTCATAAAAACTCTCGCCGTCTTTTCTTTTATATTTTTCAGGATTTTGATGATAGGTTTTATAAAGTTTATCTTCTTTAATATCTGTAAAAATTTTTCCACTCCAACTTCCCACATCAATTTCTCTTAAAAGCGGTGTCTTTATTATTTTTCTTTCAGGCACTATTAATTCAGCAGTCCTATAAGCTCTTTCCAAATCAGAGCTATAAACTTTGTCAAATTCAATGGATTTAGCCTGCTCTCTTAAAGCAATACCCATTTCAATTCCACTTTCCGTCAGCGGTGAGTTTAAATGCCCTTGAATTCTATTTTCTCTGTTCCAAACAGTTTCACCATGTCTTGTAAAATAAATTTTCATGTTTTATCCTCTATTAGTTTTTTTGCCATTTTTTTAGAACCCTCAACTATCTCCTTTGGATATCCCTTTATATTTAAAATTTCAATGGCATTTCTACTAGTTGCCGGTCCTTCCTTTAATAAATAATCAAATTGTATATCATCCTTTAAAATTTCCTCTTCAAAATGGTAATTTTTAAAATCTTTACTTAACAATTTTGTCAACTCAATATCATGAGTAGCTGCAAAGACCTTACTTCTCTTTGATAGGTAAGTAAGAGTATTATAGGCGGCAGAAATTCTATCAATAGTATTCGTACCCTTAAATATTTCATCTAAAATCAACAGTTTTTTTACATTACTCTCTTCCAACATCCTTTTAATTGCCAAGGTTTCCGCAAGGAAGTAACTAACCCCACTGGCTATGGAATCCTCAAGATTAACAGCACTTTGCAAGTAGAGAAATGAAGTTTCGTATTTTTCAGCTATTACAAAGCCCAAAGTCATTGCCATTACGTTGGAAATACCTATATTACGTAGAAAGGTGGATTTACCTGAGGCATTTGAGCCTGTTACCAGTACATTTTCTCCGTTGAAGTTAAAGGTTAAGGGCACTTGTACTTCTTTATCTATAAGAGGGTGGTAGAGATTTACACCATTTAAATCAAAATCTCCATCGCTGTACTTTACATCACAACAATTTGCAGAAATATAATAAGAAACTAGCCCAACTGTTGAATCTATATAGCCAAGCAAATTATAAAGTTCCCATAGGTATGCTCTGTTTTCATTTACAAAGTCTACAACCTTAAAATATTTCCTTCCCTACATCATAGTAAAAATATCTATCATTTCTGAAATCATATTCATTTCCAAGGTACCCATATTGGCACCTATGGTTTTAGATGACTTTCTTAGAAATCGCAGTTTTTTATTTAATTCCATAACTCTATTTAATTCAGTTTCTAAAACCTCGCATTTCACTTTTCCAATAGAAGCTCCTAAATTTAAAACTCGAGATAAATTTGATAGGTCCTCTATCTTTCCCTCAGTTGCCTTTTTCATTTGTCGAGAAACACCAGTATTAATAAGCATAAGTATTAATGCTATAAAAAAAGCTCTTATTCCCAAAATAAAATAGGAGACTATTACTATGGGAATGCTGAAAGTAAGTATATAAACCGGCAGTTTAAATTTTTTAAATAATTCATAGTCCATTCCATTTACTATAAGTTCCAGTAAATTACCTTTTATATTTCCAAGTCTTGCAAATTCAAACTTTATATTCTTAGCTTCATCAACATTATCCAGAAAATAATTTCTTATGCCACTTTGTCTTTTATGGTGTTCTCTATTAAAAACCGGCATCCTCAAGGTTTTATATAGATATTGCGTTCCAAGTATTGAACCTGTATGGTCTAACTTTCTTAACACATCGTCCATATTTAAATCTTTATGGGTTATATTATCTATAAAAATTTCCTTTTCTGAACTTTCAAAAAGCATCTCAATTCTTTTTAAATCAATTTCATTTTCTTTTGCCACTTTCCCGAATTCATCATTTACCTTTTCCCTTAAATATTTTAAATATTTTTGTTCACTTAAATAAACATAAATATAAGTAAATCCAAATATAGCTACAACAATTAATACGGGCACAAGAATTTCATTCATAATAAGCCTCCTAATAACAATTTTTAATCGGCTCTTATATTATATCATTTATTAACATAAAAAAAGGTAGCCTAAGCTACCTTTACAATAAAGATATTTTAACTACAGGTTAAAAACCTTCTTAACATTTTCAATTACCAATCTACCAATGTCATCTTGAGCATCATGAGTAGATCCACCTACGTGTGGACTTATATATACTCTATCAAGTTCAAATAATGGAGATTCAATATGAACGTCTTGAGTATCAAGACCGCCTGTTCCAAGTTCATCTGCTAAAGTATCTAAGTTTGCTCCACCAAGTTTACCATTTTTAATATATTTATAAAGAGCTTCTTCATTAACTACTCCACCACGAGCACAGTTAATAATTACAGCGCCTTCCTTCATAGCTTCCATTTCCTTATCGGAAATCATATCCTTAGTATCTGGAGTAAGAGGCACATGAAGAGTTACTACGTCTGAAACTTTTATTAATTCATCAAAGTCAACTATTTTAACATAGTCGATTTTATTATCTTCCGGCTTAATAAACGGATCGTAAGCTACTATGTCCATATGGAATACATTAGCTATTTCAGCAACACGTCTACCTATAGCTCCAAATCCTATAATACCCATAGTCTTATTTCTAAGTTCTCTACCAATCCATCTATATTTATTCCAAATGTTTTTGTATTTTACTTCGTTGTTTGCTTGAACTGAATTTCTATATAAATCTAGAGCTTTTAGTATTACAAGTTCAGCTACAGCATTTGCATTTAATCCAGGTGAATTGTGAATTGCGATTCCCTTTTCCTTAGCATATTCAAGGTCAATGTGGTTTGTTCCCACTGCACCAACCATAATTGCCTTAAGATTTTTTGCTGCATCTATAATTTCCTTATTTATAAACGGGTCAACTCTCATAACAAGTAAATCATAAGGTTCTATAATTTCAGCAAGTTTTTCTCCTGTTGGAAGTAATACCTTGTCCACTTCAAAACCAAGTTTTTTTAATTCCTCATCAATAATATTAGACATTTGGTCAATAATTAAAGCTTTCATAATAAATCTCTCCTTTTTTATTTATGTATCTTCTACTATCCATTACTTATTGTACATAAACTAACTTTTTATTTCAACTTTATTTCACTTGTAAGTTGTTTTATTTTCTGCTCTATTTCCTTTTCAATTCCCTCGTGATATTATTATAACCAAAGCCAGAAAGGAGAATATTATGAAACTGAGAAACAAGTTTAAAAAACTACCTGTTCTAATGGCTCTTGTATTTTTTTTAAATATAAATGTCATTTTTGCACAGGAGGAGCTTCAAGCTCCCATTGTAAGCGATTGGTCTGTACTGGCATTGGATAACGCACAAAAAAAGGGGATTCTTCCTCTTTCAACGTCACCTATAGACTATAGGGAAAACATAAAAACCGAGGAACTAAAAAACCTTAATGATAATACACTTGAAAAACTCCAAAGTTTTAGCCTTCAACCAAGTAAGGAATTTAAACCCTTGGAACTTAAAAACAACCTTACCAGAGAAGATGTACTTATTAATATCTTTAATATAATTGGGACTTATGATGAAGAAATAGGTGAGAGTACTGACCCGATTAAATTTTTACAGGAGAAAAACATTTTAGTGGGCAATGGAGAGAATTTACAATTAGATAGAGCTGCAAGTTATGAAGAAAGTGCCACTTTTTATAACAGAGCTGTAGATTATCTTGCCTACAAAAATAATTTAGGCTCAAAGGGTTATTTCTACAAAGCGGAAAATAAAGGTAACATTGTATATATGTTGGGTTCAATTCACTTAGGTTCAAATGATATGTATCCTCTTAAAAAAGAAATAGTTGATGCCTTTTATAATTCCGATGAACTTTATGTAGAAGTAGACATATCTAATGAGGAGTCCTCTTATATGGCGGACTTAATGCCCCGAACAGACGGAACCACACTTAAAGATGATCTGGGAGAAGAAGTTTATTCAAAGCTTAAAAAATATATGGACAATTACGAAATACCCGAGGAGAATTATAATAATTTAAAACTTTGGGCTGCCTACAATCAAATTTCCAATATACCAATATTTGTAAACCAACCTTTAGGTACAAGTTTGGGAATTGACAGTCACTTTATTTCCCATGCTAAACTTTTAGGTAAACCTGTAAAAGAATTGGAAAGTATAAAGCTTCAAGCTGACACTTTAGCAAGCTATGATGAAAATGAATATAAAAAAATGTTAATCGACTTAATTGAAGATTTAGATGAAAATGGAGAAAAAAATCATATTGATTCCTTAAACTATATGTATAAAGCTTGGATTGATGGAAATGAAGAGTATATGAAATTAAGTTCTGACCCAAACAACCCATTTTCACAACTGCTACTTAAGGATAGAGATCCTAAAATGGCAGATCAAATAGAGGAGATGCTCAATTCAGAAGAAGGAAAAACCTACTTTGTAGTGGTGGGTTCCTTACACTACGTCCCTGACAATAGTGTCTTAAAATATTTAGAAGACAAGGGCTTTGAAATTGTAAATTTAAATAACTAAAAATCTGTATAATAGAATTTATATAAAGCTTTTATAAGTAGTCGCCACAGTATTAACTGTAGCGACTTTTTTAATTTTTTAGCACTTGTAAACTTAAAAACCTATACCGCGAAATCTTCCTATTTAATAATTGTTTAGAGTTTTTAGTAACTGTATAATAAACATATGTGATTCCTTATAAAAAAATTCTGAAATTATAACAATATTTAGTTGGTAGCTACAATCAGATGTTGTTTTACATAGTAGGAGGTATTAAATGTTTGAAATTAAATATTCAACAGAAGCTGATAAAACATTTTGGTTTTCTCTTGATACACACATTAGTAATGAAGAATTTTTATTGAAAGTTCGAGATAAGCGCAGTTATATTATTTACAATAATTCCAAACCCATTGGCATAATGAGATATAATTTATTTTGGGATAACATACCTTTCCTTACGCTTATTTGCTTAGATAAATTCCATTTAAGAAAAGGTTTTGGTAAACAAGCCCTATTGTTCTGGGAGAAAGAGATGAGAGAACTGGGATACAAACTGGTTGTAACCTCCACGCAAATTGACGAAGATGCTCAACATTTTTATCGAAAACTCGGATATGTGGAAAAAGGCAGTCTATCTTTTGATAACACACCACTTGAACAAGCAATGGAAGTGTTTTTCCTAAAGAATTTATAGATTAACGTCTTTCCAAATCAGTTTTATTTTTAGCCAAGCCTACTCAATTTACTATTTTAACAATTTAAAAATTTATTTTTAGATAAAGAATAGTTTCGAAGTTAACAACAATAAATAACATATTCTAAAAAAATAAAAATAAATTATGTCTACTATAATAATGTTTTAACACCTCACTTTATTTGTAACTTTTACAGTTTATTAGGGTATATTTTTAATATATGGATATATGATAGCCTACAATTTAACTTGTCGAAAATGTAATGTAATATAAATGAAGCGGTAAGTATAAAGGAGGTACTATTATGCTGAAAAATGACGTAACTCGTAGAAAAGAACATGAAGCTGTTCGAAATAGTGTTGGATTTTATGACTTTACTCACCAACTATTGGAAGTTACAGGAGTTGATTCACCAAGCTTCCTTGACAAAATATTTGTGGCATATCTAAGTAAGGCTAAAGTGGGAGATGCAAAATACACCACTATGCTTAATGAAGACGGTATAATTATTGATGACGTAATAGTGTTTAGAATTGAAGAGAAAAAATATTGGATTTCTACACTCTACATTGCTGAGTTAATTGCTTGGTTTGATGCACATAAGGGTGATTTTAATGTATCCTATGAAGATATCACAAGTAAAACTACAATGTATGCAGTTCAGGGACCAAATTCCAAAGCAGTACTAAATGATTTCCTTAAAACCAATTTAGACTCTATGAAATTCTTTACAATAGCTGATAATGCCATTGATGACGTACCGGTTAAAATAGCTCGTAGCGGCTATACAGGCGAACTGGGATATGAAATTTACTGTAATCCCAAAGATAAAGAGCTTGTAGAATCCAAGCTTATGGAATGTGGCAAAGCATTTGATATTTTAAATATCACCACTGATGTAATTGTAACCAGTCTACCAAGAGAAAAAGGATATACCTTGATGAGTGACTTGGCAGGAGCCAATCCTTTGGAAGTGGACTTTGGATGGACTGTTGGATGGAGTAAGGACTTTATCGGTAAAGAAGCCTTAGAAAAAGTAAAAGCGGAAGGAGCAAAGAGAAGACTACTCGGCTTTACTGTTAATGACGATGCTGCTGAAATTGAAGCGGGGGCAGCTGTAAGCTTTAACGGAGAGGAAGTAGGCAAGGTTACTGTTTTTACCTATGGCTACACCGTAGAAAAAAACATAGGCTTTGCTTTAGTTGAGCTGGATAAAGTAAAAATAGGCGATACTGTAGATATAGGCGAATATAAGGCGCAGTTAAGCGAAAAAGTTTTTTATGATCCGGAAAATGAAAGAGTAAGAGGTTAGTAAAAAAGCCGCCCTAAGGACGGCTTTTTTATTAAAGCATTTAATACACAAAAAAACATTGGAAGAACCAATGTTTTTGTTTTCGAATTATCTCTTTGAAAATTGTGGAGCACGTCTTGCTTTTTTAAGACCGTATTTCTTTCTTTCCTTCATTCTAGGGTCTCTAGTAAGGAAACCAGCCTTTTTCAAAATTGCCCTGTGTTCAGGATCAACTTCAAGAAGAGCTCTTGCAATACCGTGTCTTATTGCTCCTGCTTGTCCGGTAAATCCGCCGCCTATTACTTTTACAATAACATCAAATTGACCTATTGTTTCTGTTAATACTAAAGGGGATTTAGCTACTGTTTTCAAAGTTTCATAATCAAAATATTCGTCTATATCTCTACCATTAACAGTGAATTGTCCATTACCTGGTAATAATCTAACTTGAGCAACTGAAGTTTTTCTTCTTCCAGTGCCTCTATATTGTGATTTATCCATCTATATCCTCCTCAATTAAAATTCATAAACTTCTGGTTTTTGTGCTTCGTGTGGATGCTCAGCACCTGCATAAACCTTTAATTTAGTGTACATTTTTCTTCCAAGTCTATTCTTTGGAAGCATTCCCTTAACAGCATATTCAATTACTCTTTCAGGGTTTTTTTCTCTTAATTGATAATAAGGAATTTCTTTTCTTCCTCCTGGATAACCAGTATGGTAAGCATGGACTTTATTGTTCCATTTATTTCCTGTTAATTTTACTTTGTCAGCATTGATAATAACTACAAAATCGCCTGTATCTACATGTGGAGTATAGATCGGCTTATTTTTTCCTCTAAGTATGTTAGCTACCTCAGTTGCAAGTCGACCAAGAACTTTTCCTTCAGCATCTATTACATACCATTTTCTATCTACTTCATTGGCTTTAGCCATATAGCTTTTCATGGGATAATACCTCCTGTGTGATTTAAAAAATTTTCCGGGGCTTTTTAAACACTTCAACTATTTTAATACAGTAATATTAATGTGTCAAGTGATATTTAGCTGTTTTTCACAGTTTCTTAAATTTCTTTTTCAATTAAATCATTGCTTAAAGGACTTTGAACTTTTGAATCCTTAGTAAATTTAGCAATATTTTTCTTTACTCTATCTACAGAAGCAATGGTACCTACTCCGGCTACGCATCCTCCGGGACAAGCCATGCCCTCTAAAAGATAACCATCTAACCTACCCGCCTTAGCAATCTTTAACATCTTAATACACTCGGAAAGAGTATTTGCCCCTTGGACATTGATTTCCCTATCCGGATCCAATTCCTTTGCAACGCGTTTAACGGCCTCTGCCACACCGCCTGCAATCGGATAGGCTCTGCCCAGCGCCGAAGCATCTTCCAATTCCTTTGTAACTTCAATTTCCGAAGGCTCTATTTTTTTAGCTACAAACATACCCATTAGTTCTTCAAAAGTAATTACAAAATCTACGCTGGATTTAACTTCAGTATCTAAAGCTTCAAGTTTTTTAGAAGTACAAGGTCCTATAAATACAACTACTGCCTCAGGATCAAGCTTACGAATATATTCAGCAGTGTATCTCATTGGAGAACCTGAGTCCGAAATTTGTTCCGACAATTCAGGAAATTTATTTTTTATCATCAATGACCAAGAATAGCAACAGCTTGTACCCATAAAGGGAATTTCCTCAGGGACACGCTTTAAATATTCCTTGGCCTCATGAACGGTGGTAACATCAGCTCCAAGTCCCACTTCTATTACATCTTTAAAACCCAATTGTTTTATAGCCTCTATAACTTGAACCGGTGTAGTCATTGCACCAAATTGACCTATAAAAGACGGAGCTATTGCACCGTAAACTTTTTTACCCGCTTTTATTGCCTTTATCAATTGAAAAATTTGAGTCTTGTCCGCTATTGCACCAAAAGGACAGGTGGCAATACACCTTCCACATGCAACACATTGTTCATGATCTATTTCAGCTCTTCCGTATTGGTCAGAGCTTATGGCATTTACACCACATGCCGCAGCACAAGGTCTTTCATACATGACAATAGCACTGTAAGGACAGGCATCTTTACACCTTCCGCACTTTATACACTTTTCCTTATCTATTACCGCCCCACTTCTCGTCATGGAAACGGCATTGACAGGGCACACGTTGGTACAAGGATGAGCCATACACTTTCTGCAGTTATTAGTTACTAGGTAAGCTTTTTCCGGACAGGATTCACAGGCGAATTTAATTACATTAATTAACGGTCTTTCATAAGCATTCGTATCAATATCCACTTTATCAAAACCGTCAGTTAATTTTCTATATTCACTTATCTTTCTAACGTCCATTCCCATAGCAAGTCTAAGCCTTTCATCTGCCACGGCACGTTCTCTAAATATGTCCTCTCTATATTTGGGAACTTCACCGGGAACTATTCTATAGCTGGAATCTTCCAGTTCCGAAATATCACAGTCCTCATAGGCAATTCTTGCAACTTCGGCAAAAACCTTTCTTCTTATATCTAGTATAGTACGATAATTTTCCTTCATAATTTACTTATATCCTCAATCTATCTATTAATTTCTCGCTAATCTCCTGAGCAGTTGCTTTGAAGATAACTTCATCATCAATTACAACTACCGGAGCTATGCTTTTTTCACCTTTACAATAATTTAAACAAGTGGACAGTTCCACTTCTAAATCTTCAGCAGAACATACATTTGAATCAGGCCCACATACATTTTCTTTTAAGTACTCAACAGCATCGTAAATGCTGTCCGCTCCCATTAATGTGCATCTAACTCCCGTACATATTTTTACCTTCATATTGTCTCCCTCTTCTCTTCCTCATTTTTTATTATCTCTATTATTTAGAACCATTATGCGCCATTCTAGACGCAGCTGCAGCTGCCACAGCCGCCACTATATCATCGGCAAAGGTAGTAATATCTCCGTTTGCCTTCTTCCTCTTATCTAAATCCTTTATAATACCGACTTTTTCCTTATCAAGATAACCGAAGTTTGTAAGTCCTATTGAACCATAGACATTTACTATTCCCAATGCCATAATTTCATCAATTCCATAAAGTCCTTCATCATTTTCAATTATAGATTGAATTGGTTCAGGAAACATTTTCCGGCCCACCAATTCATCTATGGCAAGTCCGGTTAAAACTGCATGTATTACTTCCCTTTTTTTAAGAACCTCTCTTACATTTTCCTCACAATTTTCCATTGTAATGTTATCAATATAGGGTTTTTGTAAATCATACACTATTAAAGCAATATCTTTAGGTGTCACATTTATTTTTTCAAAGGCCTTTAAAGTTTCCTTATAAAGATCTTCAGAACTGTAATTGTACATTTAGCTTATCTCCTCTTGTAGTTCCATTTTTATTAATTTCCCACATGCCTGTCTCTTCTATTCTAGCTTCATTTTCAATTTCTTGAAATATATTTTCATATTTAATATCAGGTTCAAAGGTATATTTTCTGGCATAACCCTTTTTAAGTAAAATTGCAGAAAGATTTTTAGTTTCTATTTCTTTTTTACTTAGCTCTTTTGGTATTTCAATCCAAATATATCTCAAAAGTCTTTCATATTGGTCCCTATCTGATTTATCCTTTTCCAAATAGACCTTCTTCCCCTCTATTAAATCTTTAACATATGTATGGGCTTCTTTCCCAAGTTTTTCTTTATCTTTTTCAGGAGTATTTATTCCTATTATTCTGATTTTTTCTCCCGAACTTAATCTTACAGTATCTCCATCTATTACACTATCAATAATTACACTTTCAAAATTTTCTTCTACCTTCGAATTACAACTGTTTAAAAGAAATAAAGATAATAAAAGTAAAAGTATTACCAACGATTTTGATGTTTTTATCATCTTCTTCTCCTGCTTCTAATCTGTCTCAGTTTCATAAGTCTTTTCTTTTTCAATATTTTTGCACGTGACCTCTTTATGGAAACGCCATAAAGAAATCCCGGTAATATTGCAGCAAGAAGAGCTGTAAACATATTATATCCTATATTATACATTTGAAATATATATAATTGCGGCATTAGGAAAAAGTCTAAAGGAAATCTCCACATAGTCCCTGCCACAGGAGTATTAAAAACATCAGACTTTAAACCTAAAAAAGCAAATACAAGTAAAACCACTGCTATTAAAAATACAATATTTCCTGTAAAAAAGTCTAAATTTTTCGATCCCCTTTTACTCATGGCCTTTCCGAAATTATAGTATAAAAAAATTGGGATTAAAGAAAGAATTGTTCTAAAAATTATATTTCCATAGATTATTTCTATTAATGAATCGCTTAGGTTTATTAATAGCGCCATAATAAATACTATTAAAATAATAATCAAATGAAATATTAATCCCCTGACATTGTTTTTCATTTAACCCCCTCCATCATCTGTCTTGCTCCTTGAGTACTTTTTATTTCTCCATTTTGAAAAAACCAAATTGCATCTACTTTTAAATCTTCACATAATTTCAGTCCATCTTCATAGTCCATTAAAAATAAAGCTGTCGATAGATAATCACATAACAGAGAATCTTCCTCAATTACACTTACTGATCTGAACTTATCGGCAACCATAAAACTTTCAGGGTCAATTATATGACAGTACCTTTGATTTTCATAGGTGAAATACCTTTGATAATCCCCACTTGTAACTACAGAATTATCCTTTATATTTAGTACGGTTATATAAGGATCCTTGCTTTCATCCTCTATATTTTCAGGATTTTGAATTGCGATTTTATAATAATCTTTAGTTACAGGCTCTCCAATAGTCTTAACATTTCCACCTGCCGATACCATACCCGAAGCTATTTCCAGTTCATCTCTTCCGTACTGGCACAACAACTCCACTGCATAGCCTTTGGCACAAGCTCCCACATCAAGTTCCATGCCCTTTTCTTTTAAAAATACGCTTTTATCTTCTTCATTTAGCACCAATTTATCTAAGTCCACAAGGGACTTAAATTTAATTAAATCCTCTTCTTGCGGAATGGCGCTCCCAAGTTTTTTTATTACTTCGTCTTTAGAATGACCTGTATTATAAAGATCTCTATACTCTCCCCAATAATCCACAACTGGTCCTATTAAAATATTTACCTTGTCACTAATGGTTTCATTATAATAAACTGACTTCTCCAATAAGTGATAAAGCTCTTCACTTACTTTGACAGATTTTATTCCTGCATTATCATTTATAGTCTTTACATTATTCACATTCTCATAGTTGTTATATCTGTCAAACTGTCTATGCAATTCCAAGTACTTTTCCTTTAGCTTTAACAGCTTTTTATTTGCTTCATTTTCATCTCTTTCATATATAATAATAGAGGTGACTGTATCAAAAGCATCAAATACTTTTAATTCATATTTTTCATAGCCTTTTTCACATCCAGTTGGTAACAGTAGAAGTATAAATAAAAGGATTAACTTTCTCACACTTATCACCTTTTAATATATTACCATTAATAGTTAATAGATTAAAGTAAAAAAATTCTTAGCCCCTAGAATTTAATATTTTACTTTAATAAATTTTATTAAACTTTGCTGTTTTCAATAAAACTTCAATAAATAATTGGCTTTTTTCAACTTCTTAATGTATAATATTCTAGTGAAATTTGATAATACTGGAGTGTTTTTGATGAGTAAATCAAAAAGCGTTGTTTTAGGAATGAGCGGCGGAGTTGATTCTTCTGTTAGCGCAGCTCTTTTAAAAGAAGAAGGTTACGATGTAACAGCTGTCTTTATGAAGAACTGGAGTGAAGAAGATGACGATGGAGTTTGCACAGCAGCTGAAGATTATTTAGATGTGGTAAGGGTTTGTGAAGAACTTGGGATTAACCACTATACCGTAAATTTTGAAGAGGAGTATAAAGAAAGAGTCTTTTCTTATTTCCTTTCAGAATATGAAAAAGGTCGTACACCAAATCCTGACGTAATGTGCAATACTGAAATAAAATTCAAAGCTTTTTTGGATTTTGCAATGAAACTTGATGCCGATTACATTGCAATGGGCCACTACGCCAGAACTCTTAAAAAAGATAATCACACCTATCTTTTAAGAGGAGTAGATGAAAATAAAGATCAGAGTTATTTTCTATCCCGTGTAAATGAAGAAGCTCTTTCTAAAACTCTGTTTCCAATAGGAAATTTTAAAAAAGAAGAAGTTCGAAAAATAGCTGAAAAGTACAATCTTTCCACTGCAAAGAAAAAAGATTCCACAGGAATATGTTTCATTGGTGAAAGAGACTTTAATAAGTTCCTTGACAGTTTCCTTTTCACTAAAAAAGGAGATATTTATTCCGTTGATGGAGAATATCTAGGTGAACATTCAGGCCTTATACACTATACAATAGGGCAAAGGAAAGGTATTGGAATCGGTGGAGTAGGCAGTGGTGAGCCTTTTTTTGTTGCTGATAAAGATTTGGAAAAAAACAGACTAATTGTTGCTCAAGGATTAGGTAACCCAGCTCTGTATAAGAGCGAAACTATTTGTGAAGAGCCTTTTTGGATTACTAAGACACCTACCTTCCCGCTTAGATGTACGGGCAAAATAAGGTATCGTGCAAAGGATGAGCCAATGGTAGTAGATGTTTTAAATGATGAACTAATAGTCAAATTTGATAATCCCATAAAAGGTGTCACTCCTGGTCAAATTTTAGTCTTTTATGATGGAGACATTTGCTTAGGTTCTGGTATAATAAAATAAACAAGTTCGTTATGGAGGTGCGAAATGTCAAGTATTAAATTAACACTTGAAAAAAGAGAAGAATTAGGAAAAAACCAAGTAGATAAATTAAGACAAAAAGGAAGTATTCCCGGAGTTATTTATTCAAAAGGAAATGAAGCAAAAAGCGTAATCGCAATTGAAAAGGAACTTTTAAAAGTATATGAGCAAGCAGGAACTTCAAATATAGTTGAAGCAACTATGGGTTCAGATAGTCAAATGGTTCTATTTAAAGATGTTCAAAAACATCCTTACAAAAACCAAATACTACACTTTGATCTATACTTAGTTGATATGAGTCAAAAATTAAGAGTTACTATTCCTGTAGTGCTTGAAAACAGAGATTCTATAATAGTTCAACCATCTAACTTAATTCAAGTACTAGATGAAATTGAAATAGAATGTTTCCCTGCTGACTTACCTTCTGAAGCAATTTTCGATGTTGAGCATATGCAAATCGGAGATATAGTTACAGTTGAAGATTTAGACGTGAGCAAAAACGAAAAAATTGAAGTTCTTACAGATTTAACTGAAACTGTTGCAACTCTTCAAGAGCCAAGAGAAGAAGTTGAAGAAGAGGAAGTAGTTGAAGACGTTTCTGCTGCTGATATCCCTACAGTTTCTGAAACTGAAAGTGAAGAAGAATAAAAGCGGTGTAAAAATTACATCGTTTTTTATTTAAACAAAAATAAGACCCGCTTAAGCAGGTCTTATTTTTAATTAGATAAGGGTAAATCTAACTAAAATTAATCTTTAAATATATAACTAACTTTCTTATAAGTTAGTAATGTCACCAAGGACACTATAAATCCCTTTATTAAATTAAAAGGCAGTACAGAATAAAGCATCATACTCCAAAGATCTGTAATCCTTGAAGTTATTGCAGCTCCTGCATTAATAATAGCCTCCATAGGCATTAACTTTGAATATAGCGGAAATATAAAATAATAATTTGAAATAAGAGCGCATACAGTCATTAATATAGTTCCCACAAATAATCCTATAACTGCTGTTTTAAATGTTTTATTTCTCTTGTATATCATTCCCGCTGATACTGCAAAAACACTTCCTACAATAAAGTTAGATAACTCACCAATTCCACCTGTTGAACTTCCATGTATGGCAAAGTGTAAAATATTCTTAATAAGTGATATTAACACAGCCGCCATAGGTCCCATAGTAAAAGAGCCAACTAATACAGGCAAATCTGAAACATCAAGTTTTAAAAAAGTTGGAGCTATAAAAGTTAAAGGCACTTGAAAATACATTAAGATAAAGGCCAATGAACTTAACATCCCCACTCTGGTTATCATTCTAACCTTGTAGCTACTACGACTTACACTATTCATAAATAACCCTCCAAAGATATATTAGGGCATTAAAAAAGCCCCTTTTCCTCGGGGCATAATTGCATAAAAAAACCTGCAATCTTCTTTCATCCAGACTATACTGTCGGTATTGGAATTTCACCAATTCGGTTCACAAGAACTCGCGGACTTTACCGCCGGTCAAGGATTTTCACCTCGCCCTGAAGATATTTATGGTTTAATTATAGCACAATGTTAATTATAATACAATAGTTTTGTTAAAAAAATAACTAATCCCTAAGGGCTTTCAACTACTCCCATTTCAACAACTTCACTTTCCTGAGGTAAACTTGAATCATAAACCACTACACCCATTCCCACAAAGGCATTGTCATAGATATTCTTCATAGCTGAACTTTCAATATTTATACACCCGTGAGAACCATTAGTTAAATATAGATCTCCTCCAAACTCATTTCTCCAACTTGCATCATGAAGTCCTACACCCTTCCAATTAATAGGAAGCCAGTAATCTACAAAACTTTTATAATCCTCTCCCGTTAAATAACGCTTTGTCTCCTTAGACCAAATTTTTTCAGTTCCAAGAGGAGTTCCATTTTCTCTATTGGGGTTACCTGAGACAAAGTCCGTTTCCAATACCAGCTCTCCCTCTTTATAAAGCCATAGATGCTGCCTTCCAAGGTCAACTTCAATATAGGAATTTCCTAAATCATTAAGTGTCCTTGAATTTGCAGTTAATCTGTATATGGGAATTAATGTTACACTTTCCGTATTTTCCAAAGCCTTTACAAGTTGATCTGTAGTTTTTTCAATATCAGTCCACCAACCGTAGATTCCACCCTCAACCTTAATAGGTCCTAAACCTGTTGCATAAAAATCTCTAGTTCCCATATAGGTATCGTACTTACCGGCCAAAGTTCTTACATATTCTTTTACCCTATCTCTATCAGGTACCAATAGCCCCTCATCATTTTCCCTATACAAACTTAATAATTCTTCATTTTTTATAACTTCTTTTCTATCTTCAAAATCATAGGTTATTTCAAAAGAGTTAAGTTTATTCATCTGACTTACCTTATTATTTAAATAGGTATCGTCTGAAAATACAATGGGACTGTAGTAGATTTCCTCATCCTCTAAATTTAAGGTCTTTCTTCCTTCATTTATATAATCTAAAACCTTCTCCTCAAAGAGTTTCTTGTTAATTTTATTTCCAAGAACTTCTTTTTCAATTATAAATCGCCTTCCGTTAAATACTATTTTTGCATTTTCAGGCTCAACAGTTTCCCCTTTAAAAAAGTCCAACTTATTAATAGTGTCTAAAAACTTTTGATTATCATAGGTTATTTTATGATCCAAATTATATTCTTTCTTTGCAAATAAAGAAAAAATCCACAAAGTTGGATTTTGTTTAACTGTCTGTCCTCTTTCCAAAGTATCCCTATATTCAAAATCAGATAATTTTAAACTTTCTTTCACATCTCTACCAACTATCTTTAACTCAAAATCATCATGTAATGAATTGTAGTTTTCATATAGTTCAGCAATTTGAGTAAAACTCATATCTCTTTCGTTTATTTTTGTATTAGGGAGAAAATAACTTTTAAAGTAAAAAACTCCTGCTAAATATATTGCAAAAACAACAAATAAAATGAAAGCTGTTGAATATTTAAAAAATTTTTTCATCTCTTCCTCCAAGTCAACATCTTTATATTAACAACAAAAAAAGTAGTTGTAAATAGAAGTTCCAAGTTGTAAATAATTTGTAACCCTTTAGTTTTACTAAGTTTAAAATAATTATTTAATTACCTTTTCAAGGGTATACATAAATTAATTCCCAAATTTTTCAAATTAAAACTTTTAGTAATTAAAGAAAGGTGATATTATGAAACTTTTAAACAAAGTAATTATTGTAACCGGAGCTACGTCAGGAATAGGCTCAGCATCAGCTAAATTATTTGCCAGTGAAGGAGCTAAGATTATTGCCACAGGAAGAAATATAAAAAGAGGTGAAACTCTTATTGAATATATTAAATCTCAAGGTGGAGAGGCAACTTTTGTACAGGCTGACATGGCAGTGGACAGCGACATGGATAAAGTAGTAGATAAAGCCATTAAAAAATATGGTAGGATAGATGCTCTCTTTAACAATGCAGGTATCTCCATCTCCCGTACCCTTGAGGATTTTGATGAAGAATCTTGGGACAAATTACTAGATACAAACTTGAAAGCACCATTTAAACTCGTTCAAAAAGTAATGCCACACCTTGTAAAGACAAAGGGAAATATTTTAAATACCGGTTCCGTTGCCGCCTTTAAACCTACCCCAGCCTCTTACGGATATGGTCCTTCTAAAAGTGGGCTTATAAATCTTACAAAAGTAGCTGCATATAATTACGCTTCTAAAGGTGTTAGGGTGAATGCTCTATGTCCTGGAATGACCTTAACTCCAATTTTAGAGTCCGTTCCTAAGGAAAACTTGGAAAAATTACAAAGTACAATACCCATGGGTCGTTTGGGTAAGCCCGAAGAAATGGCTAAGACAGCATTGTTTTTAATTTCCGATGACGCATCCTATATTACAGGCCAAGCCATAATCGTTGATGGAGGATTTACACTTTAAGAAAAGGCTGTTGCAAATAATATTATTTGTAGCAGCCTTTAATAATTTTCATAGATTTTTAAAATTAATCTCCACAATCTTTTACAGTCCATAAAAGTTCTCCTTGATTTTCAAGGATTTTTCCCGCAATTTCAATTTGACAGTTTATGCAATAGTCACTTGAAACTAGAGCATTACCTCTCACGTGACCTACGCCAACCCCTTGAGAAAAGAATTTTGAAGCAGTCTTACTAATTTCGGAAATTGACTCCTTCGCAAATCTGTTAATTTCAAATCCTACATTTCTCAGTTTACTTACCTTTACTTGATCCTTTAAACGCTGTGTCAAAACATTGCATTAACATCCTTAAAAAATGTACTATTACTTTATATTTTCTGGCAAGTATAATGTCTCAATTAAAAAACTGTTACAATGGCTTTGCTTATTTTTGTAACAGTTCTATCTATTTTAACTTAATTAAATACTTTCATAAACTCACGAGGATACCAATTTACCATTAAAATAATTAAAGCGGCAAGTAAAAGAAAGAGGAAAATTATTATAAGTACCATAAGCCATGTTTTACTTTTGGTTTTCTTTTCAACTTTAACTTCACTATTTTCTGTATTAATATCAACTTCCTCTTTCCCATTGCCCTTTAAGATATAATCCATACTTACATTATAAAGCTCTCCAAGTTTTACAATATTATTTAAATCAGGATTTGAAGTTCCCTTTTCCCACTTTGATATAGTTCGGCGTGAAACTCCTAAGTAATTTGAAACTTCTTCCTGAGAAAGCCCTTTATCCTTCCTCAGCTTCTCTAGTCTTTCATTTAATCTCATTTTCCACCTCCTGATTTAAGGGTAAACTTTTTATCACTTGCATACCAAAAACTTAAATTATCATTGCAACTTACAGTTGCAATTTGCTATACAGTATAATCAACTCCAACTTAAGTTTTTATAGCCCTCTTCTCTTACCTTTGAATTAATTAAATATCTGTGGTTAACCATTTCAAGCATAGGTCTGTCAGCCGAATAGGAATCGGAATAACCTTCTGAAATCTCATAATCTATTTCAATTCCAACCTTACCTAAATGTTCTTGTATTCTCTTTACCTTAGCCCTGTGTTTGTTATTTTCGCCAACTAATTTAAAATTTTCATCAAGTTCAGTTCCAATTACCACATCAAAATTAAGATACTTTGTAATATATTTCAAATAATTTATAGGAGATGCAGATACCAACATTTTATATCCCTCCCCTAAATTATTAAAATAAACTTCCCCTTCTTTTAATATGTGATTTTCATAAATATAATCTACAAAATTTTTTAAATCCTCTTCACTTAAGTATTTTAAAACGGAACACATCTCTGTCTTCATATATTTAAAATTACCCAAAGAAAAAATATATTTAAAAGCCCCTAAAATCATTTTACCTATATAGTAAAATCTCGATATTCTTTTCATTTTAATAGCATATTCCCAAAGTAAAAAAATACTGTCTTCATCAGTAAGTGTCTTATCAAAATCAAATAAAAAAACTCTTGTCTTCATCTTTCACCTCTCAACTATTATAACAATTCCCAATAAAATAAAAAGCTCAATTGACATTTTTCCAGTATATTATACTATTATTATAGGTGAGAAATATGAGAAGTAAGAGAAATAATATTATCCATGTAGATATAGATGCCTTTTACGCCTCTGTAGAAGAGCTTGACAACCCTGCTCTTATTGGCAAACCAATGTGCGTGGGGGGATTAAGTGAGCGTTCCATTATAACAACCGCTAACTATGAAGCCAGAAAATACGGTATTCACTCTGCCATGCCTGTATTTATGGCAAAACAGCTATGTAGCGATTTAATTATAGTTCCTATGAGAAGGGCGAGATATGTAGAAAAATCCAAGGAAGTTTTTAATATAATTCAAAAATATTCCGATATAGTTGAAAAAGTTTCAATTGATGAGGCCTATATTGACATTACCGGGAAAAAGGCCGAACCTGTGGACATAATTTATTCTCTTAAAAAAGATATTAAAGACAGTACAGGACTTACTATTAGTGCAGGGCTTTCCTACAATAAATTTTTAGCTAAGCTTGCCTCGGACTGGAATAAGCCAAATGGTATGATGATTATTACAAAATCGGATATACCAGACATTTTAATGCCTCTAGATATTAATAAAGTCCACGGCCTAGGCAAAAAATCTCAGGAAAAACTTAGGGACATTGGCATAAACACAATAGAAGAACTGTTAAGTCTTTCTGAAGAATTTCTCTTTGAAATGTTTGGAAAAATGGGGATTGAAGTTTACCATCGAATTAGAGGAATTGATAAAAGAAAAGTCGAACCTGATAGAGTTAGAAAAAGTATGGGCGTTGAAAGGACTTTTTTAGATACTAACGATACCAACACCCTCACTGAATATATTAAAAACTTTTCTAAGGAATTATCTGAAGATTTAAAGGCTAAGAACTTAGGTTTTAACACTATTACCTTAAAATTAAAAAAAAGCAACTTTAAAACCACCACCCACTCCAAAACTTTCACTTATACAATTAAGGACTTTGAAGAAATTTACGACATCTCCATGAAAATTTTTAATGAAGAGTACACAGGAGAAAAATTAAGACTTGTAGGTATAAGTGCTTCCAATCTGGTGGATTTAAATTTTGAACAATTAAGTTTTTACAATTTAAAAAAGAGCTGAATTTTCAGCTCCTCAATCTCCATTGAACTCAACTACAGATTTTACTCTATATCCCTTTAACTTTTCACGTCCCTTTAAATCCACTAATTCAATTAAAAAACTAAGACCTACAATTTCCCCTCCCAGTTCCTCAACTAAATTAACAGATGCTTCAGCCGTTCCTCCCGTTGCCAATAAGTCATCTACGATTAAAACTTTTTGTCCCTTTTTTATTGCATCACTATGCATTTCAATACTGTCAGTTCCATATTCCAACTCATATTCAGAAGATATTTTCTTAGCCGGCAATTTACCCGGTTTTCTTATAGGAACAAAACCACATCCCAAGGAATAAGCCACAGCCGCTCCTATAATAAAACCTCTTGCTTCAATTCCTACAACTAAATCAATATCCTCTTTAAATGATTCTGTAACAGCATCAATTGAAGCCTTAAAGGCATCTCCATCCTTTAAAAGCGTTGTAATATCTCTAAAGATTATGCCGTCAATTGGATAATCATAAATAGACCTAATCTTGCTTGCTAAATCCATAATAGCCTCCATTTCCTTTATGAAAATAGTATACCATATGAAAATATTAGTTAAAAGTAATAGAATTACACTTTTTAATCAACTCCAAGAGTATCAAGCTTGCCAATATCAAATTTTAATTTAAACTATTAAATATAATTATTCATATTCATATGATAGATTGTAGAATTTAATACACCTTAGAAAAATTTTTATATAAATTAAATAATTTGGAGTAGTGTTGCAATAATTATTGTAATTCAACATATAAAAAACCTCTCATATTCTACAAGAGGCTTGATATTAATTTAAGTATATTATGTTCTTACATCAAATTTATGTCCGCATTTTTTACACGTAACCCTAATCTTACCTTTTTTTCTAGGCACTCTAAGTTCCTGTTTACAACTTTCACACTGAATATACTTATATTCTTTCCTATCTTTTAGATTTCTCTTCGTTCTCTCAAAAGTTTTTCTCACAGGGGCTGTAACCATTAAAAATTTTTGATTTTCTTGATAACGTGCAGTAATATTTTTAGAAAACAATCTAAAATATAAAAGTACTAAAAGCAGTACCATCCCAACATTAGTTATAATAGGATTATTTAAAAATACAGATGCTATTACCAAAACAATCATAAAGCCGAATATAAATTTTGAAAGTGCATCCATACCGTAATGGGCGCCATATCTTCCCTGCATAAACCTATAAAATTTTTCTTTCAAGTTTAATCACTCCTTAAAATATATTATACCCTAAAATTCTCAGGATAAAGATAAATAAATATTTTTTAAAAAGCATTGACAAAATTTTATAAACTATGTATAATAATCTTTGTTAATTGTTCGCGGGAGTGGCGGAACTGGCAGACGCGCTAGACTTAGGATCTAGTTCCTTTGGAGTGGGGGTTCAAGTCCTCTCTCCCGCACCAATTAAATATTTGAAATATGAAGTTTGGTTTTATACCAAACTT
>NZ_RLIH01000010.1 GCF_004006535.1 Anaerosphaera multitolerans | reverse complement strand
ACTTTTTTTAAAAGTGGCGTTGATATTTTGTAGTTCCAAAAATCAATTAATGCACCTACAAAAAATGCGCTTATAATAGTCGCCACATTTACAGGACCGTTAAAAATTAAAGCTATGGACATAAATAATATATCCTGAATAATTCTTACATATTTAAATTCCATTCCGATTTGTTCGGATACTATTGGAGCTATGGCATCATAGGGAGCACTTCCCACTCTTACACTCATATATAAAGAAATTCCAAAGGTCATAATTAAAATTCCCAGTACTAAAAAAATTACATAGATAATAAAATTAAAGTCAAAATTGATAAAATTTAAAATTAACTTGTTAAAGAATTCAATAAGAAAACCTACGAAAAATAACATTAAAACCGTACCTATACCAATATATTTTCTGTCAAAGATAAAAACATATATGAGTAATACCAGATTTATAAGGACTTGGTAAAGACTAAAGGGAATATTTAATTTTGAACTTACAGCTACATTTGCGGCAGTATAGGGATCTGTCCCAACATTTCCGCTTAGTAAAATTCCTATTCCAAAAGAGAGGATTAGAATACCCAGAAGGGCAATAGCTGTGCGGAGAAAGAATTCTTTTTTACTCATGATATGCTCCTTTATTGATTGGTTTTAAAATTTCATAATAATGTTATAATTATATCAAAAGGAGTGATAATATGCAGTTTATTTGTTACAGTAAATGCAGTACTTGTAAAAAAGCCAGAAAGTATTTAGATGATAATGGGATTGAGTATGAGTATCGTGAAATTACGGAAGAAAACCCCACAGAAGAGGAAATTAGACAGTGGATAAAAAGGGGAAATCGAGAAATAAATAAATGCTTTAATACAAGTGGAAAATTATATAGGGATATGAAGCTGAAAGATAAACTAAAGGAAATGACAGATGATGAAAAGTTAAAACTTCTTGCAACGGATGGAATGCTTGTAAAGAGACCTGTATTGGTAACTGAAGAGAAAGTGCTTTTTGGTTTTAAGGAAGAAGAATATGATGAGCTGCTAAAATAAGCGGTAATTTAGTTGAGAACATTGACAAAAGAGCTTACTTCTGTTATTCTTTGTAATTAAATAAATAAATTTTTTACAAAATAATAAGACTAACTATGAGCCAAAGAGCTCATAGTTTTTTATAAATTTATTTATGTTAAAGTAAGAGGTGAAAGAGTGAGAAAAAAAGGTGTAGTGATGAAGTATGGAGGTTCTTCAGTAGCTACTGCGGAAAAGATAAATGAAGTGGCAGATAGAATTATAAAGAAGAGAGAACAGTATAAAAATATTGTTACCGTTGTATCTGCCATGGGCAAAAAAACCAATGAGCTTTTAGCCCTATCCAGTGAAATATCTTTAAATCCAAATAGGAGAGAAATGGACGTATTACTTGCTACAGGAGAGCAGGTTACTATAGCTCTTTTATCTATGGCTTTAAATGAAAAAGGACATAAGGCCATATCGCTTACAGGATGGCAAGCGGGATTTAGAACCTTTGGACACCATATGAGAAGTAAAGTTCAAAGTGTGGAAAGTGAACTGATTGAAAGGTACTTAGATGAGGGTTACATAGTAGTAGTAGCAGGGTTTCAAGGAGTTAATTCCGCAAGAGATATAACCACTTTGGGAAGAGGAGGTTCTGATACTTCCGCAGTTGCAATTGCGGCAAGTTTAGAGTATCCCTGTGAAATCTATACTGATGTGGAAGGTATATATACTGTAGACCCAAGGGTTTATAAAAATGCTAAGAAGTTGGATTATTTATCCTATGAAGAGACTTTAGAAATGGCAAGTTTAGGTGCGAAAGTGATAGAACCAAGAAGTGTGGAACTTGCTTGGAAGTACAATGTACCACTATATATTGCACTAAATACCAATGAAGTAAAGGGAACATATATAGTAAAAGAAGGAAAGATAATGGAGAAAAAGAATATAACGAATCTATCTATAATGGATAATATACTTTTAGTAAATATTGAGTTAAGTACTAACAGCCCGGAAGAAATTAACGATCTTTTTGTAAGGCTGGGAAATGAAAATGTAATTATTGACATTATTAGTCAAAATAAATTTGCAAGGGATAAGTACTTAGTTTCCTTTACTACAACGTCTGACAATAAGGAAATAGTTTCATCAGTTTTAAAAGAAAAGGGTTTAAATTTTAATTATATAGAAAATGTAAGTAAGGTTTCAATAATTGGAAATGCAATGAGGACGCAGGCCGGAGTTGCTTCAAGAGCTTTTGAAATTCTAGCTCAAAACAATGTGGAGTTACACCAGGTTTCAACTTCAGAAATAAGCATCTCCTACGTTATAGATGATGAGAATGTAAAAAAAGTAGTTGAAGTATTTGTGGAAGAATTTAATTTGTAGTAAATAGGAGGTAAATTATGGCAATATTTAAAGGATCAGGAGTTGCGCTTGTAACACCGTTTAAAGAAAATGGAGATATTGATTTTAAAAAACTGGAAGAGTTATTAGAGTTTCATGTTAAAAGTGGTACAGATGCAATAGTAATAACAGGTACTACAGGAGAAGCTTCCACTTTAAATGACGAGGAACACCTAGAGGCTATAAAGTGTGCTGTAGATGTTATTGATAAGAGAATTCCCGTTATAGCCGGTACGGGAAGTAACGATACCAGACATGGTATCAACTTAAGCGTTGAAGCGCAAAAGTCTGGAGCAGATGCGTTACTGCAAGTTACTCCTTACTATAATAAGACTTCACAAAAAGGTTTGGAAGAACATTTTTTAGCAATTGCAAATTCCGTTGACATTCCAATATTGTTATATGATGTTCCAGGAAGGACTAATATGCCAATAGCTCCTTCAACTTTGAAAAATCTATCTGAACATAAGAATATAGTGGGCATTAAAGATGCAACAGGTAACTTGGGACATACTATTGAAATAAGAAGAGTGTGTGGAGAGGATTTTGAAATTTATTCAGGAAATGATGATGTTGTAGTTCCTTTACTTTCGGCAGGAGGTCTTGGAGTAATTTCAGTTTCCGCAAATATAATTCCAAAGGAAACCAGCGAAATGGTTCATCTGTTTTTAGAGGGCAAAATAAAAGAATCTTTGGAAATTCAAGTGAAGTACAAGAGATTTATAGATGCGCTCTTTGTAGAACCTAATCCTATACCGGTAAAAGCAGCAATGAATATTTTAGGTTTTGAAGTTGGAGGGTTGAGATTGCCGCTTTTTGAAGCTTCAGATTCAACTAAGGAATTGTTAAAAGATACTATGAGAGAAGTAGGGTTACTGTAGGAGTTATTATGAAAATATTATTAGTTGGTGCCACAGGAGGCATGGGAAAAACAGTTACGGAGCTTTGTGAGAATTCAAAGGATTTTAAAATTGTTGCGGGAATCGGTATTGGAAGTGGAGAAAGACTTAGCTATCCTCTATACCAAAACTTTGAAGATATAAAAGAAAAAGTTGATATTATATTGGATTTTTCTCATCACAGTTTAATAGGCTCTATTTTAAATTATACAAAAGAAGAACAAAAGCCTTTAGTAATAGCTACTACAGGTCATACAGCTGAAGAAATTGAGAAAATAAACAAAGCTTCTGAGGAATTACCTATATTTTTTACCGGTAATATGAGTATTGGAATTAATATTTTACTAGCTGTAGTGGAAAATCTTTCAAAGGGACTTTTTGATTTTGATATTGAAATAATTGAAAAGCACCATAATTTAAAGAAAGATTCACCTAGCGGAACGGCAAAAATGTTATTTGATGCCGCAAATAAAGGCAGAGGAAATGAACTTGTAGAAAAAGATGGAAGAGAAGGTACAAATCTGTCAAGAGAGAAATCTGAAGTTGGAGTTCATGCTATTAGAGGTGGAACTATAGTTGGAGAGCATACTGTTTTATTTGCAGGTTTAGATGAGACGATAGAAATAACTCATAGGGCTCAATCAAAAAAAGTATTTGGTGCAGGAGCTTTAAAGGCCTGTTCATTTATAATAAATCAAAGTAAGGGTTTATATGATATGAAAGATATTTTAAACTTCTAATGGAGGTTTTATGGAGAAGATAAAAGTAGCAATAGTTGGATATGGAAACTTGGGTAAGGGTGCTGAAAAGGCGATAAATCTGGCGGAGGATATGGAACTTGTAGGTATATTTACAAGAAGAGAGCCAAAGACCATTGAAAGTCAGTCTAAAGTATATAGCTTAGAAAATATTTTGGACTTTAAAGGTGAAATTGACGTATGTATACTTTGTGGAGGTTCCGCCACGGATTTAAGAAGTCAAGGTCCTGAAATAGCAAGGCATTTTAATACAGTAGATAGCTTTGATACTCACGCTAAAATACCGGAATACTTTAATGACATAGATTTGGCAGCTAAAGAGGGAAATAATCTCTCTATAATTTCAACAGGTTGGGATCCCGGAATTTTTTCCATGAATAGGTTACTTGCCCAATCAATTTTGCCTCAAGGAGAAACCCATACTTTTTGGGGTGAAGGAGTAAGTCAGGGACATAGCGATGCAATTAGAAGAATTGACGGAGTAATTGATGCAACCCAATATACAGTTCCAATTGAAGAGTCAATTGAAAGAATTAAAGCGGGAGAAAAAGTAAATTTTACCCCAAGAGATAAACATAAAAGAATTTGTTATGTAGTTGCTGAAGATGGAGCAGATAAGGAAGAAATAGAGTTTAAAATCATTACAATGCCTGATTATTTCGTAGATTACAATACTACAGTCCATTTTATTTCAGAAGAAGAGCTAAAAAAGAATCATAAAAAGATGGTACATGGAGGCAGGGTATTAAGAATAGGAGAAACGTCTCAAGCTACGAAACAAGTTTATGAGTTTAAGTTGGATTTAGATAGTAATCCTGAATTCACTTCCTCTATTAATGTTGCCTTTGCAAGGGCAGTTTATAAAATGAGACAAGAGGGTAAAATCGGAGCTATTACCGTATTTGATGTACCTATTTCCTATCTATCTAATTTAACAGCTGAAGAACAAAGAGCTAAATTATTATAAGAGCCTAGGGGCTCTTTTTAATTTGCTTTATTTTGATATAATAAGACTTATGGAAAATATTATAAAAGAAACTATTAAAAACTTGAGAGAAAATAATATGAACGGTTATTATTGTGAATCAAGAGAAGAACTTTACATATTGTTAGAAGAATTTTTTAAAGATGGATTAACTGTTGGGTGTGGTGACTCGATTACTCTTGAAGAACTAGGGGTTTTCCAATGGCTAAGAAAAAAGGATGTCAAATTTTACGATAAATTTGAAAAGAGTTTAACTTCTGAGGATAGGAGAAAGATATATTTAAAGAATTTTACCAGTGACGTATTCATTACAGGCTCAAATGCTATTTCATCAAAGGGAGAGATAATAAATATTGATGGAAATGGAAGCAGAGTCGCTCCTATGATATATGGTCCTAAAAAAGTTATTGTAGTAGTGGGTGAAAACAAAATAACTGAAGATTATTTTGGAGCTATAAAGAGAGCCAGAGAAATAGCAGCACCATTAGATGCTAAAAGGTTGGACAAAAATACACCATGTAAATTTACGGGGAAATGTTCGGATTGTAAAAGTCCTGAGAGAATTTGCAATTTTTTCGTAACAATAGCTCATGAGTTTGATAGGGATAGAATACATGTACTTATTTTAAATGAAAACTTAGGGTACTGAGTCGGAGGTTAATATGTATAGAAAAGTAAATGATGTTGAACTTTATTATGAGGAATTCGGGGAGGGAAAACCACTATTAATGTTGCATGGAAGTGGTGAAAATCTAGAGATATTCTATAAATTAATAGATAAACTAAAAGAATCTTATAAAATATATGCTATTGACAGCAGAAATCACGGGAAGAGTACTATGACTGATAAATACTCCTATAATATTATGGCTGAGGATATTAAGGCATTTATAGAAAGTTTAGGTTATGATAAAGTAAATGTACTGGGATTTAGTGACGGAGCTATTATAGGAATATTATTGGGCATCTCTAATCCTAACCAATTAGGAAAATTAATATTATTGGGACCGAATTTAAATCCTAAGGACATGGAAGAAGAGCTTTTAAATAAGATTAAAAATAAGTATGAGAAAACCGGAGATAAGCTTTTAAAATTAATGTTAAGTGAACCCAATATAGATATTGAAGATTTCAAACAAATTGAAAATGAAATTCTTTTAGTATTCGGAGAAAATGATATTTTTAAAGATGAATTTATAAAGGAAATTTCAAAAGCAGTTAATAATGGTAAGACTAAAATATTAGAAGGACACGATCACCTTTCCTATATTGTTGACAATGATATCTTAGCGGAGGATATTTTAGATTTTTTATAATTTATATTAAGTTATTATTAATAATATTTTATATATTTCCTAATAATCAATTATACGTTTCTTGCAAATTTAATATAGAAGAGAAAATTAAGGTCCGATTTAGGACTTTAATTTTTATTTAAAATGAACTAAGGTCTAAAAATCTCTATTTACTGTTATTTTTATTTATTTGTTATAGAATAGAATTAGTAGAAAAGATAGGACAGGAGGGATAGTATGTATTCAGGATATATAACTGCTGTAAATGGAATTAAAGTAGGCCATGCACAGGATTTTGAAGCGTTAACAGGAGTAACGGTAATATTGCCACCTGAGGGGACGGTATGTGGTGTAGATGTAAGAGGAGGGGCTCCCGGAACTAGAGAAACTGATTTATTACGTCCGGAAAATTTTGTAAGTAATGTTAATGCCATATTGCTTGCCGGTGGTTCAGCTTTTGGATTAGATGCAGCTGGTGGTGTTATGAAGTATTTGGAAGATAATGGTATAGGTTTAGATACGGGAGTTGCAAAAATTCCCATTGTACCTGCTTCAGTAATATTTGATTTAATATGTGGAAGTTCAAATGTTCGTCCTGATTTTGAAATGGGTTATAGAGCTTGTGAAGAAGCTACTATAAATGAAAAAAGACAGGGTTTAGTTGGTGCGGGAACAGGAGCTACTGTGGGAAAGATATTGGGTAAGGACTATGCAATGAAATCGGGTCTTGGTTCAGCTACTATAAGAGTGGGAGAATTAGTGGTTTCTGCTTTAACTGTCTGTAACGCCTTTGGAGATATTTTTGACCATGAGAGAAAAATTAAAATTGCTGGATGTTATGATTATAAAAATAAAGAGTTTAAAAGTACTATTGAAATACTAAAGAATATGGGTTCTGATTTCAGTGCATTTAATCAGGGAAAGAATACTACGATTTCCGTAGTTGCAACAAATGGAACTTTTAATAAATCAGAATGTAAAAAAATTTCTAGTATGGCTCATAACGGCTATGGAAATAGCATATTTCCTGTACATACAATGTCTGATGGAGATACTATATTTACTTTGGCAACAGGTGAAATTCCTGCTGATGTAAGCCTTGTAGGAGCACTGGCAAGTCAAGTAATAGGAAGAGCAGTGGCAAACAGTATTTATTATTCTCAGTCAAAGGGGGGCTTTATTTCAAATAGCGATTTGAATAGGGAATAATTTTACTGGAGATATGTTAGAGTTATGGGTATAGTTTAGGTAGTAAAAATTCTAGTATTTATAAATTTTAAAGTCGTCTGTGGACGACTTTTTACATTAAAGATATTTTAATATTGACAAAATATACAAGACGTGTTAATCTAGTTTTAAATACTAGATATGGATGAGAGTACAATGGATAAAGAAATAATAAATTTAATTAGTAATTGGAAGCTTTTAAGATACGATGAAATGCCGAATTTTGAATTATATAGCGATCAATTGATTTCAATAGCTCAAAAACAGATGGAGCCTTTCAGCATTGTTGATTCCTATCAGAATGTTACTTCATCTATGGTTAATAATTATGTCAAGGCTAAGATAATGAAAAAACCTGTAAAAAAAAGATATGATAAGGACCAGTTGGCTATTTTAATAGTAATTTCTATTTTAAAAACTGTGTTTTCAATTGGAGAAATTGATGAGGGAATTAAGCATGCCATTAATAAAAACAGTTATGAGGAAGCTTATAATAATTTTTGCAATTTAATTGAAATGTCTTTAAAAGAACTGTTTTTAGATGAATTTACTGAAAAAAATGAATTTAAGGATCCGATAGCGTTGGCGTGTAAATCAGTGGCATCAAAATTGTATGTACAATATACTTTAATGGTAATGAGGGAAGTAGAAAATGAATAGTGTAAATATAAAAAAGAAAAATTTAATAGCTGAAATTTTTAATAGTATAAGTCATGGTATAGGAGTTGTTGCAGGAATTGTATTTTTGATTCTCATGATTGTTAAATCTGTGGGAGTGGAAAGTACAGGTGGCCTTTTAAGTTATATAGTCTATGGAGTTTGTTTTATTTTAATGTTTCTATGTAGTACTCTTTACCATGCGATTCAACTACCGACAGCTAAAAGTATATTGAGAATATTTGATCATAGTGCTATATTCTTTTTTATTGCAGGATCCTATACGCCAATAGTCTTTCACATACTAAATGGAAGGGCTAGGATTGCCTTTTTAGTTGGAATTTGGGGGATAGCATTGTTTGGGTTTTTATTTAAATTATTTACCTATGGAAAGTATGATAGATATATAAAGTTATCAGTTGTAATTTATGTTGCAATGGGTTGGCTTTCAATTTTGCTAATTAAGCCCTTAATAATGAAAACCTCTTCAATATTTTTAATTTTAATTGTGGCTGGCGGTGTAATCTATACAGTTGGAACTTACTTTTATAAGAAAAAACTACCCCTTTACAACCATGTAATTTGGCACTTTTTTGTTTTAGCCGCAGCAATTTGTCATTTTATAGCTATATATCAATATTTAAAAATTTAATAAAAGAATTCTAAAGAGTTGAAGTATACCCCGAATGTTAGATTATTATGACAAGATAATAAAAAGCATAAGGGGTTTTTTATAGTTGAAAAAAATTATAAATTTCAACAAATATGTTATATAATTTTTATATATTGGAAAATAGAATAAAATATTATTTTGAGTTAAAAAATAATAGGATATCTATTGAACTTGGAATATAATAGTACTATCAGAGGGGGTATTTAAATGATTTTAGTTGTAGATTTTGGAGGACAATCAAATCAATTAATAGCTAGAAAAGTTAGAGATTTAAAAGTATATTGTGAAGTTGTTCCTTTTAATAAAGCGCTTAATAGCATAGAGGAGAAAAAACCTACAGGTATTATTTTTACAGGAGGAGCTAATTCAATATATGAAGAAAAAGCACCTAAAATAGAAAAGGAAGTTTTTGAATGTGGCATACCAATTTTAGCTTTAGATTATGGAACTCAGCTAATGGTACAAGCCTTAGGAGGAAAAGTTAAAAAAGTAGATAGAATAGAATTTGGCGAAGTAAATTTAAATATTGAAGAGTCTGTACTATTTAAAAATATTGAAAATGGTAATGTTGTGTGGATTAACAATGTAGATATTATTGAAGAACTTCCTGAAGGTTTTAAATCTACAGCTTCAACAAAAAATTCAAAGATAGTAGCTATGGAAAATATAGAGAAAAATCTTTTTGGATTTCAATTTCATCCTGAAGTGAATAATTCAAAATATGGAAAAGATATGTTGGCTAATTTCGTATATGGTGTGTGTGGTGAAAAAGCAGATTGGACCATGGCAAACTATGCTAAAACTGCCATTGATGACATTAAGAAAAAAGTTGGAGATGGTAAAGTATTGTTAGCACTTTCAGGAGGAGTGGATTCATCTGTAACTGCAGCTTTACTTTCAAAGGCAATTGGAAATAAATTAACTTGTATATTCGTAGATCATGGATTTATGAGAAAAAATGAAGGCGATGAAGTTGAAGAGGCCTTTAAAGATTCAGGAATGAACTTTATTAGAGTTAATGCAGAAGATAGATTTTTAAATAAGTTAAAGGGTATTACTGATCCTGAAGAAAAACGAAAAGCCATAGGCGAGGAGTTTATAAGAGTGTTTGAAGATGAAGGCAGAAAGATAAAATCTGTTGACTACCTTGCTCAAGGGACTATTTACCCTGATATTATTGAATCGGGAGTAGGCGACGGTGCTGTAATTAAGTCTCATCATAACGTTGGAGGATTACCTGATGTAGTTGATTTTAAAGATTTGGTGGAACCTTTGAAAATGTTATTTAAAGACGAAGTAAGAGAACTGGGAAGAGAATTAGGTCTTCCAAATTATCTAGTAGACAGACAACCTTTTCCGGGACCTGGTCTTGGTATAAGAGTAATAGGTGAAATAACTAAAGATAAACTGGATATATTAAGAGACGCGGACTATATTTTTAGAGAAGAATTGGAGAAAGCAGGATTAAGTAAAGATATAAATCAATATTTTGCAGTTCTAACAAATAATAGAACTGTTGGAGTGAAGGAAGATATTAGAACTTATGACTATACACTTGCGTTAAGAGCAGTTGAAACTACAGATTTTATGACTGCGGAATGGTCTAGAATACCTTATGAAATATTGGATAAAGTTTCAAGGAGAATAGTAGATGAAGTAGAACATATTAATAGAATAGTCTATGATATTACAAGCAAACCCCCAGCGACAATTGAGTGGGAATAACAGATGGAAGGTTTGTATATAAGTAAATAAAAATGCTATAGAAGTTGAAAAAATAAAATTGTAACAAATTCGTAACATAATTTTAGACACTCCTTATTTTGGGGTGTCTTTTTTGATTTAAAAATATGTATCTAGATAGGCTACACTAAATAGGACAGTTTAATACCATACATGATAGAATTTAGATAATAAAAATAAGAAGCAAGATTATGAGTGGTAAAAATAAAAGATATGGCAAAAATATATAATCAAGGAAATCACACTTATAGTAGATTAATCGAAGAATATAGAGTATCAAATGTAGCTTTGAGAAGTTGGGTAACAAGATATAATAATTCTAAATCATTTGATATAAATGATACATAGAACAGAAGAAGAAAAAGAATTAATCAAACTTCAAAAAGAAAATCAACAGCTAAAAATGGGAAATGATATTTTGCACTACTAGGGGAAAAATAGATTTAATAATTTCAAATAGAGATAAATAGAGTATTAGTGCGATGTGTGAGCTTTTAAATGTCAATAGAAGTTTGGTATATAATATTTTATTCTGATATAGGAAAAGAATATGATAACAAAAAATAGATGAAATATTAAATGTCTACAAAATCAAATGATCATTAATTCGCAAGGGTAATCTTCATGAGTGCGAAATCTACTATAAGTGTAATACAGTAAGCAAGGCCCTTAAGGACTGAGTTTATCTATAAAAATAGATTTGAATATTTAGAAGAGTTACATGTGGCGCTGGCTGAATATGTATATTGGTATAACAATATTGGAATACATGGTTCACTGGGCTATATGACGCCAATTGAGTATAGGAATTTAAATATGAAAGAAAAGATAGCTGTATAGTTATTTGTGTTCAGTTAAAAATTGTCCCAAAAAGGATTGCCATTCTACACCGTATTTTAAATTATCTTAATAATTTTTAAAATTTGGCTTTTACTGATATATAAAGCCTAGTAAGCCGGATATAAAGAAGTTACTCATATGCTAAAAAAATAGTGAGGAATTGTATGATTATTTTATAAGAGGTATGGCTTGTGAAAGGTGAGCTAATAAAAATTGTTTTAGAAAAAATGCCAAAAAATAATTCGCGTTTTTTTTGGAGTATGTTATAGTATAAATAGATAAAGATTTTTATATATAACATTTAATAAGTCGAGATTCCATATTTACATTGTAAGTAAAAATGGGATTTTATTTGTATAAAATAAAATTGTAGTTTTTTATTATTTAAATTTAAAGTTAATTGTAAAATGAACCTGAACAAATAAAAATAGCCCATAGAAGATTCTCATGTTAGGATTAAAAGTAACAACACAAATAATTCTAAAGGAGAAACTCTATGGACTCATCTAATCGTAACATGAAATCAAACAGTTTTAAACATCTTTCTTACAAGGAGCGATGGACGATCGAACTTAGAAGGAAGAATGAAGTTTCCGTCATCAATCTTGCTAGAGAATTACATCGTTCTCGTACAACTATTTATACAGAAATAAAACGTGGGACGACGCAGCAAATTATACAAGGAAAATGTACAGACGTCTATCTTGCTGACTTAGGGCAACAAGTTTATGAAGAACATCGCTCATACTCTAAAAAATCATTCAAGTTCTTATAAACTGGTGAATTTATAAAATTTGTAAATGAGAAAGTCAAAACTCAGCATTGGTCTTTGGATGCTTGTGTAGGTTATGCTAGAAAGAATCAGCTGTTTCCTTCAATACTTTGCACAAAAACTCTCTACAATTACGTAGATCTGGGGTTAATCAATATCAATGTAATGGATCTTCCACTGAAACTACGTCGCTAAACCAAGAGTAAACACTTACGCAAAGCGAAACAAATACTAGGAAGAAGCATTGAGGAACGTCCATCACAAGTAGAAACTCGTGAAGAATTTGGCCACTGGGAAATAGATACTGTCATAGGTAAAAAATCAAGAAAAGAACCAGTACTATTATCACTCGTAGAGAGGAAGACGAGATACTACCTCTCAATAAAGATTGCCGATAAGACAAATACATCTGTACAGACTGCTCTGGAGAAACTGTTTGAGCTATGTGGTGAAAAGAAACATGAAGTATTTCGAAGTATTACTTGTGACAATGGATTGGAGTTTTCGAAGATGTCTACTATAGATGGAGAGATAAAGGTGTATTTTTGTCACCCTTATTCCTCATGGGAACGTGGTAGTAACCAAAGACATAATGGATTATTTCGAAGATTTGTACCCAAGGGAACTTCCATAGACGTATTCACACAATCTGATATTTCTGAGATTTCTGATTGGTCTAATAACCTACCACGAAAGATATTAAACTACTCAACGCCAGAAGAATTGTTTGAAGAAGAAATGGATACTATTTATTCTACGAAAAGTGTTCAGGTTGATATTGCAATTTAGATATTTAAATTTAAGTAGAAACAATGGATTTAAGTTTGAATAAGTTACCTATTGTTAGTGTTAAAGTTTAAATCCAATTTAGATTAATAAATAGGTGGGTAAGAATGTTAGGAAATAATTATGAAAGAAGCAAAAAAACAACAAAAAAACAGTGTTAAAAAAATTATATTGGCTGTAATATTAATTTCAATATTAGTAGTTTCAAATATTTTTTTTATGTGTTTTAGAATATTTAGCGATTCCATGTCTCCATATTTAAACAAGGGGGACTATGTTGTTTCTATAAAATTAAATAATTATAAGCAAGGAGATGTGATTTTATTTGAGCGGGATGGAAAAATTTTGGTTCGTCGTATCATTGCAAATTCAGGACAAAAAATAGACTTTGATGAAAATGGAAATGTTTTTATTGATGACAAACTTCTCCATGAGCCCTATATAACCTTAAAAAGTCTAGATCCTTGTAATATAGATTTGCCATATAATGTGACAGAAAATAATTTTTTTGTCATGGGAGATAACCGAAAGGAGTCATTAGATTCAAGAACTAATACAATTAGTTTTGTGAAAAGAGATGAAATATTAGGCAAAGTCTTTTTAAGAAATTACCCTTTTAAAAATTTTATGTTTGTAAGATGAGTAAATTAAAATTACAAATGATTGAAAGGATGTTATTAAAAGGAGAAAAAATGAAAAAAAAGAAAAATATAGGTAGAAATGAATTTTTTAAAAAATTTGGAAATAAAAAGTTTATTTCCTTTTTTTTAGTGTTGGTGATACTTTTCACTACAGGATTTATTCCTGAAAATGGGGAAAAATTTAATAATGAAATAGTACAAGAAAATAGCTCAACCAATGAAAGTGGAAGATCAACGGTAGATTGTTTTTTAGATCCATTGGAATTAATAGATTTGAAAGAAATTTCCGGAGAACAAAAGAACAAATCAAATGTGGAATTGATAAATTCAAATGATATTATTGGACAAATAAACAATTCTAATATTAATGAATTCGAAGATTTGTTTCCGGATCTAAAAAATCAAAGCATTGATTTTACAGATAAGATTACAAAGGTAACTATAAGCATACAAGAGGGGGAAGTGTGGGTTCCAGCAGATAAGGTCAATGATGGGGATAGAGTAAAAGTTAAAATAGACTATCAATTAGGGGCCAATGATCTAATTGAAGGCAACACAAAGATACATTATCATATGCCAAGTGGAATAAAAGTCTTAGAGGAGCAAAGAGGTAGTGTTGAGTCAAAAGGTGAAGAAGCAGGTAGTTATGTAATCACTCAAGATGGAATGATAAACATAGAGTTTAATTCGGATTTTATTGAATTAGGTGTTGGAATAGATGGTTGCATACAATTTGAGGCTCAAGTAACGAAGGAAGGCGTAGATGATTCTGGGGAAATAGACTTTATAGGGGATGGCGAAAATGTAATTATAATTGTCCCAGAGGATCCTGTAGAAGATAATTCGGATATTAAAGTTAAAAAATCAGGTCAAATTAATTCAGATAAAACGGAGATTACTTATGAGGTAGTAGTATCAACGATTAAAGGAACGAAACAAACTGTATCTATAAGTGATGGCATAAATCAGTGGGAGTCTAAAAATATTGATTATTTTTACGATAAAAACAGTTTACAGATAGTTAAAGTTGAAGTAGACGGAACTAAAAATTTAGTTGATAGTGGAGACTATCACTTAGAATGGATAGAAAAAAATACTGCTAAAGATTGTGGATTTAGCATTACGAATCTGCCGGCTTTGAAACCAGGTGAAAAATATGTCGTTAATTATAAAGTAAATATACAAGCTGACAAAAATGCGAATATTTACATAGTATATAACAGTGCATTCTCTAGTTCCGGAGGGGAAAATAGTAGCGAAAATAATATTATTAAATGGTTTAAAGATTTAAAAAAGACCGGGACATATGATCCTTTCACAAAACTAATATCTTGGAGTATTGAAATCAATCCTGAGGGAAAAGATTTATCAGGTTGGATTTTTAAGGATGAGGTAAAGGGAGAAATAGTTGGAGATGTAAAGATTCATAGTAAAAATTCATCGTTTGAAGAAATTATTCAGGTTGATGGGAATCAGATTAATTATTATTTTGACTCGAACAAATTGAGTGAAGAAGGGAAGACGGATACATACATTATTTCTTACAATACAAAACCACCGGAAGGGGCTACACAGGTTGAAAATATAGCTGAAATTGAGGGTGGAGATAGGGATAAGGCTATCGTTGAAATTACTGAAAGAGAGAAAAATTTATCTAAGGTTGGGGAAAGCAGTCAATTAGTAGAAAACAATATTACAGAGAATAAATGGAATGCAGAATTGATTTTTCCGGAAGGGAAATTACAAAGTTTTATATACGAAGATTTTATAGGTAATGCTAAAAACAAAAAGGGTGAGAATTTAGGTGATGATAGTCATTACGGAATAGCAACACAATTAGAGCAAGATTTGATAAAGAATCTCGTTATTCAAATTAATGATACTTACAATTATAAATATCAGGGTAATGGAAAATTAGTTCTACACAATGATAAAGGGGAAACTGATGAAATATCTATAAAAGTAACTTATTTTGATAAAAACAACAATATAGTTTTAGCAAATGATTCCACTACAAAAGTAAAGAGTTTTACCATTACCATTACACCAAAGTCTAATTTTGAATTGCAAGCTCAGAGCTTGTCCATATCAGAATATAGGACATATACAGATTTAACTTATTTAGCTGATAGCGATACAGTAATATCTGGAAATATTGCAAAATTTGGTGATATAACAAGATATGCAGAAGTAAGTTATGAAAAATTATCACGAGTATTAAAAGAGACATATAAAGAAACTATTAATGGAATGGACATTTACCAACAAGGTTCATCAGAAATATCTTATGATAAGGTAAAGGGAAAAATAAAATATAGGTTGATTTTAAAAACATCACAATCGGATACGGGAGATATCATAATAAAAGATATAATTCCCCAGGGTGCTAAGTTTGTAGAGTCATCTCTTAAGGGGAGGTTCTATGTAGATAATTATACTTCTTCAGAGACAAACTATAATGGATTTACTTTTCGGGATGGAATAAATCCTAATTATAAGCTAGCTAATAAAGATGGGGTAGAGGAATTAACTGTAAATATTTCAAATTATAAATATTCTGATGATTATCCTCTAGTAGCTATTTACTATGAGTTGGATATAAGCGAAGATGAACATTGGAAGGATTTAACAAATAGCGAAAAGGAATATGTCAATAAGGTAATTTGGGGTGAAAATTCGTCAACAACAGAAACTACAATTAAAAGAGATCCCAAAAAAATAAATAAAAATGGACAGCAGTTAGGATGTGACGGGAATCCACTTGTAAATCCAGATGGCACCATAGCTCAAGAAGTTAAACCGTCAAACAAGATTAAATATACCGTTATTATTAATCCAAAAGGAGAAGATTTAGTTCAAAGCTCTAATACTTTAACTTTAGTTGATACTTTACATGGGGCTGAGGGTCTTAATCCTGTGGTAGATATTGATTCAGTTAAGTTATATAGGTATGATCCTAGGCAGGAAGGAAACAAAGGAAACTTAGTGCCTGATAGCAGCTATTCGCTAAAATACAATGTGGAAAATAGACAACTAACCATGAAAATTCCTGATGAGACAGGCTTTGTATTAGAGTATATATATATCGTTGACCCAAATTTTGCTGGGGATTTAGAGATAAATAACTATGTATCTTTAGCTGGAGAGTGGTCGAGCACGGAAGAGACTATTTTGAAGGATATGACATCATCAGCTACGGCTACAAAAAAAACAATTAAAATTTATAAAGTTGATGAGGATAATTATAAAAAATTATTGCCGGGAACAAAATTTAAAATTGACTATTTCGATAGGTCTAATAAGTTGTGGAAGACAAAGGAATCTGAAATAGTAGTTGGGGAAAAAGGATATATACAGTGGAATTTATCTGGTTCTAACAGAGATCTTGAAGCGGATACATTGTATCGGCTTACAGAAACGTATGCCCTAGAAGGATATAAAATATCAGAAAAGCCAACTTACTTTATATGGGCAGATGAACATGACACGGCAACAACATCTATCGAGAATTCAGGTGCTTCTGATGCGAAAATACCGAAAGAGGATATTTATGTATTTTCCAATTGTGGTGGGATTAAATACATATCAAACAAATATACAAGATTGGCAGTTCATAAGATATGGCAAGATGCTGAGGGGAATATCATAGCTCCTCCAAAGGATAAATCAATAGATGTCAAACTAATAAGACAAAAGACAAAGGATGATGGTTATGAAGTAAAAGTGGTTTCTAAATCAACTGCAAGTTGGGTCCATGAAGAAAAAGATTATACAGTTTTAGTTAATAAAAAAACTGGCAGCGGTGTGACAATAAATTTCAATTGCTGGTTGGAAAATCCTGAGTATTCCTATGATGGGAAATCAAGGAAATTAGAAAATAATACATTGACCATACCTTCAATAAAAAAGGATACTATAGTTACGATCACTCATAATAGTAACCATCCAGGTAAGGCTTTATTTACAAACTACGACAAGCCTGAACTTATTTCTGTTGACAGAGAAGAAATAGAAACGGTGACATTAAATGAAGAGAATAAGTGGTCTTACAGCTGGGATGGATTAGAATATCAAGATGAGAATGGGAAGGATTATTATTACACAATAGAAGAATTACCTATAGAAGGCTATTCAATATCCTATACAAACAATGAGGGAATTCAAACTGGTGATATTAATGTGATTAATACTGCAGATTTTGTTGAATATGAATTACCGGAAACAGGTGGTTTTGGGACAAGAAATATTTATATTACAAGTATGATTTTATTGGTCTTATCTTTTTTATTCTACATTTGGAATAAAGAAAAGACTATAAAATAATAGAAGTTTGTGAAGAAAAAGATAGTATTTATGAAAGGAAAGGGAAGATGAAAAGAATTAAAGTAAAATCAAGTCTAATATTAGCATTTGTATTAGTATTAGGAGCTATTTCTCCTGTTTTGGCAGTTACAAGGGATAATTCACTGACTGTTGAAAATACAGGTAAAACTGCCCACACTTTTGAACTATATCAAATATTTAAAGGAGATGTAGTGGAAGGTAGTAGAACCTTGTCAAATATAGAATGGGGTAACGGGGTGAAGGACCCGGAAGGAGAAGCGAGTACAGTAGCAGAAGGTTTAAAAACTCCTGCAGATGCAGCGACATATGCAAAAGAGATTCAATCAAAATTACAAAATCCAAAAACAAGTGACAAGGTAGAGGCAGGTGGAAGGTATACTTTTTCACCTTTAGATTCAGGTTATTATCTAGTAAAAGACGTGGCTATATCACAAGATCAACAGGAATCAGGAGCATATACTTCATATCTTTTAAAAGTAGTCGGAAAAGTAGAAGTTCAAACGAAGTTGGATGTGCCAACTGTAGAAAAGTATGTAAGAGACATTAATGATTCTGAGAATGCTCAGTATGGGAAATGGGTTAAAACAGCAGACCATGACATGGGAGATGGAATTCCATTTAAACTGATAGGAACTTTGCCGACAAATTATGATGAATGCAAAACATACAAATATATATTCCATGATACGTTATCAGCTGGATTGACATTAGACAAAAATAGTATTGTTGTAAAAGTTGATGATAAAAAAATAGATACAGGGTTTATGGTTGAGACAACGGAATCAGGTTTTAAAGTTATATTTGAAGATTTAAAGAAAGTAACTGGTGTAACATCTACCAGTAAGATTACAGTAGAATATATGGGCACTCTTAATGATGGGGCGGTAATTGGTTCTGTAGGGAATCCAAACGAAGTGTACTTGGAATATTCAAACGACCCTAACTATGAGGGACAAGGAACGCCTATGGGAAAAACTCCTCCAGATAAAGTAATCGTATTTACCTATAAAGTTATAATCAATAAAGTTAGAGAAGAAAAGGCAGGAGAGACAGTAGAACTAAAACCCTTAGCTGGTGCAGAATTTAAGCTTGAAAAGAAAATGACAGATGGAACTTATAAATTAATTGAGAACAAAGTGATGAGTGAAGACAAGACAAGTTTTGAATTTAAGGGTTTAGATGATGGACAATATAGGTTGACAGAAACTGTGACTCCAGCTGGATATAACACAATAGAACCTATTGAATTTAAAATTATAGCAAATCACGATGATGAAACATTAAAATTGACTTCATTAAACGGAAACGCAATTGAAGGTTCCATAGAGCTAGGTTTAACTTCGAGCTTAGAAAATGGCTCTTTAAGTGCTGATGTAGTCAATAAACAAGGACCTGAGCTTCCTGAAACCGGTGGAATGGGAACTAAAATGATTTATGTAATAGGAGCTATTTTTGTTGTAGGTGCAGCAGCATATTATTTTGTGGAAAGAAAAATTTCGACTGATAAAAAATAATAATTTTATGAAGTAGGGAGGGACATACCTCCCTCATATAAATTAAGGAGATATTATTAAATGAAAATAAAAAAGTCAACAATAATAGCTTTTATATTCTTAATAATAGGAATCTCTTTATTACTATATCCTACTATAAGTAATTGGTGGAATTCAATGCATCAAACTATTGCAGTTGGAAGTTATATGGAAAAAACAAACAATAATACTGAAAAAGAAAATGAGGCAATAATTCAAGAAGCTAAAAAATATAATGAAGGATTGATAAGTAAATCATTAGATAGATTTAAACTAAATTATGAAGAATTAAATGAATATAATTCTCTATTAAATGTAATAGGAACAAATATTATGTCGATAATAGAAATTCCGAAGCTAAATATTAGAATGCCGATTTATCACGGAACAGATGAGGCTGTATTGCAGATTGCAATAGGACATATACCAGGGACGTCATTACCAATAGGAGGCAAAGGCACTCACAGTGTAATTTCAGGACATACTGGATTACCTTCAGCAAAGTTATTTACTGATATTGAAAAGCTAGTTAATGGAGACATATTTACGTTAACTACTTTAGGAAACACGTTAACTTATGAAGTTGATCAGATAAAAATTGTTCTTCCTTCTGAATTAGATGAACTAAGAATTGAACAGGATAAAGATTATGTAACTTTGCAAACTTGTACTCCTTATGGAATAAATACACATAGATTATTGGTGAGAGGTACTAGGATAAACACATCTTTAAGCAATATAAAAATAGTACCGGATGCTATAAAAGTTAGTTCATTATTAATTAATTGTATTGTCATTTTGTTATTTATAGGAATTTTATTGCTAATAAAACTAATAATAATTACATTCAAAAAAATAATAAAAAGTAATAAATCTGATTTATAGACAAGAGGAAAATAGAATGAGTAAAAAAATAATAGTTAATATAAAAAGACTTTTAATATTTGCGCTATCTATTCTATTACTAAGTACAGCATTAAGCGTGGATGTAAAAGCAGAAGGAAGTAAGTTTAGTATAGATTTGAAATATGTAATAGAGAATACTGAATTTAAGTTGTATAAAGTTGCAAAAAAAAATTTAGATAATAAATATAAAAAAATAGATGTATTTAAAGAGTATCCTGTTAATATAGAAGATTATGAAAATGTAGACAAGAGGTCACTAGCAATGACTTTAAGTTCATATATTAAAAGGGATTCTATAGAAGCTCTAAGAGTGGAAAAAACAGATGGGAATCTTAGAGTAAACTTTAAAAATTTGGAAGAGGGTTTATATTTAATTGTTGGCGAGGATGTTATATTTAAAAATTACTTGTATATTCCATCTGCAGTTTTTATATGTTTAGATGAAAACAATAAAAACACAGAAATTACAATAGATTTAAAATATAAAAAAACAGATATTGATGAAAAAACAAATTTAAATGTTCATAAAATTTGGGATGATAATGATAGTGAATCTAGGCCCGAAAGTATAGAAGTGCAGTTACTAAAAGATGGAAATGTAATTGATACTGTGAAGTTAAGTAAAAAAAATAGATGGCAAATGGAATGGTCTAATTTATCTACAAAATTCAATTACGAGATTGTAGAAAAAAATGTACCTAAGGGCTACTATGTGACTGTTAATAGAGAAAATACAGTTGTAAAAGTAATAAATAAAGCGGAAATTTTAGTTGACAAACCTAAAAGTCCTGATAAAAAGATACCGCAGACTGGACAACTTTGGTGGCCCTTGCCGTTCTTGTTTGTTTCTTCAATATTTTTTTTAATAAAGGGAATTAGGTGGGATAGAAATAAAAACGATGGGAATAAAAGATAAAGTTTTAAATCCGTGGATTAGGTTATCAGTATTTTTTTTGGTAGCTTGTTTTTTATTGATTTTTAATAACTGTCAAGAGTCATATATGGCAAAAATTAATTCCCAAAATGTGATTAATCAGTTTGATAAAAAAACCGAAAAAAATACTCCTGTAACAATGTTAAATAATGAATTAAAAGGAGTTCTTATGCCAACAATTAAAATTAAAACTTATGAATATATAGGTAAACTGAAAATAAAAAGCTTAAATATAAATTTGCCTGTAATGGCGGAGTGGGATTATGAGAGATTAAAAATAGCTCCTTGTAGATATAGTGGTTCCATTTATGATAATAATTTAATTATAGCGGCTCATAATTATAAAAGTCATTTTGGGGCATTAAGTCAAGTTAATCTAGGAGATTATGTTGAATTTATTGATGCATATGGGGTTATACATGCTTTTGAGGTATTAAATATAGAAGTACTTCAAGCTGAAGAAATTGAAAAACTTCTTGACAATAACAAAAATGAGTGGGACTTAACTTTATTTACATGTACAATGTCAGGAAAGTCTAGATATGTTATTAGATGTGAGCAAGTTATCTATTAAATTATTCAAGTGATGTCATAGAATTTAAAAGATATAGAAGTATTAGCAAGAAAGAAAAGAATTTTTTCTAAAATATGATATGTTATTTACAATGAATTAAAGATTTTCCACAGAAATTATAAATTAAGGGTAAAGATCAAGCGAAGAAGCAGAGTCGAATGATGCGAGTAATTGTAGGGCAAAGAAAATTCTGTGAATTTAAAGGATGGTAGACTACTAAAAGAAATTTGTAAAAATATGATATAGAGACTGTTGTTAGTGGATAATCATGTGATTATATAGAAGCTTATAAAAATAGGAAGATAATAAAATTGAAAATGAAGATATGAAAGGCGTGTCCTAGCTATACATCGAGAATTTGCAGAAGAAAATTATATAGAAACAATATATATTATTAGCTTGGAAAGAGATGAAATTAGAAATATTGATATTGCCAATCGACTTGGAGTTGCTAGAGCGACTGTGACATCTATGATAAGAAAACTGTCTAAAAATGGATATATTCAGTATGGAGATGATAAGCTTATAAAACTAACAAAAAAAGGCAGAAATTTTGGTGAAGATTTATATATGAAACATTTATATTTGACCGATTTTTTAATCAATATAGGCATAGATAAAAAAAGAGGCTTGTCAAATGGAACATGTGATCTCGAACGATAGTTTTCAAAAGATAAAGAGATTTTTTAATGAGGCAATGTAGTAAGAAGGTGTATATGGACTGATAGTCCATATACACCTTCTTTTATCCTTTATAGGAGAGAATAAGAATATAAAATTAAGTTGTAAAGTGTAAAACATGCAATTGTATTTGTGTGTTTATTTTTATAAAGATATTGACCAGAGATTAAGAAAAATTATATTACCGAAAAGTATTGATAATTAATATCGATTAAAGTATAATGGTATCACGTTAGGCAAATCTAACAAAATGGGATCTATAGATGATGTTAAATATTTATATAAGATCAATAGAAGGGGGAATATGTTAAAGTGGTTCGAGGTTATAAATGAAGATTAATTAAAGAGACGGCAGGAGTAGAGTTAACAATATCTTCCCTTTGCGGAAGGTGATGTTTCAGTCTTTCGAAAATAGGAGAGACTGTTTGAAGACATCAATGTTTTTGTTTCTCATCACTTCAGAACAGAGAATAGATTGTTCGAAAAATAATTAGTAATATACATAAGCATATAAATTCTTTGTTTGAATATATAGATTATCTGATTATAGATATTAACGGGTTTTTTCAAAAGAGAGGTCAAAATAGTTTATTTATTAGATTAATCATGTGCATTAACAAAGGAGAATTAGAGAAAACATAGGTGAAAGGATAATGATATAGATATTTCAAGGCCTATGCTATATGTTTTTTAACTGTGGATGTTCTATATAGTACTTTTTTTCCAGCCTTTAATTGCGTTATCACAAAAAAATATAAATTATTATCGACTAAAGTTTTAGTAATCTTCGGAAGTAAATAAATTTTGTCAAGGATTCCTTTTTATATTTTATGAACAATAAATTGTAAGGAGTTTTCAATGAAAGGAACGAACAATAAGAGTTACTCTGAAATATTGAATTTACATTCTAATTTAATTATCGATTTAATAAAAAGTACTCAGATTATTTAATCGTAAGTGAAAAATGGATGAATTTAGTTACAGAGATAGCATAAGGTTTATGCACGCCCTATACCGACAATATTGTCGGTATAGGTGAAAGGAGATTATATGGTTAGATTAAGAATGAGTAGAGAAGAGAGAGAACAACAAATAAAAGAAGCTGCTAAGAAAGTTTTTCTAGAAAAAGGATTTAGGAATACTGTGATGGACGATATTATGCAAGAAACTAAATTATCGAGAGGTGGTCTATATCACCACTACAAAAGCACCAGTGAAATTTTGTATGACATCATGGATGAAGGGAACAGAATGAGGGAAAAAGCTGTAAAAAGCACTATAGAGTTAAGGCAGGGATTATCATTTAATGAAATAGTTACTGAAACTATTGTTGACAAGATTCTTAGTGAAAATGATTTTATTCCAATTTATGCTATGTTTTTACAAGAAATCAAACAAGATAAGAATTTGAATAATCTATATGAGAAATTGAAAGAAAAATCAACAAAAACGATTTTAGAACTGTTTAACTGTACCGACAATAGTGAAAATATCGTATCATCCTTAGACTTGATTATTAACTTTATAAATACAATGATTTTAGGATGTGAAATTTTACAAGTAAGAGATAATTTTAGAAATAATAAAGATATATTAAAAAAAATGATTTTAGTGGTCTTAAATAATAAAGAGGAATAGAAGATTAGAAATTTATAAGGAGAAAAAATGAATAGAAAATTAAAAATGAAAGACTATATTTTTGCAGGAGCATTTGCAGCTATTTTTATTGTGGTGGTAATTGCAGTCATGGCGATTAGTAGCTTTAATCCGTTGGGACAAATAGTGGGTTCAATTATAATGCCAGTAATTGCTGCACCGGTATTCTTTTTATATGTGACAAAAGTACCTAAGAGAGGAGCCTTGTTAATTTTAGGTATTTTACTTAGTTTAATAATGATGAGTTCTTCCATTATACCTTTATTTATTTGTGTTGGTGCAGGAATAATCGGGGATATTTTAGCGAGCATAGGAAATTATAAGTCAAAGAAACTCTATTCTTTAGCATATGGATTTTTTGGTCTTGCAATGATGAGTCCTTATAGTACTTTATTGGTAGCCAGAGAGGATTATATAAACAACTTAGTTAAATTTTATGGTGAGGGTTATGCAACTACATTTAACTCGTATATATCTACAGGTGCCTTAATAGGAATTTTTATAGCTGGTTTTATAGCAGCACTAATTGGTGCTTACCTTGCACAAAAACTATTAAAGAAGAATTTTAACAAAGCAGGAATTATTTAAAATGGAAAGCTTGAAACTAAAAAAAGATAGTTTTGTATATATTCATCCAATAACAAAAATTATTATTTTTTTTAGCTGTACTTTTATAATGATGAGTTCAGGAGAAAGGCTAGTAGAAAACTTAATCATACTTTTTCTCCTATTTTTATTATTAAATGCAAAATTTTACAATTTTTTTGCTAAAGGTTTTTTCTTCATTTGTATTTTAATAGTAATAGAATTTTTCATAATATTTTTTAAGATGCCAGTAATACTTTTATCGATAATTAAATTTATTAAAATGTTTATTCCAAGTGTTATTAGCTATTATCTCTTAGCTCAAGGGACGACGAGCTTGGAAATTATGACTGGTTTAAACAGTATTAAATTTCCTAGAAGCATAATGATTCCTCTAGTAGTTATGATAAGGTTTATACCAACGGTGGTGGAATCAATAAGGGAAACTGGAAAAGCTTTAAAAATAAAAGGTTTTACAAAAAATGAAATAATAAAAAAGCCAATAGAAAGCTCGGAATTAGTACTTGTTCCGGTTTTGATGTCTTGTTTGAATTCTATGGATGAGCTTGCAGCCGCATCCATTGCAAGAGGCTTTAGTTTGAATACACAGAGAACTTATATTTTAGACTTGCATTATTCTATATTTGATCTATTAGTAATTTTATTTTTGATAAGTATGATTTTTTTAAGTAGGTGGCTTTAATGGAGAACTTTGAATTAGAATTAATTGACGTAAGTGTTAAATATCCTTCTGTCAGTGATTATTCTTTAAAAAATATAAACTTAAAAATAAAAAAAGGGGAAATAGTGGCTATTGTTGGCCAAAGCGGATCGGGGAAAACTAGTCTTGTTCGAACCATAAATGGACTGAGCAATTCATATTATGAAGCAGAAGTTACAGGGGAAATTATTTTTCAAGGTCATGATATAAGTCAAGAAGAAATTGGGGATATAGCTCAAAATATTGGAACTGTGTTTCAGAATCCAAGAGCTCAATTTTTCAACCTAGATACTAGTGCAGAACTTATATTTGGTTGTGAAAATATAGGTTTACCTACCAAAGAAATAAAAAATAGAATAAGTGCGGTAATAAAAGAATTTAATTTAGAAGAACTAATTAATCGAGATATTTTTTATTTATCAGGTGGTGAAAAGCAAAGAATAGCAATAGCGGAAGTTATGGCTATGGGACCAGAAATATTACTTTTAGATGAAGTTAGTTCTAATTTAGATATAACAGAAATCAAAAACTTAAAAGCCCAACTACAAAAAATGAAAAATATAGGAGTAACAATTATTATTAATGAACATAGATTATACTGGTTAAATGATTTAGTTGATACTTACGTTTATCTTCATAATGGGGAAATAAAAGAAATTTATGCTAAAAACGAATTTTTAAAGCTATCTCAAGAAAAACTGCACTTGAGAGAGCTCCGAAATACAATAATGAAATTTGATGTAGAGCTAAACTTAAAAAATACTTTTGATTTTAAATCAGAAAGTTTTTCGAGCTTAAGAAATGAGGGTTTTCAAGTTGATATAAATGATTTTGATATGAAAATAGGATCTTTAGGAATAATCGGTAAAAATGGAAGTGGGAAATCAACCTTTGTGGAAGGATTATTAGGTCTTATAAAAAATAAAGGTTCCATATTTTTAAATAATAAAAAAATAATTACATCTATGTGCTCTTATGTAATGCAAGATGTAACCAGACAATTGTTTAAAGAATCTGTCAAAAAAGAGGTTTTATTTTACAACAATGCAAGTGAAGATATGATGGAAAATATTCTAAAGCTTTTAAACCTAGATGAAAAAAGGGAAAGACATCCTCAAAGTCTATCGGGAGGTGAAAAACAAAGAGTAGTAATTGCGAATAGTCTTTTATCGGGGAAACAAATTTGTATTATGGACGAACCAACATCGGGCCTAGATTATGCGAATATGATTGCTTTAGCAAAGATAATTAAAATTTTAAACGAAAAAGAAATTTTAGTTGTGGTTATTACTCATGATTTTGAGCTCTTGAATCTATGTTGTGACACAATTTTAGAAATTGAAGATGGAACAGGAAAAATATATAGATATGAAAAAGAGCGAATGCAAAGAAAATTTGATAGTTTATTTAAAAATTTATAAAAAGGGAGGATAAGAAGTGGATTTAGTTAAGCAATATGTGAAAAAGAGAAATAGTCAGTTTTTTGCTTCCATTGTTCTAGCGATTGTTGGAGTTGTTGCTAATCTCTTTTCTTATGTTTATATGGCTAAGATAATTGTAAATTTAATAAATAAAAATGCAAGCTTAGAATTTTATTTTTCTGTCTGTTTAATAATTTTATTAATGTTTGTAGCTAAAGAGATAGCAGCAGGGGTATCCTCAGCCATATCTCATACAGCAACTTTTAACTCCCTTGGAGAAATCAGAAATGATATTTCTAATAAGTTATTTAAAATGCCTTTAGGAGATGTTATGTCGAGATCATCCGGTGAACTTAAAAACATAATAGTGGAGCAAGTAGATAGTATGGAAACTTCTTTGGCTCATTTAGTGCCGGAATTTACTGCGAACCTAGTTGGCCCCATACTTCTATTAGTCTATATGTTCCTATTAGATTGGAGGTTGACACTTCTATCACTGATTCCTCTAGCGATAGGTATGTCGGTGATGATGAGTGTGATGAACGATAATTATAAAGACATGTTCCAAAAATCAGTCTCCATAGGGCAAAGGATGAATAATGCTATTGTTGAATACATCAATGGGATAAAGATTATAAAAACATTTAATCAAAGTAGCAGTTCTTATGAAAAGTTTTCAGACGCAGTTTATGACAATGCTCAGTTTTATTGCGACTGGATGGGACAAAGTATGAATAGGGTAGCCATAGGTAGATTACTTTCACCTATGGGAATTATTACCATTATCCCTTTTGGTATTCTTTTCTACATGAATGGAAGTATAGATCTAACTAGTTTAATGACATTAATTGTTTTATCTTTTGCTACTGTTTCAAGCATAGTAAAAATTATGAACTATATGGACGATTTATCTAGAATTTCTACCATAACTGGAGAAATAGAAAAGATTTTAAATTCTAGAGAACTTAAAAATAAAGAAAAAGGATATGAAGTAAAAGAGTTTGAAATAGAATTAGAAAATATAGTTTTTTCATATGACGGAGAGGGTAAAATCATAGACGACATAAGCCTATCCGTTGAGGCTAACTCAGTATCTGCTCTTGTAGGACCATCAGGTTCAGGAAAGTCAACGATAGCTAAACTTATTGCAGGTTTTTGGAATATAGATGATGGGAAAATATCAATCGGTGGGGTAGATACGGAAGAGATGTCCCTTGAAAGACTATCCTCTTTAATATCTTATGTATCCCAAGACAATTTTCTTTTTGATATATCAGTAAGGGATAATATTAGATTGGGAAATAAAGAAGCTACAGATAAGGAAGTAGAAGAGATAGCTAAAAAATCTGGCTGCCACGATTTCATTTTAAACCTATCTAATGGCTATGACACTATTGTAGGAGAAGGCGGTGGTCATCTCTCAGGAGGGGAAAGACAGAGAATATCTATTGCAAGAGCCATGCTAAAGGATGGGCCAATTATAATCTTAGATGAGGCTACATCCTATATTGATCCTGAGAATGAAGCCATTATACAAGAAGCTATCTCAAACCTGGTAAAAGGAAAGACTTTACTTATCATAGCTCATAGGTTGAGGACTATAACTGATGTAGATAGGATATTTGTTATAAGTAATGGAAAATTAGAAAATTTTGGTACACATAGTCAACTTCTAGATAAATCTGATCTTTACAGGCAAATGTATGAAGCAAGTATGAAAGGGGAAGAATAATGACGGCAATATTTAAAAAAATATGGAATTTTTCTGAAGAAGAGCAAGGAAATATTAAGAAATCTGTTATAGCCGGGTTTTTCCATGCATTATTTAATTCCCTACAATTTGCAGCTATTTATTATATGCTTGTTGAAATATTTTCTGGAACTATAAGTTATCAAGCTATATTTATATCCTTTGTCATACTTTTTGTTTCCTTGATAGGTAAAATACTTACTCAAAAAATCTCCCAAATGAATCAGACACATGCCGGATATTTTATGGCTGCCCATAAAAGAATGGAAATTGGAGAAAAGATAAAAAAAGTTCCTATGGGATTTTTTTCAGATTACAGTTTAGGTAGGCTCACTTCCATAGCAACGACTAGTTTGAGCCTTGTAGAACAATGGATTCCTATGCTTTTAGTCTTAGTTTTAGGAGGAACTTTAAATACGTTAGTATTTGTAGCCGGTATCTTTATCTTTAATTATAAAATAGGGTTAATTGCATCATTAGGAGTTTTAGTGTTTTTTATTGTCACATCTCTAATGCAGAAAAAATCAATTTCCAATTCTAGCAAGATTGCTAAAACTCAGGAAAATTTAACTAAAAATGTATTGTCGACTATTCAGGGGATGCAAGTTATTAAGTCATACAACTTAGATGGAGAAAACAATGAGCAATTAGATAAGTCTATAAAAGACACTTCTAATTTATTATTAAAGTTAGAAAAAAGCCTCACTCCATATACTGTGATTCAAAGGATTGTAGTAGGAATTACTATAGTTGCAATGATTTTTGTTTCCGTTAAATTAAATATTTATGGTGAATTGGTTTTAGCTGAAACAATTATGATGATTATGGCAAGTTTTGTTATTTTTGAAGGGCTCATAGGGGCTGGATCGAATATGGCGATATTAAGGGCAGCAGAAAATGCTATCGATTCTGTAGGCTTTATTAATGAAATCCATGATATGAAAGAAGGAAGTATATCTACCCCTATTATAAACTATGATATAGAATTTAAAAATGTTTCATTTTCCTATGATGAGAGAGAGATTTTAAAGGAGGTATTTTGCCTTATAAAAGAAAAATCCATGACAGCAATCGTAGGTCCTTCAGGCTCCGGAAAGACAACTTTTTGTAATTTAATAGCAAGATTCTGGGATGTAGATTCAGGAGAAATATTGATAGGCGGTAAGAATATTAAGGATTATAGGATTGAAAACTTAATGGATTCCATCTCTATGGTATTTCAAGATGTCTATCTTTTTGAAGATACGATTGAAAACAATATAAAATTTGGGAACCCTAATGCAAGGAAAGATGAGGTCATAGCTGCTGCGAAAAAAGCCCAATGCCATGATTTTATCATGGGACTTCAAGATCAATATCAAACGATCATAGGAGAAGGAGGAACCAGTCTCTCAGGAGGGGAAAAACAAAGAATTTCTATTGCAAGGGCTATAATAAAAGATGCTCCCATTATAATGTTTGACGAAGCAACAGCCAATATAGACCCTGAAAATGAAGATAAATTAAAAGATGCTATCGAATCTTTAACCCAAGATAAGACTGTCATTATGATAGCACATAGACTTAAAACTATAAGAAACGCAGATCAAATTTTAGTACTAAATAAGAGACGAATTGTAGAAAGGGGAAGCCATAAAACTCTAATGGAACATGGGGGATTATATAAGGACTTAATGAATGCTAAATATATTTCGGAATCTTGGAAACTTACGAATTAAAATCTTCTTTTAAATTTTAAGGTTACCTACATTTTGAAGTACCAATAATAGAAAAAATGGTGATATTTACAGATTTTCTAATCTATCTAAATTATTGAATTATGTAGGCATTGATGCTTTTGTGAGTTAGCTTAGTCAATTTGAAGTGACTTATAATATGATGGGTAAGAGAACTTGTGCAAAGTATTATTCTCGGCAGTACTTATTGATTCTTAACATGATCCGGATTTAAAATCTTTTTATGAGAAAAAACAACGGGCTGAAGGAAAGCTCCACTTAACTGCCCTTGATACTGTATAGCGTTAGCTGTATTACATCATTCACGTAATTTTCACAACTTACATCCGTGTATAAATTTTCTGAAAAATGATTCGTTTAGGTTTGTTTAATATGTTCATTTTTTGGTGAACATATTAAGGTTGTTCCTATTTTTTGTTTTTCTACTTGATATTATATAGGTATTCTTTATTTAAAGTCTTTAGAAAAACTGTTTTTTTTAATAAAGATGGATAAAAAATTATGCATTATAATATACATGAATAAGAGGATAGATTGTCTAATTTAAAGGATTATCGTGAAAAGGGACTCTTTTGATATATTATATCTATGATAGTATTGTTATTACTATTTTATGGAACATATACTGTAAACAAAGTAGAAGAAAATATTGAGTTTGTGAATTTTCTAGTGAATTTATTAAGTTCTATACCTTAAGATATTTCTTCTTCTTGGCGGGATAGTTTTTAGTTAGCTAAAAGGAAAAAACTACGATAAATGTTTTACTCAAAGACAGGTTGAAGAAAAATATTCTAATATCTTGAATAACTTATCTATAAATACAAAAGATAAATACTGTTATGAAAATGCGAACAATACAAAATTTACTGTAAGTACAAAAAAGAAAAAATCATCAAAATATCAAATCGAGATTATTTGCTTTTTAGAGACATCTACATTGCGATGATTTTAATGATTTGTATGTATCTATTATCTTCAGTGATATTTAAATTCTTTTTGTTAAATTGTAGTTGTTTTATATTTTTACTAGCGATGTTGTTTTTTATGAATTGTGGAACACGCCAAAAAGCTAGAAGATTTGTTTTCAATGTCATAGCGTATACATCAATAAAAAATGACAAGGAGGTACTATGGGAGTTATTCATTTTTAAATGTTAAATAGGGAGATTATACGTGTATAAACCATCTTTCAGGTCACAAAACGGTAATAGATGTATCCAATGCTACAGTAGATAAATCTAGAGAACTAATTATGAAGTCTTATATGTCAAAAGGAGGTAATCACAATCAAAAAAACAATCCAGTAAATTCAATGGAATATATGTATGGTCACTCTGTGAAATCTATTTTTATATTTATTTTAAGTCATCCTGATATGAACCATATGGATGGTATAGAAGATTTATTTAACGAATTTAAGATAGTAAATTTTTGGGATACTGAAAATAAGAAAGTAATTGATGATAATAGTGAATATCATTAATATAAAAAGTCAGACTTGGATTTTATCAAGCAATTGGAAAGAAATTCAATAATCCTAAAGTTTTAAATCTATATGTAGGAGTAAAAGGACAGTTTTTTAATTGTGATGAATCAGGTGAAGATGGTTTATATGCTCGAGCACCGACCAAATCCTTAGTTGAGGAAGTAAATGGAAATGGTGCTTATAATGACTCATCATATGTAATATTATACGGGTCTAACGGAGGTAGAATTTTATTTGCAGGTGACTCTGTAAATAAATATGGGATCATAATTTTGAAACTTAGTGGTATTAGCTCAAATACCGCTATCTAGCGATAATTGGAGTTTTTAAAATCATAGAAAGTCACATTCTTGTGACTTTCTTCCTTTTCTAGAGTATTTTCGATACTTTATATTAATAGAGATTGAACTTGCGGATATAATTGTCCGTAAGTTTTTTATGTTTAAACAGGAGAATACTGTTCTAATTTTTCCATAAAGGAGACACTAAAAAAATGATAGAAGAGGGGGAAAAGAAATCGATTTATAAGGTTCAATTGTCAAAGTAATTAATACTTAAAAAGCTAAAACACAATGAAAAGACAGTCAATTGAAAGAAAAATTTGTTAATATTATTTATAATATATTAAAGTTATAATCTGAAATAAATATATGTATTATTGTAGATACTATTTTTAATATTATTTATTTAATTTTCAAAGGTTAACTTACTTAAGTCCTTCTACTTTGTATTATTAATTATACTAATTTTATCCCTTATCTTTTTATTACTTAAGATATGAAAATATTTAGTTTTAATAGGAGATTGATTGTTTTAAAAGGAGGAAATCATGAGAAATTTTTACATATAAAAATTTAGAAAGTTGCCTTTTAGAAGGTAACCTTGTAGACAAAAAATAATTGGAGGCTATGGGCGTTGACTAAATAAAAATGGACATATTCTTAGCTATATTGACCTGCAATAGTTGCAATTGGGTTTAAAAAATGTAGGCGACTTACATTAACTTCTGATGCAAAAATGGATGATATTTTTAAAAATCGGATTAAAACTCTCTTTATGAGAGAGAAGTTATAAGAAAATGTGGATATTTTAACTATTCCAAAGAGAGAACTGGAGGTTTAATTTATGAAAGTTACATTAATTCCCGGAGATGGTGTTGGTATTGAAATTACCGACGCTTTAAAAGAAGTTATTGCCGCAACAAAAGCTCCCATTACTTGGGATGTTCAAGAAGCTGGAGAATTTGTTTACAAAGAAAAGGGAACTTATATTCCTGAAGAACTATATCAAAGTTTAGAATCCAACAAGATTGGAATCAAAGGACCTATTACGACTCCCATTGGAACTGGATTTCGCAGTATAAATGTGGAGCTGCGAAAAAAATATGACCTATATGCCAATGTAAGACCTATTAAAAATGTGGGAACCATACCTAGCCACTTTTCCAATGTGGATTTAGTTATTTTTCGTGAAAATACAGAGGATTTATATGCCGGTGTTGAGAAACAAATATCTTCCACGGAAGCACACTCCATTAAAATTATTACGAAAGAAAAATCAGAGCGACTACTACGCAGTGCCTTTGACTATGCAGCAAAAAATAACAAAGAAAAAGTTACAGTGGTTACAAAGGCAAATATTATGAAACTAACTGACGGACTTTTTTTATCCACAGTTCGAGAAGTTGCCAGAGAATATCCTAAAATTCAATTGGAAGAAGTTCTAGTGGACAATATGTGTATGCAGCTTGTTATGTATCCTGAAAAATATGGTGTTATTGCCACAGAAAATCTTTATGGAGATATTTTATCAGACCTATGCGCAGGCTTAATTGGAGGTTTGGGATTAGTTCCCGGAGCAAATTTAGGAAAAGATATTGCCATATTTGAATCAGTTCATGGCTCAGCGCCTGACATTGCAGGTAAAAATCTTGTCAATCCTACAGCAATGTTGCTTACCGGAGTAATGATGCTTCGACACCTTAACTTAAACAAGGAAGCCCAACAAATAGAAAAGGCCATTGAAACAGTATTATCCGATTCTAATAACTATACACAGGATCTTGGAGGAACAACTACTACGACAGAATTTACAAAAAAAGTTGTGCAGGAAATAGGAATATAAACTATCAGCTTTCTATTTCATTTTAAAGTCTTTCGTATATGGGGAAAATATTATAGATTTTATTATTTTTAAAGCTATATTTTTGTAATATTTAATAGTTTTAAATTTCAACGATTAATAGACAGTTCAAAACATTATGTTTCTAATTGTATAAACTAATAATTTTTAGTTAAGTAGCGAAAACTGATAAACATAGAGAATTATAAAAAAGTTTTTAAATTTTGAAAGTAAATAGTAAAAAATCCTGTAAGACTTTTATATTAAAGGTTACAGGTTTTTTTAGGAATATTTTTAATTTGTTTTTTTATATTTCACCTAAACTTTTCAAAATCAGAATTATTACAATTCATTGATTATTTCTGTTATTGATGTATTTTTAATTTGTTTTAAGGAATGATAAACTGCAATTATAGCAGATCCGCAAACAAATAATAGTACCATTATTATTGAATTAATAGGTATACTCCATACAGCATAGCTGAAATGTGAAGTAATTAAAGTATCATATAACCCCTTACTAATAAGTAATCCGACAATACAACCGATAAAACAACCGGATATGGCATAGGTAAATGCTTCAGAAGCTATCATTTTTTTAATTTGACGTTCATCCATACCGATAGAGCGCATAACACCATATTGTTTTATTCGAGCTGATACACTCATAGAAATACTGTTTACAATATTTAAAACAGTTACCAAAGTAATAATTGCTAAAAAACCGTATATAAATGTTACAAAAGCCATATATGTGGCAGTTGTGCGTTGTTCTCTTCTATCGTGGAGAGTGTAATTATCATCTAGAATATTATTAATGTCCATTATATTATCATCTGTTACATCTTTTGTTGTCTGTATCATAACAAGTGAGTAGTCATCAATACCTGTTATCCGTTTAAAAGTTTCCCCAGAGGTGATAATTGTGATTTTGCTATCTGTACTACCGTCATCATTAAAAGGATTATATTTTAACATACCGGCAATTTCAAAATTATCATTTCCGATGCTAATGGTATCGCCAATCTCTAATGAAATCTCCTTATCCCAAATAGTAAGAACAGAATTATTATTACCATATACTTTTGAAATATCACTGCCTGATTTTAAAAGTTTATCTTTAGATAAACTTTCTAAGTCAAATTCATCATAGGAAATTATGTCAATTTTCTCTTTATCTTTTCCAACTTTTGCTTGAATATTAAATAAATTTCTTCTTCCATAAACTTTCTTAACACCATCCATATTGCTAATTTTTTCCAGCAGTGCAGAATCTATTGAATTAGAACCATCATTACTTGAAATGTTAAGGTCGGAAGTACTTGATGACTGTGGCATAATATAACCGACAAAATCAATTAAAACAGAAAAACTTAAAAATAAGATAATACTTAGTGCAAAGGAGCTTGTCATAAGAATAAAATTTTTCTTAGCAGATACTGCATGATGAATTCCCAGCGTTGTTTCAATTTTAGAGAGATTAGTGATAGCTACAGGCTTAGTGGCATGTGTATTTTGGGAATTTCCTGATACTGCAGCAATGGGAGATACTTCAGCGGCTTTTTTTGCTGGAGAACTGGAGGCTATTAAAACAGTAACGACACCTATGACTATTCCGCTTATAATACCAATTATACTTATGCCGAAAAGTGGCATATTGGAAAATTCGTCTGCAACGACAAATCTTAAGAAAGCGCATAAAATCCATGTAATTACAATGCCGAGTATAATACCAATGGGAACTGCTGTTTTACACCAATTAAGAGCTTCCAGTCGGACAAAACGTATAATCTGTTTTTTGCTCATACCAATACAACGCATCATACCAAAAAATTGTGTTCTCTTAGCTACATTGCTGTTGATACTACTTGAAATCATCAATACACCAGCAATTAATATCATTATGAATAATAATATTGCTGAAATATATAAGCTCTGTGCAGTTTTATTGTTGCTTATTCCCTGCAGTGCTTCACTTCCATGTTTACTAATTAATCTTTTTGATTCCATTCTAACACCCATATCTGCCATACTGAAAATGGCTGTTACAAGGAATACTGCGAAAATAATGCAAAGCAATGTCATACGGTTTTGTCGTCTATGGACTTTTGCGGAAATGGGAATTAGGCTAAGGTAATTTTTCATTTACTATACCTCCCAAAATCAGTCAATATACCATCTGATACTTGCAATATTCGGTCTGCTGTTTGTGAAATACTTCTATTATGAGTAATCATAATAATAGTTTGTTCATAAATTTTTGCCGTTTCCCTTAATAATGAAATAACTTCGCTGCTGTTTTTTGTGTCTAAGTTACCCGTTGGCTCATCAGCAAGAATAATTGAAGGTTTAGTCATTAAGGCTCGTCCAATTGCCACTCGCTGCTGCTGCCCACCGGATAATTGACTGGGTAAGTGACTTCGACGATCTTTTAGGTTAAGTACCATAAGTAGTTCTTCTAAATATCCCTTATCCGGCTTCTGATAGTCAAGTAATACAGGAAATATTATGTTTTGTTCCACGGTAAGTTCTGGAATAAGATTGAAACTTTGAAATATAAACCCAATATTTCTACGGCGAAAGACAGTTAAATTTTGATCTTTCATTTCAAAAATATCTTTACCGTCAATATATACCTTTCCAGATGTTGGAGTGTCAAGAGAACCTATGATATTTAAAAGGGTACTTTTCCCGGAACCGGATTCTCCAACAATTGCAACAAATTCGCCCTTTGGAACGGAAAAAGTAATGTCTTTTAATGCATGAACGGCAGTATTGCCGCTGCCATAAGTTTTAGAAATTGATTTTACTTCTAATAAATTCATGAGAGATACACCTCTTTCTATTTTATATGGAAAGATTAACACACCAATACTACTATAAAGTGACAGCAATCCTACAATTTTGTAGGAATTAAGAAATCTATGGTAAATGTTGTTCCAATGCCTAACTCGCTGTCAACTTTGATGGTTCCGCTATGTGCTTCAATAATTGACTTTGCAAGTGAAAGACCAAGACCAATGCCTTGTGTATCTTTTGAAAAGCGGCTACGATAGAACCTTTTAAAGATGAAATGTAAATCTTCGGGGTGGATACCTCTACCATTGTCTCTTATTGTTATTTGAACAATTGATGCAAATTGTTTCCATTCAATGTAGATAGTGTCGCCTTTTTCAGTATGGTCAATGGCATTTTTAACAATGTTGCTAATTGCTTCAGTAAACCAGATGCGGTCACAGGGGATAGTGATTATATCATCTCCTAGAAGAGATAGAGTCTTATCTTCCTGTTTAATACGATATTGGAAATGTTTTTGAATATCATTCATTATGTCAGAGACATTCTCTATATTTTTTTCTATTACAATAGTACCAGCATCTAATTTTGTGATTTTCAAAAGATTTTGTACAAGCGTTTCAATTCTATTAAGCTCTTTTTCGGAAAGATTTGCAAATTCATTAATTAACGGTAATTGGGCAGCTTCTTCTTGAACAATTCCATTATAGACATTAAGGGCGGCAAGTGGGGTTTTTAACTGGTGGGAAATGTCTGAAATCGTATCTTTCAGAAAGACTTTGGTTTCTTTTTCTTTTTCAATATGAGTATTTAAAATGGAAACCAGAGAATTAACTTCATGAAATAATAGATATAATTCACCTTCTTCGTCACACTTAATACGACTACTAGTATTTCCTGAGGTGTAGCTTTTAATCTGTGTAATGGCATTCTTAATAATATTACTTTGTTCTTTAAAGTAGCGATATATGGCTGTTAAAATAAGAAAACTCATACAAAAGGCAGATATAAGTATATAGGTTTCAGAATTTTTCATATCCAATTTAATTAAAACCACTGATATAAGAAGAAATAGAATAATGAATGAAAACATTTTTAAAAATAGTTGTTTGATTTTCTGATTTGCCAATACTTGCATAACATACCTCACTTTTTGGTATTCCATTTATAGCCCATGCGACGAACTGTTACAATTTTCTTTGGATTACTAGGATTGTCTTCAATTTTGGTACGAAGTCTGCGGATATATACGGTAAGAGTGTTACTATCAATATATTTTTCGTCACAATCCCAGAGATTACTTAAAATCTGCTCCGATGAGAGAATAATGTTTGGGTTTTCCATAAATAAACATAATAGTTTATATTCGCCTGCAGTTAAATCAACTTGTATCTCATTTTTGTAAACTTCTGATTTCAATAAATCTACTTTTATATCATTGGAATTTAGTTCTGTGCTCTTTTCGTTAAAGTTATTACTTCTACGCAGCAGGGCATTTATTCTAGAGAGAAATATTGATAACTTAAAAGGCTTGGTAATGTAATCATCGCCTCCGATGTCCAGACCCATAGTAATATTTATTTCTTCATCGGCTGCAGTCAAAAAAATAATTGGGATTTTTGATGTTTTACGGATTTCCTTGCATAAATCATATCCGCTACCGTCTGGAAGTGACACGTCCAAGATCACTAAGTCATACTTTCCTTCTTGCCACAAACTTTGCGCTTCTAAAGTTGTGCGGGCAATATCCACTTTATATCCTTCTTTCTTCATTGCGAAGGATAAGCCGTTGATTAAACTTAAATCATCTTCCACAAAAAATATATGTTTCATCTCTTACACCGTCCTGTTTTACTTTTATCACAATTATATTAAAATAATGAAATCTTACTCTATTAACACAATTATAGTGTGTTTAAAAGGACAGTGCAATAAAGTTGAAGATTTATCAAACATGTTCTAAATACATTTTGAAGTTTAAATTCTAGTTAAAATACTTTAATATTTTATACTAACTTTTGAATTTCAAAATTATTTTAAATAGCTCATTTTTAAGTGTTTAATGTATTGTTTACTATATTTGTCATAATATATTTATAATTTATTAAATTGATGTTTAGGAAAAACAATTAATAATAATTATAGAAATTATATTATTTAACTAATTTATAGGACAAAAGAATAATTTAATATAGAAGCACTATTATTGAAAACATCTAGAGAAAAATAGTATTTAAATAAAAGCAAAAATAAATAGTAAGTTTTCAAAATTACTATTATTTTTAATGGTGTGTATTTTAATTTTTAATTTGTTTTTAGCTAACGTCTTTACATCTGAAGAAAGTTTTCTGACGTGCCGCAAGATCACTGGTATTATGAGTATATTGAAAAGCTCAGAGGGTTGGAAATAACTTCCGGAGTTGGTGATGGACAATTTGGGTTAGGTCAAACTGTAACAAGGGCAGAATTTGTAGCTTTTCTTTGTAAATTAATGGGATGGAAATCAAAATAAGTAGAAAATAATTTTTGAAGGAACTCCAAATGAATTAATAAAATCGAATAAATTTCAATATTTATATTTTTCCAAAAGAATACATCTTTAGAAATTTAGTTTATAGAGTACTATCTAATTGTCTATTATATTAAAAAATAAAATTAGGGGTAACTATTATTCTTTATTGGTTATGTTAAGCGTGTTTTTTTAACATGTTTCTGCTTTGTATTGATAAAATAATTAATAGTTAGCTGAACATATACAAGTATTTAAGGTAGACCTGATGATTGCTACTTTTAAATATCAATTAAAATAATTTGTGGAAAAGCTGTAGAAATATTTCAGCTGTATTATCCGATTTTGTTGTTGATAGATTGGATTGTAGTTTGTTCTTTAATATAATTATTTATAATCTCGTGTTTATTTTTGTTATAGTTAGAAATTTTTATTTTTTTAAATACTTTTCCTTTCTTTGTAACAATGGGAATTTTAAAATATCATTAAGAAGTCGTTGTTGCTTATTCCTTAAGAATATATAATATACCAGTTAGTTATAATTTATAGATTCACTATTTTTAAAAATTATAAAACAAGATTTTTTGATTTAATTTACTCGTTTTTTGATAATTAATTCTGATTAACTTCTGGAAAATTTCTCTCGGCAATATTTAGAATAATAGTTTCAATTATATTACATAGATTAGCATTGTGTTTATTTTATTGATTACTTCAATAATTAAGAATTTTTATGTTTTTATAAGCTGCATTATAAATGGAATACGTTAAAATTTTTGTAGATTTTCATTAAAATATTCTATTATATTTTTATTAAAGTTATAACTTATATAAAACTCCTCTTAGAAAAGTATATTTTATTTATTAAATACTAGAAATCTTTATAGTGATTATATAATTTTTGAACTTGAAAGGTACATAAATTATGAAAAAGATATAATTTTAAAGTATCAAATCATGAAACCTCAGTCTTAGGTTATTTTTTATAAAATTAATTCCGATTAACAAAATATTCTATAAATTGTTTAATACAAAGAATAGATAATGGAAATGCTTATTATATATTATTTTGCAATAAATCACGAGTTAATTGACAAAAAACGATTTAATTGATAATATATATCATTATCAATTAAACTCTCATTACCTACTAAAGAGAGGAGTTTTTTGATGAAATATATTTTTATAACATTAGGTTTTGTTTTCATGGGAATTGGATCAGTTGGTACTTTTATACCATTTTTACCTACAGTTCCATTTTTATTATTGGCGACACTTTGTTTTGCAAAAGGTTCCGATAGATTTCACCGTTGGTTTTTACAAACCAATCTTTACCAACAATATGTTGATGGGATTATTACTCGTAAAGGTCTTAGCATTAAGAAAAAAATTAAAACTTTACTGACAGTATCATTATTACTGTTGATATGTTTTTTATTAGTAAAAAATCTTCACGGTCGTATTTGTATTATCTTAGTTTTGTTAGGACATTATTATTATTTCATATTTAGGGTTAAAACTATTAAAGGGGATGAATTATGATAGATAAAAGGCTAATAGATATATTTCCAAATGTAAAAAAATATATTTTTGGAAATATATTTTTAAAGGTGTTATCTCTTTTACTGAGTGTAGCACTTGTTTTTTGTATATCTATTTTTTTATCAAATATATATAAATATAAAGGCATGAATACAAAAATACTTTTGTCGATTTTTATTATTGCTATAGTTAAAGGGTTAATTTCTTATATTTCAGCAATAATATCAGAAAAATCATCTTTAGATGCTAAAAATTATTTTAGAAATAGTCTTTTTTCAAAAATTTATAGATTAGGCTTGCGAAGTAAATCTGAGATTGGTGAAGCTGAACTAATACAACTTAGTGTTGATGGAATTGAGAAAATGAGTAGTTATTATGGATTGTTTTTGCCTCAATTAATATATTCTATAATTGCTCCAATTTTGCTATTTATAATATTAAGTAGAGTGAATTTAGTGTTGGCATTAATGAATTTGTGTTTTGTATTTTTAATTCCTCTAGCTATTATATTGTTCCAAAAGATAGCGAAAAAAGTTACAAAAAATTATTGGAGTAGTTATGTAAATTTAACCGATATGTTTATAGATAATCTAAATGGATTAATTACGCTTAAAATGTATGGCTCTGATAAAAAACGACATGAATTGATGAATCGATACTCTGAAAATTTCAGAAAAGCTACAATGAAATTATTAAGCGTTCAGCTAAATAATATTACTATCATGGATATAATCGTATATTTAGGAACTGGGCTAGTAACTTTTTTTGCGATTTTATTTTTTTTAAAAGGAGATATTTTACTAGAAAATGCATTAATATTCGTTATATTATCAGTAGAATTTTTTCTGCCATTAAGGCAATTAGGCTCATATTTTCACATATCAATGAATGGGGTTATAGCAGTGGAAAGAATGTTAGAAATACTTGAGATAGAGGAGGGATACGAAGTAGGGAAACAATTTGAGGATATAAATATAGATTTAGAGATAAATAATTTATCCTTTAAGTTTGGAGAGAAAGAAATTTTTAAAAATATAAATATTTCTTTTCAGCATGGGAAAATAACAGCTATAGTGGGGGAATCAGGAAGTGGTAAATCAACAATAGTTGGTTTATTAATGCGATTGATTTTAAACTATGACGGAGAAATCTTGTTAAATAGAGTAGCAATAAAAGAATATAGTAAAAGTTCATTTTATAAAAATGTTACTTTAATTAATAGTAAACCATATATTTTTAAAGGAAGTTTAAGGTATAATTTAAAAATTGGGAATCCTAAGGCTACGGATGAAGATATGATGGAGGCATTAAGAAAAGTAGATTTGTACAAAATGTTTATGGAAAGGGATGGACTTGACACACAAATAGAATTGGAAGCTAAAAATTTATCAGGAGGACAAATTCAAAGGCTTGCAATAGCTAGAGCGCTTTTGAAAAACCCAAAGGTTTATATTTTAGATGAAGCAACTTCAAATATAGATATAGAGAGTGAAAAAATTATATTAAAAGTATTAGAAGAGCTAAGATTAGAAAAAACGATTATATTGATTACTCATAGATTAAAATCAATAAAAAATGTTGATTTTATTTACTGTTTAAAAAACAATCAAGTATGTGAGGAAGGTGATTTTTTAACTTTAATGAAAGAAAAAGGTTATTTTTATAATCTTTATACATTTCAAGAAGAACTTGAAAGAGTTGGAGGAGTTAAATGAAAAAATTAAAAGTATTTTTCAATCTCTTGAAAATAGTGAAACCTTTGATTAAAGTAATGTGTTTTGCTATATTTTTTGGTTCTCTAGGAAATTTACTTGCTATGACTATTCCTACATTTGGGGCATATAAAATAATAAAAATAGCAACAGGGAAAAATATAAATATTAAATTGTGTTTAATTGTATTAATAACGTGTGGTGTTTTTAGAGCGATATTTAAATATCTAGAACAGCTATGTAATCATTATGTGGCTTTTAAGACACTATATATAATAAGGGATCAAGTTTTTTTATCAATGAGGAGGTTATCTCCAGCAAAGCTTGATAGAAAAGATAGTGGCGATTTGATTTCTTTGATTACTTCAGATATTGAATTATTGGAGGTGTTTTATGCCCATACAATTTCACCTATTGTCATAGCAATAATTTGTGAAATTGTTCTAATATATACTTTATACTTATGTAGTCCTTTTTATTCAATATTGCTATTTGTATTTCATATAATAATAGGGATTTTAATACCATTTATTATATTTTTTAGAACTAAAGATATTGGGAATATACAACGAAGAAAAATATCGAAACTAAATACAAGTTTATATGAGAATGTAAACGGAATTTTAGAACTGGTGCAATTCAATTCCTATGATTTAAAGAATAAGGAAGTTATAGAAATATCGGAAGATTTATTTGACACTTCAATAGAACTGAGTAAGTTTGCTGGAGTAAACTTCTCTATGTCAACGTTTATAATAACAATATGTAATTTATTTACTTTATTGTTATCAGTTAAATTGTTTATATCTGGAAATGTAGAACTTGATAGAGTTGTAGTTGGTTGTATACTTATTATTTCATCTTTTGGACCAGTGCTTTCGCTTTCAAATTTAGCTAATGATTTAAGCATGGTATTTGCCTGTGCTAATAGAGTTTTATCTATAATTAATGAAGAGCCTATTGTAGAAGAAAATAAAGATGGAAGTGAAGTTGAATATAATGATTTAAAAGTAGAAGATTTAAAATTTGGATATACGGATAGAAATATTTTGGAAAACATTAGTTTAAATGGATCAGAAAAAGGAATTCTTGGCATATTTGGTAAAAGTGGTAGCGGTAAATCAACACTATTAAAACTTATCATGAGATTTTATGATATTAATAGTGGTAAAATTTTAATAAATAACATAGATATTAAAAATATAAAAAGTAGTTCATTAAGAAAAAATGAAGCCTATTTAACACAAAAGACATATTTATTTAACGACACTATTGAAGAGAATATTAAGATTGCTAAAATAAATGCAGAATTTCATGAAGTAGTTGAAGCATGTAAAAAAGCATCAATTCATGATTTTATTATAAATTTACCCAATGGATATAAAACAATTGTAAAAAAAGATTCCTTAAATTTATCTACTGGAGAAGCGCAGAGGATTGGAATGGCAAGAGTTTTTTTGCATAATGCAAAATTATGTTTGCTTGATGAACCAACATCAAACATTGACAGTTTGAATGAAGGTATAATCTTAAATTCAATTAAAAAACAAAGTAGAGATAGATTCTTCATTTTAGTAAGTCATAGGAAATCAACTTTAGGAATATCGGATGAAATTTATTACTTATAATTAATTCTGCTATTATGTTACGTGTAAAATATGAGAATTTAAATTATGTAATTGTAATTATAGAAAGAGCTAAAATTATGAATAATTTGAAAGTTTCGCAAGCACAATTGAAATATCTTTTATATATAAAAGATAGTAAGAAGTTTCAAACGATAACTTCTTTATCAAGATATTTTAATTGTAGTAAATCTAATTCAAAGAAAATTGTAGATAGATTAATTGCTATCGGGCTAATTTATAAATTTAAAAACGATATAATATTTACCCAAATAGGTGAAAGATTTATTGATGAGTTTGTATCTTGTAGAGATAGATTAATAATAGTATTGTCGTCAGGTATGTCATTAGACCATGAAAAAGCAAAAAAAATTGCTGATACAATTCTTATAAACAAAATTGAAGAGCTCAATTTGAAATTTTTAGAGACATATGAGAAATTAGAAATTTTTAAAGATAGCATAGAAAAAACTTTTTCTTATAAAATACTTGAAGACAAATTGGGTGAAGGTGAATATAATGTTAATTTAGTAATATTGAAAAAAGATGAAGTGGATAATTCGTCAATAGTGACATCAACGGCTATGGAATGTTGTAGTAGTACAGCTAAACTTATCATAGCAAAAAGCTCAACAATAAATATAAAAGTAAAGCCGGTAGTAAAAACGTTAAATGATATAGTTGAAAAAGGTTTTTTAAGATCAATAAATTATGAAGTAGATAATAAAAATTATAATAATATTATATCAGAATCCAAATGTATACTACCATTAAATATTTTAAACAATTGGTTTTATTCAGGTAGTGGTATTTTGCAAGCGGCAGTTATAGTTGAAATGCTTGTAAATGTGAATTTTTATAAGAACCATATAGAAAAAGTTGTTATGTTATTTACTTTAGATTTATTTAAAATATAAATATTAATTAAAGCCTCTCTTGTTAAATGAATTGCAACATGCAAGCGACAATTAAATAACAAGGAGGTTTTAATATGTAAAATGAAGATATTCATAGTTTATCATATACAAAATGTAATTGTAAATATAACATAGCTTTTACTCCAAAATATATGGAAAAGTATTTTGTGTTTTTTAATAATGATTTATGAGAAGTGGAGAGTTTTAAAGTATAAATATAGAAGTGACAAATTTATAGTTGGATATATTATTTAGATAATATAGGGAAGAATGGAGAAATATCCAATATATTAAAAAAATAAAAGAGGGACTGTAAAAATTTTTCTGTAAATTAAGTATTTCTATGAAAAGGCATGCTATAGTACTAGTGAAATTTTATATTTTACTAGTACTTATTTTATAATACCTATTGATAGACAAGTCAAGTGCACATGTAAAAACAGGTGTATTTTTTAATAAAATTTGTGAAACTAGATTTTATTTTAGCTGTATTCGTGCATAATTAAAAATTCACCATATACTTGACCCCAGCTTATTAAGGGCATTACCCACTTTTTAGTAATCAAATTTGTAGATAAATATAGAACTTTCAATAATGATGCATCACTTGGAAATACAGAGCGTTGACGGTTTAACCTACGATAACTGCTATTTAAACTTTCTATAGCATTATTTGTATAAATTACCTTTCTTGTTGATTCTGAAAATTTAAAAATCGGACTTAAAATATCCCGATTTTCTGTCCGATTTTTCATAGACTGAGAATAGATTTTTTCCACTTTTCAGTAAGTTCCATCATCCTGTCCTGTTTTTTCATTAGGTGCATGATAGATTGTTTTTAAATCCTTTGCAAATTCTTTTCTATGTTTGTAAGATACATATTTTATAGTGTAGTCCATCTAGACTATCATACATTTCAATAAAATTACTTATTGCTTTCTTTTTCTCTTTATTTATTCTTCTTTTCTTTGCCGTATAAATAGCCTCCTAATGATATTTTTATTTTATCATGGAAGGCTATATTTATAGACTTTTTTTCACGAGCTCCCTCTTGATCTTAATATAAAACACATGGTTTATCTAGTTTAGTTAGTTGATTTAAGGTATCTATTACACAATTTAAATTTTGTTTCTCACTGATTGTCTGATGAATATATTTTATCACTTAATACTTTTATCTTACTATTATTTTTCTTCTTCCATCTCTAATATGTGGATTTAGCTATATTAAATAGTGATAAAATATCCTTACTTAGAATTATTCTTTTTAATTTATTAACTAGACTAACTAATATTTCCAGAACCACTTCCTTTCCATGTGTTTGTAGTTTTTTAGAAGTTCTACTTGTTCTTCTAAAGATTTAATTCTAAGTTTCAAAGTTTTCTCAGAATTAGAATTTTCGGGACCTTTACCATAGGAATATTGCTTGCCAATTGGCTGATTAGATTTATGTAGTTCACCATTGCGATATTATGTCCGCTAGGTTTGTATTTGAGATTTATTTTTAAGTCCTAACTCATTTTTGACTTGCCTATTAGAATATTCATTTAACTTAATTTCAATAACTTTCATTTTAGTTTCATAGCTATGTATAGTTCTTTTCATACAAAAAGTACCCCTATTGATTTTATTTTACAATAAATTTCAATACAAGGTACTTTTATATTTGTTACCACTTATATGGGTCACCTCACATAGCTAATGGATTTATATTATTTTAAAATAAAGAGTTAACTGATATGAACTTTTAAAATAACTGATATTTTTGTTTTATTATATTATTTTTTATGTATAAACTTAATAAGTTTACATATTTTTCAATAAAATATTTAGAAAAAAAGTAAGAGAGTTAAATATAGTAAACTCTAGTTAACTGATAAAAAGTCTTAAAAAGCTTGATTTAATTCATAGGATTTTGGTAGGATTTAAAAAGGTAATGAGAGCAATTGTTAATAAAAAATAATAGAGGAAATAAAAATGAAAAGTTTTTTAAATTTAATATGTTTTATATTAGCTTTGGTTTTACCATTAAATATGGTAGTAGCAATAGAAATGGATGTAAATGAAATAAAAGAGGTGGAAAAAGAACTAGATAGTATTAATAATCACAATCCGATAATTTTAGAAGAAGGATTTTATGAATTGCCTGTAAATCTTTGGCATGCAATAGAAGATAAAGCTTCAATGGGAAATAAAGCTATGAAACATTTAGCTAATATAGAAGTTAAAGATAAAGATGTAACTTTGTATATAGGAAGTGACAAAATGACAATATCGAATTTAACTGCTTCTTTAATAAATTTATATTATGATGATGGAGAAAAATTTGTAAAATCCACTCCTCATTCTTTTGAATTGGAAGTGTCAAAAGAAGATGAAAAAAGACCAGAGGTTTTTACATTACCATTGAAGTATATGGATGAATATTTAAGAGTAATGGTAGATCCTAAGGTAGAGCCTATGGGGGATGACCCGATTGAAGCAAGGTTAAAATTTGAGTTTGATAAAATAAAAAAAATTAGTGAAGATGAGGCTGTTTTAATTAGTAAGGCTAAAAATGGAGAGAAGAGAAAACTATTTGATCCAAAAGAAAGTATCAAGAAAAGCAATAAAGGAGTGACTATTGAAGCAGATTCAGGAATATTTGATAAAGATTTTACCTTCTATGCAAATAAAATGACAGGAAAGGATTTGAAAGTAGTACAAAGTAGGTTTGGTGATTTAGATATGGTCACATCTTATGAGTTGGAAGCATTGGGGGAGTTAAGTGAAATTCCGTATAATTCTTCTGGCAAAATAAATAATTTAAGAGAAAAGTTTATTCCTAAAGGTTTTGTTAACATAACTCTTCCAATAAAAAAAGGACAAAAAGACTTTACATTATATGCCATAGAAGAGGAAATACAGGAGATTCAATATAATCTTAAAGATGATGAAATAAATTTTAATTATGATAAATTTGTGCCGTTTGCAATGGTTGAAAAAGCTGAAAATACTACAGGTGGTCAAAAAAAAGAAATAACTGATACGGGAAGTGAAAGAAATAGTACAACAAAAGCGATTCTATCAACGTCAGTTAATGGAAAAAGCAATCCACCAAAAGTAAATAAAATAAATGATACTTCTAAAATAGAGCCTCAATCGAGGAACTTTTCTCCGGCTAAGGTTAAATCTGAGAACAATAAAAAAGATAATTTGGGAAATATGCAAAATATCGTAGATAAAGATAAGCAAGAGGATACATTACACTTATGTGAAAATGAAATCATAAAAGAAAATAAGGTAATAATAATAATTTCTCTATTTGGAATAGTAGGAATAGTTTTTGGAAGTTTATATATTATAAGAAAATATTTAAAGGTTCTTTTAGAAGAAATGGAAATTAAGGAGGAGTTAAACAGAAAGGAGAAAATAATATGAAAAAAATAATAATGATAATAATATTATTACTTATGTGTTTTCCTCTTGAAGTATTAGGATCCGGTTTAGAAACGGCATCTGCTAATCCCTATTATGAACATCCCATAACAGGAACTATAGAAGATGCAGGGAATAATCCAGGGATTGGACAAGGAATGACAGAGAATGTGCTACATCATCAGGCTTTATTTGAAAATGTGAACGGGCAACTATACGTCACTGTCAGATATAATTTAGCTAATTTTATAGAAAATGTAAGTATTGCAGTACAAAATAAAGGCGATGATGATTTTTATTTAGTAGATTATGATATTCCTAAAAATACAAGTGAGACTTGTGATTATAGATTTCCAATACCTGAAAAAGATGCAATTGTAAGAAGTACATTTTATGTGGGACCAATGGGAAGAGATGTAGTATTTTATTATAATTTTACTGATTTCAAAAGTGGGAATACTGACTTTGCAATTATAGGTAGTTCTAAAGATTCAATAGAAAATTCATTAGGAAATAATAGTTCGAAAAATTTAGAAGAAAATACAATACACCAAAGTAAAAATATTAGTGAAACAGATAATAACATAAGAACTAATGATTTAGAAGAAAAAATGTTTCTTTATGGTAAAAAAGTGGAAGTGAATCCAGTTAATTCAAAAATGAGTGCTGGAGATTTAGGATATTCACATGGGCTTTTAACTAAGAATTCTGAAGAATTAAAGAGGATTTATGATTCAGATATGAAAGAAGTTAAAAATAGCGGAGAAGATATAAATCAGATAAAGTGGGGACCAATTACAAGTTTCATATTTAAGGTATGTATATCTATTTTAGGTGGAACAGCTTTTTTACTATTATTAATGGCGTCTGGAATATATATAGTTGCAAATTATTTTAAAAAGAAAAACGAATTTAGAGAGGAACAATTATATGAATAAATTTAAATCATGTATAGTTTTATTTATTTCATTGTTATTTTTTTCTGGTTGCGTTGATCAAAATGAAGCTTCAAATAATAGTGATAATTTATCTGATGATTTAAAAATTATAGGAACAAGTATGGCTACGGTTTATATTATGGAAAAATTAGATGTAGATCTTATTGGAGTTCCAGACTCAGAAATAGATGATTGTCCAAATAGATATGAAAAATTACCTAAAGTTGGAATGGCAATGACTCCTGACATGGAAATTATTAAATCTTTGAATCCTGATTATATATTCAGTCCTGTAAGTTTAATCTCTGATTTACTACCCAAATACGAGGCGGCAGATGTTGATTATGGATTTTTAAATTTAAACAATGTTCAAGGTATGTATAAGTCAATAGATGATCTTGGTGAATTGCTGGGAAGGGAAAAAGAAGCAAAGGCTTTAAGAGATGATTTTGAGAAATTTATTAAAAATTATAAAGAGAAAAACAAAAATTTTAAAAGTCCAAAAATTTTAGTGTTAATGGGACTCCCAGGGTCTTATGTGGTAGCCACTGAAAACTCCTATGTTGGAAGTTTAGTAGAACTTGCGGGAGGAGAAAATGTATATGCTGGTACAGATCAGCAGTTTATAAATATTAACACTGAAGACATGATTGAAAAAAATCCTGACATAATACTAAGATGTGCTCACGCAATGCCCAATGATGTTGTAAAAATGTTTAAAGAAGAGTTTGAAACCAATGATATTTGGAAACATTTTAGGGCAGTAAAAGAAAACAAGGTTTATGACTTAGAGTATAAGAAATTTGGAATGAGTGCAAAATTCAATTATAAAGAAGCTTTAGAAGACTTGCGGGAGGTTCTTTATGAAGAATAATACAAGAAAAAAAACACTAAGTTTTATAATTATAATCTTACTTCTATTTATTTTATTTATTTGTTCATTAAATACTGGAAGTCTAAAGATTACGCCCATTCAATTAATAAGAGGATTATTTATAAATTATGATTCAGACGTAGCAACAGTATATGATTTGAGATTTCCAAGAATAATTATATCAATTTTTGCAGGAGCTGCACTAGCAGTTTCTGGAACCATGCTACAAGCTGTTATGAAAAATCCGTTGATTGATCCGGGAATTATCGGAATATCTTCAGCAGCATCTCTTGCATCTCTTATAATAGCCTTAATATTTCCGAATATTTTTTTCTTAACGCCATTGTTTAGTGTAGTAGGCGGATTATTAGCTTATTTTCTAATTTATTCACTGGCATGGGATGATGGAGTAAGGCCTATAAGGTTGCTTTTAGTTGGAGTTGCCTTGAATATGACCTTTGTTGGAATAGCTGAGGGAATTAAATCTTTTACAGGTGGAAATTTAACGAAAGTTCAGTCAATTATTGAAGGCAATATATCACAAAAGACTTGGGATGATGTAAGAATAATTGTATTATACATTGGAATATTTTTAATAATCTCATTATTTACTGCAAGGGCATGTAATTTAATTTCTTTAGAAGATAAAACTGCACGGTCTTTAGGAGTAAATGTGAATAAGTATAGGTTTTTTATAGCATTTATAGCGATAATTTTATCATCGGTTACAACTGCAATAGTAGGTGTAATAGGGTTTTTGGGACTTTTAGTTCCTCATATAGGTAGATTAATTGTTGGAAGTGATCATAAATACTTAATTCCTTTTAGTATTTTTTTAGGGGCATTTTTATTACTTCTTTCAGATACAGTTGGAAGAATAATAGCTCATCCTTATGAAATACAGTCTGCTGTAATTATGAGCGTAGTTGGAGGACCTTTCTTTATATCTTTATTAAAAATAGGAGGAAAAAATTATGGAAATTAAACATTTAAATTTTTCCTATGGGAAAAGCAAAGTTTTAAAAGATATAAATGTAAAATTTAAAGAAGGAAGCATTACTACAATAATAGGTTCTAACGGAAGTGGGAAAAGCACATTATTAAATCTTTGTACTAAAAATTTAGTAACAAGACAAGGAAAGATTACCTTAAAAGGTAAGAACATAAAAGATATAAAATATAAGGAGTTTGCTCAACAAGTTGCAATAGTTCATCAACAAAATAGAATAAGAGGAGATATTACAGTAGAACAATTTGTAAGTTATGGTAGAACACCTTATTTAAAACCATTACGCAGATACACTGAAAAAGATTATGAAGAAGTGGAGTGGGCTCTTGAACTTACTAAATTATTGGATTTTAAAAATGAAGAAATAGAGAAGCTTTCAGGGGGCCAGAAACAAAGGGTATTTATTGCAATGGCACTTGCTCAAAAAAGTAATATTTTATTTTTAGATGAACCAACTACTTATTTAGATATAAAATATCAATTTGATATATTAAATTTAATTAAAAAATTGAATAAAAACTTAGGCATTACAATAATAATGGTATTACATGATATAAATCAAGCTATAAATTATTCTGATGAGGTGGTTGGCATGTTAGATGGGAAAATTAAATTTAAGGGTTCTCCTAACAGGGTACTAGATAATGAGAATTTATCTGAGATATATGATATATCTCTTAAAGTTGAAGAGGTTTGTGGAAACAAAGTTGTTTTACAAGATCAATAAATAATAACAGAAATAATTTGGGAATGACTAACTGTAGGTATAAAGAAAGAATAAAATATAATTTTTAAAAATTATTAAAGGAAAGTTTTGGTTTGTGATTTTTGTTGGAACTATGGTTTAAAAGTTCTTAAATATGATAAAAGTCTAAAAAAGCTTTATTCTAGAACATTTAAAATCAGAACAATAGAAGTAAGTAAGATTAAAAAAACGACAAAATAATAATATATTAATTAAGAATAATATTTTTTTAAGTTAAAGAAATAAATAAGTAAGTAAGGGAGGTGGTTTGTTTGAAAGTGGTTTAAGATTAAAGTACGATGAGCGTTTATATAGAAAATTGTTAAGAGGTAAGAAGTGAAAAAATTATTTGGTTTAATGTTAGCTTTTGTTATGACTTTGAGATTTATTGCACCGAGTATGGCAGTGGAAATGGATTCAAATATGTCAGAAGAATATGCAATTGAGAAGTATGGTATAGAAACTTTAGCTAATATGGTACTAGAAGAGTTTGAAGAAAAGGTTTCTAATAAAGTGGCAGGAGACTTTGTAATGGTAAAAGAGAATAAAAATGAACTTTCAATGTCTGATTCTGCTTTTATAAAGGACAAATGTATAAGAACAGAAACTGAAGATTCTTATGAATTAGTTTTATATACTCAAGGAATTAAAAGGGAAATACCTTTGCTTGGAACTTATAGTGCAGATATTACAAAATTGGAATTTAACTTAGGTGGAATTTTCATAGAAGCAACAGCTCATGGTAATAAATCTTCTTCTAATAAAGAAGGAGAACTTGTTCCTGAATATTTTACAATTACAGTTCCTAAAAATACTGTTGTAAATGAAATAGTAAATATAAATCGTAATTTATTCAATAAAACTATTGGAGTTAAGTTTAAAACAAATCTCGCTAATGAAGGTATTTTAGGGCAAGTTGCTGGAGCAATGATGAATCCAAAAGCGAGATATACATTTAATTAAGTAAGTTTAAAAGGAGGAGTTATCTCCTCCTTTTAAAAAAGAGGAGGAAAAATGGAAAAAAAATTACTTAGTTTATTTTTAGCATTAATGTTAATAGTGGGAATATTTCCTACAAATGTAATAGCTCAAAGTGAGGCACCTGAAAGGGTTCCTTTAGTTTTAAATAATGGTGATGTAAAAGATAATATTTTTATAAGAGTTTCAGGTAGAACAGAAAGGTCATGGAAAGATGAGGACTATATTGAATTTAAGGAAATGAGTAAAAATGACTCAAGACTTTTAGAATTTAAAGAAGAACATCAGGATTTATTTTATGAAAGACATGGCTCTGAACAAGTATGTCATGGATATGAAATTAAAGTAAAAAATTATTTTGCTAATTCTTTTGGCGTAATTAATATTGAAGTGTTAGAAGATAACTTAGATTTTCAATATGATATTTGGCCTGAACAAATAGAGGCATATATGACTGTTGTAGCACAAAAAAGTGATGGAACAGATGAAACTTTGGAAAAGAATGAAAGAAAAGTAGTGGATGTAGTACCTGTTGCAGGGAATGCGCCTTATGGGAATCACTCTTATGGAATTAATATAGACTGTTCAAAAACATTTGATGATGGTGGAAAGGAAGACACTATAAAAGAAGGAATTTATGAAATTTATATTTTTCAGGGGAAACCAAAAAATATTCCTGACAATCTACTTCCAGGGACTTATGAAGTTCCTGTAATTGCAAGAAATGCTTCTGGATCTGGAAGATATTCAATGTCAAAAGCAGCAATTTCAGAAAAAGGGATATTAAGAGTGGGACAAAAAGGAGAGAAGGACTTAACTATAAAATTTAAACCTATGGGAGCACCGGAAGAGATCGCAGGAAATTACGATATTGGTTTAACTGGACATTTACTTAAATTATGGGAATATAATAGTTTAGAAGACTATAATAACTATATAGAAAAACCAGGGCTTTATGAGAAAGTCAGAAAAGAACTTCATCCTTCTGATTATTATTTAGATTTAGATAGTGGAATTGAGTATCCACAGAGTTTTATTATTCCTCTTAGAAATAATGAAGCGGAGAAAATGGTCGCTGTAATAGTAGACGCTATGGGTTTAGACAATCCTCAAGATTTATCTTTATTAATGGATATGAATGGATTAAAACAAATAAGTTATAATTTTCCATCGGGAAAATATAGAGCAGGTATAGATGAACACGATGACAGTAAAACTATTGGGATATTGAAACAAATAGCTGGAAAATGTCGGAAGCTGAATATATTAGTAGTCTTGAAAATTTTGAAGAGCGTTCGATTTCGCCTGTTATTTGTTCGTATGCACCACTTTTTCCTTGGATGGATATAGATATTAGAGGGAACAAAGTAGATGTAACTATTTCAGTAATTTCATCTTATAGAGGAAGTGATGGAAAGATAAGCGAGTATAGGTTAGTTCCCGTAGATCCAAGCAGACCTATTAAATATGCAGATGCAGAGGGGAATTTAAAAGACATTGAAATAATAGAAGAAAAGCCATTTTCAGTGGAAGCTTTAAGTAGCGTAGATTTTAATTCAAAATGGTCGCCCAAAAAAGAAGATAAATATATTACTAAATTTAAATTAGGTAATATAGGATTTACCCCTCAAAGTTCAGGAACTTGGAATTATATTGCATTAGATAATGCTCAGTTTATATCAATAGAAACAAAAGATAGTGTGTCAATTGGGGAAACGAGCTATATTGCGAAAGATGTTGTACAATTTGGCTTTCCAGACTTTAAACAGATGACTTTTGATTCAGAATATGCGGACTTTAATGTACTGCGAGAATTGCTTGATATAGCAGAAAAAATGTCTAAAGAAGACTATACTACAGAATCGTATAATGTTTTAAGTGAGACAATAAAGGTTTCTAAACAATTTTTAAGTGAAAATGAAAACAATTTAAAAGTAGAGCAGAGTTTAATTATAAAAGAGGTAGAAAAACTGCAGAAAGCAGTTGATCAATTAGTACTAAAGGAATTTGAATTAAACAAAGAGCCCTTGAATCAGGCTTTAATAGCTGCAAAGATGATTGAAAAGGGGAATAAGACGAAGAAAGCCTTTGATAAATTAAAGATAGCTATTGAAGAAGGGGAAAAACTTTTTAATTCTAAAGTTACTCAGGAAATATTGGATAAAACAACAGATAAATTGAAATTAGCAATAAGTGAATTCATTAATTCTCCTTCTGAAAATCAAGGCATGGATGATCCATCAGGCGGAGCTTACAAGACTGATTTACAAAGAACGCTTGAAAATGCAAAGAATGCTATCATTGAGAATTGGAATCCTAAAGTAAGACAGGATTTGGAAATGCAAATTCGCTATGGAGAAAGTTTACTTGAAAATTCTAAAGCCAGTAAGGAGCTAGTTAATGTACAACAGAAAATTCTTGAAACATTAATGGAAGCAGGAAAAACAGGGTTAGTAGGAACTCAAGGAGACGCCTTAGATTTAGAAGATGGTAGATATGAAGTACAAGGTGTAGTATTTCAAGATCATGTTGAAAATTATCCTTCTTTTGAAGAAGCTTGCTCTAATGTATATCAAAGTCATCGTTCTATGATGGATGGAGCGGTTAAAAAGCCTTTCGCTGTTTATGTTGAAAATGGAGAATATTTTTTAGAACTAAGTATGGCTCCTCTTCATTTTTTAGAGGAAGAAGGGTATTTAGGTAGACTTCGTTATGAATCAGGAAATAGTTTTAAAGATGCAGAAGTCTTAGAAACTTATCTGGTAGATGAAGTAGGGGAAAAACACGGCATTGAGTCATATCCAAAAGTTTTAAGAATTCCAATAGAAAAACCGAATTCTTCAGATGAAAGACAAAGACAAAGAGTAGAAGTTTTTGTTCCAGTTATGGAAGAAATTATGGAAGGTGGAGGAATCAAAAAGGCGAATTTTGTAATTTATTGGGAAACTTTAAAAGTACCTTTACAAAATAATAATAAACAAAAGCTTATAGACGCTCTTCACGAAACAGTTATTGCAAATAAGGAAGATGCTAATGAAAACAGCTTGAAAGAATTAGCGATGGCATTGGATTGTGCTAAAAATGTTTTCAATAATGTAAATGTACCTGACAGAGAAGTAAATATAGCAGTAGAAGAATTACAGAAAGCGGTTAAAGGACTAAGTCAAAGCATTACTCCACCATATACAAAACCATTAGAAAAGTCTATAGATTTTACTATATTAAAGAATGCTATTATGCGCTCAGAGGGATTTACTACTTATGATAAAACAGAATCTTCTCGTAAGAAATTTGAGGAAAAATTATATTTGGGTAGGATGTTATTAGATAAAAAAGGAGCAACTCAAGATGAAATAAATAAGGCGGCGGAATTATTATATTTGGCAATGGCAAATTTGGAAGATAAGCCTTCAATAAACAATGATTCAAGTGGTAATTTAAGTCATAATAGTACAGGGGGAGAACAAACTGCTTATGTTGAAATGTGGCATTACTACGAAGATGGAAAATATTCAATGGGGAATGAAGCATTAAATCATACAGCAAGGATTTCAGAAAAAAATGGACAGACAATGTATAGAATAGATACTCATTCTCTACAATTTATGGGTATGCAGGGATATTTGACAAACTTATTTATATATGATGGAAATAATAGGTTTGAAGCTGATAAATCCGGTGACACCTTTGCTTTTACCCTTCCAGGGAAACCTCGAAGTGAAGTAAAAGTAGCAGTTTGGGTAGATGCAATGGATGAAATAGCAGGTGGAGGAAGAGGTTCAGGAGAACAAAATGCTATATTACGCTTCACATACAATGGAGAAAAGCCTAAAGAGAAAGAAAAATTAAAAAAATTAAATACTACAAGACTTAAAAGTATAGTTAATGAGGCAAAAAAACTAGATAGAAAGGGATATAAAGAAGATGAAATTAGAAAATTAAATAATGCAATTGACAAAGCAAATAGAATTTTAAACAATCCTAAAGATTATGATCAAAGAGATGTAGATATTGCCATAGAAGACTTGGAAGATACAATGAGAATATTTAAGGATAAGAATAAAGAAATAGATAAAAATAAAGCATCTGTAACTTATGAAGTTCCTGTTAAAGTAAAACATGCTTACGATATAAGTAAAGAATCTATGGCGGATAATGCAATTGTTCATACTGCAAAAGTTGTTGAACAAGATGGGAAAGCGATATATACTTTAACATTTAATCCAATGAAATTAATGGGTAGAGAAGGACATTTAACTAATTTATTTATATATGAAAGTGGTTCTGGATCTTCTAAAATAGAAGCATCGAAAAATAGAAATAAATTCACTTTTACAAGAAAAGAGTTAAAAGAAGATGAAATAAGAGTGGCGGTTTGGGTGGACGCAATGGACGAAATTGCTGGTGGTTCACCAGGTGATGGAGAGCAAGATGCCATTTTAGTATTTGACTGGAATAATGCAAAGGAAGTTGCCAGAACTGACGAAAAGAAAGAAGAAAAAGTTGAAGGGAATAAATTTACTGACATTAAGGGTCATTGGGCTGAAAATGTTATAAATTATGTGGCAAGTAAGGGTTATTTTAAAGGTACTACGGATACTTTATTTAGCCCAGATAAGGCGATAACAAGAGGTCAATTTGTTACGGTACTTGGTCGTATGGCAGGAATAGCAAATAATACTGCTTCGTCATCATTTGTTGATGTGAAATCTGGAGAGTACTATGCGCCTTTTGTAAATTGGGCAGATAAAAAGGGAATAGTAAAAGGTTATGATGACAAGACTTTTAAACCAAATAAAGCAATAACAAGAGAGGAAATGGCTACGATATTAAATCGTTTTATAGAATCAACAGCTAAGAATAAAGAAAATGTAAATGAGGACATAAGTTTTAGCGACAGTTCAGAAATAGCTTATTGGGCGAGAGAAGATGTTATGAAAGTGGCACGTAAAGGACTAGTAAAAGGAATGCCTGATGGCAGATTTGTTCCTAAAGATGACTTTACAAGAGCTCAAGTAGCTCAAGTATTATACAATTTAGATCATTAATATAGCTAAGCACGGATTTAAAAGTCCGTGCTTTGATTAAAAAATAGAGAGGAAAGAGAAATGAAAAGATTAGCAAGCGTTGTTCTCAGTTTATTGTTTTTTTTTGGAACGATTTTTCCTGTAAATGCTATAGAGGGTAAAGTATATGAAGTTCCTGTAGATATGATGCATCAAAGTGAGAAACCTGACAAATACTCAATGGGAAATGAGGCAATTAATCACACAGCAATAGTAAAAGAGGTAGATGGTAGATATGAATATAAATTGCAATATAAACCTTTACATTTTATGGATATAGATGGGCAAATTACAAATTTATTTGTATATTCTGATCATGATGCTAAAATTAAGTATGAAGTAATAGGAAGTAATATCCAAAATGGTGAATTTACAAAAGAATATACATTTAAGAGAGATAATAAAGATGATAGAGTTTGGGTGGCTGTTTGGGTAGATGCAATGGATGAAATAGCAGGTGAGGGTGTAGGCTCAGGAGAACAAGATGCCTATCTTCTATTTCATTGGGATGAGGCTAAAGAAATAAATTTAAAAGAAGATAAGGGTAAAGTTCAAAAACAAAGGGAGAAAAAAGTTAATGAAGTGCCAACCAAGGATATTACCATTGAAGTAAATGGAAAGATAGTAAATGTTGATGTACCACCTTATATAAAAAACAATCGAACAATGGTACCACTTCGATTTATATCTGAAGAGCTAGGATTAGAAGTGGACTGGAATAAAGATAATAGAGAAGTTACAATTGGTATAGGAGATCCTAAGTTAGTACTTACTACTGGGGAAAATACAATAATGAAAAATGATGGAGTCAAAATGGAAATTGACGTTGAATCTGAGATAATTAATGGAAGAACGTTTGTACCTATAAGAGCAATTGCAGAAATATTTAATTGCAAAGTAGGATGGAATGATGAGACTAGAACAGTATCAATTGAAAATAATAAATAAGAAAATAGTATGAATTAGATTTATAGAAATGGAGTAAGTGGGACTGTCAACTTAAATATGTAAGTATTTTTTACCGTATTAAATTTTTGAATATTTTTTAAACGTTTAGGGATTTTTCATTGATTAATAGTTGATTGATTAGAGCATGTGGAAAAGTCTGTAAATATAGCCTTCATGATAAGATAAAAATATCATAGGAGGCTATTTATATGGCAAAGAAAAGAAGAATAAGTAAAGAGAAAAAGGAAGCTGTACATTTGTAAATGATGTGAGACCAAATATAATAAAAAATATTATCAAGGCAAAACAAAGTTTTTTTCCAAAAGAACTAACGATAAAATCAGATGTTTTTCCTAAAAAATATATACAGTTTAGTGTGCCGGAAATGATTAATGAAGATCCGGACAATGTGTGTTTATTAGTAAAGCAAATAGATGAGTCAAAAGAATTTATTGAGTTCTTTAAAAATGTACTTTCATAGTAAAAAATATAAATAACTAGTGCTGTTGCATAACTTATGTTATGTGGTAGTGTTTTTTAGAGAAAGAAAAAATAATATTTAAGTGTTTAATTTTGAAGTATATGTTTTAATACTTTTATTGGAATTAGAATTATTTTTTTCAAGGAAGTCTAAAAAACTTTCTGAAAACAAAAAAGAAACATTTAGTGAGCTGCACTTTATAAGAGATAAAAGACTTTAAAAAATTCCGTGAAACAGGAATTATAAAATTGATATTAGGAAAATATAAATATTTATATAATATTTCTTAGATTTAACAAGTAATATTAAAATACAAATAGTAGATAATAAAACAGAGTATAGGACTATTTAAATGCTAAGTAATTGTAAAGTATGTGTTAAGTTGTCAATTGAGATTTAGTATAAATAAATTAATCTTCAGTTAATAGTTTAGAAATGAAAAAGAAGTCCCATAAGGACTACCTTTTCAGCAACATAAATAGTTAGGACATTTAATTTGTGAGGTCAATGATTTATCAATAAATATTATAACCTATATAAATAAAGATTTGGTCAATAAGTAACCAAAAAACGTTTATAAGCACGAAATGAAAAAGAAGCCCATTAAGGGCAACTTTTTCAGAGTATGATTTATTAAGGAGTTATGGATAACCCTCAAGGTTAATTATATTACGTTAAAATAAATACCCCTTATAAACAGAAACTTTTACAATAAATAACCAAATTACATTAATGAGCACGAAATGATTATATATTTATTAAAAGAAAATATAGAATAGCATTAAATTTGTTTAGTCTAATTTAAACATCTGGACTAAGAAATATACTTAGTGGAGCAGTAGAGGTATGTATTGTTTTAAATATAGAATAAGCGAATAATAAAAACTCTATATACTTAGTGGTTAATGGAGCAGGTTGTATATCAAATTATAAAATATAAAAAATAGGCTCAGCTATTGGGAATTATAGGAATCAACAGAGCTACTGGTTGTGGTTTATATATCACATAAAATTTTAATGAGAGAATATCAGGAAAAAGTATATTTATGTATAATATTGAAGAATTAATGAATTAGTATGAAATAGGTGTACCGATCTGATAATGAATATATACATATTAATAATTTCAACAATAGATATAAATTAAAAAATAGAGATATTGAAGTTGGTAGATAGTAGATTTTGCTGTGTTTTTTTGATATATTTTAGTTATTAAAAGAACAAGGCGACCTTATCGTGAAACCCTTGAGTTCTAGGAGGAAATATAAATGGTCGATTACGGATTAAAGGATAGAGTGGCTATAATTACAGGAGTGAATAACCCGCAAGGAATTGGAGCGACTACAGCGTTTGCTTTTGCTCGTGAAGGGGCAAAGGTGGTTTTGGTATACAAGAAAGAACCCAGACCATTTGATCCAAATAAAACGGATAGGAATGGAACTGACAGATACTTTGAAGCAAATGCAGGGAATGCAGATGTTATAGAAAGCAAACTTAGAGAAATGAACGCAGATTATCTTGTGTTTGAAAGTGATATTACCGATGAGGATGCAGTAAAGGCAATCTATTCTGCTACCATAGAGAAATACGGAAGAATTGATATTCTTGTGAATAATGCGGCTAGTGGTGATATGGAGGGTATCGATACTATTGAAACAATTACACAAAATGTGATTGATGACACCTTTGCAGTGAATGTTCGAGGAAGTCTTTTGATGACAAGAGAACTGATTAACCATCGTGGTGATTACGGAAGAATAATTAATCTTTCTACGGATTCCGCACAAATTTTTGCAGGTCAAATTACCTATGGAGCGAGTAAAGCTTCTTTAGAAGCACTTACCCGTAGCATTGCTATGGAAGTAGGAAAGTATGGAATTACTGTTAATGCGGTTGCACCGGGTCCAACGCAGACAGGATGGATTGATAATCATTTGGAAAAAGCAGTCCTTCCGTTAATTCCAATGGGAAAATTGATTCAACCAGAAGATATTGCTGAAACTATTTTGTTCTTGGCAAGTGAACAAGCAAGAATGCTTACTGGACAAGTAATAAAAGTGTCCGGTGGACACGCCCTCTAACCTACAATCTATCTATACCTTTCTGTTTTGTGAATTTACAAAATTATACCCTGCAAGATTTTGCGTCTTGCAGGGTGTTTTCTTATGCTCTGAGATATGTAAAACTGCAAAGCAGGTAGCCCTGCGGTGATGATTCCTATGTTATGACTATCTGTCCCTATCTTTGGAAATACCTGTTGTTTCAGCAAGTTGCTGTCGTAGATTCGGTAGTGTGAGCTCTTATAATTTCTTAATTACTTTCGCTTGTTTAGCATAAGGTTCTGTATTTGCGGGACTCGTTCATATCCATATTAAGGACTGGCTTGGGTTGTACATTCTTTTCATGGATGATGGCTTGCAGAAATTTATTTACATCGCTTATGACAACTTTAAACAGGTTTTGAAGCCAACCATTTTCACAGATGGATTTACTGTTTTTGTCGTGGATTTCAGTCTGTTTGATTTCCAGTATCTTTGCTTATTCAATACCCGATACGAGAAGCCAAACGCTGTTTTGTTCCATTCATGCCTTTGTGATGCTGTCCGCTTCGATTTCGGCAGCCGTGGGGTTGCTTTTGACTATCTTTTTTGTGGGAAGATACACGCTGTTCCTATCAAATACTTTCAATCGTTGTTCGGAATCTGAAATGTGCCTATTGATAAGCTCCGTGTAAACCTCTTTTGATTCCTGTAAAAATGCTTCACTCTTGAAACGCTCATCTTTGGTTGTGAATAAGTGACTTTCGCAAACTTTCCCTTTTTGATAACGGTGCATCCTTTTCTGACTTGACCATTTAAGTTTAAAATAAGTTGTATAAGTGAAAAAAAGTGTATGATTTCATTTATACAACTTACTTTAAGTTTTCTTTGTATTATAAAACATTTATAATTATGAATGTTTTATATTTTTTTTGACAACTTTATAAGTTACGTCCTTTGAATTTCAGTTATTCAATAGGTAGTAAATATAGAACCGGATATTGAGGAGGAATACTTGCTGTTGCAACTCCCTTTGTAATTGCAGAGATGAGTAAGCCTTCAGTCAAATCTTCAGGAGATAGTATTTCCATGGACTCTACAGGAACCAATAATATAATAGTGGTGGAGCTAGACTGCCCATCAACGATTGTTTCAATTTCTACACGAAAGTTGTCTGCATCAATTGGTGTTGAAGAAATGATATTTCCGTTTTTTAGAATATCTTCTCCAAAGGTACTGATTAAAATAATCTCGCTTGCAGTTATTTCATTAGGTTTAGATACATAAGGATTATTTTTATATTGAACCTCTATAAAATGTCCAAGTTCTAATTCTACTGCATTAACACTAAATGCCGTTTCTTTATTAATAAGAAAGGTTATTTTCGGAATACCGTAGTTAAAGCCATTTACTTGTTCTACTGTGATGAAATTTTCATCTTTTTCGGTAATTATACCTCTGTATATAAAATATCCATCTGAATTTGTTAAAAGTGTTGCAGTTTTTGCTACGGATATATCTTGATCAGCTTTTCTTGGACTGATTAGTTTAAAGGTTGTAAGACCTAATGTGATACAAAATAAAGTTATTATAATAATTTTAGATTTATTCATTATTTCTCCTTTTTAAATTAATAGATAAAATTCACCAATATACTTGTAATGAACACAGAAGTTATGGTTACTGTTGAAAATCCAGCAACAATCATTTTAGGTAAAATTTCTCCTTCAATGGCTTTAACTTCTAGGTCTGAATCGCCTGCGCTTCTTGCGGCTTCTTGACTTAATACCATAGTTCCGGGGAAACCGTAAAGAGAGGTTAAACCTATAGAAATTGACATGGGAAGGCTATACCCCATAAATTTACCTGTGATTGATGCAAACAGGATACATCCGGTGATTCCAATAACAAAAGATATCATTAATGGGAAAATAAGTCCCAACAAGTCATCAATTGCAAGGGTAGATAGTGGACCGAATATAATCAGCATTATGGCAAGCATCATGATTCCAAAAGCATCAATACCTCCTAAGATATTAGGTTTAAATACACCGATACTTCTTAATCCTGTTCCTAAGATTAATGCAATGATAAACGTATTAATTACTCCGTTTGTAAGGCTGCTAAGATAGGTTGCTATCAATACTACAATACCTACGGCACATAAGGTACCTGGTGTTGTCTGAAACATTTTAGGTAATTTAAATTTTGACTTTTTAGTAATATTTTTTGAATTTTCTTTTGACATTTCCAAATAGGTTTTAATTGATATATCTCCTGCTTTTAATTTTGCTTTAATATTAACTGCTTCTTTTCGAAGTAAAATAGAGCTTAGAGGGAAACCGATAAGACCTTGAAAAGCGGCGATTAATACGGGAAGCGCAGCTACACTTATTAATCCTGAAGCAAGAGCAGCATCTTGAATCATAACGACTGAAATTGTTCCGCCGCTCAATGCGGCAATAGCAGCTACTACATACTCAAGACCGTCAAATAAGAAACTAAAGGTAAAAAGTGCAGTTACCATTCCTAAAATAGATACAAAACCTATTAAAAATGTTCTCCATTGACTTTTCATTTCCTTAAAACTTATCATTGTGCCAATGTGTACGATTATAAAACCGACAACAGTCGTACCAAAAGTTAATAGAGAAGAAGAACTTAATAAATCTTCCGGAAATAGATTTGTTTTGAAACCTATGATAAAGATAACAGAGGCAACGAGTAATGATGATAATAGAGAATTACTCTTTTTTGATACAAAATCACTAATTGTCCAAACTAACATAATAATTGTAAAAGCTAATACTGGGTTCATTTTTATTTACTCCTTTCAATTTGTAAATTTTCATTTAATTAATAGTGTATTTAGGTTTATTTGTTTTTTATCAATATATTTCATTGCAAAGGATGTGATTATAAGAGATAGTATAGCAAAGAAAAATGAATCAACACCAAAGATGAAAATATTAAAGAATACTATGAATAAATCGGTCATAAGAAGACCTATGGAAGTATTCAGGTTAAAATATTTTTCAAATATTAGTGGTGGAATTGTGGTACCTCCACTGGAAGACTCATTTTGATATAAAATAGTAACTGCCAGGGCAAAAATAACACTTCCTAATAAAACAGACAATAAACGATTTTGAATAACCATAATCTCAGGAACCAAAAACAGTGCAATGGGTAAGAATAAACTTCCAATAATGGATTTAATAAAAAAGTTATTTCCTAAGAACAAATAGGCTAATCCAAGCATTCCGACGTTTACGATCATGACAACTAAGGAACGGTTTATGTCAAAAGCTCTTTCTAATAGTATGCCTAAACCGCTAATACCGCCGGCAGCAATGTCATGGGGGGAGAGAAATACATTGATGGAAATAGCCATTATAATAATTGCTATAAAAATTTTTGTGAGTTTTTTTGTAAATATATTTTCCATAAAAATCCTTTCTTTAATTTTTTTATGCATAATGGTTTGTAGCTAAATAAATTGCAACATTCGTAATTTTTTCCAATTCTGCAATGGGAATAAATTCTTCTGTAGTATGAATTTTTTCATATCCTATTGCTAAGTTTACTGTTTCAATTCCATTGGCATTTAGAACATTTGCATCACTTGCACCACCGCTTATTTGTTGATCAATGGGAATATTTAATTGATTAAAAGCGTCACCAGCTAAGTTGACGACATAAGAAGAATCTTTCAATTGGTATCCTGTAGATAATTTTTTTGTGTTAATTTCCACAGAACCATTAAATTCTCTAGCGGCGGAATACATAATTTGTTTCATTTCACTGAGTAAAGCATAACATTGATCTTCGGAAATAGAGCGTATCTCAGCTGTTAAATGAGCAGTTTCAGGGACTACATTTGTTGCAATTCCTCCTTTGATTGTTCCAATATTTGATGTCGTTAACTGATCGACTCGACCCAATTTCATTTTACTAATGGATTTTGCTGCCATTTGAATTGCAGAAGCTCCTAGTTCTGGTTCGACTCCGGCATGAGCTGCTTTTCCATGGAAAGTGGCTTCAATAAAATATAAATTGGGGCTTGCCATTAGGATTCCTCCAACTGGACCTGCACTATCTAATACATAGCCATATTTTGATTCTAATTTTGTCATATCAAATGCAGAAATTCCCAAAAGTCCTATTTCTTCTCCTGGTGTAAATAAAAGTTCTATTTTACCATGGTTGATATTTGTTTCCTGCAATACAGTGATCATCTCTAATATTGCTGCGATTCCTGCTTTATCATCAGCTGCTAGAATAGTGTTACCCTCTGAATAAATAATTTCATTATCTATGAATGGTTTGATTCCTATTCCCGGTTGAACAGTATCAGTGTGGCAACAAAACATTAATGGCGGTAAGTCGGAATTTGCTTCTAACGTACAAAGTAAGTTTCCAGCTCCAAGACCGGTTTCTTTTTTTGTATTATCTTCATAAGTTTGAAGCCCAATCTCCTTGCATCTGTTTTTTAAATATTCATGAAATTTTCCTTCATTTTTAGATTCTGAATCAATTCTAACAAGATTCATAAAAGTGTTTACTAAACGATTTTTGTTCATCTTTTTCCTCCTTAGATTTTATAAGTATATTATGAGGCCTTAAAAAACAATGAACAAGTTCACAAATAGCATATAGATATGCAAAAAATGAAAGTGTTAGGAAACAATAAAAAAGTACATAAAAAATACAAAAAAGCAGTATAATGAAGGTAAGATTATAAGAGGTGAAGGGAGGTATTAGAATGCGATTATTACTTTCAAAACGCGATCAAAGACAATTGGAATTTTTAGAATTATTGATTAAGGAAAGTAGAATTACATTAAATCAGGTAAGTGAAATTAGTGGATATCCAGTACGTACACTATCATCAGATATTATTCAAATGAATTCTTATTTAGAATCCATTGAGGTTGAAACAGGTCCAAATGGTGTTGCTCTAATAATACCTAAGGATTCTTCCATTCGAGAAATATATCGATTGATATTGGAACAAAGCAGAGAATTTCAACTGTTGATATATTTATTTTTTAATAAAAACAAAAGTCAGGAAGATATAGCAGAGGAGTTATTTATAAGTATATCGACTTTTCGTAGAATGGTTAGTACATTGAATGAAAAATTGAGTAGGTCGGAAATTTATATAAACAGTGGACCGTTTAGAATTGAAGGGAACGAATCAAATATTTCCAAATTATATATTGCCTTATTCTCGGAATTGTACGATGATATTGAAAATATTACAGAAGTTGGAAAATATGAAATACTTATTGAACTATGTCAAAAGATGGCAAAATCCGGTGGTTTTGCTCTAAACTATCCGGACAGAACAAGAATTTGGATTTGGACATATGTTAGGCTTATGAGAATTTTAAGTGGGTATCATTTAGCTGGGTATGAAAATAGCGGAAAAAATTTAAATTTTGAAGTTTTAAGAGACAAGGAGTTTTGTGAAAAATTTAAAAGGGTTTGGGAAATTGAATTAAGCGGAGACCTTTTAGTAGAACTTTTTCATCTTTTTTTGAGACCTGAATTTGTACGAAGTATAGCTGATATAAAAAAACTTAAGAAGCATTCTGAATATCACAGGGGATTGGACTTTCGTATTGAAACTCTTTTTAATGTAGTAGCAAAAGCACTAAAGATTTCTACTGAAGATACTAAAGAATTACATATTGATTTGTTTAATATAATCCAATTTTCTGATACACCGGTATATGCCTTATATGATAAAAATAAGATATTTACAGAAGGTTTTTTAAAAAATAATAAATCCATTGCAACGATAATTTTTCAAAAAATTGAAGAGGTTTTTTCTGAATTAAAAAATGTAGAGAGTATATATGCGATTTTATATCTATTGGTTACACATTGGCCAAGCTTATTGGGAAAAATAAAAGACAAAGCTCCCAAAGTACAAATGGGCATTTTTCTTGATACGGATGTAGAGCACGCTGAAATGGTTTCAGACTTAATACGAGGATATTCAAGGTTGAAAATTGAAATACTAAATTCAACTATAACTGAGGCAATTGATTTAGAAAATTCATTGAAAAATATAGATGTTTTAATTACAAATATACCAAAATTTAAAGTGTCTTGCTGTGAAGAGGTGGTTTGCATTAATGAATATCCTACAAGTGATGATTTTAAAAATATACTTTTAGCAGAGGAAAGAATTTATCAAAAGAAAATAATGAATAGACAGGTTTATTAAGAGGAGATTTATGAGAAAATCATTTAAATTAGGTTGCGTTATTTATTTCAGAAATTTTTAATTTGTAATAAAAATAACTGTGTAAGTGAGGAAGTGTACGATTTCACCTACACAGTTTTTTATTGATGTATAGTAAAGTAAATAAAAGGAGATCAAGTATAGTTAAAATATATTTGAAGACCTGATGAAAAGAATAACTATTTATGGACTTAACTTGATAATTTCATTTTAAAAATTTTATGTTTGTTATCTTTGGTTATGGGCTCTAAGACTTAATGCCTAGCTTTTTGCAATGATTAGTTTAAGTTTCTTTACAGTGTTTATATTTTGAGACTACGATCAAAGATTTTTAAATTCTCTACTGATTTCACAGTAAAAATTTTGTGTTGTAGTATATATAAACGGCTTTTAAATAAAAAATAAGTATAGACATTTGTCATAAAAATTAATATATCTTAAAATTACTTGGTTTTAACTAATCAATTTTATAGTTTCTGTTTTTAATTAAATAAATTTTAGCAGCATTAGTATTAATTCATTTAGCATAGAGGCAATAATATAGCATGACTTTATTAATAGAACAAATATATAGTAAATTAATATAGTAAATATAGGAAAAAACTATAACAATTATTTATATATATTAAAAATAGTCTTTTATAAAAACTAAACTTTCGTTGACAAAACTAATTTAAAAATATATTATATTTTCTAATATCAATTTAAAGTGATAAAGAAACTTAACAAAGGAGATGAGCATTTGAAAAAAAATAAGTTGAAACACATATCCTTATTATTGGGAATGATTATTTTACTTACAGCATGTGGAGTAACTAACAAATCTGATGAAGGAGAAGGACAGGGTGATGTAGGGAAAGTAGTTAAATTTGCAAGTCAATTTCCCGATATGGATTCTTTAGACGTGCATAAATATACTACAACAGATGTTATATTGCCTGCCCAGAATATTTGTGAACCGTTGTTGGAATATGACTCAAATCGTGAACTTCAACCATTACTATTAGAAACTTTGCCGACGACTGAAGATGGAGTTACATATTCATGTAAATTAAAAGAAGGAGTTAAGTTTCATGACGGAACTGAACTTACAAGTTATGATGTAGAATATACATTCAATCGTATATTTGATCCGGCAACACAAAATCTAAATACTTGGTTATGCGATATGATACTTGGTGGGCCTGAGATGTTAGAAGGGAAAGCGGAATCACTTGCCGGATTTAAAGTAATTGATGACTATAATTTTGAAATTGAACTTTCAACACCTTATGCACCTTTTTTAAGTGTACTTTCCTGTGAACAGATGATGATTTATCCGAAAGAAGCCTGTGAAGCAGCGGGAGATAAATGGGGAATAGATACTTTTGTTGGAACAGGACCTTATGAATTAGTAGAGTTTGTTGGAAAAGATTATACCAGATGTAAGAAAAATGAAAACTATCACGGAACTCCAGTGGAGATAGATGAACTTTATGTTTACAATATGGATCCTAATACGAGCATAATGGAGTATGAAGCTGGAAATCTTGATCTTGTAAAAGTAGAAACAAAAATGGTTGAACCATATAAAACTAATGAATTTAAGGATCAATTAGTAAAAGTTGATTTGATGGCTATTATTGCTTTGAATTTAAACGTAAATATGGAGCCGTTAAATGATGTAAAAGTTCGTCAGGCATTAACCTACACAATAGATAAAGAAAGTTTGGTACAGGATTTTTTACAGGGTAACGGAACTCCTGCAAACAGTATTATACCTCCTAATATAATGGGTCATCCGGATAGAGAGGCAAATAAATATGATCCTGAAAAGGCAAAAGAATTACTTGCGGCAGCAGGATATGCAGAGGGAATTAAACTGGAAAGTTACGTTGTTGAGGGAGATGAAGCGGCTGATATTGCAGTAGTTTTGCAAGAGCAGATGAAAGCTTCAAATATTGATTTAAAAATAAATTTGGTGGATCAGGCAACTTATGTAGATATGCGTAAAGCAGGAGAGGTACAATGTCCTATTTTAACTTGGTATAAAGACATACCGGATCCTGACAATTTCACCTATACATTCTATAATTCAGCCGGATCTCAATTATTCTCATCAAATTGGAATGATCCTGAGACAGATAATCTTATGAAACTTGGAAGGTCTCTTCCTGAGGATGAAAGAGAGGCCGTTTATGTTGAACTTGAAAAATTATTAGTAGAGGATAAAGCTGCAATGGTTCCTCTTTATAATCCGGTATTTTATTATTTACAATCACCAAAGGTAACCGGTGTTGAGTATAGTGACTCCATGGTTAGATTTGCTAAAACTGAGAAAGCAGAATAAATATCAGGTTGGACAATATCTTCAAAGTGAAATCTTTGAAGATATTGTCTTGATAAAATTAAAAGCGAAGGTTGAGGTGAAGAATTTTGGGCAGATATCTGACCAATAGAATTTTACAGACAGTTATAGTTTTATTAGGAGTAACTTTACTTACTTTTATTATGGTAAATGTAGCTCCCGGAGATCCTGTAGCAGTGATGATGGAAAAAAAAGCAGATGCGGAGACTATTGATAGAATAAGAGAGCAGATGGGGTTGAATGAACCTCTTCCGAAGCAATATATAACATTTGTAAAGAATGCCGCTACTGGTGATTTTGGAAATTCCTACTTTCAAAAACTTCCAATAAGTACGCTTCTTGCTCGTGGTTTCAAAGTAACAGGAACATTAGCACTTTCAGTATTAGTGTTTTCAATAGTCTTTGGTCTCTTTATGGGAATATTGTCGGCAGTATTTAGGGGACGGGCATTGGACAGAATTATTATGTTTATTTCAACACTTGGAATGGCAATGCCATCATTTTTCCTTGCAATTATATTGCAGCTGATTTTTGGTCTTTGGTTAAGAGTGCTACCTATATCAGGACTTAATTCAATAAATTCATATGTACTTCCTACTATTTCTCTTGGAATGATATATGGTGCCTCAATTGCAAGGCTTACCAGAACAAATATGCTTGATGCATTAAATCAGGATTATATTAGAACGGCTAGAGCTAAAGGGGTAAGTGAGAGAAAAATAGTTCTTCTTCACGGTCTTAAAAATGCCTCGATTCCTATTTTAACTTATCTGGGAACACTTATTAAAAATATTTTAGGTGGTTCGGTTTTGGTGGAAACTGTTTTTGCAATTAACGGGATAGGAACATTATTAGTAGAGGGAATTATGAAGAGGGACATACCTGTAATTCAAGGTTGTACTATATATATAGCTTTTGTATTTGTAATAGCAAATTTGATAATAGATTTAGCGTATGGATTTATAGATCCTAGAATTCGAGTTACCCGAGGAGAGAGATAAATGGAAAAAATTAACAATATAGACAGGGATGCAGTTAAATTCACCAGTTTTTACCATGATGCTTTCCAAAAAATAAAAAAGGATAAATTGGCAATACTATGCATTGCTTTTATTTTCTTATTAATTATCGTTGCTGTCTTTGCTCCAATTATTGCTCCTTTTGATCAGTCTTATCAAGACACAAAAAACATATTGAAGGGGCCTTCAAGTGTACATTTGCTAGGAACAGATGAATTTGGAAGAGATATTTTATCCAGAATTATTTATGGTACGAGAGTTTCTCTTGCTGTAGGAGTTGTAGCAGAAGCAATTGCTGTAACTATAGGTGTAGTAATGGGAGCAATGGCCGGATATTATGGGGGAAGAGTTGATGCGATAATTTCACGTATTATTGAAATATTTGCATCTTTTCCACAAATACTATTTGCTATAGTAATAATGTTTGTTCTTGGAACAGGAGTAATCAACGTGTTTTTTGCAATAGGATTTGTCGGTTGGACAAGTGTTGCCCGAGTAATAAGGTCTCAAGTTATTCAATTAAAAGAAAATGAATATGTAGAAGCAGCTAAGGCAAGTGGGGGAATTAATTATCAAATTATTCTCAGACATATGATTCCCAACTGCCTATCTACGATTATAGTAATAGTTACTATGGAAATTCCAGCTGACATTATGTACGAGGCTAGTTTGAGTTTTTTGGGTTTAGGAGTCCAACCTCCAGATTCAAGTTGGGGGCAGATGATAAGTACGGCAAGAATGCATTTGCGTGTTAATCCAAGTTATGCAATTTTTCCGGGAATTGCACTGGTCTTAACTGTGTTGGCTTTCAACTTGCTTGGAGATGCATTAAGAGATGCATTGGATCCGAGGCTTAAGAACCTATAGAGAGGAGATGAGACATGGTAGAAAAGCTACTGGATGTTAAAAATTTAAGTACCTACTTTTATACTGAAGAAGGAGTCGTATACGCACTTGATGATGTCAGTTTCTCTCTTGAGAAAGGTGAAACACTGGGAATAGTAGGTGAATCCGGAAGTGGGAAGAGCGTTACCGCTCTTTCAATTATGCGTCTTGTACAAAGTCCGCCGGGTAGAATAGTAGATGGTAAAATATTGCTTGAAGGGGATAATATTTTATTGAAGTCAAAGGAAGAAATGCAAGATATTAGAGGAAATAAAATGGCTATGATATTTCAAGAGCCTATGACTGCGTTAAATCCAGTACTTACAATTGGATATCAAATTATGGAGAGCTTGTTAATTCATCAAAATGTAAATAAAAATGAAGCTAGAGTAAAAGCAATAGATATGTTAAGAAAAGTGGGAATACCCAATCCGGAAAAAAGAATAGATGATTATCCACATCAATTGTCGGGAGGTATGCGTCAAAGGGCAATGATTGCCATAGCTCTTTGTTGTAATCCGTCACTTTTAATATGTGACGAGCCGACTACTGCATTGGATGTAACTATTCAAGCTCAGATTTTAGACCTTATAAATAGGCTTAAAGAAGATATGGATACAGCGGTTATTATGATAACTCACGATTTAGGTGTTGTTGCTCAAATAAGTGATAATGTACTTGTAATGTATGCGGGAAAGGAAATGGAGTATGGTTCTGTCAGAGAAGTTTTTACAGACCCGAAACATCCCTACACAGAAGCTCTTCTTGCTTCTATTCCAACTGTTGAAAACAAACAGGACAGGCTACACGTAATCGATGGAATGGTACCTTCACTTAGTAATTTACCGCAAGGGTGTCTATTTCATACTAGATGTGGAAAGTGTATGGAGATATGCAGAGTTGAAAAACCTAGGATAACGTATTTAAACGGAAATAGACAGGTTAGGTGTTGGCTTTATGAAGAGAGAGGAGGGGGAAATAGTGCAGGATAATGAACTTCTTACTCTTAGAGATTTAAAAAAATGGTTCCCAATTAAGGCGAAAAAATTTAGAGAAGAAAAAAGTTATGTAAAAGCTGTAAATGGAGTATCAATTACTTTAAGTGAAGGAGAAACTTTGGGCATAGTTGGAGAATCAGGTTGTGGTAAGACGACTCTCGGAAGATCTATGATACGTTTAAACAACCCCACCAGCGGACAAATTATTTACAATAATATGGACATTACAGACTATAGTGAGAAAGAGATGAGACCGCTGAGAAAGGATTTGCAGATAATATTTCAGGATCCTTATTCTTCTCTTGATCCAAGAATGACTGTAGGGGATATTATAGCAGAGCCTTTTTTATTTCAAAAGTTGTATTCAAAAGAAGAGAGAATAGATAGAGTTAAAAGTTTAATGAAACTCTGTGGATTAGATCCAATCTATGTTAGGCGTTATCCCCATGAATTTTCAGGAGGACAGAGACAACGTATAGGAATAGCTAGAGCATTGGCACTTACCCCGAAATTTATGGTTTGTGATGAACCTGTTTCAGCGCTTGATGTATCAATTCAATCGCAAATTATTAATCTTTTAATGGACTTACAGGAAAAGTGGAATTTGACATACGCTTTTATTTCGCACAACTTAAATGTAGTTTACCATATATCAAATAGAATTTCGGTAATGTACTTAGGTTCGATTGTAGAGCTTGCAGAGAAAGAAGAGTTATACTACCATCCGGCACATCCTTATACCAAGGCTTTATTGCTGGCAATTCCGAATATTGATTTTAAAAAAGATCCTCTAAAGGCGGAGTTGAAAGGAGATCTTCCAAGTCCTATTGATATACCTAAAGGCTGTTCTTTTGTAAGTAGGTGTCCGAAGGCTAAAAATAGATGTAAAGAGGAAATACCGACTTTGGAAGAAATAGGAAAGGGGCACTATGTAGCGTGTTTTTATCCGGAATAATATATAGAATTGAGGAAAAATAAATGAACGAAAATTTAAAGTATTTGGAGATTGAACTTCCTGAAGACATAGGTAGATTAAAAGCTTGTGGAGATTTTGAGAGAGCAATAAGAGTAATTGATAGACGTTTAAAAAAAGAACTTCCTACTGCATTGAAGAAAAGACTTGAATTAGAGAAAGAAATACTTGAAATTATTCCAAAAAGCTATATTTATGATTATGACGAAGCTCTTGAATTGTTGCAAAATTCCTTTAAGGATTTTAAAAAAGAGGAACTTGACGAATTATGGGAGTTAGACTCTACAGATTGGTATTATATAAATGGAAAGGTGCACTTTAAAGACGACATAGTGGCTAACTTGGTAAAAACAGTTCCTCAACTTGCGAAAAGAGTAATAGATAAAAGGAATCTTGTGGACAAAGAGGGAAACTTTTCTCTTTTAAATGAAACTATAACAAAAATGAAAAAAAGAGGTAAATTAGGTTATAAAATAAGAATTAAAGCCTTTTTAAAAATAAATGAAGATGCGGAAAAAGTGGGAGAAAAAATAAGAGTTCATCTTCCAATTCCAATTGAAGGCGCTCAGATTAAAAACGTTAAACTTTTGGATACATCGCATACACCTAAAGTAATAGGTGATCCAACTTATCCTGCAAGAACTGTATATTTTGAGGAAGATTATAGAAGTAAAGAAGAATTTTATGTAGAATATGAATATGAAAACATAATGGAGTATGTGAATCCGGATTATTCAAACACTTTAGGAGCACAGCCTACTTTTTATACAGAAGAGCTTTCTCCGCATATTGTATTTACACCATATATTAAATATTTAACAGTTGAAGTAATTGGTGATGAAACGAATCCATTGAAAAAGGCGAGGAAAATATATGATTTTATAACGAAAAAAATTATGTATTCTTTTGTTCGTCCATATTATGCTATTACAAATATTCCCATGTATGGAGCAACGTCATTAAAGGGAGACTGTGGTATTCAAGCTCTGTTATTTATAACTATGTGTAGATTTGCAGGAATTCCTGCAAGATGGCAAGCCGGACTTTATTCAAATCCCCTTTCAATAGGTAATCATGATTGGGCTCAATTTTACATAGCTCCCTTTGGCTGGCTCTATGCAGATTGTTCCTTTGGAGGAGCTGCTTTTAGGGAAGGAGATATGGATAGGTGGAATTTTTACTTTGGGAATTTAGAGCCTTTTAGAATGGTATCAATTTTAGATTTCCAACACGAGCTTAACCCTCAGCTTAAATATTTAAGAAAGGACCCTTATGATAATCAAAGTGGAGAAGCTGAATATGAAAGCGGTCCTTTAAAATCGGAAGACTTAATTACTGAACAAAGAGTAATTGAAATAGAAGAGATAATATAAAAGGAGTGAAGATATGATTATAACTGATTTAAAATGGAGAGAGATGGAGCCTGTTTCAAAAGTAAAGTTTAAAATTGCCCTTAGGGAAAATGCGAAAACCTCATCTCTACTTTTAAAAATAGAAACAGATGAAGGTATAAGCGGATATGGAGAAGCATCTCCCTTTGAACCTGTAACTGGAGACAATATAGAAGATATAAAAGCTTTTTTTGAGAAAATCAAACCTGAATTAATAGGGAAAAATCCTTTGGCAATAGAAAAAATTCATAGAATTATGAATAGATTTATTGTGGGTAAGACAGCAGGAAAAGCTGCTATAGACTTTGCATTATATGACATATTGGGTAAAAAAACGGGAATGCCCCTATATATGCTTTTGGGAGGAAATTCCAATACAGTTCAATCTGATATGACCATAGGAATAGATACTCCTGATGAAATGGCTAAGCTTGCTAAAAAATACGTAAATGAAGGTTTTAATATTTTAAAGATTAAAGTTGGTTTAAATTATGAAGAGGATTTAGAGGCAATTAGAAAAATTAGAGAAGCTGTTGGAGATAAAATAAGTATACGATTAGATGCGAATCAAGGTTATGATAAAAAACAAACTATAAATGTAATGCGAGAAATGGAAAAGTACTCAGTTGAAGAAATAGAACAACCGATTCCTTGTTGGGACTTTGATGGAATGAAATTCATTAAAGATAGAATAACACAGGAATTAATGATGGATGAATCGGTACATTCTCCTAATGATGCACATAGAGCAGTTAAAGAAGAAGCTTGTGATGTAATAAATATTAAACTTATGAAGGCAGGTGGAATATTTCCTGCACTTCAAATAAATGCAGTAGCTCAAGCGGCAGGAATAAAATGTATGATTGGATGTATGAGTGAAACTAGAGTCGGTATAGCGGCGGGTGCTGCTTTGGCGGCGGCTAAGAAAAATATAGTATATGCAGATCTGGATAGCTATAGAATGATAGAAGAACTTGAATATGTAAGTGGCGGTTATACACAAGAAGGAGATATAATAACTCTTACAGAAAAACCCGGATTAGGTTTGGAAATAGATTTTTAACAAAAGGGAGATTATTTTATGGAGGCACTTGTTAAGTAAGCTTTAAGCTTGACTTTCAAAGTGCTTTTTAATATGTATAATTTGCAGATTTTCAACAATTTAATAATTTTCTGCAAATTAAGTATCTAGTAAAAAACTTTATAAAAATGTCAAAAACAAGTTTAATATACCTGTCAAAAATAGTATACATTAATTATAAATCTCTATAATAGATTTTATTATGATTTGTTTTAGAATAAGGGGCGATTTTTATATACTTCAGTTTAACTTTTTAAAGACATTATGCTGTTAGAATGGGAATATGTAGGTTCAAAATATTTTGTTGAAGTACTACGGGAAAATTTTTAGTGCATATTTTCATACACTATGTTATAGTAATAAAGTATAGTTAACTGATACGAAAAATAAATTATTTAGAGGTGATCTATGAAAAAATTATTACAAAAAAATTATGTATTATTGTTAGTAGTAGCAGTATTATCATTTGGTTTAGTAGCTTGTTCAGAAGGAAATAATGAATTATCAACAGCAGAAGTTTTAGAAAATTATTCGGAAGCTTCCAAAGTCATAACTAGTGGTAAAATGAACACAGAAATTTTTGTAGCTACTAATGTAGCCGGACAGGGAAGTGAAATTACCATGACTTCTAATATAGAATTTACTACAGAACCTATTGCTATGAAGATAGATTCTACTGTAGGCGGTAACGGTTCTGAAATAAAAACGACATCTTATATGGATGATAAAATAATGTACACTCAAGTACCAGGTTCAGAAACTTGGCAAAAGGTAGAGCTTAGTAGTCTTGGATTAGATTTAGAAACATTAACTAACAGTTTTTCTTCTGAAGAAACTTTAAATTTGCTTAAAGAAAATGAAAAAGATATTAAAGTTACAAAAGAAGGAGAAGATTATATTCTTACTTATAGCGGAAATGGAGATTCTATAAAGGCGGTAATAAAACAAATGTCAAGTGCAATGGCCCCTGAAATGAGTCAACTATTTGATAATATGACAATAAATAGTTTTGATTACAAGGTAGTTATTGATTCAAAAACATTTCTACAAAAAAATGTTGATACAAATGTAGAGATGGTAATGAATATTGAAGGTCAAGAAATGACTATGAATCAAGAACAAAAAGTTACATTTGAAAATTTAAATAATGTTAAAGAAGTGATTATACCTGAAGAAGTAAAAAAATAGTGGAAATATTAAAACCCTTGGAGTAAATTCCGAGGGTTTATTTTAAAGCTATTGTTTTAAAATTTTATAATATGTTTTTAAATTTAATATCCTAAATCGTTCTTGATTTTATATAGTTGTAATTATAAAAAGTTATTTGTTTAATATGTTTTAATGTAGAGAAAATATTTGAATAAATTAATTGATAGAATTAAGTATAGTAATTTTATTAGATTTTAAAAATTTCTAGCCTATATTTTATAAAAAAAATTTATTTGAATAGATAAAATTAATAACAACTTCATATTAAATACAAAATAATATGTTATTGTAAAGAAGAGGTGATTGTAATTTTTACTATACTAGTAGTTGAGGATGATTATGATATAAGAGAATTGATTCAAAATTATTTAGAAAATGAAGGATATAAAGTATTACTTGCACCAGATGGTGAAAAGGCAATAGAAATATATTATAAAAACAATGTAGACTTAATACTTTTAGACTTAATGCTTCCAAAGATTGATGGATATTCAGTATGTAAAACAATTAGAGAAGATTCCAAAGTTCCAATTATAATGTTAACTGCATTAGATGAGGTAAGAAATCAATTAAAGGGTTATGATATGGAAATAGAAGATTACATTACAAAGCCATTTTCTATGGAGATACTACTTAAGAAGATAGAAGTAGTTCTTAGAAGGTATAAGAAAGAAAAATATAATAATATTATTAGATATAGAGATTTAATATTGGATTTAGATGGTTATATGGTTATATTAAAGAATAGGAATATTAAGCTTACACAAAGAGAGTTTGAACTTTTAAAAATATTACTTCAAAATCAGGGAACGGTTTTGTCAAGACAAGTTCTCTTAGATAGAATATGGGATTACAGTTATTTTGGAGATGAAAGAATAGTAGATACTCATATAAAGAATTTAAGGAAAAAAATTGGAGAAGATTATATAGAAACAATTAGAGGGGTAGGTTATAAGATTGATAAGGAATATTAAATCTAGTTTAGCTCTTAAAAGTTTTTTAATAACTTGCATAATATTAATTTTAATTTCTTCTCTAACGTATTATTTTATTGCATGGGTGATGCCAAAGACTTATCTTGCAAATCAGGATGAGGAATTAAAAGTTAAGATGGATGCCTTGATAGAGAATTTGAAAAAGACAAATCTGGAAGATTGTGATGATATGTTACTTGGCTTTAGCATAGAAAACGATGCAATAGTGAGTATTTTAAATACAAATGGAAATATAGTAAAACAGGCTTACGTTGAGACTAAACATGAGGGGATTTTCACTGCAAGTGCGACTAGTTTTGTTTATAACAATAATGATAAATCCGATTTAAAACCTATTGAAATATCCAACGAATCTAAGTTGAATGCGACAATTGGTCAAGAATTTAAATTTCCAAAAGAGACTCAAGAATATGTTTTAATTATAACGGGAAGTTTAAAGGCTGTAAATCAAGCAGAAGAGGCTATGAGACAAATTTGGCCTATGATTTTTTTAATTATAGTAGTTGTGTCCATATTTACTTCAATATTTTATGTTTATTTTATAACCAAACCTATAGTTAAGCTTAGTAAAATTTCCAATCAAATGGCTAATTTGGACTTCAGTTGGAAATGTGATGAAAATAGAGAGGATGAAATAGGACTTTTGCAGAAAAACTTAAATGATTTATCAGACAAACTATCAAGCACACTTATTGAACTCCAAAGTGCGAATGATAAATTAAAAGATGATATAGAAAGAGAGCGTGAGTTGGAGAGAACACGTGATGATTTCTTTTCTGCAGTATCCCATGAATTAAAGACACCTATTACTATAGTTAAGGGACAGTTAACCGGAATGATAGATGGAGTTGGCGTATATAAAGATAGAGATAAATATCTTCGTCGTTCAATGGAAGTAATGAAACAGATGGAGGAACTTGTACAAGAATTGGTTATGATATCTAGAATGGGCAAATATGAAAATGATTTTAATACTTTTTCTAAAATTAATATTTCTGAAATAACAGAAGAACTTTTAGACAAGTTTGAAATTGGATTTCAAGAAAAGAAAATGAATATTAGAAAGAGTTTTGATAGTTTAACAATAGATGGAGATAAGTACTCAATAAATAAAGTTATATCAAATTTAATAGCGAATGCTTTATTTTACTCACCAGAAGGAAATGAGATTAGGATTTACATTAATAAAGAAGATAGAACTTTTAAAATAGAAAATACTGGAGCTAGCATTCCGAAAGAGTCTATAATACATTTATTTGAACCTTTTTATAGAGTTGAACAATCTAGAAATAAGCAGACCGGGGGTACTGGTTTGGGATTGTACTTGGTCAAAGTCATTTTGGAAAAACATAGTTTTAAGTACATTATGGAAAATACTAAAGATGGAGTTTGTTTTACAATAGAATTTTAAAAAAATCGGTAGCGAGAGCTATCGATTTTTTAATCCATTAAATCTACAAATGGAAGTCATAGTATCTCCATAGAAATACTTTATCCTTAATGTTAGAAAATTGGAGGGATTTAAATATGGAAATTATGATTTCAGATTTAGAGATGACATATTCAAATGGTAAAAAGGCATTACAAGATATTAATTTAGTGCTTGAGAGTCCGAATTTAATTGGTTTACTTGGACCTAATGGAGCAGGAAAGACTACTTTGATAAAACTTTTAACGATGAGTTTAATACAAACAAAAGGAGAAGTTTTTTTAAGAGGAAAATCTATTGTAGAACAAGAAAAAATTTTGAAAAGTCAATTAGGATACTTACCTCAAGTTTTTGGATTGTATGAAGATTTGACAGTATATCAGTTTCTAGAGTATATGTCAGTTTTAAAAGGAATTAAAAAACCAAGGAGTGAAATACTGGAAAAAATAAATATGACTAATTTGAAGACGAAAAGCAAAAAAAAGATAAGGACACTTTCCGGCGGTCAAAAGCAAAGGGTTGGAATTGCTCAAGCACTCTTAGGAAATCCGAGTCTTATGATATTTGATGAACCTACAGTTGGACTTGATCCGGAAGAGAGGATTAATTTTAGAAATTTATTCTCAAAAATAGCGGAGAATAAACTGGTGATTTTATCTACGCATATTGTAGAAGACATTCAGGCAGTATGTAATCAGCTAATAGTTATGGATGAGGGGAAAATAATATTTACAGGAACTCCCGAGGAATTAATATACTTAGCTCAAGGTCATGTTGGAATATTTTATGAACATTCTAAGGCAGAGCAGCATTGTGAAATAACGTCTAGAGTTAATACTGCAAATGGGGTTATCTGCAGAGGGGTGGCTGAAATTTTGCCGGAATTTATGAGTGAAGTGGAGCCTACTTTAGAGGATGCATATATGTATTTAATGAGTAGAAAGGATAGAAGTGATGGATTTTAGAAAACGAGTCAGAATGGAAATTTTAAGACTTCTTCGCTCCAAGATAATGAAATTAGTTATTATGCTAACGCTGATATGTCCTATACTAGGTTATAGCTTATATCAACCGGCAACTTATGGCACAACATCAAGTGTAGTATTGGCAAATCCTGTTTTAGCAGGAGGTTTAGGTGGGGCGTTTGTATTTGGAATGTATACTTTATACGAGTGGAGTAGAGATGAGAAAGCAAGGGTAAAAGTGTTGGCGGACAGCATTATTAATCCTCTTTTTAATAGTGGAGTAAAAATTGTTTCGCTTATTTGTTTAGCGTTTTTAACTACAGTTTTGACAGCTATAGTGTATCTTCCTTACACTGCAGTTAAGTTAGGAATACAGTTTAGTGTTTTAGAATATATATTGTCTTATGGACTGTTAATGTTTTTAACAGTTGTCATGGGAATATTGGCATCAGCTTCAATATATCAAATAGTCACTCGTGCGGAACTGTCCTTTATAATTTTTTTATTATTAATATTGTACAGTCTTAGCCCTTGGGTGGAAGAAAGATATATGCTCAGATGGATAAATCCATTAATACCTATTTATTCTGATAATTTTGGCAATACACTATTGTTCCGTACATCTGTTTATAGTAGGATATTTTGGATTAGTTTATTATTAGGACTTTATTTTGTATCCTTACTAAGTGTTAGAGTATACGAGAAAACCATTTTTGCATCCATAAGGAAAAATATTAAAAATAAATGGTTGTTAACATTTAGTATTACATTTATAACAACAGCTTTTTTAATGTATACAAACCAACCTTATGTAGACCAAGCCAAAGTTGAATTAGAAGAAAATTATTTTTCTGGAGGGGATATTGCAGTAGCTACTTCAAACAAGGAAGAAAGTAAGGGAAATAAAAATTTAAAATTGATAAATACTTTTTTTAATATTTCTTTAAATACCTTAAAGGGAAAGACTGTTGGTAAAGCTATATATAGCATAGTAAATGAAAGCCAAGATTCTCAGGAATGTATCATAAACTTATCTCCTGGAATTAAAATTGATTCAATTATTGTTAATGGAAAAGAAATTGAATTTATAGATTTGAAAAATGACTATGGTTATGGAAATAGAGATATAATAACCGAACTACCAAAAGATAAGAATATAAATATGGAAATAAAGTATGGAGGAACTGTAAAAATTCCTGCTCCGGTAGAGGGACTTCTACTGGGAGGAGAAATAACATCGGATTATATTTATATAAGTGGAAATGAATTGGCGCCTAAGTTGTTAATACTATCAGATGAAATAAACCCAATAGAAGGGAATATCACAATTCCATCTAATATGACACCGGTGTCAATAGGAAAACCTGTGGCGCTATTAAGTAAAAATATGGATGGTACAAATACTTGGGAAGTATTTAATGAAAGTGGAGGTATGAACTTTTTTGCTGCGGATTATGAGTGCATGGAAATTGGTAATGAGTTTTTTCCGGTAAATTTTTATTATAGCAAAAAGCATAGCGAGAAGTTTGAAAATTGGAATGTTGAGGAAATATTAAAATCAACAATAGAATATTGTACTAAAACATATGGGAAACTGCCTTATTCTAAAGAGTTACCTTTAAATTTGGTGATGAATAGCGCACATTTTCAAGGAGGAGGGGCTACGGATAATTTAAGCTTCATAACAGAGTCCAGTTTTATTGAGGAGGTTTTAAATGATCCTTTAAAAGGAGCAAATGCTTCAGAAGTTATAGCGCATGAAATAATTCATCAATGGTGGGGAGTTCATAGGTTTATGATGGATATGGAAAATCCTGAGTGGACAAGTGAGGGTGTTACTGTATACGCGACTTATAGAATGATGAAAGAAAAATATGGTGAAGAATATGTTAAGAAGAACTATATTGATGTGTGGGAAAGAGAACTAAAAAACACCAATGATAATTTTTATTTACGAAATCCTAAATATTTGACGCAATTGCCGGAACGATATCTTTATAATTTACAAATGGAATTTATATCAATGAATATATATACAAAAGTTCCTCTACAGATACTAAAAGCAGAAGAACTAGTTGGAGGTGAAGAAGAAATGGATAGAATATTGAAAGATTTATTTTCAAAGGAAGATACTGAAATGCATCCGTATATAACATGGCAAGATTTTTTAGATGCCTGTGGACTCATAGAGTCTCAATTAAATTTATAGGAGGTGTCAGTACATGTATAAAATTTTCTACTATGAAGTAAAACGACTTATTATTAATAAGTATTTTGTTGGATTGCTATTTGCAACACTACTTTACAGTTATTTATTGTTGAGCGGGGAAATAATTCTTGGAGTGGCTAATACTGCACCTTTTTCTCCTTGGAGTTTTGGATTTTACATTTCAAAAATTATGCCTATAATACTTATAACACTATTATTCTTTATATCGTTTTTATTCTCTAGAGAAGAAAAGACCATACAAGCAATTACAAATATAACCTCAGTAAATATAGGTAAGTTTTATTTTGTACGACTTATGACGATTATAGTGTCTTTTATGATAATACTTGCAGTTCCTATACTATACAGTTTTTATTTTTATAAATCTATATTTCAATATAGCATGAGTTTTGATTTGCTAATTCCATTGATTATAATTGTTATCCCAAGTGTAATAATAATTATGGGCTTAGGTTTATCAATAGGAAGTATTTTACCAATTGCAAATTATTTACTTATGGGATTATTAATTTTTGTTAATTTTATAAATCTCCCAGAGGAAATAGATTTATATGGTAGAAACTTTTTTGTTAACTACCCTTTAAGTATAGGTATACTTGATCCGGCCTTTAAGTTATCTTTTTCTTTTGGAATGTCAAGACTTCTATTTCTAGTAGTCGGATTGTTTTTAATAGTGCTGTATATAAAGAAACTTAGTAAAAAAATATATAATTTTTAATTTCAAACTTTGTGTTTAATTAAATTTATAATTCTGCCGATTTCAAATATTATATTGTCGAGATTCAAAGCAAATAAACATATTGTTAGAAATGAAAATTATTTAATTCAATAATATATAGAATTATTTAAAAATAGTAGATCAAAAAGTGTAATTAAAAATAATAATTTTATCTATTAACTTTTAAACTTACAAATTGTTTTTAAAAAATGCACCATTTTTAAGTGTTTCATGGTATTACTTACTATATTTGCTATAATATATTTATGGTTTATTAAATTAATATTAAATATAAAAATAATTTAATAACAATTATAGAAATTATATATTTTAAACTAATTTTAGAGGATAAGGATTATTGACTAGAAATTATTGTTAAAAATATATAGAGAAAAGGAGTATTTAAATGAGAGCTAAAGTGAATAGTAAACTTTCAAAATTATTGTTAATTTTAATGGTGTGTACCTTAATGTTTAATGCGCTATCGGCTAACGTCTTGGCAGCTGAAGAAAGTTTTTCTGATGTGCCACAAGATCACTGGTCTTATGATTATATTGAAAAGCTTAGGGGGTTGGAAATAACTTCCGGAGTTGGTGATGGACAATTTGGTTTAGGTCAAACTGTAACAAGGGCAGAATTTGTGACTTTTCTTTGTAAATTAATGGGATGGGAATTAGTAGAAGAAGTAGAAAATAATTTTTCTGATAACTCAGATTCTTCTGAATGGTTTTTTCCATATGTAAGTACCGCTTTGAAACATGGAGTTATAAATAATGAAGATGGTTCATTTAGACCAAAGGAGGCAATTACTAGAAGAGAGATGGCTGTTATGATTGTAAACTCTCTAGGTTATAATGAACTGGCTACAAAACTAAATTCACAAAATAGCAGCTTTAATGATGTAACTGAAGATACCGGATTTATTAATATGGCAAAAGATTTTGGATTTATTCAAGGAATTGATGAGTATAATTATAATCCTAATAATACAGCAAAGAGAGAAGAAGTGGCTGCAATATTAATTCGTATGTACGAGCGTATTAATAATAAAATAGATCACAAAAATGCTTTTTATGCCATTCGTTCTGCAAGTCAAAAGGATTCTATTTCAAATTTTGATAGTATTTCTTTTGGCTGGGGAAAGTTGGAATTTGATAATGGAAATTTAATTGTAAATAATACTTCAGCCAATGAAAATGAATATAGTTTACCAGAGGGTTATGAAGATATTATTAATATTAGTGGCGATAAAGAAAAAATGTTGATGTTGGCAGTTTCTAATGAAGATGCGGCTAATATATTAAATGATGTAAATTTAAGAGCAAATGCAGTAGATTTAATGGCAGATTCTATAAGTGATTTTGATGGTATAGTAGTAGACTTTGAAGGATTAAAAGGTGAAAGTTTAAAGAACAGCTTAAATGAACTTTTAAATGCTTTAAGAAACAAAGTTGGAAATAAAAAAATATATGTAGCAGTACATCCTATAGGCAGAGAAACACGTGAATATTTTGATGGTTATGACTATAAAACAATTGGAGATATTGCAGATAAAGTCATTTTAATGGCACATGATTACAATGCTAAATTGTTAAGTGATGAAGAAATGGCAAATGGAGTAGTTGATACTCCTCTTACTCCAATAGAAGACGTATATTATGCACTAAGAGAAATTACAGATCCGAACACAGGTGTTCAAGATCATAACAAAATACTGTTGCAATTATCTTTTATAACCGCACAATGGAAAACTCAGGAAGGGAAGGTTTTACACAATAGACCATATACGCCTAATTATGATGCGCTTATTAAAAGGATGAATACAGATGTAGAGATGAATTATAGTTCGCTTTATGAAAATCCTTTTATTAAATTTTATGATGGAAATGATGGAACAAATAATATTATTTGGTATGAAGATTCAAGAAGTGTTGAAGCTAAGGTGAATTTAGCCAAACTATTTGACTTAAAGGGAATATCAGTTTGGAGACTAGGTATTATACCTGATGGCGATAGTCAAATTTATATGGATGTGTTGTCAAAAATTGAAAATTATTAATTAACTATTATAGTTTAAAAACTTTAGTGATTATATAAGATATTGTTAATAAAATAATATCGTTAGATTAAAAAATGAAAGTAGACAGAAAATATGTCTACTTTTGTAAATTAAAACTTTAGGAGTATAATAGATTTATAAATCAGAAACAAAAAATATGATAATTGTTTTATAGTAGATATTATTAAATAATTATTAATAAAGGCTGAACTAAAACCATAAACTTTTATAAGGATAAAATTCAGATATTTATGAAACTGTAAAAGTTTTTCTGTAAATTAAGTATTTCTATAATAAGATACACTGTAGTACTAGTAAAATTCTATATTTTACTAGCACTTATTTTATAATAATTTAACCTTTTTTATTTCTTTTTTGTTTTACAAACTCAATATATTCTTCAATATCTCTCAATGCTTCATCGGAAAATTCTTCACCATCAAAATATGCGGCTATATTTTCGGGTATTTTTTTATTTTTGATTATTTCACCTTTAGGATTGTCTGATACTCCCATTAAATAATCAAGAGTTACATCAAAATATTTAGCAAGTGCTCTTTTTATATTATCATCAGGTGTACTCTTATTACTTTCATAAAGAGAAATAGTGGATTTTACTAAACCAAATTTTTTCCCTAATTCTTCTTGCGTTAGATTTTTTTTAATTCTTAGTTCTTTTATGCGTTCTCCAGTTGAAACTATTTTTAACACCACCTTAGTTTAAGAAAGATAAACTTAACAATAGTGTAGCAAGTTTATACAATAAAAACAATGATGTTTAAGAAACTTCGATTAATTCATCAGAAACACTTGAAAGTTGAAGTAATTTCAACTATAATGAAATGTATGTTTGAAATATGAAAACAAATTGGAGGTGCAAGATGAATAATATCCTCAGAGAATTAAGAATTAAAAATGGTTATACACAAGATGAAATAGCTAAAAAACTTGGGTATAAAAATAGAAGCGGATACAATCACCTTGAGAATGGAAACGTAAAACTATCCATTACACATGCCATTAAATTATCAAAAATATATGGAGTAAGTGTAGATTTTTTTTTAAATAATGTTGTTAAATTGTATCAAACTCAATAATTATTTTATTTTTTAAATTAGGAGGTGAAAATAAATAGTTTAAAAGTAGCTAAATATGTTTATTTAACTGATATTATAAGACTTATTAATACAAAGATTACTTTTAAGTAAGTATTAATTATAAAAATAATATTTAATTAATCATAAACACTGGATGCTTTGTATTGGAATTATACTGGAAAATAGTATGAGTCTTTTTTTATGTAATTTTATACATTGGTATATTATATAAAAATTAAAATATTTGGAATATAATAAAAAGTTTTATTTAAAGGATAGGTATATGACATATAGAGATAAGTTATTTATACTTTTAATATGTATTAAATTAATATTGTAATTATGTAAATAGTATTATTATAATTTAAATTTCAAATAACAAATAAGATTTAATTATTTATTCTCTAGGAATAGTTAAATTTATAATAATGTTTTAAAAAAATTTATAACAATATAACTATAATAATGTATAGTTGAATTTTAGGAGGAAAAAGATTGAAAAAAAATGAGGAGTATAAGTTTACTATTAGTAATTATGGTGATTTTTACAAATATAATAACACCGATAACTGAAGTAAGAGCTTATGCGGAATCAAATGATGATCTTAAAGATTACAGTGGTGAAGTTACTGTTGAAGACGAGGAAGCTGCTGAATTTCCTAAAGATGGAGAAGTAATCAAAGAGGGAAATTTTGCATTACGTATGATAAATAATACAGAAGAAAATAAATTAGATGTAAATTGGGACAAGCCTAATGAAAGTGACACTTTTAGCTACAGGTATTACCAAAGATTATATGATCCGAATTTGTCTGAAGAAGAGCAAGAGGACTTTGAACTTAGATCTTCAAACTATAATAGAGATATAAAGGTGCTTAATATTTATCCCAATACTAACTCATCTAAAGTTGAGATTCCAACGGAATTTGACCCTGATGGTGGAATAAATATGACCTATAAAAGTAATGATGACTTTAAGAGAGACCCTGAAGGAATCCTTCGCAGAAATGGAGACACATCTCAGTATTTTTATGATGTTATAGTAATTGGTAAAGCAGACTTAAATGGCCTTGTGACTGTGACAGATGAAATGAGAAATGCCATTGAAGCATATATTAAAACAGGTCGTGGAGTATTATTCGGCCATGACACCTTAATAGATTGGGGAAGTGTAAGTAATGATTTTGACATTATGAAGAATGACAATTGGCAGTATTCAAAATTGAGACACTATGCGGGAGTAGTTGCTGATAGAGACGTTGCTCAATTGGCTCATCAAAGCACGTATATAAAAGTTGATAGAGATGGATTTCTTTTGGAATATCCAAATAAATTGGCAAAAGATGAAATATTGAAAATACCATTAACTCATGTTAATGCAGCTCTTACTAAAGGGAAAATATGGATGCGCTTGGTGAAAGAAGATGGAACTTTATCAGATCATGGTATGAAAACACCAAATAAAACTTTAGACTATGATGACGGAAGTGGAATGGCAAGCTATGAATCTAATTATTATTTGTCCACCTATAAAAATACAGCTCAAACGCAGGCAGGACATTATACGAACAGTACTGATGATGAGTTAAAAATCTTTGCAAACACCATTTACTTCTTGGCTCAACTGACAAAGGAAGAATCACTGGAAGACTACTCAGCCATGGACTATGCCGGACCTGAGATGCCAAATGCAAAGATAATAGAACAGACGGAAGATAGTGATACAGTACTTCTTAACGCAAAGGATATAGGAACTCTATATCAAGGAAAAGTTGAAGCTTTAAATCAAACCAATCCAAGCGAAAATAATTTAATGTCAGATGAAGTTGTGCAAGAGAGCAAGTCAGGCATTAAGGGATATATTGTAGACTTTGATAAAGATCCTGAAGACACTGGGAAAAAAGATGATAATGGTGACTACATTATTGATGCTGTACACTTACATGATGAAGAAACAGATGGAATTAATATAAAGATAGGTAAGGAAGTATCAAGAGATAGTAAATTAATGGTTCGTGCTATTGACAATGCAGGAAATTTAGGTGAGTTACTTGAAATTGCAATAAAGGATATTGAAATAGATATAAGCGTTAAACAAACAGAAGCTAAGGACGAAATAGATAATAAGGCACAAGAAGAGAAAGACAAGATTGAAAACAATGACAACTTAAGTGAGGAAGAAAAAGAGGCTGCTCAAGATGCAATTGATGATGCAGTAAAAGAAGCCAAAGAAGATATAGACAATGCGACAACAGAGGAAGAGGTAGGACAAGCTAAGGAAGATGGACTACTTTCAATTGTCAAAGAAGGAGCCAAGGCAGAAATCATTGCCAAGGGAAATGTAAAAAATAAGGAAATTGACAGTGTAGAAAATCCAAAGGAAGAGGATGCTCAAGCTTCTAAAACAGCAGTGGAAACCGAGAAGACAAATGCCATAGAAAACATTGGCAATGGAAAAACGATGGAAGAAGTAGACCAAGCAAAAGAAGCGGGACTAGTAGCCATTGAAAATGTAAAATTACCTTTAAGTGGAATTGAAAATGCTCAAATTGAAGCCAATGATGAAATAGACAACAAAGCAGCTGAAGAGAAAGAAAAAATTGAAAACAATGACAACTTAAGTGAGGAAGAAAAAGAAGCTGCTCAAGATGCCATTGATGATGCAGTAAAAGAAGTCAAAGAAGATATAGACAATGCTACGACAGAGGAAGAGGTAGGACAAGCTAAGGAAAATGGACTACTTGCCATTGCCAAAGAAGGAGCTAAGGCAGCTATAGATGGGTCAGCAAATGCAAAGATAAAAGAAATCAATGCAAGAGATGATGTATCTGAAAATGGTAAGACTGAAGCCATTGGGAGAGTAAATAAATTTGCTACTGCCGGTAAAAATA
>NZ_RLIH01000001.1 GCF_004006535.1 Anaerosphaera multitolerans | reverse complement strand
GACTGGGATGTCAATCGTTTCTTGGTTATAGGTATTGGTAATCTTGGCTAGTTTCGATGAATAGCCGCCCACAGCAAAGTGCGTCCAAGTGTTTTCACCTTGATAGTGAATAGTCGATGCATTCACCGTTCCGTCAGTATTGAAAGTAATGTTAATGGTAATCTGCCCCGCACTCTGATCGTTCGGCAAGATGTCACGAGAAACATTAGCACCTTCCAACCAAACAAAGTAGTCACCACCTCCGTCTAAGTATTGCCCCAAGTCTTTCAGTGGCTGCTTGAAATTATCTGGTTGGGAAGCTGCTATAACATTTTGCAACATAGCAACACGCTCCGCTTGCGGAATATGGTTTAGGGTCCATACAACAAAAGGTCCGTTTTTCGTTAAACGCGTAATAATAAAAGCCGGATTTTGCAATGACCAGTCTGTTTGATTTTGAGACGGCTCGCAATAAACATTCTCTATCACGCTTTCAGTGTAAACAGGAGTCCCCTCGTCGAAGTCATTGATGCCCAGCTCATTGATGGTGTAAGTAATCAAATTACCATCAGCATCATGCAAAGGCAGATTCTTCCATTCCACTACAGTGTCGGGATACCTGAGGGTAGCCGTTGCATAAACCTCATTATTCGCCATCACCTGTACCGTAATGTCAGGAGGAGTCATCCCCTCAGGAACACCCGCCCATGTTTTTTCAAAACGCAGGGAAGTGATGTCAGCCGGATTTGTCTCGTAGAAGCTGTTTTTAACGTTCAAACCATCTTCTATCTTTGAAAATCCTCCCGGCACAAAGTCGTTGCCGTCGGCGTCCACTTCCTGCACCTTGTAGATGTACTCATTTCCGTTTTCGTCATAGCGGAGCAGCGATTCACCTAATCCTACATCTGTCTGATTCCAGGATACAGTATTGCTGATAACCGCTTTGGGGCTTCCTATTTTGGTCTCGCTGTTATCGCTGTTTATGCGAATCAGTTGAAACCAGATATCAGGCTTATCGGTTGGTGCATTCACCCATGTTTTGGTGGCTGTGACGCTCATGTTCTCGGTCTGTTTGTTAGTGACCGTCACTGTTTGATTGAGTGCACCGATGTCGATGGTTACATCCGCACTGTTGCCTGAGACCGAAGGATTCTCATTGACTTGCACGCTGGTGGTATAGCCGGTGGTTGTTTCAGTCACCGTATATGTTCCTTTGACCAGATTTGTCAACGTTTTTGTCCAAGATCCATTGTCCGGTAAGTCGAACGTCCGGTTATAGCTATTTGGTCCCGTGACCGAGAAAGAGAACGATACAGCCGCTCGGGTGCCGCTCTTTGCGGATACCACCGACTGATCTAGGACCTTGGTAATGGTTAGCGTTCCCGGCTTTTCTTTATTGACAACCTTTACTTCGACATCGGCCGTATTGCCGTCAGTGATTGTAAATTTTCTGTCGGCACCGGAAACCGCCACACCATCAACGTAATAGCTCACATCGTAGTCGGACAGATTTCCCGTCTCCTCAAAGGTATAGGTACTAGCATACCTTAGGTCGGTCATCAGTTTAGTACTGCTCTCCGTATTGGTGTTCAGTGTGAAACTACGGACAGTGCCAGCACCACCTGCCTCGGGTCCTGTCACCTGAACAGTAAAGCTCCGGTCAGCGGTAATAACAGTGCCGTCTTTGTCCTGAAGTTCTTTGACAACCTTATACAGCACAGGGTTGACCTTCGGCACCGGAAAAGTGCCGGTCTGCTGATTTCCACCTGCGTCCGTGTACTGTATCTGCGCACTGCCATTGGTCGGATACTCACCATTTACATCCGGAGTCTGAGCCAGGATATCGTCATTGATCTCAATCGTATATTTCAGTTCTGCGTATTTGATATCGCTGCCTGGCTCAATTGGAGTTGTCAGCGTTCCCGGATTCCAACTGATGCTCTTAGTAGTTGCGTTATATGTGGCAGGTGGACTTGCCGGGACGGTTATAATGCCACTAACGTTAGCCGCGGGAATTTGGAATCCCGCTCCCATCGGATCGGTAACGGCAGCTTCCTTAACGGCGGCACCAATCTGACCAGCAATTGCCTGGAATACCGGGTCTAATTGACTGACGTCTGAAACCTCTGTAAAAGTACCGTCATTTTGTTTCATGCGACTGAGAACGTCACTACCGGTGCCACCCGTCTGCAAGCCAATGGTGTAGACATTATAGCCGGCAACACCGGCAAAGCCAGCTTCCGCGATGGCAGAGTTGCCGTGATTGTAGTAAGCTCGTTCCAACAGATACCACTCAATATAAGAGTCAATACTGCTGCCGTTGCCTACTCTAGATGTTCCATAGGCCGATGAGGCATAGCCTGTTCCTGTAACATAGTCAGAACCATCATGTACGTAGCCATCTCTACGAACCGTACTATTGGGAATCTCATAAGAATAGGTCGGCACCCCGTCCGACAAAAGGACGATATGCTTGTGATCTGCTGTTGAGTTGGCGAGCAAAGCCTCCGCCTGCTTCACACCCGCTTGAGTAAAGGTCCCGCCATTTGCATTAAGACCATTGATGGCAGATTTCAGAGTTGTAGCATCGTTGGTTAGCCCCTGATTCGTCGTGACATCCCCTGAAAAAGAGACCACAGCGATTCGGGTAGTATCGGACGGTAGCAACTCGTCTACAAATGCATTAGCTGCTTGCTGAGCTGCTGCCATACGACCTTGATCATTCATCGACCCGGATCGGTCGATCACCAAGACAACATCGGATGTCTCTCTCGTATCTTTCCCTTCAATTCTTAAGGTGACTTCCCAGGTATTAACAATCCCGGCAATGGGTTTCGCCTCTTTGAAAAGCATGACTTCGCCGGGCTGTGTCGGGTGGTCTGTTCCGATGACTGGGGAGTTATTGGCAGCCATAGTGTTCATCGAACGCATCATCCGCACACCGCCAAATGACATGACGGGAAAAATACCATAGTCAATCTCTCCACCGTAGGGCGAATCATCCGGTGCAAGCAAATGGTCTGGATTATCATCAAGCCCGGCTTTTTCTGCTTCCCCTGGAGCCGGCTTTTCACTGCTAGCACTTTCCGAATTGGACATTTCCGAGGAAGCAGGAAGACCACTTCCCTCTGAAACTTCCGCCTGCGAGCCATCAGCCCCTTCAGCAGAATTACCAACACCCTCTTCCGGAAGCTCCGTCTGGGGCAGTTCTACATCCACCGACCCAGCTGGCTCGGCCTCAGCACTAGGACCTACATCACTCTCCTCTGAAACTTCTGACACATCCTTCCAGACGGCTTTAACTACAGTATCAGAACGAATTTGCACTTCTTCATTGGGAGCATATTCCGTTCCACCTATACCCCAGGTTTTAAAAGTGCACCCTTCAGGGGCTATGAATCCGTTTTCAGGCAATGTAATGTATTCCATACATGCCACGGTAAGCGGCTTCATTTCTCCACTACCGCCATTTGCATCATAACTGACCGAAACTTCAAAATCTCCAGATGTTTCTGCTGCAGCGATAGGCATAAAGGCCGAAACCAAAGGACTAAATATTAAGACAAAAACAATGAGCCAAGAAAAGGTGAGTTTAATTTTTGATCGTTTTACCATAACTGTTGCTACCTCCTAAGTAAAATTATTGTATCATCTGATAACATGATGTGCTCATACGATGAAAGAAAAGAGATAACCCAATTCCCTCAATCTCTTTCATAATTAAGCACAGAAGAGAGAGGCTCAGGATGGCAGGCAGACCACACATGACCCTCTGCAATAGCTATCATTTTATTCATTATACCATATTGAGTCCTCCTTTAGGACCCCTTTTTTGCAAAAACAACGAGTAACTAGGCTTTACTCTCAAGTAATCACTGTCTCAAACAAATCTTCCACCTTACAATCCAAAGCGATGGCAATCTTCATGAGAACATCCATACGTACCGGCTCATTCTTACTCAGCTTTGCAATCGAGTTTGAACTAATCTTTGCCGCATTTTTTAAGTCGACTTTTTTCATGTCTTTATCAATCAAAAGCTTCCACAGCTTGTTATATTGAATTCTCATGGTGTTTCTTTCCTGCTCCATTTCCATCCGAACAATGCCTCCTCATCATTATCAAGTTTCAAAACGGTGTTCTTTTTGACAATGTCCTGTGCCTCTCTGTCATAGCTATCAGCTCGATCAAAGGCGATAAATATCTGTTTGTCTGTCTCGTTTGCATATAGCTGTAAAATTCGCTCCACCGTCTCATAAGAAATATTTACAAAGAGTAACGAGTCATGTGCCATAGCCGGCAGAACAGTATTTCTCAGCGTAGCCAAGTCGTAAATCAACATCCCCTTAAAATTAGTTCCCGTACCGGTATCCTTGGGTGTTTCAAAAGAGTAGCTGTTGTACTCCTTAATATTGAGTACCGGAGGATTATCCAATCCTTGGGAAACAACATCACTAATCTCCGCCATACTGCTATTAACTTTAGAATTAATCTCGTTAAGCACCATTCCTGTCTGGGACTTAAGGCGATCACTCGCTTGTTTTTTCTCATTTTGTAATCTGTTTCTTGTTTCAAAAGCTTCGTTTTCATCTTCTAATTTATGAATCCTGCGGTCGAGTTCTGTGTAAGTGTTTAAAAACTCCTGGCTAAAAGCCATCGACGGTTGGATGTTCTCTAATTCCTTCTGCAGACTTTCAATTACTTCTCTAAGTGGCTGAATTTCTTCTTTAATTTTTTCTTGTTCAGCTTCCAGCTCATCATGCAAAATGGCCTGAATCTTGTTATGGAAGCGCTCAACATCCAAAATTTTAGCCAGGTTTGCTTCCGGAAAAAACTCCTGCAGATTCTTTAAATCCGCCTCTGTCGGATACACTCCTTGCGTAAGATTAAGATTTATCAAATGCAGATCATTTTCTTTGTGTCGAAGTTTCCGCCTGGCATCCTGAATTGCCATCCGCAATTCATTAGTTTGTTCAGCCTTCTTGACTTCTTCTTCGCTGAAAGATTGATCGCCGCTCAACTCTAATTCCGACTTTTTCCTTTTCAGTTCAGAAATTATCTGGATGTTTTCTTCATATTTTTTCATTCCATCAACAGCAGACGGAATAAACTGATATCTTCGTGCTTTACGAAAAGCATCTATTCTAGCCTCAGCGGTTTTTAGTTGCTGTTCGAAAGCTTCAATCTCAGCGTACTGATTATAAAGAGCAACAAGGACACGGATCGCTTTTTCTTGATTCTCTGATTGCCCGGTATCTTGTAGCGGGCGAAATTCGTCATAATTCTTTTTCCCATAAATCCTGAAAAAACGGCTGATTGTATTTCTGAATTTTAGGCCTGGTAAATCCATTTTGTATTTTTTGCACAGCCAATCAGTAAAATCCTGCAGGTCAATCTCATTCAGAATATTGTCGTTCTCATCAACCCTAATAATACTATTCGCCTGTGCAGTACTACGAACAAATCGATACTCAATACTGTCAAACTCAAAAACAAATTCAATGTTATGATTTCCGAGTTGTTTTACAGCATCACTTGAAAGGTACGTATTTCCACCAAATACAAAATCGATGATGAGAAGCATTGTTGATTTTCCGATGGAGTTTACTCCTGTTCCTCCGCCCAGGATAATATTCAATCCCTTATGAAATCGAATAGGCCTCCTTTTTTGCCCATTCACTTTAAAAAGTTCACAGCTTATTTTTTTGAGCATCTGGTAATCCTCCCTTCATTCTCTATTAATCGTATTTCACCCAGTGCATAGAGAATGTCTAGTGCATATATTAATTCCAAAGGACCGCCCAGTACTCCACCAATACTGTGCAATATCTCGCTTGGAGAAAGAGGTTCATCCAGCACTTCAAGTACATAAGGAATCTTTGAGAGAGCTGTTTCACTATATGAAAACAGCTTATTTGGTAAAAGCATCAAACACCTCACACGACTGTATAAAATATGCAATCACGATGTTGCAATAAAAGATATCCTGCTTGGTAATGGCACGCAATTTTTCTGATAAAGCAGTATAAATTTGCTCGGGACTATACTTCTTATCCGCAAGCTTCTCATATGCGGCTTTTATTTGCGCCCTAAGCAAAAGATCATTGAACAATTTCTTCTTTGCCTCATCTTGCATTGACTTCTCAACAAACAAGAAATATTTAGTTACATCGCTCGTAACCTGGTTAAGTAATATGCTGTGACTTCCTTCATCAATTTTCTCGGATACACTCAGAGCCTCATAACTAATTTCAATAAAATCTTTAGGTTTTGCTCTTGAGAGATTGGAAACAACCTGACTGATACCTTTTTCAATACCTATTGTGTCAAGCACATTTTTTGAATCACGGGTTTGCATCTGCACTTTTTTAATGGCTTGCAACGCTGTTTCTTCAACTTTAGTATGTTTAAAGGCGTATTTCTGAAAACAGTCATGGCATAGAGCTATAAAAGATTTATATGTAACACTTTTACTGTTGTCTATGCGAGCTGCTTCATAGTCTTCAACAGTGTTATTATCGGCATCTTCAACTTGTAAACTTTTACTGCAGCCTGGCATAGAGCATATATGATCAGAATCCGCCAACAGAGAGGAACCGAAGGATGTTTTAGCTTGGCTTGAAGTGTTTTTTGCGAGAGTTAATCTGCGCTCATTTTCCAATTTTGGATTTATGATAAATTCCAGAGATTTTTTAAATAGCTCGAAAAGAACCTCACCTACATTATCTTTATCAACACTTTCGTGAAAAGGTCTTATGCTTTCAGCAAGCGACTCTTTTACAACATCTGTCCTGTCATAATTTATAGATTCAACAAAATTATCTTTTGTAAGTCGACCCAGCATTGCTTTTGCCAACTTTTTAGTAGGCCCTTTCGTATAGAACTTCCGTAAGGATGCATCCTTATTGACCTGTTCTGACGAAGGGTCTTTTTTTGTTGTCCAATCCTCTTCAGGAATATCACAGAGCATCTGAATCAAGGTGCGCATAAATTCCGGAACATCCGCATCTTTCATAAGGTACGGATGTACAGCATGGACTAATTCATGAAATAACATCCCTGCGACCTCCTTAGCAAAGTATCCAAAGTATCTCACGTCATCTCAAAACATCTAATTCCAGGATAACCCCCTCGGTACAATAGGGGTAATCGAAGAATAGTGTGTAAATTATATCGCTTTTTGTCTGTTTTTACAACTACAACTTGGCGAACGCCAATTTTTCTTTGATCAATAACCGCAAACCTCTAAAAAGGAGGTGACAAGTATGGCCAAGCGAAACTCGAAGCAGACATCGAGAAAAGTAGCTCGTAAAGCCTCTCACATTTTGCGAGACGGACGCTACAGCAAGAAGTCAAAGTCTGTGGCAGGCAGCGCTTTATCGCAAACCAAGCCTAAGCGCAAGTAATTTCACCCGGCAGTGCAGAGACAGCCCTTAACTGGACAGCCTGCATTGCCAAAGTCGTAATCAACCTAAAAATTATCTAAAGCCGATCTGTGCACGGAAAGGCAGAGGATACAGAAAACGTCAAAACACTGCACTAAGCAGTCATGGCGATTTCAGTACCTTTCTTTTCTGTGCCCATTTTTCGGCTCTAAAGGTCTCGTGTACTGAATCGCACGGGACCTTTTCTTTATTCCTTTGCCCTTTCCTCCGGACGGCGGAAAGGACAAAAATGAAAAATTTAGGCAAACAAAGTCAATCCAAGAAACAACGCTACTACCCGTTAAGAAGACCGGACAACCCCTATAGCGTCGACCTTATCCCGGTCAGTGAAGAAATATATCAGGAATTAAACCTAAGCATCAATCGAATCCGAAAGCAGGAACAGCGGGCAGGTCGCTGTTTCTGCCCCAAACATCTCTTTTGGAAGTGTGCGGCTGACTGTGATGTCTGCCCTTATCACAAAAAAGGAGAATTCCTTTCACTGGATGTAGAAGTCGCAGATGAAGACAAGGATATGAGCACGCTTATCGACCTAATCGCAGATGAATCAGATTTATCTGAAGAACTGGAAGAAAAGGCATTCAAAGAAGCTGTTCAAGCTGCAGTTCAAAGCTTATCTCCCCGTGACTGGGAAATAACCCGACTGTTTATGGACGGTCTTAGTGAACGAGCTATCGCATCTAAAATCGACTGTCCGAGAAAAACCGTGAACTACAGAAAATCGGTCATTTTCAAAACCCTGCTAGAGAAATTAAGTGACTGGTTCTAGCCAATTAAAAACTTTTTTCAATTTCGTTTGCCCAAAATCCCTCCTCTTGTCCAAGGGGAGGGTGAAGGGACAAACGATACCTGCCCTTCGGATAGGAGGAACGCCAATGAAACGAGCAAGAGACCCGGATGACAAACAGCTGATCGGACTACTTATCACCATCAGCATCATGTCAAAAAGATTAGCACAAGAACTCATGAGTAAGAGAAAGGAGGACAAGTATGGAGCCAATGCAAATCTATGAACACGAACAGTTCGGAAAAATCCGAACACTGACAAAAGACGGAGATATCTGGTTTGTTGCAACGGATATTTGCGATGCACTGGATATTGCCAACACAAGCCAGGCGGTCACACGTCTCGATGAAGATGAACGGTCTATGTTCAACATAGGTCGTCAGGGAATGACCAACTGCATCAATGAGTACGGCTTATATAACCTGATCCTGGCCAGCCGAAAACCTGAAGCGAAAACCTTTAAACGCTGGATCACGCATGAGGTGCTGCCGGACATTCGAAAACACGGAGCCTACTTGACTCCTGCGAAGCTAGAAGAAGTACTTCTTAATCCGGACACCTTAATTCAGCTGGCAACGGAACTCAAAAAAGCAAGAGAAGAACGTGATGCCCTTTCCATCCAAAATTCGGAACTCACCGTTCAAAACACAGTCATGCAGCCTAAGGCGGACTACTTTGATGAGCTGGTGGACAGAAACCTACTCTCTAATTTCCGCAACACGGCAAAGGCGCTCGGTGTTAAGCAAAAGGAGTTTATCGACTATCTCCTGAGCCACGGCTACATCTACAGGGATGCGAAAGGCACACTCTTTCCTTACGCCGAGAAAAATGACGGTCTTTTTGAAATCAAGGAATGTTTCAACGAGAAAACCGACTGGAAAGGCTATCAGACACTAATTACGCCCAAAGGACGAGAGACATTCCGTCTTCTTCTCGAAGGAGGTGTCTCATGAGCAGAATCAAGTTACTAAAAGACATTGTTGATGATATGCACGCTTTGGCAGATAGCCTTGGCACATTGGCATTGGCTATCGAGAGTGACAAGCCTGTGGCTCCGGAACAGCCTGCAAAACCCGAACTCAGCCTGTCCGATGTCAGAGCCGTTCTCGCCAAAAAATCGCAGGCAGGTTTCACCAAGGAGATTAAGGCACTGATTGAAAAGTACGGTGCGGAGAAACTCTCAGCGGTAGAACCTAAGCACTACGAAGCCTTGCTAAAGGAAGTGGAGGGATTAAAAAAATGACAGCACATGCCATATTATCCGCTTCTTCTTCCTACAGGTGGCTTCACTGCCCACCCTCGGCGAGGCTGAACACAAAAGTCAGAGACGAAGCATCGCCCTATGCCTTAGAAGGTTCGGCGGCACACGAGCTTGCGGAATACAAGCTGAAATCAGCCCTCGGCATGAAAGCGGATGACCCGACGGAAAACCTCTCCTACTACTCAAAAGAGATGGACGATGCAGCAGCCTTCTATGCCGACCATATCATGGAGTGCTTGGAAGGAATAAAGCAAACCACCACCGATCCGATTGTCCTGATTGAGCAAAGGCTCGACTTCTCCGACATCGTACCGGAGGGCTTCGGCACAGCGGACTGCATCATCATCGCTGACGATACGCTCTATCTCTGGGATTTTAAGTACGGAACAGGGGTGCTGGTCGAAGCGGAACGAAATCCCCAGCTAATGCTTTATGGCCTGGCGGCAAGCTTACTTTTTGACGGCATCTACGATTTTGACGAAGTCAAAATGACTATCTTTCAGCCAAGAAGAGACAATATCTCAAGCTTTACTTTGCCAAAAGAAGAACTCTACGGCTGGGCCAAAGAAACTGTAAAACCCATCGCCACACTTGCCTTTGAGGGCAAGGGTGACTTCTCAGCCGGAAGCTGGTGTCAGTTCTGCAAGGTAAAAGCTACCTGTGCAGAACGAGCAAGTGCCAATCTTGAACTGGCCAAATATGAATTTGCCAGGCCGCAGCTTCTGACAGATGAGGAAATCGAGTCTGTCTTGGGGAAACTTGACGAGCTTTCCGCATGGGCCAAGGACATCAAAGACTACGCCTTGACAGCTGCCAAATCCGGCAAGAAATGGGCGGGGTTTAAGCTCGTCGAGGGCAGATCAAACCGCAAGTACAGCGATGAAGCAAAAGTCGCCGAGACGGTTAAGCAGGCAGGCTTTGACCCTTATGAAAAGAAGGTCTTAGGCATCACTGCCATGACTCAGCTTCTCGGCAGGAAACAGTTCAGCGATCTCTTGGAAGATCTCGTGATTAAGCCTCAGGGCAAACCGACGCTTGTACCGGAAAGCGATAAAAGACCGGAAATGACAAACATATTTGATGATTTTAAGGAGGAAATTATCCATGACTAAGAATCCAATGAAAGTAATTACAGGTAAAGACACCCGCTGGTCCTATGCCAATGTGTGGGAGCCAAAATCCATCAACGGCGGAGTGCCGAAATTCTCGGTATCTCTCATCATTCCGAAAAGCGACAAGAAAACCATTGAAGCCATCAAGAAAGCGATTCAAGCCGCCTACAAGGAAGGCGAAGCGAAACTGAAAGGCAACAGCCGCTCTGTCCCGACGCTTGAATCCATCAAAACACCGCTTCGTGACGGTGATACGGAGCGTCCGGACGATGAAGCCTATGCAAACAGCTATTTTCTCAATGCCAACTCAACCACTCAGCCGGGCATTGTCGATGCCAATGTGCAGCCGATTCTGACCCGCTCGGAAGTCTACAGCGGAGTCTATGGCAGAGCGTCGATCAACTTCTACGCCTTCAACTCCAACGGCAATCGAGGAATCGCCTGTGGCTTAAATAACCTGCAGAAAATCCGTGACGGAGAACTTTTGGGAAGTCGCACCAGCGCAGAAGACGACTTTGCTGATTTTGTTGAAGACGATGACTTTTTGAGCTAAGGAGGAAGTCTCATGTTTTGTGAATACTTTTCTCAGCTCTATCAGCTTTTCGCAGCAACGCTTCTTGCAGGAACACTAGCCTTCTTACCTTTCTACCTTGTCTACAGATTCTGCCAAGCCGTATGGAGACAGGCAAAAAGGCAAAAGAAAAACTGATGACGGGAGGGCGGGGTCAAAGGCTCCGCCCTTTCTCTCTATGGAGGGAGTAAATGAAAACAATATGCTTAGACATTGAAACTTTTTCCTCTGCCGATTTAAGAAAAACAGGAGTTTATCGCTATGTTGAGGAGCCGGACTTTGAAATTCTGCTTCTTTCTTATGCCATCGACGGAGGAGAGATAAAGACGATTGACCTCGCTCAGGGGGAAAAGGTGCCGGAGAAACTCATCTGCGCCTTTCTTTCAGATGATGTCATCAAGTGGGCTTTTAACGCTCAGTTTGAGCGGGTTTGTATCTCGGAATGGCTGAAAAGAAAGGGCTATGTACTAGAAAAGTCGCTGCCCTTTGGCCACGATTCTGAGTATCTTCATTACCTATCTCCTACGTCCTGGTACTGCGATATGGCCTGGTCTGCTTATCTGGGGCTTCCCTTATCTTTGGAAGGGGTCGGTGAGGTTTTAGGACTGGATAAACAAAAACTAAAGACCGGGAAAGATCTCATCCGCTATTTTTCTCTTCCCTGTAAAGCAAATCGGGCAAATGGCGGCAGAACAAGAAACCTGCCCTCACACGATCCGGAAAAATGGGCACTTTACAAATCCTACAACAAGCGAGATGTGGAAACGGAACTTCTCATTCATGACAAGCTTTCCCGTTTTCCCATGCCGGATAAGGAATGGGAGATTTACCACAGAGATCAGGAAATAAATGACCTCGGAATTCTGCTGGACAAAGACCTCGCTAAAAATGCCATCCGCATGAATGAAGCCGTGCGTGAAGAAAGCATGGCAAAACTCAAACGAATCACCGGGCTTGAAAATCCCAATTCTGTCCTGCAGCTAAAAGAGTGGCTTTTATCAAAGGGTATCGCAACAGAATCTCTTGATAAAAAGGCAGTAAAAAAACTCCTTAAAGATGCTTCCGGCGATGTTAAAGAGGTTCTTGAAACCAGGCAGGAACTGGCCAAGTCCAGCGTTAAGAAATATGAAGCGATGAGAGACTGTGTCTGTCGCGACGGCCGTGCCAGCGGACTCTTGCAGTTCTATGGAGCCAACCGCACCGGTCGCTTTTCAGGAAGGCTCATTCAAGTTCAAAATCTCCCAAGAAACAAGATGGAAGATTTGGAGCTTGCAAGAAAGCTGGTCAAAGATGGTGACCTTGAATCCTTAAGCCTGCTCTTTGACTCCATCCCGAAAGTCTTATCGGAACTTATCCGCACCGCCTTTATCCCGAAAAAAGGACGCATCTTTCTTGTCGCTGATTACTCGGCCATTGAAGCCAGAGTTTTAGCCTGGCTGGCGGAAGAAACATGGCGGATGGCACTTTTCTCTGAAGGTGGCGACATCTACTGCAGGTCGGCAAGTGAGATGTTCGGCGTTCCTGTAGAAAAGCACGGAGTAAATGCCCATCTCAGGCAAAAAGGGAAAATAGCGGAACTCGCCTGCGGCTACGGCGGCTCAGTCGGAGCCTTAAAAGCAATGGGTGCCCTTGAGATGGGGCTTTCGGAGGAGGAACTGCCGAACCTAGTAAGTGCCTGGCGTGCGACGAACCCTAATATTGTCATGCTCTGGCAGGACATTGACCGGGCAGCTATAGCTACTGTCAGAGAACGTTCCAAGAAAAAGGAAGTTAAAAATATCCGCTTTCGCTATGAGTCCGGCATACTCATCATCACCCTTCCGTCCGGTCGAGAGCTTTTCTATGCAAAACCCCGCATTGAAGAAAACCGCTTCGGTGGTGAATCCATCACTTATGAAGGCGTAGGCACGGGTAAGCGCTGGGAGCGAATTGAAACCTACGGAGCGAAGCTTGTCGAAAACATCGTGCAGGCTATTTCCAGAGACATCTTATGCAATGCCCTTATGACTTTTAAATACTCCGACATTGTCATGCATGTCCACGATGAGATCGTGATCGAAGCTGATCCCCGCATGTCGGTACAGGCTGTATGTGAGCAGATGAGCAGGACACCAAAATGGGCTAAAGGCTTAAAACTTGATGCGGACGGATTTACTTGTTCGTTTTATCAGAAAGATTAATTGCCCAAAAACACCTGATCTGTCCAAGGGGGAAGTGAAGGGAGTTTTCCCTATCACAAAAAAACGGAGGACAGATCATGTTTTATACCAAATTGACGCTTTCAGAAAACAGTAAGGTTATCACCCGCCTATCTGATAAAAACGTCTACTCCATTTGCCCTAAATGCGGAAAAGAAATCCAGGTAAACCTGAGTGACGTTTTGAAAGAAGAAGATACCGATCTTCATACAACCTGCGTCTATTGCAAATCCTGTGCGGCCAAGTGGCTGAAAGAAAAAGCGGGGGTCTTCTATGAATGATCTCCAGAGAAAAGTCATCGGAAAATTAAGAAACAAAGGCGTAGGCTACAAAGCGATCGCTCAAAAACTGGGGCTTTCTGTCAACACCGTGAAGTCTCACTGCAGACGAAACGGGCTGACGGGAAACCGAAGCGGCACAGATGCTATTGAAGTTCTCTTTTGCAAAAAGTGCGGAAAGAAGCTTACGCAGACCGAAGGAGCAAAGCAGAAAAGCTTTTGTTCCGATGAATGCAGGCTCTCCTGGTGGAAAGAACATCCGGATAAGGTAAAGCGTAAAGCCTACTACGAGCTGATCTGTGCTTATTGCCATAAAGCCTTTTATTCATACGGAAACAAGAATAGAAAGTACTGCTCCCATGAATGTTATATCGCTGACCGCTTCGGAGGTGGTCTTTCATGACAAAGGAGCAATTTGAAAGAGAAGCAAGATATCAAGAAGCCTTCCTGCTGGTGGAAAACCTGTATGAAAAAGGGCTTCTGACAGCCGAAGAAAGCCGGAATTTAATGCACCATTTTGAAGACTTATATCAGCCCATAATCGGCCATTTATTACTTGCTATTTATCCTCTTTAGAGTGATGTATATGGGTGGAGGTGATAGTTCATGACGAAAATAATACAAAAAGTGAACGCCGTGAAAATGGAGCCGCCAAGGAAAAGAAAGGTGGCTGCCTATGCTCGGATATCTATCGAGAAAGGCAGAACGCCCCATTCGCTCTCTGCTCAAATCAGCTATTACAGCAAGTTCATTCAAGGAAATGCCGACTGGGAGTATGCCGGAGTCTATGCCGACAAAGCCGTCTCAGGGTTAACAACAGACAGACCGGAATTTCAAAGAATGCTAAGTGATGCACGGGACGGGAAAATCGACATCATCCTTACAAAGTCCATATCCCGCTTTGCAAGAAATACGGTCGACCTTTTGGAAACAGTAAGGGAGCTGAAGGATTTAGGCATTGAAGTGCGTTTTCAAAAAGAAAAGATTCATACCTTATCTGAAGACGGTGAGCTGATGCTTTCGCTTCTTGCTTCCTTTGCCCAAGAGGAAAGCAGATCCATTTCCGAAAATGTGAAATGGGGCATTCGCAAGAACTTTCAAAAAGGCATCGGGAATTCCTTTCATATTTACGGCTACCGCTGGACAGGCAAAGAGTTTGTCATTGTCGAAGAGGAAGCCAAAATTGTAAGGCTTATTTACGATAACTACCTCAAAGGCATTTCAGCGGAAAAGACAGAAAAGCAGCTCGAAGAGATGGGTGTAAAGTCCTATACGGGTGGCCATTTTGGAAACAACAGCATCCGCCAAATCTTAAAGCAGGAACGCTACACCGGAAATACGCTCTTTCAGAAAACCTACATCGAAGACGGAAAAACCAAGTACAACAATGGTGAACTTCCTCAATATTATGCGAGAAACACCCACCCTGTCATCATCAGCGAGGAAACTTTCAACAAGGTACAGGAAATAAGACAGAAAAAACGGGAGCTGGGGGCTTTTGCCAATCCGCATATCAAGACATCCGCTTTAACTTCCAAAATCAAATGTACACATTGCAATCGCAGCTTTCAAAGAGCCGGCAAGAAAAACAAGACCGGGCATACAAGGTGCTGGATGTGTGCGACAAGAAAAGCGGGACAGGGAAATCCCTGTGGCACCGGTGATATAAACGAGGAACAGCTCAAGAAAATCATAAGTGAGGTTCTCGACATTGATGAATTTGATGACGAAGTCTTTCTTGAAAAAGTAGATCATATCGATGTCACAGGAAAAGACCATCTGGAATTTTTTATGACCGATGGTTCGCTTATTCATCGCACCTATGCATCCACTGCCAGAAAAGATGCCTGGACACCCGAATACAAAGAAAGATACAAAAGGATAAAGCGAAGCAAAGATACCAACGGTTTAAAAAATCCAGCAACTCCCTATACAGGATTTATCAGGTGTGCCAGATGTGGCAACAGTTTTAGTGGACAAAGGAGAACTCTAAAAGACGGCACAACAGAATATTACTTGAGATGTCGAACGAAGATTAGTGAGTGTCCGTCAAACACTATTCAGGAATCGACCTTGAACGCTTTAGTCTGCGATGTTTTAGATCTTGATGAATATAGCGAAGAAGCAATGGACAAGGCGATGGATTACTGCGAGATAGCAGATAATACCGTATCCTTTCACTTTCGTGACGGCCACTTCGAAGAAAGACAATACGAAGAAAAGAAACGGGGCACGCCCTGGAGCAAGGAGCGTCGCAAAAAGGCCTTAAAAGGCATGAAAGAATACTGGAGCGATCCTGAACATCGCAAAGAAGCAAGCGATCGCATGAAGAAAATAAGGAAGGAGAAAAAATGGTCAAGTCAGTAACAACCATACCCGCCAAGATAAATAAAAAGACGGCTATGCCCATTGACTCTCCTAGGAAAAGACGAGTCGCTGCTTATGCCCGTGTCTCCACAGACAGCGAAGAACAAGCAACAAGCTATGAAGCTCAGGTCGACTATTACACCAACTACATCAAAAATCGAAAAGACTGGGAGTTTGTCAGGGTTTATGCTGATGAGGGCATTACAGGAACGAACACCAAAGACCGTGTCGAGTTTAAGGCTATGATTAACGATGCCTTAGACGGAAAGATTGACCTCATCATCACCAAATCGGTCAGCCGTTTCGCAAGAAACACGGTGGATACTCTAACGACCGTCAGGAAACTTAAAGAGAAAAACATCGAGGTCTGGTTTGAAAAAGAAAACATTCAAACGCTCGATTCAAAAGGCGAGCTTCTCATCACGATCATGTCCTCTCTTGCCCAGGAAGAATCCAGGTCTATTTCTGAAAACTGCACCTGGGGACAAAGGAAGCGATTTGCAGATGGAAAAGTAACCGTGCCTTTTAGTCGCTTTTTAGGCTATGACCGAGGCGAAGACGGAAATCTTGTCGTAAACCCTGAAGAAGCAAAAAGCGTGAAACTTTTATATGCCCTCTTCCTTGAAGGACGATCTTGCTACGGAGTTGCTAAAGAGCTGACAGCTCGAGGGATTAAAACACCAGGCGGCAAAGATAAGTGGAGTGCAAGAAGTGTCAAATCAATCCTGACCAACGAAAAATACAAAGGTGATGCACTTTTGCAGAAGTCTTTCACCGTTGATTTTCTGACCAAGAAGAAAAAGAAAAATGAAGGTGAAATCCCTCAGTACTATGTGAAGAATAATCACGAAGCGATCATTGAGCCTGAAACTTGGGATTTCGTTCAAACGCTCCTTGAGCATGATTACAGGAAATCAAAGAACAGCGTATCCATCTTTTCAGGGAAGCTGAAATGCGAGGACTGTGGAGACTGGTACGGTTCTAAGGTCTGGCATTCCACCAGCAAATATAAACGCACGATCTGGCAGTGTAACAGCAAGTTTAAAGAAAAATGTCAAACCCCGCACTTTACCGAGGATGAAATCAAAGAAGCCTTTATGAACGCCGTGAATATTTTGATGAAAGATCGTGAGCAGATTCAAGCAAACTTTCAAGCCATAGAAACCATCGCCTACAGCACAAAAGAGCTGGAGATTGAGCGTGACAAGCTCTACGCGGAAATGGAGTCTATCTCAAATCTCATGGAACAGGCCATTCAAAATAACGCCAGAGTGGCCTTGGATCAGGAAAAGTACAATCAGGAATTTGATGAGATGACTGAGCGGTTTAACGGTGTGAAGAAAAAGTACGATGCCATCAATGAAAAGATTGAAGACAAGAAAACCCGGCACATCCAAGCCGGGCGATTTATAAAGACTCTACTATCCGAAGATGAGATGGCAACTTTCAGCCCGCTTCTCTGGCAAAGTTTGCTTGATTATACCAGGGTTTCAAGAGACGGAAATCTAACCTTTATATTCAGAAATGGGATGGAGATTTAAGGCGTTTTTTCCTGCATTCATTCTTCACCGCCCTCAGTGTCATCTTGAATTCCAATAAGGTCACATAAAGCATTGAAATTATACGGGTAGGCATTTGAGCCTACCTTTTTTACCTTCTTATGACCATTAGAAAAATATATCTCTAGTTTCCACTGCGTACCGTCTGAAACATACGGATTGTCGTAGCTTGCTTTCCACTCTCCGATGTGTAGTGATGTTAATGTATCTAGAAATTCATTTTTAGAATGTGGAACATTTACAACTTCAAAATGATCTTCTAAAGCGTACAGAGATGGACGGACAGTCATAGATACATTGTCTCCTTGAAAAGCAAGTGTTCTCTCCTCGTATCCTCCGAAATATCCGCCGATGGAAAAAACTATTTTTTCAATAAAACGCACGCTTGCATCAAAGGCTTCTACTTTTTGCTCCTGCTTAGATGGTTTATATTTTTCTCCCATATCAGCAAGTGCTTGCTTCGCCTTTTCTAAATACAGGCGATTGCACCAAAGCTGAGTCTCATAAGAGGGATAGTAGTGAATTATCTGGTTGTAACCTGGAGATTCCATTAAATTTTTCAGCCTGCCGATTTCATTTTTGAGTCCACGAATTTTTGACAAAATTTCAGAAGCAGATTTTCCTTTGAGATTGTGATCATAATATGTTTCCGGACTTATCATCATGGAATCACCCCCTGATTTTGAAAAGCTGACTTATTGCACACCCCTAAAAACTTTTGAACCCCCCTAAGCAACCGCTCTTTTGCAATCGTTAAATTGTATCAATTTCGGTATTATCATTTCAATATAAATACACTTCACTTTACCTTCATATCTTTTTAATAAAGAAGCAAGCGCAATTAAATTATTTCCTTTAATTATTAAGTTATCTTCTTCTTTGAATTCAATGTTATCTTCTTCACAAATTTTCAAAGTATCAGTCCCTGACAAATCTTTTTCTGCCTTCGCACTATATCTTCTTGCATTTGTAAAAATCTTCGGTGCAAGCATATTCCTAATTTCATCAGCTGCAATTATTTCATTGTACATTATTTCCGAACGTTTTTGATCTTCCTTGTCTTGCCCACCTTCTAACACACAATCTTTATAAGGAAAATCAAGCACTACATCATTTTTAGCAGATAAAAATTCTCCATTGGATGTCAGCCCTATTTTATTAGTATATGAAGTATAAGAGTCAGGTAAAAACTCCTTGGAATCAATTAACCATGCAAATTTTTGCTTGTCGAAAACAAAAGTACCATTAACATTAACAAAGAAGGTTTTTTTGATATCCTCATCATTTAAAAGCATAGAAATCAAATCATTATCCATTGTCATTATATCTGAATAAACTTTTGCCTTTAAAAGTCCACCATCTTCTGATATATATTTTCCTTTTGATTTAAGTACATTCTCTACTACATCAAAAATATTATTTTTCAAATTCTTTTTCCTCCCCAGTATTAACCGAAACCATATCCCCAAAATCAACATCAAGTGCTGTCGCTATTCTATATAAGACTTCCATGCTAACAAATTCACCTTTACCCATTTTTGCAATAGTACCTGGTGAAATACCAATTCTCTCTTGAAGATCAGTTTTGTTCATATTTTTATCTATTAAAATTTTCCATAACCCATTATATGAAACCTTCATACTTTCACTCCATTTCTTCAATAACTTGTATTTTATCTTCTACATTGTATCATATTAAAAATTAAAAAAGAAGGTGTGACGCAATGTGCTCACACCTAAATTTTTATGTCTATTTATTTTTTACTTAATCATAATATATATAAATACCTAAATTGTAATATCAAATTGAACACTTTTGAAAAATTAAATCCACTTTACTTAATTCTCGGTTGAATAACTCATTCAATGAATATAAAAAAGACCGTAGATTTCTATTTTCTACTGTCTATAAAGTATTTAATTTAAACACACAAATAGTTTTTTCTTTAAATATCTAAGCAGAAATTATATTTTTCATTTCTTCCGCTATTTCTCTAGGTGTTAGCATAGCTGTATTCATAGCGAGTTTGCTTGCTATAATTGGACTATACTCCATAACTTCTTTTTTTGTTAATTCATGCCAAATAGGCAATAGTTTTTTACCATTTATGCTTTCAAGTTGAAATAAACCATCTAATTCAGCCTTTGTCCAATATTTTCCTTCAGCAATATAATTAGGTGAAAGAATTGCAATTCCAAATTTTGACTTTCTCAAACCTTCATCTATTTTTCCCCTCATTGAATCTCCCCAAGCGATTTTTTCTGTATCATACCAAACAGATATACCAATATTTTTCATTTCCAAAACAAGCTCGTCTACTAGCGATTCCTTATCTTCCCATGCATGCGAAACAAAAACATCATACATTTCTTCGTTTGAATTTTTTCTCAAAGAGTGGTTCTCTAACTCAAATAAATGTGGTATGGATTTTTCAGACAAATCTTCAATTCTTTTTTCATATGCTTCTTGGATCTTCTTTTGTTCCCTATCCAATTTTTTCTGTTCATCTTGACTTGCTTTTTGTAGTTTTAAATAGGAATCATTTCGTTTTTTTCGCTTTTCAGCAATTTTTTTGCCATATTCTGCACTTTCTTTACTTTTACTTGCATATTCTTTTTTTAAACTAGCAATTTGGTTCGATTTTGTTTTTATCATAGAACTAGAAGTATTTTTTGTTATACTTCTTTCAATATTATTAATTCTTATCTGAATTTCTGAACTGCGCTTCTCAACTTCTGCTTTTTTCTTTTCTAACCCTGCAATTTCTTTGTCTAAAGAATTCACAGTACGTTGATATTGCTCTACTGGCATATATTTCACTCACCTTTAATTTAATAATGTTAATATTATATTCTCACCTATGGTATCCAAAGCATTCATTTTTCTACTTTTCCTTTTTTAGTACACTCAATCTTAAGTCCAACTATCCATAGCATAACTAAAGCATAGTTCTCCAAGGCACCAATTAAACTTATGGTTTTAGAATTATCATTTATATAACCCAGAAGATGATTGGTTCCAAACCCTAAACCTCCAATTATTAAAGAAATCACTATTATTTTTAAGAAGAAGAAATCATACTTTATATTAATTCCAATTAATATTGGTAATATTGCCAAGTTCCAAAATCCTATTTCTCTTTGCCAACCTATAGAGATTCCATATTCAGAATTTGCTCCCATCATTTCTGGAAAGAATAATTGCATAATTGCAGCACCCAAAAGTGCAATTATTAATATAATAAACATTACTCTTAAAAATTTATTCATCATTCAGCCTCCCTTATTATCTATAATATCAATATATCATATATAGGATCTAATAATATTTCTTTTTTATATCTCATACACCTCTATCTCTTGTTCTTTCTTAATTTTCAATTCTGTACTTAATGCTTTTTCTATGTCATAAGCATTTTTCTCATCATAATCAGACATTTTTTTATAATTCTTATGTTTTGTTACATCATATTTATCTGACAAAAATGGTCGTACTCCTCTTAATTGTAAGATACACTTTCCACCATCCATAGTTGCCAGTTCATCCTGAGTCATTAAGTCTTTTCCTAATTTCTGATAATTCAGTCCATGCGTTTTTTCTCTTCCTCTATTTTCTGATGTATTATATAAATCAATGGTTTCTTTTCCCAATATTTCTGACATTTCCTTTAGTGTTGTCTTTTCTTTTCCGCCTAAGAACAATGTTGTGTCACAGTTTCCTACAATTGTCTCTGCATGGTCTTTATAAATCCCCTTTAGTTGTGATTGTGCTTGAAGTATTACACTAGCTGAAATTTCCCTAGAACGGATAGTTGCGATTAATTTTTCAAATTTAGGTATTTGTCCAATATTACTAAATTCATCTAATAAACATCTTACATGAACAGGTAATCTCCCATTATAAACATCATCTGCCTTATCACATAGCAAGTTGAAAAGTTGTGTGTATAGAATTGCTACCACAAAATTAAATGTATCGTCAGTATCAGAAATAATTATAAATAAGGCTGTTTTTCGATCTCCTATTGTGTCCAATTCCACTTCGTCATATTCCATTAAGTCTCTTAACTCTTCAATGTCAAAAGGAGCTAATCTTGCTCCACAGGAAATTAAAATAGATTTAGCGGTCTTTCCTGCCGCCAATTTATATTTTTTATACTGTCTCACTGCAAAATGATTAGGATTTAATTCTTCCAAGGCTTCAATTTTCAAATCTATTGGATTTTTGTAGTTCTCATCTTCTTCTCTTGTCTCACTCATATTAATAAGTTCCAACAGTGTTGAAAAATTCTGTTCCTCTTCTGGAGCTTCATAGTAAATGAGTCCTATATAGGCAGTGTAAACAAGTTTTTCAGCTTTCACCCAAAAATCTTCCCCTGCTTTTTCACCTTCTCCCTTTGTATTTACTATGATAGTATTCACCAGTTTTAAAATATCCTTCTCGCTTCTCAAATAGGCAAAGGGATTATAATGCATAGACTTCTTAAAGTTAATCGTATTTAAAACCTTTATATTGTATGGTTCATAAACTATTTTTCCATTCTTGTCTTTTTCGTAAATAGGATTTCCTTTCATATCTTTTATTTCCTTACCACTCTTATCATATTTTTTCTTTGGTGTTCCTTTTTCTAACATTTTCCCACATTCTACGAGAAGAGTTCCCTTTGGATCTGTTACCACATAAGAACTATGCATCTGCATTAAATTAGGCTTCACATAAAATCTTGTCTTCCCGGAACCTGATCCTCCTATAACTAATACATTTTTATTTCTTGCATGCTTTGGATTTTTAGGACGACTGTTCATCATCAAACTTTCTATTTGGGTTAGAATAATATTGTCTTCAAAATTCTTGTCTACATAGGGAATAATGTCCTTCCTATTTCCCCATCTGGCAGATCCATATTCCTCTCCCTTTCGATACTTTTTAGCATTTTTTGATTTACTGTAAACAATCCCATAAATACTTACTGCTCCCATAAGCCCTATAAACCAATCTCTTATATCCAAGCTAATATATGGTGATGCAAAAATATATTTAACGTATTTCAATAATTCAAATATTTTTATAAAAAAATTATCACCTAAAATTAGGTGATAAAGGTAGGCTAATTTATGAAATACATAAGTTAATAAGATATATGGTATTAGCTTGATTATGAATTTCTTCTTATCTACTGTTTCCATTAAGTTTTTTATATCTTCAACTGGGCTAGTCAATTACTATCACCCTTTCTTTATAATGACTGTTCTTGATGTTTATGTTTTGTTTTATCTGTCACTAAGTTTTTAGCTACTTCTGCATACTTTTTAAGATCTGCAATTAAACTCGGTTTCTGCTTCATCAAGTCTTTGCCTATAAAGTCTTTAAAGACTCGATCAATCATATCTGTATCTTTTCCTTTAAAGAATATGACATAAGTTGGTGGATCCATAGTCTTATCTTTTTTCAAGGCATATTCAAGATGATATTTTTTAGCATATTTTTCAAAGCCTTTAATATTTGTATTGTCAATTTCTACACTTTTCAAACCATCATATTTCTTACTTAGCTCTTTTAGTGATATTTTCTTTTTACTAATTTGAGAGTTGTTCAATGTCTTTGACTGCTTCATGGATTTTTTTCGTTCTTGTTCTCTTAAATACTTTTCTATAATTTCTTTTAATACTCTGGCCGTCATCTTGGCATTCTGTGTAGTAAAAGCTATAGTCTTTTGATTCACTTCCTCTTGCATAATCTATCCTCCTCTACCTCTCCATACAGAGTATGGTTTGCCCATGAACTGTAGTACTGATCCATTGTCATTGGTGCATTGTATAGAGTCGTCAATAAATAACTTCTCTGTTTTGTGATTTTTGTTGTAGTTTCATTTAATGAATTTAATACATACTCTATATGTTGAAAGTTCAACTTCATAAACTGACTTTTAACTAATGTAATAGGTTTTTCCTGTTGATTGATTACTATTGTTCCTGTTTCCTGTAAATAAATATCTACCATTAAGTCTAGTATTCCATCAATTCTATTTTTCTCAATGGATATCTCTCAATCAAATAGGAATATTCTATATTCGCTTTAAATCTTTCCTCTATCTTCCTCCTCTTCTCCTTTTTCAGATAAGATAGGATGGAAATCTATGTTAGAAGTCTTAGTTGTATTCTTTGTATTTGTCTCCCTTTTTAAAGTGATACCTGTCTCTTTAGAAGGTGATAGGGTATCTCTTTGTAAAGTGACCCCTCCCTCTTTGAGAAGTGATAGGGTGTCTGTACCCGGCGACGTTTCAACTTTATCTTGTTTCGTCGAAATGGTGCTTTCAGGAAATGTAATAGCTTCTAATTGTTCTACATACAAACGGATATATAAAACATTGTTCAATATGGTCTTAGCCGTAGTTACTGTCCTAAACTCTCTTTTAATTACACCTAGTTTTTCTAAAAATATAATAGCATTGGTAGCTTCTCGTTTTGACATTCCAAATCGATCCGCCATTTGTTGATAGCTTCGCTGTAATAAGTCTTCCTTAAACTTCTTTTTAAATCCTAATAACTGTCCGGAAGTTTCCTCTCGAACTTCCGACGGACGATACCAATAGACAATATCTGCCAGTATTATAATTGCGTTCAAATATGGCTTCCCATTGTCCCTTAAGATAGTTTTGTACCAAGTGTGTGGAACTATATCACCAATAAAATTAATCTTCCCTATTTCATCTACAGTGTCATTTCCTGAACTGTATAAATAACTCATATTATCACCTCCATCTTTAACATATTGAAACCAGCTTTTTCATTATTAATTATCATAATCATCCATTCCAAACAATAACTTTTTTCCTCTCTATCATTCCGTTGTACATTATAGTTTTATAGTTTATCCTATTCTATAAAAAGTAGGTCAAGATACTTTTATGTTTCGCATCTTGACCTACTTTTTAATTTATACTATCTTTTCAATTTAAAACTCTACTATTATATGTTATAATTTTATGTTTTTCTTACTTATATCTACTGTTTATCTTCTGAATTTACTTCTAAAATTTCATGCATAATCTCCAAAAATTTATTCGTTTCTATATTCGCATTTCTGAAAAAATCTGTATCAACATTTTCTATAGTTTTCATTGCATTGTTTTGAACTATTTTACCTTCATTAGATAATTTTAAAGCATTCGCTCTAGCATCTTCACTACTACTTGAAATTATCACATATCCATTCTTTACTAATGTCTTTATGCTCGTAGAAACAGTCATCACATCAATTTTTGATAGATTAGAAACATCCGACTGAGAAATGAACTTAGATGATTTCTCTAAGTAAGCAATAACACTTAATATTACAAACTGTGTATGTGTTAATTTGTACTTTTTTAATTCTTTTTTTATTCTTCTACTCCACAAAGTATAGACTTGCCAAAATACAAATCCAAAACTTTCTTCACTTGTATTAAAATTTGAGAACTTTCTCATTTTGATATTTCCAGTAATTTATTCATAGCATCAGGTATACTTGAAGCAATTAGATTTCCAATTTCCTGTACTTTATTTTTATCTGGTCCGTCAACATTTACACCATGTTCTATTGTTACCATATTTTTTTCTACAACTATCGTATGAGTGAAAACTACTGAAAATGGTCCTAATTCACTTTTATTTGAAAAACTTTCTTTTTCTAGTACCTCTGTTAATACAAACTCGAGTGGTGCCATCCCAAAGTTTTTTAATATACCTGTTGTTCCTTTTTTAAAAGTACCACTTAATTCAATGTGTTCTATACTAGAATCCCACTTAGCCCAATTATCTACATCTTTGTAATTTAACCAAACTTTCTCAACACTAACTTCTGATGATATTTTATTTGAATATTCAAACATTATATCCCTCCTTACATTTTACTAAGTATACATATTATATGTATACTTAGTAAAATTGTCAACCTGTTATTTAATTTTTATTACAACATATTTGAACGAAACTTTAAATGCTATAAAAAAATATAAATATAGATTATTACAGAATATAAAATAATAATAAATTAAGTCAAGATACTTTAAATATTTAGTATCTTGACCTATTTTTTAACTTCTATTTTATTCCCAGTTTTAAACTCTATCTCCATATAATCATCATGTACTATGATTTTATCTATGATTATTCGAACTAGACTTTCATCATAGTTTTCAATCTTAGCATATGAGGTTTTAAGATAAGCTTTTATATCTTGGACTCTTCTTGAAAGAATTTGCTTCTTCATTCAAACCTTTAATCATAATTACAGGATAATAATTTTTCTTCATATAAATATTTAAAACCTCCACTTACATATAAGTAAGTGAAGGTTTTCTTAAAAAAATTATAATAAAATTTATCCTTTTTTATAAACTAACATTTGTTTAACAGTCTTAATATTTTCCTTATCTACATAAGCACCTTTTTGAAGATGTTTCTTCTGTTTTTTAGTTTTGCTACTTGCATTGTGGTTCATTCCAGCACAACTTCTCTTGATTTTGCCATTTTTATTCAACTTAAATCTTTTTTGACTTCCCTTATGTGTTTTCATCTTAGGCATTTTCATTTCCTCCAAAATAAATTTCTCTAATTCTAGTTCCATAGTAATAAATAGTAATATTATCTACTATTTTACTTTTATTAATATCTTTATCTTTTTCCAATTGAAATATCTTATTTAAAACTAAGCTATCAAAGTTTTTTCTTGTTAAAGATAATTTTTCTCTCAAAACTTTCGATACTTTTATATTAGCGGAGTATGGATTATATATCTTTATTTTTGTGTCACTTCTAAAGTCAATACTTTCGCCCTTAATATCATAAGGTGGCAATTCTATTTTTACTCTATTTCTTTTTATTAGTTCTGTATCCAGTGCACATGCTCTTGCTAAATTTTCGTCATTTTTCATAAATTTATTTAACAGGTCTTGTGAAATACTCTTTGGATTAATTCTTGTATATATAGTCATATTCCATGTATTCTTACAGTGTATACATTTATATATTAACCAAATATCTAAAGATTTTTGTTGAGCATTAATTCGAAATAGGTCTGATGAAATATGTTCAGTTTCATGTCCACATTTTTTACAATAGCGTATTACTTTAGGCGATGAAAGATATTCCACCTCCCAATTTATTGTTTTCATATATCATTTCCTTTCGACTCATTTTTCTTATATCAAAAAGAAACGTAATTACAGGTGGAACATAATCAATAATAATTTTTCTCATAAATAACCTCCATATATTTTGTAATAAAAAACTACAGCTAGGTAAAGCACCTACTGTAGTAAATCTTTGCATTAAAATAAAAGGGTTATGACCCTAATCAATTTTATGAAAGAAGTCTAGTGCTTTAAATCTACTTAAAAATAGTCACAACAAAATAACCACATTACATGTAGCTCTTAAAAAGAATAATTTTATTGTGCTCATTTACCTTAAAATAGATTATAAAGTTACCACTGGACAATCCCCTTTCAAATTCAGATAATTTTATATTAACATTTATACTATTCAACATCAATGCTAACTCTTATTTAATTCAATTTTATTATAGGTTAATTTAAATAACTTACTTTCTATTTGGTCATTTCTGGTTAATTATATCAAAATAGGTCAAGATACTTTAACTATTTAGTATCTTAACCTTATTTCTTAATTTCGATTTTATTCCCAGTTTTAAACTCCACTTACATATAATTATCATGAACTATAATGATTATGTGATTTTCTACATATAGATTTAAATTTCTTTACTCATTCCTTGTGTCTCCACAGACCATATCAATACATACGTTCACATCAATATAATCTTTTATGACTTTTTTACGTCCTCCTTCGCCATCTTCGTTGAAGACAAAATGTCTATAAAACTGCTTAAAATGCAAGATCTTGACTAATCCACTCTTCGTAGCAACGCTATAGTCTCCAGCAGCCAAATCTTCCCAATCAATCTTCGCTTCACTTGATTTCTTGGAGATTTTTTGCATGAGACGTACATCTACTGCTTCAGTCGTTTCACTCCTTCACAAGTAGTGTTACGACTTCAACGTGTTTTGAGATGAGTGGATAGCTGTCAAAAATTAGGGACATGAATATAATTCTCTTTGAGGGAACATATCCACTGAGAGCTTGCGTATGTGGGAACATATCTAAGTCGACGTTTAAATTCGCTTTCTAAAATCCCTTAGCATACATTGTAGAATCAAAGCATGTTCATAGTCATCCTTGAATGCATCTGTCTTGTATCCTTCAAGTTGAGGTATGTGTGGCAAGTGAATACATTTCTCATATTTGCCTCTATCGTCCCAATGCTTTTCAACATATTCTTTAAATAATTTTCGTTCTTGTTCACTATGGAAAAGTAAAATTACCTTCATAAATCTATCATGAGCACTTTGTGCGTCTGAAGAGTACTCATTAATAAAAAAGAATTGATGCAATTTGTATAGGAAAGAACCCTTAACCATGTATTTATACATGATGTCCCAGTGGTGATTATCTGAAATAATAATCCCATCTGTCTCGGGACAAGGTGTCATATATCTCCCACCATCTAACGATGCTCCTCCTATTTCTGTTAAAAGAGTTTGATGATAATAGATCTTGATATCCATCCAATGAGGTCTTGAATCATATTGTGAAAATAGATAATACTCATAACCGTCTCGATTATTACTAGCAAAGTCATATGTTATTGTGTATTCTGGGAAATTTTTATAATATTTTTGCATTTCTCCATACGGGCCATTGACCCAACCATCTGGGTGACCTAAAAATGTTTCAAGCCGCTCAACAGGTGTTTGAATTAACCCAAACCTCTTTTTCCACAACCATTCTACTTTATCTATATCTGCCGATGAATTGGTTGGCGTGTTTGTGTCTTGGATTCTTGTATATATGTGATTTTCAAATACACCTTTATATTTTTCTTTCAAGTAAAATGGTGTATTTGAACTATTCTGGATGACAACAACATCGATAACACCTTTAGAAAAACTAATCGTTTCCACATAAACTATGGGCCTTATGTCACCAGCAAATTTCTTGTCCTTTAGAAAATCAACGATTTTTTGTGTGTTCATTCTATTTGAATCATTCAGAACATCATTAATACTATAATCATTTTCTTCATCTATACCAATTATTATGTAGGCATCCCTATTAACTAAATTATTTGACATACAGATAATATCATGTAATAAATCCATATTATGATCAGAGTCATACCACATACGTTTAAAATCCCAATACGCTCCCTCTTGCTTGAGAGATATTAGATTTGTAATAGTTTTTTTTAGGTTGTCCACACAGAATACCCCCAATCATAAAGAGTTATTATGTTTAACCCCATTTCAAATCCTCCTCATAAATTCCTATTTATCTTTTACTCACCCTCCTCAATATCATCGATACCAAATAGCTTCTGGAACTTATCAAAGTTATAAGGGTAAGAGTTATCGCCATCAAATCTTACTGGCTTATGGCCATTACTATATTCAAATTCCAACTCCCACTGTGTTCCATCAAGTACCATGTATCCGAAGCGTTTAGTTGTATAATGTCTTCGCCACTCACCGATATGAAGTTCCTTAAGTGCCCCAATGAAAGTATCCTTTATAAAGGGCTCTTTATTATCATCCAACAATACAAGTGGTTCTACATCTTCCCATAACTTTGTATAGGCTTTCAATTCTTCGGATAGCTCTACAATATAGGTGCTATAACCGCCAAAGTAACCACCAATGTTAAAGGTGATCTTGCAGATAGCATTTATGTTCGCATCAAAATCGGCTGCCTTTTCTTCAGACTTTGATAAAGTATAAGTCCCGCCAGCCTCAACATAGGCTTGCTTGGCTTTATCCAAATATTTACGGCTCCAATGAAGGCGGGTATCTTCACTTGGATGCATAACAGTTTTCATGCCATCATACGGGTTTTCCATAGAATTTTTGAGGTGACCTATTTCTTGCTTAAGTCCTCGGATGGCGGTCATTATTTCTTCTTTTGTTTTTCCTTTGAGATACTCTTCATAGTAACTTTCCGGACTAATCATCATATTAGACCGCCTCCTTTATTTGTTAGATATTTTTATTTCATCTCCATCGGGCAAAATAAATGCCTGCTCAAACCTGACACCCAGTACATCTGCGATGGCTTTCAACTCATCCAAGGTTACCGTTTCACGTTGTAATTTCTTATTGAAATTTTGTGGAGTCTGGCCGATACGTCTGGCAAGTTCAGAAACGCTTATATTCATTCGCTCACACAGTTCTTTAATCATTTCTGCCGTAGTCATACAGCACCTCCAAGTTTACGCTAAGAACATTATAAACCGTTTGGTTGATAAATACAATAGTTATTAAAATATTATTATAATCAGCAAGCAAAAGAAAACCCATGACTCTACTGTAGAGTCATGGGCTATTTACTTCTGGTTTTCATATTTCCATTTCGATGCCAGATTTAAAGGCTATGACGAAGTGTTCTTCATAGACTGTAACGCTCTGGATTATCTTCCTTACAAGCTTATCATCGTACTCTAAGGTACGGAATTTGTTCTTGCGGATAAATTCAATCAGCTCATTGATTCGCTCGTTCTCGCCACTGAGGGAGGCATCTTCTACTAAAAGGAGCTGTCGCTTGTCTCTCAGCTCATCAATCTCATCTGCTAGATGTTCATAATCTTGACTCTTATTGGCCAGCTTGATGAGGTCTTTTTGTTTTTCTTCTAGTAAATTATTAATCTCTGCAATTTGATACTCTGTGGTTTCGCCAATCACAGCATGAATGTTCTCTTCCAGGGTTTTTATCATGTTATTGCCACCTGCAAGTAGCTTATTAATCGCTGTCATTACCGCACCATAGAGTTCATCTTCTTTTACGGTTCGGTTCTTACAGACCTCAGGACCTTGCTCGATTCTAGTCACGCATCGCCAGACAAATTCTTTTCTACCATGAATATTCCAATAGGTTCTCCTATAAATATCGCCACAATCTCCACAGAAGGTGATGGCACTTAAAGCATACTTGCTACTATAAATTCGTTTGTTCTTGCCTTCTCCTGTGTAGATATTGCTTCTTCGATGAACCTCTTCCTGCACCTGCAAAAATAACTCTTTAGGAATAATCGCCTCATGGCTATTTTCAACATAATACTGGGGAAGATGACCTTCATTCTTAACTCGTTTCTTGGTTAGAAAATCTACAGTAACAGTCTTTTGCAGAAGGGCATCTCCGATGTATTTTTCGTTTTGAAGTATCTTCTTAACTGATTCTGGTCGCCATCTTGGTTTTCCCGCTGCTGTTAAAATACCATCCTTTTCAAGGGCTCGACCAATGCCCACTAGACTCTGACCTTCAAGGTATTCTCGGTAGATGCGTTTGATAATCTCAGCTTCTTCGGAGACAATAATTAAATTTCCATCTTCATCTTTCGTGTAGCCCATAAATCGTTTATGGTTGACCTGCACCTTTCCTTGTTGGTATCGGTACTGTAGACCAAGCTTAACGTTTTGAGAAAGGCTCTGGCTTTCCTGTTGTGCTAGAGATGCCATAATAGTCAGCAAAACCTCACCTTTGGCATCCGTGGTGTTGATGTTCTCTTTCTCAAAATAGACGGATATGTTTTTATCCTTGAGCTGTCTAATATATTGAAGGCAGTCTAGGGTGTTACGTGCAAATCGGCTGATGGATTTTGTAATAACCATATCGATGTTACCGTCCATGCACTCTGCAATCATACGATTAAATTCGTCACGCTTTTTGGTGTTCGTCCCGGAGATACCATCATCTGCAAAGATGCCAGCAAACTCCCACTCAGTATTTTTCTTTATAAACTCTGTATAGTGTGCGACCTGAACCTCATAGCTAGAATTTTGTTCTTCTGTTTCTGTAGAAACACGGCAATAGGCAGCAACACGAAGTTTCTTTATCTTTTCTTTTGCGGCTGTACTTCCTACTCTTTTACGAGCAGGAATAACCATTATATTTTTCTCTGTCACTTTATTCCTCGCTTTCTATCAGACTGTATAAGTATTCTGCTCGTTCAAAAGGATCAACTGGCATCTTATTATCTGCCTTTCTCATTTTAAATCGTTCTTTGGGAGGGGGAGAGGTGAAAGCGGCAAGCTCTACCACTCGTCCTAAATCCTTTGCACGCTTATCTCTAACTTCTTCAGCTTTATCAAATATCTCTTTATCAATGATTGCTGGATACGTATCATTTCCAAGGTAGTTGACGTTTTTCAAAATGCGTCCCATCACAGAGTGTGTCTTATCAATACCTGCTTGTTCGCCAGCCACTGTAAGGGATAGTCCTGATATGTATTTCTCAAAGAATACCTTTACTTGACCTGCTGCCTTTTCATCGACAGTAACAACTCCGTCTTGAATTCTGTATCCATATGGAATATATGCCATTTATCTCACCACCTTTTCTTTCAGGGAAAGACCGCATTTCAAATTGAATGTCAGCTCATCCCTGGAATTTACAATGATGTTCTCTACAAATTCTTCAAATAATTCTTCCGTGTAGTCACCATTAAAATTATTTGCTGACACGTAATCAATGAGGTCCTTTATCTCGTTTGCTCGCAAAATCCCACTCGCGGAATTTGATACAAGGTTTGTTTTTTCAGTTGAAAGATTTTTCATCTCACTATCTAAAACATTTCGTTCCTGATTAAAAAGAGCTGGCTCAAGGAAACCTTTGGCCATCAGTGTAATAAGGGTGTTGCGTTCTTCCATGAGTTGCTCCATTCGCTTATCAATAGCATCCATTCTTTCACGGTCGCTTTCTTCATCGATTTGGCTAATTGATTTGAAAAGTGGCTCTAGGATTAGCTTGTTACTGAAAGCAAGCTTATTCATCATGGTTGTAAATGTGGCTTTGATTTCCCCATCTCGCAAGAACAACATGGAGCAACTCTCTTTGTCTTCGATATGACCGATGCAACTCCAAGCAATGTAACTCCTACCAGCTGAGTAGTTTGTCTTTCTCCTAAAATTGCGACCACACTCTCCACAGACAATCTTGCCACTTAAAGCATATCGATTAAGATAAACGTTCTTTTTCATGCCCTTACACTTCATCTTGGCTCTTTCATCAATGAGATCTTGTGTCTTAGCAAAGTCTTCTCTACTAATAATCGCTTCATGATTGTCCTTGTAATAGTACTGGTCTTTTTCGCCTGTATTTGGATGGCGATTGTAGTTACTATCTGTGTAAGTCTTTTGTAGTAGGACATCACCCATATATTTTTCGTTTCGAAGCATGTCTATCACCGTGCCTGCACTCCAGTGATTACCTCGTCTTGCAGGGATTTTGTCTTTGTTCAAACCTCTTGCTATAGTACCTCCACCTTTCCCTGAAAGGCACTCTGCAAAAATACGTTTGATGATTTCTGCTTCTTCTGGGACGATTACCATTTCACCATCTATATTGGTATATCCATAGGGTGGAGTACCTACATAACTGCCGTTTTGAAATCTCTTTTGAATGGACCATGTTGAGTTTTGTGAAATAGATGCAGACTCTTCTGCAGCAAATCCAGAAAGGATAGAAAGCATCAGCTCACTTTCCATATCACCCGTATTTAGATTCTCTTTTTCAAAATAAATGTAAACACCGATATCAATCAGCTTTCTTACTAACTCTAGGCAATCTACTGTATTACGAGCAAAGCGGCTGATTGATTTGGTGATAATAAAATCTATCCGACCTTGCTTACAATCTCGTATCATGCGGAGCAGTTCAGTCCGTTTCTCCATCTTGGTGCCGGAGATCCCTTCGTCATAATAAAGACCAGCAAACTCCCATTCAGGATTAGACTTAATATAGCGCTCATAGTGTTCACGCTGTGCTTTAAGGCTTTCAAGTTGTTCATCACTATCGGTTGAGACTCTAGCATAGGCGGCAACCCTAAGTTTCGTAGTAGGTAGTTGTCCCTGGGTCAGTTCATCTATTTTTGTTATCTTTTTCATCATCTCACCTCGCTTTCGCCCATTACATACATCACTCTAAAAGCTATTAATAGCAAGCTTTTTAGGACATAATCTCGGCTAAACGGGGAGAGAATTTCTGCCTGTTCAAGGCTGATATTTTGTGTAATTCATCCACTGTGATTTTGCCTTCTTTATATAGGTTTGCGACAATGCTCTCGGCTATGTGAAAGTCATATTCCTTTTGTAATTCTTCCTCTGTCATCTGATCGGTCTTGCCCTTTAACGGACAGCCATCTTTTACTTCAAAAATGTTCATAGAAAAACACCTCCTACCTAGTAGCCACGGCAGGAGGTGAAATCTGATGATTTCTTTAATCTTTTTGATAAAAGTCGCATTCATAGCCATCGGCGTCAAGGAGCAGCCCTTTTGCCCAAGGTGGCACTTGACTCATCTGTTTACATACTTCAGTAACCGATATTTGAGGATCGGCTTCAATAATGACTTCATCATGGACATGAGCCACAATACGATAAGTACTAAGCATCTTCATTGAATACATCAAAATATCACGGGAGATGGCTTGAACAATATTCTCTACAAACTTAGGACCGTAACTTTCAAGACGCTCCCATTTCTTTGTTCCACCTACTCCTTCATAGGTAACAGACTCACCACCAAACTGATTCTCACCAATTCGAGGTTTTACATAGGCAAGCCTTCTGCCGGAAGGAAGAACGATAAAAAGCATGCCACTAAAACAATGAAACTCGATGCCACGGGTTTCCTGTGATTTGTTTTCTTTTACACATTGTTTAGCCGCCCGATCTACATCCCACCAGAACTGTGTGATGTTGGGATTAGACATTCTCCAAGCATTCACAAGCGGTTTTAATTCTTCCTCTTCAAGCCCCATCTCTAGTGCTCCCATCGCTTTTAATGCACCGACAGATCCGCCATAGCCGAGTGCCAATTCAGCGATTTTACCCTTCTGTCTCAAATGACCGTTCACACCATGCTTTTCAACGGGAACGTTAAACATCTGAGAGGCAGATGCGCAGTAGATATCACCACCACTAGCAAATACCTTTGTTCGCCATGTTTCGCCTGCGAGCCATGAAAGCACACGAGCCTCAATGGCTGAGAAGTCAGACACAATAAACTTATGACCAACTCTAGGTACAAAGGCTGTACGAATCAGTTGTGAGAGGGTATCAGGTATATCTTCATAGAGCAGTTCTAGTGTTTCAACATCACCATTTCTAACAATATTTCGCGCCTCTTTTAAATCTGGCATATGGTTTTGAGGGAGGTTTTGTAATTGCACAAGCCTTCCGGCAAAACGTCCTGTTCTGTTAGCTCCATAAAACTGAAACATACCTCTAGCTCTTGAATCACTACAGACCGCATTTTCCATTGCTGTATATTTCTTTACCGAGGATTTTGCCAGTTGCTGACGAAGTGAAAGAACTTCATTTAGTTCACCATCGGTTTCCTTAAGTTTCTCAGCGACAGCTTTTTTACCGAGAGTCTCCATCTCTAGACCGTTTTCAGAAAGCCAGCCTTTCATCTGTTGTACAGAGTTTGGGTTATCGAGATTTGTTATCTGCTGCATGGCAGTTAGTAGTTTTTCATGAGATATGTCATCCATGGCAATGGCCTGCTTAACAAAATCCATATCCACCTTTATACCACGGTCGTTGACTTCTTGATCGAGATGATACTCCTCCCAGATGTCCTCTGGTACTGGAAACTTAATCAATCTTTGTTGTATCTGTATTTCTGCCTCCACATCACGCTTGTTATATGCTTTAAACTGCTGCCATTTATCGATTTCATCAGTGGGTAGGTTACGGGTTCTACCACCATTTATTTTTGTTGGAGTACATGGAACACAAAAGTATCGTATCAGGTCTTTACCCTCCGTCAGCTTTTGCTTTTCAAGTCCTAGCACTGCACCTACACCTTCTAAAGAAAGAGGAAGCCCCATATAGGCAGACCAAACCATGGAACATTTCCATGAGGAAGGATTTAGATAAGTCTCAGTGGGATAGCCCAAATAACGTGAAAGGCAGACTCGCTCAAACTGAGCATTAAATGCCCACTTCGTAATGGTTTCATCGGTTAAGGCATCTAGGATTTCTTTTGGAATCTTTTCTCCATTCATCAAATCGATGACCTTAACCTCACCACCGTCAACCGCATAAGCAAACAGCATCACCTCAAAATCATCTGCTTCTACGTAACGATAAACACCACTTTTTTGTAGATTAGTAGATGAATAGGTTTCGATATCAATTTCTAAGTTCTTCATAGTGGTCTCCTTCCTAAATGAAAAAAGGTGGCAGAGGGAAGACCTCCACCACCGTCAAGTTTACTATTCCTTTTAGGCAAGGAAGTCATCATCGACAAGAGTCGTAAAATCATCTACTGCAGAAGACTTACCACCTAGAGGTTCTCCGTCTCTAATTTTTTGAATGTTACCAAGACCACAAGCTACACCTTTATTACCATTTGAGTTGAAGGCATAGAAGTTGAGTGAAACCCTGCCGTAACAACCGCTGTACACCTCACTACGATCCAGTATCGGCTTAACACTTTTGTCTACAATCTGCGGTGCTGTTTTGCTATTCGCATTGATGAAGTAATGGCCTTTATAAGCCTCGTCATCACGCTCTACATCTCCATCACGCAACGGTAGTTTAATGGCTGCCTTATTGGGTTTCTTACCACCAAACTTTGCGATACCTTCCTCAATGGCAGCATCAACCGCTGCATGGATGGCATTAATAGTTTCCTTATCATCCTTTGGAATAAGGACAGATACACTGTATTTTTCTGCACCACCATTAATAGATACAGGCTCCCAACCGTGGAAGTAAGAAAATCTTGAGTTTACACCTGTGATAACTTTTGTTTTGTTTTGCATATTTGCCATAATATTTAATCCTCCATAATTTCGTTAAATTCGTTTTTAGCATCCGCTACATTCATAGCCGGTCTTTTATCTGAGTTTTGAACAAGAGTCGGCTTACCCGGTGGTTTGTAAATGAGGTCACCGAGGAGTTCCTCAAACTTGGATTTGCCCATTAGTTTTTGCATCTCTGTCAGTGGAATAAGGCTCTTTCTATAAATGTCTTTATATCCACCTGCCACGGCTTTTTCTGCGATGGCTTCTTCATCTTTATACTTACGAACCGAGCGACCTTCCACAACTTTAAAACCATTCCACTCTTTACCGTGATTGACTGCTGCATCAGTGGCATAGGCAGTTATTTCATTTGCCCATTTGCTAAGGTCGGGAAGAATAAGTAAGATTTCTTCTATTTCTGTGTCCGTTAGTAGTGGCGGCATCTTGAATTCTTTCTCTGCAAGTTTTAGCTTTTCTTCGGCTCTGGCCCTACATTTGTTTGCCGCTTTACAGAAAGTACACCATGGACCGGGGATGTATTCACCCTCACCGTTGAAGGCCTTGTCAGCTCTAGGCTTTAGTTCCTCTTCAGCCCAGTCTTTTAGTTCTTCCACCGGTATTGTCCAGGTGCTGACATTCTCTCTTCTAGGCTGAAAGATCGTCATAGACACTTCTTTAATGTCGTACAGGTGATCATAGATCCCAAGTGCTCCTAGGGCATAGAGCTTCATCTGTGGATTGTCCACTGCATCAACTAGCACACCCAGCCCATACTTAAAGTCTACGATGTGAAGTCTGTCATCCGCGATAATCACACAATCTCCTGTTCCAAAGCCGTCTGGCACATAGCATGAAAAATCAAGATGCTGTTCGATAAGAACGATTGGATCCTTGCATTTTGTTTTTGCAAGTTCCACCTGCTCCATAACAAAGTCCACGTAAGCATCTGTATATTCCTCCATCTCATCAGAGTTATACTCAGAGATAGGTCGCTGACTTCTCATATGAAGTGCCTTTTTTAGTTTGTGTTCACACAGGTCATGAGCCGCTGTGCCTTCTTTTGCTGCCTCACCACTTTGGTCTTCAAACTCCAGTTCAAGTCTTGCAGAGGGTAGGCAGTTAAGCCACCTGTGGGATGAAGATGCAGATAATATTGCATGATTACCCATTTCCAAGACCCTCCGCATCTTTCAAGATGTCAGCATAATAAGTCTTATCAACAGCACTTAACTTGTCTGCACCATACTTCTGAATGAGTCCTCGCACTTCGGCGGTAAATCCAAGTTGGCTCTTTTCAGCAAGTACCATACGCACTTTTTCAAGTGGGATATCTGGCTCTTTTACTGGTTCTTGTTCAGTTGCAGCTTTTGCACTTGGAGCAGGACTTCCTTCTGTCATTACATCGCAAACCGCCTGTATGCTGTCAGCAAGACTTCGCATATCATTGACCACTTCAAGCAGTAACTTTATTTTGCTCAAGGTCAGTTCCTCCTTTCGTCATTTCACAGATAGAGAGTTCCTCGATGCTATCTCCAGGAATCACAATCGTTACACGCTGTTTACTCCCTAAAAGAAAGCGAAGAATTCGTTCCCTTACGGACACATTACGGTAGGTAACAAGTCCGCCTGTCTGTGGTTTCTTAGAAACACTGATTTTTAGATTGTGTTTCATATCCATCACCTCTTTCCAAAGGGCGATTTATTTCTTGCCCTCTACCTAGTAGCCACGGGAGGTGATAGAATCTGACGGTTTAGAAAAAAAGAAAGCCTACCAAAGAGAAACACTCCTTGATAGGCTTTCTTGATTACTGTTATTTCAAGAGTTCATTGACCCTTTTTTGTACCGAAATGTAGTCATAACCGGCTTTGGTAAGTTTGTTTTTTCTTTCTTGTCCGTTACCCCAATCGCCACGAATGACTTCCTTTGCGATGGTATCGATCGACTTCTTACTAGATAGCAGATCATTGACCTTTGACTGCACCGCCGCATAATCATAGCCTGAATCTGTTAAACGTTTCTTTCGTTCTTCACCATTACCCCATAACCCTTGAATGACTTCCTTGGCCAGCGTCTCAACCGATTTCTTTTCTGTAGGAGCAGGTACGTTTTCTTCTATGCCAAGATGATTAAGCCCTGCACTTCGGATAATCGCTTTGTAATCTTTAAAAGCATAGTTCATATCCAAATTACCTGAGTAACCATTCAATTTACCTTTGCTTGTATACTGCCAGATACCATGACGAAGAGTCGGTTCTTTACTGGACCACTGTGCAACCCAGAAATCATAAGGTGCTAGCCGATCCAGTTCTGTTAAATCTTGAAACCAAGAACTAGATGCATAGATACCGGCGTAATATCCAGCACTTTCTACGGTTTCACAAAAGCCTACCAACGCATCGGTAATGGCTTTCTTGCCACTTGGTCGTTGATGATAATTATCCTCTGTATCAATAAATACGGGATAAGAGATGGTCTTGCCTTTGATAATTTCTAGGCATTTCTTCGCTTCTGCTATGCCCTTGGTTTTGGTATTGGCACAGCTGTACCAGTAAACACCGATAGGAATACCTCTCTCGTGAAAGGCTTTGTAGTATTGTTCAAAGGCATCATCCTTGTGCAAACTTACTCCTGTACCGTGGCCCGTATATCCTGCTCGGAGGATGACAAAATCAACCTCTTTTGCAAGCTGGTCATAGTTAATCTGACTTGGTTTTTGCCACGTGCTGATATCGATTCCTTTAGTTCTCATGATTATTCCTCCTTGTCGCTCTTGTTATGGAGCTGTTCTAATACATCTTTTAATTTTTCTGGGATAGGTAGTCCAAGATGAGCTGAATTTTCTAACAGCGAAATTCCCTCATTTGATAGATAGAAGAAAACAATCGCTGTTCTTAGTACGCTCCCATCACCAATCACATAGACATCTAAAATATTGGCCACACCCACTAAAACAAAAATCAGCACTTTACGGCTGATTCCGATAAATCCCACTTCACTTGATAGGGTCTTATCAGCGATTGCACATAAGACACCTGTTAGATAGTCGATGACTACAAAGACTAGTAGTGCATATAGGAAACCGTCTGCCCCTCCTAAAAACCATCCGAAGAATCCACCGATTGCTGTTATCACAATTTGGATCCAGTTCCATATTTCTTTCATTTAAAATTCCTCCTTTTGTTGAAATAAAAAGAACACCTACTTTTGCAGATGTTCCTTTGATTACTCTATTTGTTTTGGTAGCCACTCCCAGAGTCTTAAATCCTCTTGCCCTAGTGACCACATACACATGCCTCGAAGTTTCCACCGATAAGCTGCTTCATTTGCCCAGTACACAAGGCTATCCACATCCTGATAATAGAGAATGGAAAATCCATCTCCATCACCTAAGAAAAGACGAGATATCCAGATGTTAATATCCCTCGGAATAATGGTGACACTATAGTCATTTCCACACTGAATGGATGGCATCATATCTGAATGAAAGAAGTCATAATCAAGGGAGATGCTTTCACTTCTTGTGGCTGATTCTTCAATGTCTGCTGTTAAAGTAAACACTTGAAACTCATCATCCCAAGAACAGTTACTTCTTGATAGCCGACCATAAGTTTTAAATGTTCCATCTGGCATAAGCACGTCAAAGCGTTCATAAGGCTCATAGGTCCAGGCATCGCCTAAGCGAAGCAACTGGCAATGGACTTTATTATCCGAACGAATACCTGCATACCCTGTCACATCCGAGCAAGTGGCTGTAAAGCGCAGTGTATTGGATGCAGAGGAATAGACCCGCACTTGATTGCCACGCTTTCGAATTTCTAGAGTATAAAAGCTTGGATTCGATCGAATGTTTGCGGCCGATGTTTTTGAAAAGCTGGTGGCATAACTACCTTTTAAAGTAGAACTTTCATACAGTTCAATGCGCTGGTTATCATAATTAAAGCAACAATAAATCGTTCCAATAAAAACACCTGCCTTGCCACTAAAGGTTTCAGGAAAAATAATCTGCGCCCTTAAGTGGATATCTGAAAAATTGTTGTAGTTCCATGCTAACTGTCCCTTACCCTCCAGTTGGGAATAGGGTCTATTCATCGAACTGCTTGTATCTTGCCAAACACTCCATTCACCCGATAAGGTTGTCCAGTAGCTTTGGGGAAGAGGGTTCTCATCTCTAAAATCCTCATACCACACAAGGGCTGAATCTGCTTTTCTTCTAAGCATCTCGAATGTCAACTTAAAACCTGTTGCAGGCCCGACCATATCTCCGTTTATATCTTTGAAATGTCTAGGAGCAAGGGTATATTCTGCTTCACCAACTGTTGGCCCCTCAAAAAATGAAGAACAGACTCTAAATCCATAAAACTGTACGCCCTTTACCCCAAGCGAAATAGTGATGGTATGTGTTCCTGCAGAAAGGTTCACTCCTTTTTTCAGTACCGTCCAGAAAGTCGTTCTCCAATAAGGCCACCACAGTCTGTTTTCAGAAAAATCTACTTCATTTCCATCAAGGGAGATATGAATACTATTCTTATCCCAAAAGGGAAAGCCTAGCTCTACTGCTACATCATAAGTACCTGCCTGAGCAAGCGTAAAATGATAGGTTGCCGCACCTTCATCCCCCAGTGTTGTGACGCTATTAGAAACAGAAACAACACCAGAATAACTATCCGGCATGGCATCATGATCCACATAAACAGTGCCAAAGGCTGTCTTTTGTTGTTTGCCATAGGCCGTCAGATATTGTCTGCCATTGTAGCTTGCAGATAAGAGTGGATAGCTATAGCGAGTGGCATCTCTTCCTTCCATATAATCGTAGACATGAGGCAATGCCCAAGGCACTTTATTCTCATCATCCCAATAAGCCACGATGGGAATAAACGGTTGAGGAGGCGCATCGTCTGTGAAATTATAGACTCCTGTCATCCAGTATTTTGCCGCATAGTAGGTATGGGACGTTCCTCGGTAGACTTTTCCTAGGTTTTCTGGTGTATCAAAGATTTGCCAGTTCCAGCCATAAGCAGGCATCCCAAAGAAAATCTTATCGGGATTCATCACTGTAACGGCATAATCATAAATCCCTTCAAGCCAGCTCCTTGGAGATACAGGTCCCGGTGCAGAACCTGACCAAGCCATACCATAACTCATAATTGATGCGGTATCGCAATAAGGGTCTAAGTCTCCGTAAACACACCAGTTCTCACCACCTACTGAACCATTGACACTGGTCATACCTGGAAGGCAAATGTTCATCAGTTTACTTGAATCATAGGCTTTGATGGTGTTGTAAATATTTTTAAACATGGCGGTTGACTCAGCATGAGTGGAATAGTCATCGCCTCTTTCTAGGTCAATATCAATGCCATCACACCACGGATACTTTTTCATAATACGAATAAGCTCGGATAGAAACAGTTCCTGAGCGCCATTCGTGTTATCTCTCAATGCTCTGAAAATACTATTTGCACCATCATTGGCAATGGTCAGTAGCCATTTGATGTGACGATAACGGTTGATGTAGGGGAGCATACTGCTGATGGTGACACCACTCTCAACAATCTCCCCGGTAGCTCGTACTTTAAAAGAAAAAAGACCGATGGTATCAATCCGGTCTCCATATTTCTCTAAAGCTTCATACATTCGTGCATTTCCCATAAAAGTCCACACCATGATTTTCTTGCCTTTTAGTCGTTCCATTAGAATGGTTCACCTCCGTCTTGCATTTCCTGCATGGTAAACAGCACCCTTGCAGATTTCCCTTTTTCAAGGGTCACTTTATGCTTTGAGTCCCAGGCAGCACTGTATTGATAGAACCCCTCTTTGGGTTCGCTTGCTCCGTTTTTGGTACAAGTTCGCGTGGATGCTAAGAGTGCCAAATCAGCATCTTTTTCAATTTCTCTAGGGAAGGAGACCTGTTGCCCTCCTATACCTTGGCTTAGTTTCACTGTTCCAGCAGACATAGAAAGCTTTGGATAGATATGAACATCAAGTCCTGCGGAGGTTTCACCGACATTAAATAAAATAATGGTTTCCTCTGAACGGACCACACCGTTAAACCAAACAGGATTCTTGATACTGCCATCTTCCTTTAGTTTTTCTAACCTGCTTTCTGTATGAGGCACATAACCATTTAGAACAGGTCCTTCTTGTAATTGGATGTCCGTAAACCAAATCATGCCAGTGCAATCATAGAGGGTAGGTTTTATGCTTACACTCATGACACGCTTATCTTGTTTTTTATTTATGACTTCCGCTAACCTTATAAATTTAACCTTAGCCATCTAACGTCCACCTTATTTCACAGGGATGACCTACCCATCCCGTGACCACTGAGCCTGCCTGTAAAAAGAGATCCGTAATATAAAAAGTGCCTGTGCAATTTGTGACACAGACACGGATGGTGATGGATTTTACTTTTGAGGAATAGCTTTCTGGAAGTATCTTTTCTGATGTTCTTGAAAAATAGGCCATGAATCCACCTCCTTAATACAAATCAATAAATCTTGTTTCTGTTGTTCCATCTTCATATTCAATAACCACTTCAATGCCAACCTGTGAGTCGCTACTCAGCTTTTCAAGGTTTTCAGATGCGATTTGTGCCGAGAGCGTGTAGCTAGAACGATTCGCTGGATAGATGGTCTGAGCCATGCTCTTTGTCATATTTTCTACACCCATTGCTTTAAACGATGCAGTACCGCTCACACCGTTATCACCATCTACTTCAAAGCCTGAGTTAACCCAATAAGCCATCGCATCATCACCACGAGAATTTCGCAATAAATTAAATGGCACCATTTCACGGATATCATTGTTTGTAACCATACTTGTGCCTTCAAGAGAATCTGCTACATTGTCCCACTGGCTTGCAGAACTGCCCAGATTTTTAAGGGTAGTGGATAGTTCGAGTACCGTATTCCATGGTTCTTGTAAGTTATATTCTCTTCGTATGACTCGAGTGGTTACCGACAGCCCTAAATCCTTATCTTCTACATGAACGTAATCGCCAAGTGACCATGCTTCATGCTCATAACCCGTTAATACTGATAAATCCATTGCATTTAAAACATAAGAGATGTTTGGCTTTGCATACTGAGCAAGCCTCATCTCGGTATATTCTTTCATCTGATAGGGATTGGTAAAGGAAGAACAATCAAGTGTTGATATTCGAATATCAGACGAATAAGTATAGTCCTCCACATATGCCTTTCCTCCATTGATGTCTGCAAAAGTAAGACCATCGTTACCAATGGCATAGAGCCTTGTTACAAGACTTCTGGTATCAACGACTCTTTTAATGCTCTTCATATTTTTCTTATAGGCAAACAATGCACCGCTATCCGTACCATAGACCGTTAAGAGATGGACCAGCCGATTGGGACAATCAAAGACAAGGTCTCCACCATGTAAGTCTGCAACCGTACGAAGGATGGATAGTGCATTCTTTTCTGTACTCGTCCAGGTTCTTTTGGTTCGTACATTGACTGTGCCTACACTCCACTCTGTTCCTTCTAAGGCATAAGCCATGGAGACTTCAGCAGTTTCTGCATCAAATTTATGTTCTTCTTTTCGCACTGAAAAAGTCAGGTCGTAAAACTCTGCCTCAGCATACACTTCAGTCGCTAGATTTCCTTCACTGTCTTTTGTATCTGTTAAAGTCCTTACTTTATAGATGTCATCAACAATCTGAATTTTCTTTTCACTATCAATAAATCCCCGCTTGGTATCACGGTAGGGGATCATAAAGGAGAGCGTATCTTCACCATTAATTTCACTTGTTACCACAATGTTATAGGCATTTTCTAACACAGCCTCCCATGCTCCATTCGAATCCAGTACGACCGGTCTTGCAAAACCAATCCTCTCATAAGGGGATTTTGGAATATCATAAAGCCTGATATCAATGATTCGAGGGGTCTTACTCGTATCTACAGTATTAAGTGTGACCCTAAAACGAATGTATGCCTTATTTGGAGATACAAGTTTTCCATCAAGTGCGATGGCTGCCCAATCACTCCATTGAACAAGGTCATCGCTTGTTGAGGTTTCTATCGGCCCAACTGCAGTTACCCCAGAAATATATTCACTGGTAACGGAGACCCGACCTGTGCCAGACAGATTGCACGTTGCCGGAGCCGTATATAGTGTTCCTTCCGTTGGATAGACACCTTCTGTTTCCCTTAAACTCACGACTCCCGGTACGCTAAGGGCATCAACAGCACCGCCCATATCACCACCGTTAGTCAAAAGAGACCCATTGAAATAATCAATCAAATCATCCGTTGTAAGACTTGAATCCATATCAAAAAACCAGTCATCAAATCTTCCAGCATACCAGTAAGTATCTGCATGCATACCCATAATGATGTCGGCTGTACAAGAAGGATTTAGTGAGCCTGTAAAAGAATAGGTCGGGGATACCCAGCTCGTTCCATTCGTCCTATCTCCTAGTACAATCCATGCATTTTTATTGTTTGGCTCTATGACCATGCAAATAAAATACACACCACCATTGATAAGTGAAAAAGGCGGTGTGGTTGTTTGGTCGAGTATAAGAGAACCACTAGCGTTATAAAGCATGATTCTAGGTCTGCCTGCAAAGAGCGACAGGTAAAAGATAGGCTGACCAGGACCATAGCGAGTATTTAATATGGGGCAATAGGTATTTCCCACCGAATAAGTAGTCGGTATCATCCAACCGCCAACAAGGATTCGCTCTCCCATCTCCGAAAAGAAAGTACCATCATTGGCCACTTTAAGGTAGGTTTTTTCTGTAGCGGGATTGTTGATGTTGATTCGGATTTGTCTCCCTTTTTGGCCGCTTTGAAGGCTTGCAGTTGTTCCTAGATAATTGACAAGCTCTATTTTTCTGTCTAATCCAGAAGAGTCTGCAAGATAACCATATTCATCTACCGATACATCATTAAATCGCCATAGTCCAGATTTTGCATGCTCAACCGGGAACTCTCCCGTAAAATCTGTCTGTTTATTTAATATTGTTTTTAATGCCACTGGATCACCTCCATCTACTGCGAGCCTTTATTTCAAGCGCTGTAAACACAGCATTATTTGTTGTTATTGCTAGGGTATTCGTGCCCACATGAAGACTTGGAAACTGTATCTCCTCTAGGTAAGGCAAAGCGTTTCTTAAGATTATCCCGTTTTCGTCTTCCACATAAGCCGTCATATTAGCTGTATCAATGACAAGGGTTTCTTCTGCCAAAAGTACCGCATTCACTATTTTCATTTCCAATCCATTGGTTGTAACAGAAATAAAATTGTTCACACCCGATGTGATGATTCCCTTCAAGCGATACATAGGATTGGATTCAACATTGCCGGTCTGTCTTGTAATCGTGTGACTTCCTTCGCTTTCTATTAAATAATTTTCATCCGTAATGGCATAAGCAAATGGGTCAGGGCAGAAAAACTTCAAGTTAAAACTTCCTGCAAAACGAATGAGTCGTTCACAATCCACTTTTTCATTCAGCCTTGCCATGAAATACCTGTCAGGTACATCGTCAAAAACAAGTTCTTTTAATCCTTGCATGGGATCAAGCCATGTTGAAAGTTCATCAAGCGTACTCACCAGAGCAGAAAAGCTATGCTTGGGATAGATATTACAAGCTACATTGATTTCTCGGTAATCAAAATCAGCCCCAAAGTCTGTCACCCCATACTTTCCAGGTACGGTGGTGGTAAAATTACGCATTCCTCCACAGACTTGCCAGGAAGTGAGCCTGGCTTTTAGTCCCATGCTTTTTGAAGAAATATCGTTATATGAAAAACCCATCGGCACACCTCCTTATGTTGTAGAAAATCGACCTTGAGCACGAGAGCCTGTTTGAATTAAGTTATAAAGTTCCTGAGATACCCTTCTGATATCATCTTCACTTCGTACAATCATCTGCTGTACAGTAACTAGCGACCCACTGACACCACCTAGGGAAGAGGTCGCTGCATTTGAAATCACACCGCCTACCGAAGTATCCACTGAAAAGTCTGTAGGCAAGGATGTACTCATATCGCTGGCAAGACTAGTCATCACATCGTTGATATCCTCGCTCATCATCTCAGCCGCTTTCACAGCCTCATCACCGTTATCTTGGATAGAACCTGCAAGACCTTTCACAAGCATTTCACCAACCCACCCCATCTGTTTCGATGGTGATTTGATACCGAAGAAATCCTTGATGCCAGTCCAAATGCCACTAATCCAACCACTCACTTTATTCCATAACCAAGAAGCAAGGGATTGAATACCCTGCCATAACCCTTTTACAATGTTGCCACCCACCGTCACGATTGAACCCATGGAGTTTGTAAATGCTCTGACGATGCCGCCAATAATCTGGGGCACTGCTTTTACGATTTCTACCACAATGGTTGGTAAGTTTTGAATGAGTGCTACAAATAGCTGAACCCCTGCCATAATGACTTTGTCGATGTTTCCCATTAAGGCATTTACGATACTTGAAATGATTTGAGGTATCGCTGCCACAATGGTGGTAATAATGGTCGGTAGATTTTGAACCAGTGCAACAAGTAAGTCGACACCTGCTTGAATGAGTTGTGGAATCGAACTTAAAATCCCATTTAGTATTCCATCAATAATCTGTGGAATCGCCTCAACAATTGCCGTAATAATTTCAGGCAACGCGGCAACCAGCGATGTTAGTAACTGAATACCTGCATCTATAATCTGAGGAATTGCGCTAATAATAAAATCAACGATTGCCAAGATAATCGTAGGAAGAGCCTCAATTAGTTGCGGGATCGCTTCGAGTAGCCCCTGAGCCAAACCAAGTATTAACTGCAGTGCTGCATCGAGCAGCATGGGTAGATTATCAACCAAACCTTGTACAATCGTAGTAATTGCATTAACTGCCGCAGGAATAAGTTCTGGGAGAGCCTGCCCAAGACCATCCACTAAAGCTGCAATTAACTGAACGGCCGCATCCACTAGCAGTGGTAAGTTTTCAATCAACGCATTCACAATCGTGAGAATGGAATCAACTGCTACCGGTATTAAGGTAGGTAGTAGGTTCATCAGTGCGTTAAGTACCTGAGTAAATAAATCTGTCACCGTAGCAAGGAGTGTCGGTAACAAATCAGAAATCGCATCCAATAATGCTTCAATTGCTATAGGTAAAGCCTTTACGATATTTTCAATCACTGGAGTAATGTTTTTTACCACAGACTGAAAGGCATCCACCATGTTTTTACTGAGTTGTTCCATATCCGCATCAGCATTTCCAAAACCAACTAAGAGATTTTGTAAAGCAGATTCAAAAGCATTCAAGGACCCTGAAATAGTTTCCTCAGCTTCAAGAGCAGTCGTACCAGCAATACCCATGCTTTCTTGAATGACATGGATGGCAGAAACTACATCGGCATAAGAAGAAACATCATACTCAATACCAGAGATAGCCTTGGCATCGGCAAGGAGCCGCTCCATTTCACTTTTTGTACCACCATAGCCTAGTTTAAGGTTATCCAGCATGGTGTAATTTTGCTTGGCAAAACCCTGATAGGCATTTTGAATGGACTCCATGTCTGTACCCATTTTATTGGCATTGTCAGACATATCAGTAATTGCCATATCCGCATATTTAACGGCTTTTTCAGTATCTCCTCCAAGAGAAGAAATAAGGCTTGCAGAAAACGAAGTGACGGTTTCCATGTAGTCATTGGCAGAAAGACCTGCCGTCTTATAGGCATTCGATGCATAGTCTTGTAACTGCTGAGAGTTCTCTTTAAAAAGCGTATCCACACCACCGACTAATTGCTCGTAATCGGCATAAGCGGAAATGACTTCTTTACCCAGTTTGACAGCCGCCGCTCCTGCTGCAACAGCAACAGCTCCCATGGCAATGCCAATAGATTTTAGAGTTGTACCTAAGCCTTTAAACTTAGATTCAGACTTTTCAGCAGAGTCAGCCGCCTCATCAATCTCTTTTCCCATATCATCGGCACTATCGGTGACATCGTTCATTTCACGGTTCATGTCATCGAGGGCATCTTCGGCATCATCATAATTGGAGTTAGCTTCTTCAAGAGCAGCATTATTGCTACTTAACTCTCGCTCCATATTGTTGAGTGCCGCCTCAGCATTGTTTAGCTGAATCTGCCAGTTCTGTGTTCTTCTATCAGTTTCTCCAAAGGAGGTCGCTGCATTTTCTAGAGCCGATCTCAAGGTATCAATTTTGCTTTTTTGGGTTTCAATCTCTTTGTTGAGGACTGAATTTCTGGCGGAAAGAGCCTGGACAGACTTATCGTTTTTATCAAATTCTGAGGCTACCAGTTTCATTTCAGAGCCAAGTACTTTAAAGGAACGATTGATATCGGTTAATGCCTTTTTAAATTCTTTCTCGCCTTCAAGACCGATTTTTAAGCCAAAATTATCTGCCATGCTTTCCACCTCCTTTGTCAGATTCCATCAGGGATAATGTCATCGATAAATATCTCTCTTTTTGGTTTTGCCAGCCCCTGATACTGTTTGTGGCACTCCCACAAGTCTAGTAGCAAACCAAACGGCATCAGCCAAAATTCATCCATGGTCAGATGTAATAGACTGATGCCGTAATATAAAAGCCTCGTAAATAACTCTTCGTCACTTACGGGGCTACTGCGTTTTTTGGGCTTTCCTCACTGAGTACATTTCTTTTTGCACCCTTGTAAAGGGCATTCATTATTGCCTCTTTGTACTCTGCCAAATCAATCGGGCTTGTGAGAATTTCCACTTCATCTTCTGTGAGTAATTCCTTCGGTGCATCCTTGTGCTTGATGTTATAGACAAGGGTACTTTGATTGGCCAGTAAGGTAATCAGCCACACAATCTCGGAAAGTGCCATCTCAACATTCTTAGACTTCATTAGCTTATCGCCTAGGTTTTCAAGACCACCATATCGTCCTGCGATTTCCTTTGTTGCCTTTGTAGTAAGTAGTAGCACATATTCATCGCCACCAATACGAATACTTGCTGTTCGTTCGTTATCCATGAATTATCCCTCCTTATACTGTGTAATCCGGTTCATAGACTTCTGTATACCAACCGCTGATAACCGCTGCCGGTACATCCTTATCACCTTCGGTCACTTCCGCTTTCCATGGATGTTTCCCGCTTGTATCCGGTTTGTTTCTTCGAAGAACCGTACCTTCTATTGTTGGTGTTGAGAATGTAATACTGTCACCTTTAGTCGCTAGGTTGGTGGCAGGAATACCGAATTTCACTCGGTAGAGCCAGTAGTATTTATACTTGCCATTGGATTTCTTTGCTCTAAAACCAACAGCCACAGGATCCCCGCCATCTTCACTGTTAGAAACCACAACGTTGTTCTTATCAACCGTGACACCGGTTAAGGCGGCTGCAGTAGTCGAGCCAATATCATCTACTCCAAGAGAGATGGTGCCATTTTTAAATTCTTTAACGATTTCTGCCGCACCATCATCTGCATAGAGCGTTGCCTCTGCCAGTTCAACAGATAGCTCTGCTGAGATTGCTTTTGCCAGCTGAGTGGGTGTGCCATAGATTTCTTCGCCATTTTCATCGTCTGTGATGGTCGCATAATAAAGTTTATCCAGACCAATTGTTGCCATTTTTAATTACCTCCTATTTCATAATGTTTGGCTACATCCACGTTGTAGTGGTAATAGCCCGTATCATCTTCAAAGCCGATGTAGCTCCGTGCGGTTATGGTGAAACTGGAATCCAACAATAACTGCACCACTTGATTTTTTAGAGCTGTATAACTGCCTTTGCTATAAATTGAAATCCGTGCCTCTTGAACATCCATGCATGGTAGATTATCCGAATGAAGGTCAAAGCTATCGCTCATCGGAACAATCACCATGTACTTACCAGGAGCCACATCTGAAAACACTCCTGTTTCAATCGGAACGTCTAGTGTTTCTAAAACTACTTGTAAGTCCTCTAAAATACTCATAGCTTTTTGACCTCCTCTTCAAAAGTGCTTTTTATAACTGAGATACACTCTGATTTGGAAGCACTCCTAGCGGGTTTCAAAAAAGGCTTTGCAGGTTGACCGTGTTTGCCATACTCAAGGATGTTTGCTATTTTTGCGTTACTCTCACCATCAGGCCTTGGTTCAGAAAATCCAATTTTTATATTGTGGTTTCCGTTCCTATCTAATCGTACTGAAGTGACACCGAGTGCCTTTTCTAATTCACCCGTTGAGCGTGATTTATGCTTTGTACCTTTACCAATCACTGCAGATAGATTACTTTTCGTTCTCTTAAAGACGACTTCACCACCTGCTTTTAGCACCTTTTCTGCAACAGGGTCAAAGTCAGAGCCAAGCTTTGAAACCTTAAGTAGAAATTCATCGGGCATTTTAATATCAACTTTTGCCAACGCTACTCACCACCTTCTTTGCCAAAACTTCTGTATACATACCTCGACCTTTTACGTTTTCTACCGAGGTAATATCAAAACGCTCTCCATCACACTCAATAAAGTGTTCTGTACTGACCTCAACTCCTGGAATGGCACGAAACCTGAATAAATCCGTAGCTTCTGAAAAAGTAGCTAAATTAGCCCAGCGTTCACTGCCATGACGCCCTTCTCGGTAAACCCGAATCGAAGCAATCACGGTTTCTGATGTTGTCGCAAAGCCTTCACTGTCTTTTGTTTTTGTGATTTCCTTGATATCAGCAAATTTATTCATTTTTCCAAAACTCATCTCTTACACCTTCCAATCCCGATCAAGTCGCAAAAGAAGATTGACCGTATTCCAAACTTGCTGACCGGCTTGCACATTGTCAGCAAAAAATCCACCGGTACTGCCATCTCGACTTTCATAAAAATGAGAAGAGAGCATAATAATGGCTTGCTCTGTAGTCGGTGGCATAGGATTGTCGCTATAGAAATTTTCTGGTACATGCTGATAACTCTCGGCATAACTGACAGCAGCGGTGATGAACACCTCTAAGAGTTCGTCATCAGTGTCATGCTCTAAAATCAAGTTTGCCTTTACCTTTTGAATCAGTGTCATACCGCTACCATCCTTTCTTTTTTAATCAGTTTCCATGAGTCCGGCTGTTTTTAGCTTTAAAAGCAAGGCATTAAAATCAGCAACTAAACTCGTAATATCTTCTGCCGTACTAGGTGCTTGGTTTTCTGCAGGAGTAAAAGAAGAAGGGAGACCGGTTACGGTTGCTCCCTCCTTAATCTCTAGCGTTCCACCGATAACGGTTTTGTCACCGCCTTGTTCGGTGTAGTTTTTTGTGTTGTAATCCATATCGCACCTCCGTTAGGCTTTCTGCTGAAGAACCTTGATTGCTTCAGGTAGTACTAACTTGCCATCCACACGTTCTTTCGCAACAAAACCGACCATGCCATTACCAGCAAACAGTTCACGAAGTTCTGCAAAGGAGCGAGAACCACGATCTCCAATGTTGTAGTAAGACAAATCTCCAAAGATAATGGTCTTAGCACCTGCCTCAATGGTGGGCATATAAGCAGATGTATAAACAGGATAGCCAAGTAGTTTATCTGGTTCACCCGCAACAAGAGCTGCTTGCCACATATAGGCTCCGTTTCCATCCTTGAGTTTTCTAAGTGCCGCAATGGTCTGGTCATTTAAAATAAATACTGCATTCTTACGGTATGGACGTTTCAGTGAATACACTAAATTAATCACTTCGTCAGCAGTAATCGCCGTTGCAGATGCTGTGGTCACACCGACTTCAGCACCACCACTAGCAGCAAGAATGCCTAGAGGTTTTCCTGTGCCATCACCATTGATAAAGGCATCTTCTTCCGCATTAGCCAGAGCCTTATAAAACTCCTTAATAATGTAATTCTCAAGCTGGAAGGCATTGTCATAAAGCAGCTCTTCAGTCACCTTGACTGCCACATGAAGTTTATGAGCATCCAGATTAATCTGAGAGAATGTAGCATCGCTAAAGGTCAGTGCTTCACCTTCATCAATCCATGCAGCTGCAGGTTTTGTAGCTGCAATATTGATTTTTCGCTCACCTGATGTGGTAATTCTGTGACCCAGCTTACGAATGATGTTCTCTTCTTCCAGACCATCAATCAGTCTGCTGTCGTACTCTTCAGGTACGAGATAGCCACCATCTGCGTCTACCCCTTCTTGTAGAACATTTGATACATTACGGAAGTTTGAGCGAAGTGCTGAGAGCATGGCTTTCTTATAGGAGTCTGCGGCACGACCTGTTTTAACCTCGCCGTTATCCATGCGACCATTCATCGGTTTCTCAATGATTGGTTTGCTGACAGGCTTTTCAAGTTCCGCCTCAATCTCCTCACGTCTTTCCATACGATGGATTTCATTGGTAAGTTCAGTGATCTCATCTTCCATGGTTTTGTAGGTTTTATCATCTTCTGCGGATAATGTGCCATTCTTGGTTTTATGAGTGTCCAAGAACCCATCCATCGTTTCAATAAGCTTTTTGCGTTTATTACGCATTTCTGTAATCGTCATCGTTAAATTCCTCCATTTACATATATTTTTTTAGATTAAAAAGACGCTCTTTTAGTTCATCAACCGAGCGTCCTTGGGATTTGGCAGACTCCTCTGCCTGAATTGGTTTATTCTTTTCTGCCATTTTGTTAAGTAGATTAGTTGCTACTGCTTTTCTGGAAAAAGCATAGGCAGAAAAAGTGGCTTCAGATTGTTTTTCATCCTTTAGCACATCATCTGCAAAGCCAAGTTCTATGGCTTTATTAGCATTCATCCAGGTTTCAGCGTCCATCAGATGAGATAGTTTGATGCGAGATACTCCAGTCTTAATCTCATAGGCATTAATAATGCTTTCTTTCACCTCATCTAACATCTCAATCGCTCGTTTCATGTCTTCATGATCACCCATCGTGATGGTTGCCGGGTTATGAATCATCATGAGTGCTGTAGGCGCCATCAGTACCTTTGTTCCTGCCATGGCAATGACAGAAGCGGCTGATGCTGCAATCCCATCAATCTTGACGGTTACCTCATCTGGATAATCCATCAACATGGTATAAATCTGACTTGCGGCAATGCAATCTCCACCCGGTGAGTTAATCCATAAGGTAATGGGTCCTTTCCCGCTAAAGAGTTCATTTCTAAACATCTGCGGGGTCACATCATCATCAAACCAGCTTTCTTCGGCTATTGTTCCGTAAAGCTCAAGAACTCGTTCTTCTTGTTCGCTTGCTTGGTTCTTCCATCGCCAAAATATCTTGTTCTTCATCCAAGTCTTCCTCCTTTCCATCCTCGTTTATATTTGCGAATGCACCTGCCTTTGTAAGAGGGAGCATATTGCCGTTTACAAGGTACATGTCACCGCCATCCTCTGAAGGGATACGGTCTAGGTTTTCAAGTTCCCTAATATCATTTGCACTCATCCAACCGTTCTGCCTTGCTGTGGCATATCCGCTCATACGACTGACATAATCCCCTCTCAGTAGGCCTTCTACATTGAATCTAAAGAAGTATTTTTTCTTTTCCTCCGGTGTAAAAAGGGTGCGGGCTAGGGTTTGCTCCCAACGCACTACCCACGGGTCTAATGTGTATTTCACAAACTCAAGGGATTGTTGCTCAATATTAGAAAAGCTCGATTTTTCAAGGTCACCTACCATGTGGGGAGGGACTCTAAAAATTCGAGCAATTTCATTGATTTGAAATTTCCTTGTTTCAAGGAATTGTGCTTGTTCTGGTGAGATAGAAATCGGTGTATATTTCATCCCTTCTTCAAGCACGGCTATTTTATTGGAATTGGAACTGCCACCAAATTGTGACTGCCAAGCCTCTCTGACTTTCCCAGGTTCTTTAATCGTTCCTGGATGTTCAAGGACACCACTTGGAGCCGCACCGTTAGCAAAGAACTTAGCTCCATATTCCTCTGTTGCTATGGCAAGACCAATCGCATTTTTAGCCATCGCAATCGGGGAGTAGCCAACCAGTCCATCAAACCCGAGTCCAGGAATATGAAGTACATCGGAGGTACTAAGTTTTACTGTCATACCCTTTGTACTGTTCACATCATCTGCACCTCTGGTATATAAGTAATAGAGCTGCCCACTCTCGTCTCGATGGACTGACATCCTATTTGGCATCAACGGGTAGAGCGCGACAACTTCGCCTTTTCCATTACGAATAATCTGCGCATAACAATTCCCCCATAATAAAAGATGAGTCATCAGTGTTTCTCTAAACACAAAAGAACTCATCTCAGCATTTGGTTCATCGTGCAAAAGTCGATACAAGGAGTGATCAATTGCTTTTTCCTTGCCACCATCATCTGTATAACGATAAAGGTGCAGAGGAAGCCCTGCTACTGCTTCAGCTAAAATTCGAACACAAGAGTATACAGCCGTCATTTGAAGTGCCGACCGTTCGGTCACTGTTTTACCTGCTGTGGTTGAACCCATTAAAAATGTATAGTTTGAACTCACAGCTCTGTCAGTAGGCTTATCTCTTGCTTTAAAAATGGATGATAAAAATCCCAAAACCAATCACCTCCCTCATATAAAGAGAATGCCTCGGTTGTCATAAACCGAAGCACTCGTATCATTTCCACAACGAATCGCTCGATCAAGAGCCATAATCGTTGCCACTGCACCATCAATCTTTTCTGATGATTTTTCCTTGTCCGGCTTGATGTTGCCTGCCGGGTCCGTTCGAACAAAAATGTTATCCATCATCCAACGAAGTACCGGATGCCCGCCATGAGCGACCTTTTCTTCTAGCGTGAGTTTCATCAGTTCCTTGGTCGGTGGACTCATATCCTTAAAGCCCTGACCAAAGGGAACAACAGTAAAACCCATACCTTCGAGGTTTTGAACCATTTGTACGGCTCCCCAACGGTCAAAGGCAATCTCACGAATATTGTACTTTTCGCCAAGTTCTTCGATGAACTTCTCAATAAAACCATAATGGACCACATTGCCTTCCGTTGTTTTAAGCTGTCCTTGCTTTTCCCAGACATCATAGGGAACATGGTCACGATTGACCCTGCTACTGAGCGTTTCTTCTGGTAACCAAAAGTAGGGAAGAATGATGTATTTATCATCTTCATCAACAGGAGGAAAAACCAATACAAAGGCAGTAATATCAATGGAACTAGAAAGGTCTAGTCCGCCATAACATACTCTGCCAAGCAAATCCTCTTCATTTACAGCAAAGGCGCATTTATCCCATCTATCCATTGGCATCCATCGAACAGCTTGTTTGACCCACTGATTAAGTCGTAACTGTCTAAAGGCATTCTCTTCTGCAGGGTTTTGCTTGGCTGATTCACAAGCGGCTTTTACCTTATCGATCCCTACCGTTATGCCAAGGCTTGGATTAGCTTTTTTCCACACCTTCGGATCTGTCCAATCATCGGACTCATCTGCTCCATAAATAACCGGATAAAAAGTAGGGTCAATTTTTCTTTTCTCCATGAGGTCTTTGGCTTTCTGATGGGTTTCATAGCAGATTGATTTTGTATCAGATCCTGCCGTGGTGATAAGAAAATATAGGGGCTGTGTTCTGGCATCACCAGAACCTTTGGTCATGACATCAAAGAGTTTTCTGTTGGGCTGCGTATGCAACTCATCAAAAACAACACCATGAATATTAAAGCCATGCTTTGAATAGGCCTCTGCTGAAAGCACTTGATAAAAACTATTAGTCGGTTGAAAAACGATTCGTTTTGTTGCCGATAAGATTTTGACTCGTTTACTTAGAGCCGGACTCATACGTACCATATCAGCAGCCACCTCAAAAACAATGGATGCCTGTTGCCTGTCTGCAGCGCATCCATAAACCTCGGCTCTTTCTTCGCCATCACCACAGGTAAGCAGTAATGCGACAGCTGCCGCTAATTCAGATTTCCCCATTTTCTTAGGAATCTCAATATAGGCTGTATTAAACTGCCGATAGCCATCTGGTTTCAGTGTTCCAAAGAGATCTCTGATAATTTGTTCTTGCCAATCAATCAGTTCAAATGGTTTTCCAGACCATTTCCCCTTGGTATGACTTAAACACTCAATAAAGTTGACCGCATAATCTGCAGCATCTTTATCGTAGATAGAGTCCTTTGCCATAAAAGGTGTCGGTTTATATTTCTTCAGCTTTCTAATTGCGGTCACCTCCCTTCAAAATGAGCATAAAAATAGACCTGTATTAAACAAGTCTCATTACTCTATTTCCTACGAGAAACAGAGCCAATTATGGCACTGTCCTCTAGTAATCGTTAGTTATATTCTTTTAGCAGTAAGCTAAGTGCAAATTTTGTCTCTTCATCAGCGGGTTTCATGTCCCACCCTCGGTCATAATTTGCGACAATCTCACCGTCACACTTAAGCATGAGCTTAGAGATGCGGCCTTCGTTAATTCCGAATTTTGAACCTCTTTCATAGCATTTTATCCAATAGCGGATGATGCTGTCCTGAACTTTGATGCTACCCTTTTTCCACATGTTTCATTCTCCATTACCGTATAAAATGAACTTCACATACTTGGCTTTTTCTTCTTCAAGAAAAATGACCAGCTCATAAAATTCCATTTCATCTGCGATTCTTTGGACTGCGTTCACATCAAACATATTAGTAAGGCCTGTATCTCGAATGGCAATAATCTGCTCTTTTATCTTACTTGTCATCGTCAATCCTCCTGCAAAGGTCTTCTCCGTAAACAACGGATAAACTAGACCCGGTGTCCCAAGACACCATGATTGAACCGATATCATCTACACCTATTACTGTTCCTTTTGTTCCAATCACTGGTGCTTGTATATCATCCATCCTTAATAGTTCTACACGGCATCCAACAGGATACTTTTTACGAAGATGATGTAGTCTTTCTTTACTGATTATCCTCATTTTTAGCTCCTCCTTTAAATGCCGATGAACCTGTTAGGTTTCTAAGCAGTATTTTTCGTTCTTCCTTATATTCTTTTCCAATAAAGCCCAGACGCAGTAAAAAGCATCGGAATGCATATTTCTCATTCGGAGTTTCCTTTTCTTTTACCGTGATGCGTTTTTGATTCCTTGCCATCTCACAAAGAGCTGAAATAAAGTGGGTATACGCTTGTACCTCTTCTGGTGTAGGCATTTCTTCAAACCAAGGAAATGAGACTTCCTCTTCTGAAATCTTAATTGGTAAATCGTCTAGCCGCAAAGCGTGACGAATCAGTTCGCCTTTTACCTGAATGATTGCTTTTACGTTTTCTAATGCTGTATCAGTAAAGCTATTTCTTGGCATGGAGATACAAAGACCAAATGTTCCGCTATCCGCCGTTTGTGCGCCCTCTGTGGCCTTAGTTTCTTCCATTGGGGTAAAGCCCTCACTTAATAAATGCTCGGCCACACTTTCGATTTCTTCGCCTTCTGCCTTGCCAGTCAGTTCAAGTGTTCCATTCTTGTCGATGATAAAATCCCCCACCTCATAAGCCATGCTAGGCATTCCTAGATACTTTGCTTTCACACCTGTAAGCTTGCTCAGTGCTGTGACTAGCCTTTTTCGGTCTGTTCCTGTTACGTTATATTTAATGACCATGTACAAAACCTCCTTTGTTTTGGTATGTACATATATCACTCTAAAGTACTGATATAGCAAGCTTTTTCTCGATTATTTAGTGTAGAAAGAAGTCCTAAGTATTACCCTCTAATTGTGTTAACTAAACAGTGCCGACTACTCATCCGCAGCTAATTCCAACTCATCAAAACCATAGCTAAACCCGTCTCTTTGAACACTGACTTCTTTGGAAGTTCCAACCTGCTCAATGTAGCGTTTAATAATGACATCACAAAACTTCTCATCTAGTTCCGCGGTGTAGCAGATGCGTTCTGATTGCTCACAGGCAATTAGGGTACTACCACTGCCGCCAAAAGGATCTAGCACAATGGTGTTAGTCATCGAGGAGTTCAAAATCGGATAGGCGAGCAGAGGGATAGGTTTCATCGTAGGATGGTCGCCATTTCTCTTCGGCTTATCAAATTCCCAGATGGTGGTTTCTTTCCTGCCCGTATACCACTGATGCTTGCCTTTCTTTTTCCAGCCAAACAGCACAGGTTCGTGCTGCCATTGATACGGAGAACGCCCCAGTACAAGGGAGTCCTTTTTCCATATGCAACAGCCAGACAAATAAAAACCGGCATCCGAGAAGGCTTTTCTAAAGTTAAACCCTTCGGTGTCGGCATGGAATACATAAATGGAAGCATCGTCTGCTAGAACTTCTTCGATGTTGATAAAAGCATCTAAGAGGAACTGGTAGAAGGCATCATTTGCCATATGGTCATTTTTGATTTTCCCTGCAGCACCTTCATAATTCACATTGTAGGGAGGATCTGTTACACACAAGTTTGCCTTCTTTTTATTCATCAGCACATCATAGGTTTCTTTTTTGGTGGAGTCACCACAGATAAGCCTGTGTCTGCCAAGTGTCCAGATGTCACCAAGCTTGCTGATGGCAGGCTTTTTTAGTTCTGTCTCCACATCAAAGTCATCATCGTGGATCCCCTCTTTCAGCGTGTCTTTAAATAAGTCATCCAGTTCTTTAGGGTCAAATCCAGTTAGGGAAACATCAAAATCTACACCTTGTAAATCTGAAATTAGAAGAGCCAATTTATCCTTGTCCCAATCACCGCTGATTTTATTGAGTGCGATGTTAAGTGCTTTTTCTTTCTCTTCGTCCATCTCGATGATGACACATTCAACTTCTGTGATGCCCATATCGATGAGAACCTTCAGTCTTTGATGCCCACCAACAACATGGCCGGTCACCTTATTCCAGATAACCGGCTCTACATAACCAAATTGTTCAATGGAGCGTTTTAATTTATCATATTCTGCATCTCCTGGTTTCAAATCTTTACGAGGATTGTATGTTGCAGGGATGAGGTCTTTTGTGTTCTTCTTTTCAATCAACATATTTGTTTACCGCCTCCCTTAGTTCTGTATAGCAATCCAAAAATTCCCACGTGCTTAAGCCATATCTGAAATGACCGTAAGTAGCTGTATCTTCATAAATAACATCCGTCAGCTTTAGCTTTTCGATAATGGCTGCAGGTCTTAGATTGAATACATCTAGCACTGCACGACAAAGGATCCTTTCTTCCACCGTGCCTGTTCCAAAGGTATCAATCTCAAGAGCAACCGGATCTGCTTTTCCAATAGCATAGGAAATCGCAACCTGACATCGCTTAGCAAAGCCACATCGAACAATATTCTTTGCAATCGCCCTAGCCATATAAGCACCACTGCGGTCCACTTTTGTCGGGTCTTTGCCTGAAAACGCACCGCCACCATGAGCGGCGAGTCCACCATAGGTATCAACCATGATTTTTCTTCCCGTAAGCCCTGTATCTGCTGCTGGTCCTCCTTCAACAAATCGTCCACTTGGATTAATAAGGATCTCAGTTTCATCGTCAAATGGATATTTTTCAAAGACAGGCCACAGCACCTGAGCAATGACTTCATTTCTTAAAACATCTAAATCTTTATCTGCACTGTGTTGAACGGAGACAACGATGGTCTTAATTCGTTTTGGTTTGTCACCTTCATATTCAACGGTCACTTGAGCCTTACCATCTGGGCCAATATCTTTAATGACACCATTTTTCATCACCTTATCTAGCTTTTCGCAAATGGCGTGGGATAAGACTAAGGGGAGAGGTAGTTTTTCACTGGTTTCATTGGTGGCATAGCCATAAACGGTGCCTTGGTCACCCGCCCCTAACATGGAATACCATGACGTATCACCCTCACGAGATTCCAAGGCCCTATCCACACCACCTGCGATATCTTTACTTTGCTGATGGACGTAGACAAAGACTAAAAACTTTCTGGGATTGTAACCAACATCCGTCAGAACACGGCGGACAACACCTCTGATATCAATTCTCTTTGAGCAGGTAATCTCACCGGCAACAATGATGTGTCCTTTGGTTGCCATCACCTCGCAAGCAACACGAGAGGATTTATCTTTTCTTAAACACGCATCTAAAATGCTATCTGAAATTAGGTCACATAATTTATCGGGATGACCTTTACATACACTTTCACACGTTCTATATTTTTTCATTTTATTTTCCTTTCCGAGCAGATAATAACCACTCCATCAAATCGTCTTGTGGACTTCTGCCACCGAACTCCACAGAGCAGTTTTCTTTTACAATTTGGTAAATCTGATACCAACATTGATTGACCTGTTTCATGTATTCACGACTCATCGCAACATAAGGTGATGCGATGGCAGCTGAAGTGGTTGGATGCTTGGCTAGAAAGCCATATTCTGAAATACACTCTTCACACTGAATCCAACGAGAAACACTCATGGCATACTGCTCGATTAGCTGGTTGTTTACTAACATTTCGCAGCCACGATCTTTCAGCCACTTGTAAGTTTCGATATAAATATCTTCTGCACAGAGATCTTTGCCATTTTTCTGAGTAGCCTTTAAATAATCCTTTACAGCCGGCACATCTGCACCTTCTATTTCTGTTGGCTCTGGCAGTATCATGGCTCCATTTAATCTGCCGTCAGTAATTTTGTCGGTTAGAGCCTTTGATTTTCTTCCTGCGCCAACACGCTGACCGCCTCTTGCTGTACCGTCTTTCGCCATGTTTTTCACCCCACTTTCCTAAAAGTCTTTAATACCCCCTTTGATTTCTGATTTTTACACGCGAAGCCCCAGGCCGTTGTCCGCCATAAGAGGTCTAGAGATTTGACCTCCCCCTTGGCTCAGTTGCGAATCTGTCGATCACCGATTTCTAAATGAATCTTGTTGTGACAGGATTTACACAAGGACATCAAATTACTTCTATCGTGTGTACCACCATGAGATACAGGGAGGACGTGATGCACTTCATCGGTGGGAGTTAGTCTTCCGTCCTCTTTACACATTTCACACAGGGGATGTTCTCGTACATAGCGGTCACGGATTCTTTTCCAGGCTCTGCCGTATTTCTTATTAACATCGCTTGACCGTTGGTATTTGTCATAGCGCCTACGCTCTTCTACTCGATGGTCTTCACAGTACTGGCCATCGGTTAAGTTGGGACAGCCTGGTGTACTGCATGGTCGTTTTGGTTTTCTTGGCATCATATCACCTCGCTTTCTGGGCATAGAAAAAGCCCTGCAGGGCGCATCCCACAAGGCTTGGTAAGTATTCTATCTTGCTGATTATAATGTAACATAAAGATGAGGTGCTTATCTCTGCTCAAAAGTGCTCATTGCTGTTCAACATTTGAATAACAATTGGATTTTCAGGTACGACCACATGATTTAAGGCATTGCCATGCCATCTGCGAATGGTACTCTTATCAGCGTTCAGCTCATCACCGATTTGCTCCCAAGTAAAGTTATGAACATAACGGTAACGTAACACCATGCGTTCATCGATATCCGTTACTTTATTAATCACATCTCGAATCTCTGCTTTCAGTGCTACAAGATGATCTACCTCATCATTAATCTTGATTTGAAGTTCTTCAATTCGCTCTAGGTATCTGACAAACAAAGCATCGGTATGCCGCCCCTTTTGTATTCTCTCACCCCAACTAGGGGAGGAAACACTGGTCGATAGCTCCCTTAGCCTTTCCATTTCCTCAATGTTGGATTGGATTCGTTTATCTAGCCTATAGGCTTGATGTAAATATTCTTTTGCTTTCATTACTCGCTCACCTCCGCTTGTAGCTTTTTGATTAGGACATTCCCATCAACAGAGGTAAGTTCTCTATACCAATCAGAGCGGAAGAACCTCTCCACCTCGTTTTTTATATCTTGTGCCGGTCCATATTTAGGCCGTTTTTTTAGTTTCTTTAAGGCATCTCTATAATCCTTAACAGCCATCAAAATAATGGCATTGGCTAAATCTTGATAAGGTTCTGTCATCGCATCACCTCTAAATTCGCCTTTACCGCATCAATTAAGGTATCTTGAGTTTTCTCCTTTTTTGTGAGTGCAAGCAGTACGTCTTCATCGATGGTGTTTTTGGTGATGATGTGGTGAACAATAACTGTATCCTTTTGACCCTGCCTATAAAGTCTTGCATTAGTTTGTTGATACAGCTCTAGTGACCAGGTCAGACCAAACCAGATAAGCGTTGAACCACCGCTTTGAAGATTAAGACCATGACCTGCACTGGCTGGATGAATAACAGCAATGGGTATCTTTCCATCATTCCAATCCTCAATATCCTTTGATGACTGAATTTGCCTTACCGGAAATCGCTCTTTAATCCGCTCTAAATCATGCTTATACCAATAAGCAACAAGGACCGGTTTTCCATTTGCTCCTTCGATTAAATCTTCCAAGGCATCTAGCTTTTTGTCATGAATCACATGAGCCTTATTCTCGCTATCGTATACTGCACCATTTGCCATCTGTAGCAGTTTTCCAGAAAGAACTGCCGCATTAACCGCATCAATTTCTTCATCACCTAAGTTAGCCACCATGTCTTCCTTGAAATCTGAATAGACTTTCCATTCTTTTTCACTTAAAGTGACAAAAACTTCATTGCTGACATATTCAGGCATGGTGAGATAATCGGTAGATTTCATAGAAATGGTGATGTCTGATATTTGTTTGTAGATTTCCTCTTCAGCGCCGGGTAGTGGTTTATAAGAAAATATAATCTGGGCATTTCTCTTATCTGGTGTAAAGTAGGTATTTCGGTAATGGCTAATGTAGCGTCCAAGCCTTTGACCCAAATCAAGAATGCGAAACTCTGCCCATAAATCCATCAATCCATTACTAGAAGGAGTTCCGGTAAGACCGACTATTCTTTTTACAGAGGGTCTTACTTTGAGTAGACTTTTAAACCGTTTTGCTCCATAAGACTTAAAGGATGACAATTCATCAATGACCACCATATCAAATTGAAAGGGAATACCACTTTTGTGAACCAACCAATCCACGTTCTCACGGTTGATGATATATAGTGTGGATTGTTTTTTGAGAGCATCGATTCTTTCTTTTTCCGTTCCCACTGCCACCGAGTAAGAGAGTCCTTTTAAATGATCCCACTTATTGATTTCTGCTGGCCATGTGTCTCTTGCTACTCTTAAAGGCGCAATCACTAACACCTTGCAAACGAGGAAACTATCCAAACACAGATCAAATATGGCGGATAAGGTAATCACACTTTTACCTAAACCCATTTCAAGAAATACTGCAGATATGGGATGGGATAAAATGAATTCAGTGGCATAGCTTTGGTATTCATGTGGCTTGTATTTCACTAAGTATCCCTCCAATCTGTTTTACATCATCCAGGCAATAAACCAGAAAGCCTAATGCCTCTAGTTGTTTCTTTCTTTTTTTCTGTAAAGGACGCATCTTTTTCCCTGTTGCCTTACATTCAACAAAGGCGATTCTACCCATGGGAAGTAACACAATGCGGTCAGGCATTCCATCTATTCCAGGACTTACAAATTTCGGAGCCATACCTCCCATGCTTTTTACTGTCGCTACCAGTTTTTGTTCTATATATTTTTCTTGCATAAATGACCTCCAACAATTCATCAGGAACAACAAGCACAACTTTTAACGTTTTTTCCTATACGCGCGCATACACACGCTCACGATGCTTTACTACTACTATTTATTAATTTATTACTAAGTAGTAAAACTCTTGTTCCACTCATTCCAGTAAAGCCTAAACATCGGTAATGACTGGGTTTTTAAGAGAACAAGCGTAAGGAACAACTAAAGAACAAGGAACGACCTTACTCATTTTTCTCGTAACAACGTTGTCTACCGTAAATGGGAAAATTACTTGTTCCGTTCTTGTTCCCTTGGTACTTGTTCCACCCATTAATCTTTTTCATAATGCCTGCAATGGCATAGGAGTCTGCAGGTTTCATGGCGGAGGCATCCCTCCCAAAGCATTCACACCAAATTTCCATATTACAAACAAGGGTGCGTTCTACCGTGCCAACACGGGATTCCCCACCAAATTCACTACCGTTTAGGTAGTTTCTTCGCTCGTATAAGGACAGGGCATTCCAGTCGTCGGGTAAAAGTGTATCGAGGTAAGTGCGAACAAGCCCTTCTCGCTCATCACTCTCCATGGCATCTGCCTGCTCATTCGTTGCCAACTCTACATCACTGCCCTCTAAATAGAGCTTTTCACCTTTGGCATAAAGCACCAAAGTTTCTGCCCAAATCTGCTCTACATCGTATACGGACATCTGCCATGCTTTTCTTTTACCGTCACCACTAATACGCACTGGCCAGAATCTTCGGTTACCCGTGATATCTCGCAAAAATCCACTCTCTGCATTGGTAGATCCGACAATGATACATTGACGAGGATGGCTTTCAACATTCACCCCATAACTGGCACGGTATTTATCATCGGATCTTGAAATAAAGGATTTCACAACCTCCACATCGGTTTTTCGCATGCCAGCTAGTTCGCCCAGTTCTAAGATCCAGTATCCTTGAAGTTTTTCAGGGCCTGCTTTGTCTTTCATATCGGTGAGGGTTAAACTATCGGAAAACCAATCACCTGCAAGTTTTGCAAAGAAGGTAGACTTACCGATGCCTTGTGGTCCATTCAGAATTAAAACGCTGTCGAATTTCGTACCAGGATGAACAATTCTAGCGACTGCTGCCACCATCATTTTTCTAGTAACGGCTCTGGTATAGGAATTATCTGTTGCATTAAAATAATCAATCAGTAAGGTCTCAACGCGATCGGTTCCATCCCACTCTGGTAGATGATCCAGGTATTCTTTTATAGGATGATAGGATCGCTCTGCTGCGACTGCTAATATGGCATCCTTTGTTTTGGTTGGGGAGTAGATGCCATATTTATTAGACAGATAAACTTTAAGGGCTGCATTATCTGAATCATTCCAGCCGCCCTTCATTTGCTCCCAAGGTAGTCCGTCTCTTGCATCGATTCCATCACGGTGCTTATTAAAAGCAATAGATTCTAGTTCTGAATCGTTACGGATGATGAGAACGATATTATCCAAGGTGTCCTTAATCTTTCCTTGCTTATCCAGTTCAAGCGCTGTCTGCCAGTTGTCCTCCGTAAAATCAATTGTGGCCTGCTCCATCCGCTCTTTCGTAAACTGTGCCTTTACTTCATCATCTTGAATAGCAAATTCACACATGTTGATAAAGGATGGTAGTTTGCTTGGAGGTGTGTTTTCTGTCGCTCGATCATCTAAATGACCAAACTTATGAATACGAACAAGATCGAAAGCATTAAGAAGTCTCCCACTTGCAGGATCTGTTGCGTGGTGGGAATAGGCAAACTTATCATCATAGAGGATGACCCCGGCACTGGAATCTGCAGGAATATAATCATAACGACCAGTCATTGCTGAAGGCTCGTATATATCCTTTAAGAACATATCGATTGCACTGCTTACTGAGTAGGTGCGGCAAAAAGTACCGATGACGCCTTCCTTAGAAAGCGGATCGGCTTGTTCTTTTAATGAGCGATCAATGACTTCTGATTGCCTAGAGGATACCGGCCAAGTACTGGTGTCTCGCCAATCATCGTATTTATTTAGAAATACATCAGGATCAAGGAGAGAACCATCTTTTTCCTCATACACAAAAATGCCATTTCTAGAAGTAGACGGCCAATACATTAATCGTTCAGGTTCATAGGTCGTATCATCAAAAAGGTCGATGCCGATTTCTTTTGCGACCATACGACTTACGGCTGCATACTCTTCCTCACCCACATCACGGAAGAGAGGAATGATCAGCCTTAGTCTTGGATTTTCTGGAGTATGCTTATGAGTAGAATAGATACAACACTGATAAGGGAAGAAGGTAGAGATTTCTTCCCAGATAGTACTTGTGCCATAATCCATATCAAGGGTGAGCATGGAGCGTGATAGAACATTCCCTTTTTTGCGTCTACCATCTTTTAAGTGACCGCCGACAAAACCCCCGACATCTTTAATGGAATCCTGACCACCTTTTCTCATTTTTCGATATTCTTCTACGGTTTCAGTGGTACGCTGCGTGGTCTTAACTCGGGAGCAGAAGTCCTCCCAGCTGATGTCTGTGTTTTTCCATTTCTTATCCATTCGGCTGTTACCGTATGCTATCTTCATAGAGACTCTACCTCCTCAAAATCTTTATTAAAGTATCTAACCGGCTGTCTGCGCTTCTTTGCTTTTTCAATTTCAATACTCATACCTCTTGAAATCACATCACCTAGAACCCAGACCTCTTGACATTTGCCCATCAGGATAATATCCATGAAAATAGCGAGATCACGTTCCTGTTCATTGTTATCATCCATGAACTGTGGAAATAGAAGGTGAGGAGCAAGCGGGATATTGCCCTTATCTAAAGCAAAACGGCAAAATGCTCGTGTGCGCTTATTGTTGTTTTCAATATCGCCACTAAATGGAGAGCAAATATAGACAAGGGGCTTAAAGGCAGCTTTTGCTGCTGCCTTTTCCTCACGAGTGATATTGCTAAGTGCTTTATGGGGAGTTGGGTCATGATACCCCTCTGCATTGAATTTATTGATTCCCATATCACACCTCCATCTCAATCTGCGGATAAATACCATCCGCCTTTAGCTGTTCATAGATAAAGAGTCTGCCTTTTTGTGTCCACTTGGTATGCACTTTCGTATGCTTTATACCTTTGCTATCTTCATAAATGTGAGTGTTGGTTTTTGTATATCCATTGGGAGCATACTTTTGATAGAGAAGCCAAATATCACCTTGCTTAAACTGAATGCCTTTTTCATGAAGGTAGTCGTTCATGCGCATGGCACTCCAGCCGTAATCTTTGGCAATCACAGAAATGTTTACTGCATCCCTGCATTTAAGAACCACATCATAATAAGTAGCCTTGGGTTTCATCTCAGCAATCTGCTGCTGACCAATCGCAACGGCCGCCATCAGCTCCTTATTCTTTTCTCGTTCCTCTTTCAGTGCAGTAAAAGCTGCAATGGCAAGGTCTGGATTTGCGATTAAATCATCTGTTGCATAAAGTCCGTGTTTGCGAATAGCAGGAAGGACTTCATTGGTGACCCAGCGTTTGAACTTTTTAGCATTTGGCATCTTGCTTGAGAGGATGAGACTGTACAGACCAGACTCGTTGATAGCAGTCATCGTTTGATTTCTTCCGATGGCGTCACGAATCGTTACGTCATCCTTGTCCTCTTCATCAATGTGGTCAATTAAAGCTTTGCGAGTATTTGCATAACCAAGAATGCTTGCTACATCCTTGCCAACAAAATATGGTTGCCCGCCAATCGTTGTAGTACGTACAGAGCCAAACTCTGCATTTTTGTAAACTTGTAATTCCATTCGAATTACCTCCTTGTGTTTTTTTGGAGGTCTTGACCTCCTACCTAGTAGCCTTGGGAGAAGGTCAAATCTGACGGTTTTTATATTCTTGTTCTAATTTCTTTGTGGCCCGCTTTAATTTCTGAGTAATGTTGTTTTCATTAACTCCGATGGAGCTGGCATATTCTCGAATCGACATACCGTCAATGCGTACTGCAATGAACATATCTGCCCAATCCTTCTTTTTACCAAGAGCAGTGCGTATCCATGAGCAGACAGACTCATACTCATCTTGGTGATTGCGTTCAATCTCCTGAGAGTTATCAGCGAAAGTATCCATGACATCTATTTCAACTTCATCATCTTTTCGATAAGGTGTCTTAGGATTACCAAGATGCCTATGGTAGCGACGCCAATGGTTGTATTCCTTGTTGTTCATGAGGTCGAACATTTCCTGGACAGTCTCACAGCGTTTCACTTCTTCCTTCTTTTCAGGTTTTGCTTCTGCAAGACGTTGCTCATAGTCGATATCCAGCATGACGCTGTAATCTCCATCTGGAATTTCAATCGTGGTGTAGTTCTTGTGACCATTTTTGATGTTGTCTTCATATAAAACTCGTATTTTCATTTTGCATTCCTTTCCGTCCCAGTAATGGGTGGCGGAATGCAAAAGAGCCTGCGGGTAAGATGACCACAAACCTCGTTTGTCCTAAAAAAGAGCGCACGAAATTACGGTGGGTGCATCTTCATTCCAAACACAGTCTCTATCACTGTGTTCTGAACTCTCTATGCATCCCGCCGTCCTAATGCGCATCTCGGACTTTGAGACTGGTTTATTAGAAGTTTTCAGCTTCTATTAACATCATAATTTGAAACAAGATTTCCTTCGCAGAACTGCGAGTTCCGGTTTTTGAGCGTAAAAAAAAGGCTTTACAACCATTACTGGTCATAAAGCCTTGCAATTACGTAATCAAAACCAGAAGTAAGAGTTCCGGTTTTGGTCTAATTATTTTTTACTATTTTATAAATCCTTGCCCCACGTTTTATAGCCCATTTCTCTTAACTTTTCATTACATAAATCTAGTGTTTCCATATAGTGATGTTCGATGAGAAATTGACCAAAGTAACCTTCTTCTGTTAATGGATAATCATTGCGTGATTTCTTAATGAGATCGTTACTGAATTTGGGATGTAGGTGAAGCCCAATACAAATGGCACAGACAGTTTCATAACTTACATTTTTTTCTTCTTTGCGAAGGTCTTGAATATATCGATCACTTAATCCTGTTCTAAGCGCTAACTCAAGATTAGTCATCTTTGTACCATCTTCTTTTTTAAGACGCTTCATATGGGCATCCAGAGTCCCTGAAAAAGACATCGGTAGTGATCGTAATATTCCTGTAATGCGTTCTCCTTCTTCTTTTAGTTTTTTCAATTCTATTGCACGCTGTACTACGTCTTGATTATCTTCATCTTCAATGTAAGTACATTCACAATAAGAAGATGCATCTATATCTCTGCAAAGGGAACATTGGGTATAATAGGCATCGCCTTGTGTTTTTGTTATTTTAAATTTTTGCTTAAATTTAATACAACATTCATCGACATGCTGTCTAGCATAAGATGTTAGGGTGCATTTCCCATCTGCAGATTTTTCTACGTATTTTTCATCATTGATACAGTACATATAGTCAACATAAATAAAGTCGCCTTTCTCAAGGTTAGCTTTAAAGCTGACATCAAAACTTGCCTCATAACAGGCATTTCTTATATCGATGATATAACTTTCATCCTTATTGAGAGCAGTTGCCTTAAATGAAAAACTAGGTAAATAGGTGCCGTTTAGATAATTCCAAACCCCTTGTGCCTGCGAAAAGCCAAGTTCGATGGCGCGGAGTTTTGCTGCAAACTTTGAAACTGCAAAAAAATCTGCCAACTCTTCGATTGCCTCTTCCATAATATCTGAATCAGATCTCTCTGAATTTTCAATATGTAGACGTAGCAATATTTCTTTTAGTTTTTGTCTTGTCGTGTTTGCAGGTAGTAGAATGCGAGGAGTCAAAGCATTAGCTTGCCATTCCATCCACTGAAGCGCACCTTCAATCCCATTATTCTTAAGCCCTCTTTGCTCAGTAATCTCACATGTTAAAGAAGTCAGATCACTATTTAACAACTTCTGCATTTCAAAAAACTTATCATGACGGTCCCAATGCACACATTCATGTACAACTGTATTATTACGAGATCCTATATTCCGCATGAAGAAAATGTTCGGATTTAAAAGGATTGTTCCTGGCTCAACGGTCTGTTTTACTACTTCATATTCCTCGTTGAATATATCAACTGTTGATTCTGCAAAATAAGTTTTGCCAAATATATTATCTGGGAGCGGGGCCTCATAAAGCACTAGTCCCATATTAAACATGAGTTCATCGAGGGGAATAGGCATAGGTTCATTTAGCGCTTGTCTACAGTATTTGTAAAGGAATTTTTCCGCTTCCTGTTCTAAGTCCTCTGAATAAAGGTAAGGAATCAAATATTTTGATAATGTTGTATTCTTATCAAACTTATCGGCGAAATAGTCATCAACATCCGTAATGGTAACCATATTAAGACCATCACTTAAATAACCAGTAAAAGAGACCGTGTACCAAGGGTTTTTTATATCAGCATCATAATCTCTCTTTCCCATTCCTTTTAGGATAACATCTGCCTCAACTGCTGCATTGAAAATAATCCTGCTTCCATCTGTAGAGTGGAAAGAGACAGTTTTTATATGTATATCCTCTACCTGAAAGTAAGAAGGATCTAAAACTGTATAAGAATAAAACCCGTTATTCCGGCCTCTTTTAAATATGAGGCCGGTGATAGCGCGGTGAATATCATTATAATATTTGTCTTCAAGATACTTTTCAAACGATGCATATTGTTTCATAGGCAGACCTCCTACTAATAATATTGCTCGATGTAGCTATAAGCTTTATCGAAAACTTCTTTGTCTTTAATCTTGTATTTAATCCAGATAACACTACGAAGTGCCTTTTTCACTTCATTTTTTCCAGTAGTTGTTCTTTGCCATCCATCGAATCGTACAATCTTTACAATGTCATCAATATCAGCAACAATGCGTTCAACAATGATGGGTGTTTTGTCGTTCTTAGCACCTTTAAAGAGTTCTGTGAGTGCTGCTTTCCCACGATCAATTTCTTCTTCCGGGACAACTTCCTTTTCTGCTTGAGCAGCTTCTTTTGCAAGTTCAAGTAGGAGCTTCAAGAACTCAATACTATTAATTAACCCTTGTTCGTGACGTTCACGAAGCTCTTCGAGCTTCTCTCCCAGCTTAATAAACTTTGGATCGTTAGAATGTTCGCGAATTTTGGCAACTAAGTCTATTTCTACCTTCATAGTTGTCTTTTTAACATCTTTCTGCTTACGAATAAATTCGTCAATTAGATCCGCATCAAGCGTTAAAATATCCATATCATCATGAACCCTGCCAACTTCGATATTAGAGTGAACTAATTCCATTGTTTTGGCGCCAAGAGCAGCCCAAACGAGAGCACCGCGATTATCCGTGGGTTTCACTGACTCGTAGACTTTTGTTAGCCATACATAGTCAAACTTGTACTTATCAAGAAATGGATCAGGGGACAGAGCATCCCATGCTCTATTTAGAACATGATAATCTGCAGCAAATGCATCTTTATCTTTATTTGTTGGAATACACTCCTGAGCTGCAAGTAAACCTTCCCAACCTACTACGGTACGGTCAACGCCCATAAAGTAACTTAGGCATTTTCTGAGAAGTGCAGGAACCTGCTTCTTGACTTCTTCAATATTTGTGATAACTTTTTTCATGCTAGCTTCATCAAAGTCCAACGCCTTAGCTACATTATCAAAAATACCAATGTAGTCTACAATTAATCCATGGGTTTTACCTTCATCAAAAGTACGGTTGGTACGGCAGATGGCTTGCAGAAGGTTATGGTCCTTCATTGGCTTATCTAAATACATTGCTTGAAGAATTGGAGCGTCAAAACCCGTTAATAGCTTTGATGTAACAATAACTAACTTAAGAGGGTTACTCTTATCACGGAACTGATCAAGAACTCTTGCTTCTTCATCACGACTGCGACGAAATTTTCTATATCGATCTTCCTTATCGTTATTGGTATCCATTACGATCGTTGTTGCTTCAGGAGGGAGTAGCTTATCTAGCTCTTCCTTGTACTTAAGACAGCATTCACGGTCGTATACAACAATCTGTCCTTTATACCCGTTAGGCTCTATTTTTTCTTTATAATGTTTTACAATGTGTTCGCAAACCTTTCGTATACGTTTTGGATCATACATGATGGCTTTCATGTTTACACGTTTTGAAAGCTCAGCTCGATCTGCATCTGAGAGCGTCTCAGTTAAAGCATCAAATTCTGTATCTATTTTATCCTTATCAACATGAAGCTCAACTGGAACTGGCTCAAAGTTCAAGGGTAGAGTTGCATTGTCTCTGATGGAATCCGAGAAAGTATATCGACTCAAATATCCACTCTTATCTTCCGTTGCACCAAATGTACGGAAAGTATTCTTATCAATACGATTAATTGGAGTGCCGGTAAGTCCAAAGAAGAAAGCATTTGGAAGTGCTGCACGCATCCTTTCACCGAGGTCACCTTCTTGAGTTCTATGTGCTTCATCAACCATGATGATTACGTTATCTCTATGATTAAGAACATCTTCGACATCACCAAATCGGAAAATGGTCGTTATTGCAATTTTACGAATATCTTGCTTAAAAAAGTTTTCAACCTCTTCCTTAGTTGCAAGTGATACTAGATTTGGAATATCCGAAGCATTAAATGTTGCAGTTATCTGAGTTTCAAGATCAAGTCGATCATCAACTATTACTACAGTAGGATTCTTAAGTTCGGGGATCATGCGAATTTTTTGTGCTGCAAATACCATTAGCAACGATTTACCAGAACCCTGAAAGTGCCAGATAAGACCTTGCTTTGGATAGCCCGCAATAACACGTTGTACAATAAGGTTAGCACCTTCATACTGCTGGTAACGGCAAATTATTTTGTATTTAACATGTTTCTTATCTGTAGCAAAGAGAGTGAAAAACTGAAAAATATCCATAACCTTCTCAGGAGTAATCATATCAGCTATGCTAACTTTAACATCAGCGAGGCTACCCTCTGACTTATGGTCAGGAGTATGCCATGGGCCCCACATATTAACTGGCATGCCAACCGAACCATAGCGATAGCATCTACCCTCAGTAGCAAAATTAAATACATTAGTTACAAACATCTGAGGAATACTCTTTTCATACGATGAAATATCACTCGCAGCGTCTAACCAGGTTATAGCATTGCGCACCGGGGTCTTTAATTCTCCGATTGAAATTGGGAAACCATTAACCAGCAAAACAATATCAAGTCTCTTTCCACCTTCGGCCTGAGGATAAATCCATTGATTAGTAACGACATATTCATTAAGCACTAAATCTTCTTTTTTCATTGTGCCAAAAAAACGGATCGGTATCATTCGACCATTTTTGCCAAAAGGATATGAATTTTCTTCAAAAATCATTCTTTGAAAAAGTTCGTTTTGAGTTATTAGGTTATGATGCTGCACTGAAAGTATAATTGCACGTAATTTATAAATGACTTCATCAGCACGAGATGGTTCTTCCGCTATTTCAGGATTCAAACGAATTAGCGCTTCTTTAACCATCGGTTCCACCATCACATCCGAAAAGTCCCGTGGTAAATCATCAGCTGAGATAAAATTCCACCCGTTTTTGGTTAGTGTTGAGATCACCATTTTTTCAATTGTATTGTCTTCGTTAAACATAAATATTCCCTCCTATCATTAAGTTTAATTTCCATCTTTGACATTCATATTGTTATAATTGCGAATCAAGTTGCTCAAGAGTCTAAAATCTCGTACCTCTGTATCACTTACAAATTTTGATTTATCGCTCTGTCGGACAAAGGCTGCAAATTTCTTCTGATCACTTAATGGTGGCAGCAAAAACGGTATTTCCTTCATCTTACCTTGAGTCAGTTTCAGCCGTGTCGTTCCAGTCACAAATTTTGTCATATCTAGTATTTTGAAATATGTATTAGCAAATTCTATATCACAACAGTCAAGCGGTATTAATACATGTGCATGGTTGTTTACCCAAGATTTTCCCTTAATGATATAAGAGGTTGACTCTCCTGCACCGTATGCTCCGCAATCTTCTGCTAAACAAAGTGCTGTGCAGTCCATTAGATACTCATTTATACTATCCACCTGGCCATTCGCACCGTAGTATGGATACAACTCTCCTGTATGCATTTTTGAGCGAACAGCATCATTCAAAGGTTTCCTTAAATCATTTCTAATTTCAAATGCTTCTTCTAAACGAGATGAGTTGGTTATCTTATTTGGATTGCCAAACATCTCGATAAATTGAGATTTGAAATTAACCAATGAACTTTTTAAAGGAGTTTTTAACATTTTCCTGATTCACCATTGCATACTGAAGAGTAGTATCTATACTTTGATGGCCAAGAAGCTGTTGAACCTGCTCAATCGGCATTCCTTTGTCTATTGCCAGTGTTGCCAGCGTTCTGCGAAACTTATGTGGGTGCACCTTAGAAAAGTTTAGTTCTCGTCCTATTTTTCTTAAACGAATCTCAACTCCGCTAATCTGCAATCGATCATAAGGTTTTAATAATGATACAAATAGTGCTTCATTATTATCTTCACGCTCTGATAGATATCTCTGAAGATGTATTTTAGTTCTAGCATCAAAGTATACTTTTCGTTGCCTATTACCTTTTCCTATCACAACACACTCTCTATTTTCAAAGTCCACATCCCTGATATTAAGCTTGACTAATTCTCCTACCCGAATGCCTGTTGAAGCTAGAAGGTCAATCATAGAAAGATCACGCATATTGTCACAGTGATCACGCATCAGCTCCATTGACTCATCCGAATACGTTTCTTTCACTGTTTTACCAGTCTTAACTTTTCGAATCCTTCTAACCGGACTCTTTACAATGTAATCCTCATCCTCTAGCCAAGCAAAGAAGGTAGAAAAAATTCTCCTTACATTATCCAACGTAACTTTACTAACATTACCTCGTTGCTGATATGAATCAAGGTAATCCCGTAAATCTTCCGTTGTTATATGACATTCCGATTTGTTAATATCCTCCAGTAAATTTCGAATCGTTGATTCATAATAACGTAAAGTTTTGCTTGAACACCCTTCCACACGTTTGGCTGAAATAAATAACGGAAGAAGATTATTCTGTTTATCCTCTTTTTCTAATTGTTTATCACCAACCACTTCTGTTAGACGTTTTTTTAGTACTTTAGATAACATAGCCATTTGGGCATCATCCAAAATTGTTGCAAGATCTTGTTGCACTTCATTAATAATTTGATTAAGCATGAAATTTCCTCCTTTGTTTGTTCCTCCGTGAGGTTGTCTCACGAGCCGGAGGAAACTTCATGCCCCATAATTATCCTAAGTTTTCTTCTATAATCCGTTTATAGGTGGCATTTAACTCTGATAGAGTTTGTTCGAGTTCAAATTTTGATTTATCGCTCTGTCGGACAAAGGCTGCAAATTTCTTCTGATCACTTAATGGTGGCAGCAAAAACGGTATTTCCTTCATCTTACCTTGAGTCAGTTTCAGCCGTGTCGTTCCAGTCACAAATTTTGTCATATCTAGTATTTTGAAATATGTATTAGCAAATTCTATATCACAACAGTCAAGCGGTATTAATACATGTGCATGGTTGTTTACCCAAGATTTTCCCTTAATGATATAAGAGGTTGACTCTCCTGCACCGTATGCTCCGCAATCTTCTGCTAAACAAAGTGCTGTGCAGTCCATTAGATACTCATTTATACTATCCACCTGGCCATTCGCACCGTAGTATGGATACAACTCTCCTGTATGCATTTTTGAGCGAACAGCATCATTCAAAGGTTTCCTTAAATCATTTCTAATTTCAAATGCTTCTTCTAAACGAGATGAGTTGGTTATCTTATTTGGATTGCCAAACATCTCGATAAATTGAGACTTTACGAGCTCATCAGTTTTATTGAGCAACTCTTTATACCTTAGCAACGTTCTATTTATTGACCATAACATGTCAGCTAACTTCTTTTGTTTATCTAAATCAGGGAGCTGAAACTTCAGTTCTTTAAGATCTCTCCAGTTAATTGTTGGTGAGAGTGACCCAACAGATATCTTTATTGCAGCGTCCAAAAAATAATCTGAGCTAATGAAGAGCGGGAAAAAATTCTTGTCAATTATTTCTTCATTTGGTCGCAAGACCATTCCATGAGCAGAGAAGATACCATCGAACGGAGCAATTGCTACTTTCTTTTGATATGCTCGCCTTTTACCAAATAATACGTCTCCTTTTTTCATTACAAGTTTTTCACCCTTAGGAGCAATATCAGAGCCCCATCTTGAAACCTTAAGGTTCTGAGAATCCAAGTGTTCTAAGCCTATATAAGTATATTTGTCTTCTTCAACAGGCTTCTTTTTTTCTGTGATATTGATAACAATCTGGTCAAATCTATATTCCGCCATTTATGCTGCACCTCCTAACATCCAGCTAAAATAGTCATATTTTGATTTATCGCTCTGCTGTACGAACGAAATAAATGCTTCTTGTTGCTTTTTTTTAGCATCAGGCATTAGTAACCCATGTAACTTGTCCTTGTTAATTGAAAGTACTGTACTTCCTTGTCCCATGGCAACAATTTCATCTTCCATAGTTCTGAATGCGTACAAAAGAAACTCGTTATACTCTGAAGTTCCTTTACTCCGTATAGCAGCTAACCCTCGACCAATACAGCACTCTTTATCAGTTAGATTAACTGTTCCCACAGGGGCTCGAACAGACATCAGAACGTCCCCGGCTTCGGCAATTCTCGTCGGTGATGTGCAATACATCCTCGTAGTCACATACTTATCTGTAAAATCAGCACTCCCCTGATAAAACGGTAATCCTATTCTATCTTCGTTGTATGAATCTGATGGCGGAGACTGTCCCATTACAATTTCAGCAATAGAGCTAAGTTTGACTTTCTCTGTATCCTTAAACATCTCGATAAATTGAGATTTGACCAGCTCATCGGTCTTTTGAATCAGCTTCTGATAGGTCTTTTTAGTGCTATCTATCGACCATAATAGGCTAGCTAACTTGCTTTGTTCTTTTAAATCAGGTAACTCAAACCTAAAGTTCTTTAGATTCTCCCATTTAACACGGGGTGATAAAGAACCAGCGGACTTACCTATAGCAAAATCAAATAATGCATCATTTTGAATAATAAAAGGTAAAAGTTCAGGTAGAATTTTATCTGGCAGAGCTTGAATTACCGTTATGTCACCGGAACAAATACCATCAAAAGGAGCAACTACAGCCTTCTTTAAATAAGCGCGTCTACGTCCAAAAAGCACATCTCCTTTTCGGAAGATCTTAGTAAAAGAATTTTCCTTATTTTCTTCCCAGGCTGTTAGAGTAATTTCTTCTGAAATCAAGTGCTCTAAGCCCACAATTGGATACCTACCTTTATTTTCTTTACTAGTTTCCTTTCGCTCTTTAGCAACTTCTCCTAAGAATACTTCACTCATAATTTTCATCCTCCTTTCCGATCATGTCGCTTAATTTCATATAGCGAAGTTTCATAATTTCCGAGTGTGTTCTCCAACTTTCATAACGCTCTTGAAGAGAACGTTCGTCAGTTTCTGCCCCAGGCATGGTCTTTTTAACATAAAGTGGAATACTGAGCGAGAAATTGTTATCTTCGATATCACGAATTGAGACAACGCGTGCAAAATCATTATCTGTTTCATATTTGTTGTATGCTGATGCTATCTTCTCAATATGTTTATCTTCCAGATAACTCTGTGCATTTTTTCTCTCAACCTCATCTACTGCATTTATAAATAAAACCTGGCCACGACGGTTTGCAGGCTTATTTTTACGACATATAATTATGCAAGCCTCCATTGGTGAATTATAAAACAGGTTGGGACCTAAACCTATCACACATTCAAGCATATCGCTTCTAACTAATTTTTCTCGCATACTACTTTCCTCATTACGAAATAATACGCCATGTGGGAATAATATCGCACAACGTCCAGTGTCTTCTTTCAAACTCTTCAGAATATGTTGTAAAAAAGCATAATCTGCTCGACCTTGAGGAGGAACACCTAGGAAATTACGTCCATATTTATCGCTAGCAAAGGCTTCTCTGTCCCACTGACTAATAGAGTAGGGAGGATTGGCAAGAACCATGTCAAATTCTTTCAACTTTCCTTTCTCAATAAAAGCCGGTGATTTTAACGTATCTCCATTTACAATTTCAAAGTCCTTCACACCATGCAAAAATAAGTTCATTTTGCCAATCGATGAAGTTAAAGCATTTATTTCCTGCCCATAAATAGCAACATTACGCCATTCTTTTTTTTGTTTTTGCAAATAGGCTATCGCGGAGATTAGCATACCTGCACTACCGCACGTTGGATCATAAATCGATTCGCCTGACTGAGGTCTCAAAATTTCAGTCATAAGATGAACTACGGTACGATTAGTATAAAATTCTTGAGCGGTATGGCCACTATCGTCGGCAAACTTCTTGATTAGGTACTCGTATCCCTGTCCTAGTTCGTCCTCTGGACAATTTTCAATAGACAATGTTCTACTGCTGAAATGTTCTATTAATTCTTTTAGAAGTCTGTCTGACAAACGATTCTTATTTGTCCAAGCAGCATCTCCAAAAATACCTTGTAGTTTATCAGCGTTTGCTTTTTCGATCTTACGAAATGCACTTACTATAGCAACACCTACATTCTCAGAAACTTCACGAACATCATTCCAATGAGCACCTTTGGGTACCTGAAACCGGTGATTTTCTTCAAACTCTAAGGCTTCTTCATCGCCAAATTGCTCTAGAATTTTTTGACACTCTTCGTCATAAACATCGCTGATTCTTTTAAAGAAAAGCAGCGGGAAAATGTATTGTTTATAAGCTCCTGCATCTATACTAGAACGAAGAAGAACAGCTGAATCCCATAAATATGTTTGCAATTCATCTATTGTAATGCGATTACTCATTGACATATCCTCCTTCAAGCAATAATTCCATCATTATTTTTTCAGCCTCAATCATTTTTTCAAGTGCATCAAAATACTGTTTTCTTATTTCAGTTGGAGGAGTAATTTCTTGTTCTTTTCTTTCAATATAATTATTGATCGCTAGACTATAGCCCTTGTCTTTCACTTCGGGAATCGTGACCACTTTTACTTTTTCAATAACATCTTTATAATCGTCATACAAATTGTAGACCTTCTCTACGTCATTGTCGGTCATTATATTTTGTGCTCGTTGTGCTGTGAATATATCAGAACCATCGATCATGCATATACGACCTTTATGATCATTTTTCTTGTTATTGTTTAGAAAAAGAATACAAGCTGATACTCCAGTTGAATAAAACACGCCGCTTACCAGTGTAATAATGCATTCCAGCTTGTCTGATTCAATCAGTTGTTTGCGAATTTCTGCTTCTCTACCCCCTCGGAATAGTACACCTTGTGGTAAAACAACAGCACAACGGCCGGTTTTTTCGTCCATCGACTTCACCATGTGTTGCAGCCATGCAAAATCAGCATTGGAGTCAGTTGGGGTTCCCCACATGTTTCGACCATATATATCTGTGCTAAATTGTTGTGAACCCCATTTTTTCAACGAAAAGGGAGGATTCGCTACAACGCAATTGAAAGTTTTTAATTTACCTTTCTCAAGAAAATTAGGAGAACGCAGTGTATCACCTTGTGTAATCTTAAAATCCTTTGCACCATGCAAAAACAAATTCATTCTAGCAATTGCAGATGTAGATAGATTATTCTCCTGACCATATATTCGGCCATACGTCATTTTATCGTTTTTCATGTACCGTATGGCTTCTATTAACATTCCTCCAGTTCCACAAGCTGGATCATAGACTGTTTCACCAATCTTTGGATCCAGAAGCATGATGAGAAGTTTGACAATGGAGCGTGGGGTATAAAATTCACCAGCATTCTTTTTTGATAAATCAGCAAATTTCTTAATCAGAAATTCATAACTATCTCCCATAACATCAGCTGAGTAATTCGCATTACCAACTTTAATTTTTGACATATGTTCTATTAAATTTTTTAGTCTCTCGTCTGAGAGTTTAGTTTTGTCAGTCCAATTAGCATCATCAAAGCTACTGAACACACCACTTAAAGTATCTGGGTTAGCACGCTCAATACCATTCATTGCTTTGACGATTGCAACACCAACATTTTCACTTGCTTCCCTGACATTTTGCCAGTGGCATCCCACAGGAATATCAAAACTGTGGTTCTCGGGAAATCTAGCATACTCCTCATCTCCACCAGAGCGCTCAAGTGCATCTTGAGTTTCTTCGTCATAAACATCACTAATTCTCTTAAAAAAGAGGATTGGAGTCACATAACTTTTATACTCATCTTGGTTTATTGGTCCTCGCAGAATATTGCAAGCCTCAAATAGATGATTAAATAGTTGCTGGCTTGTCGTCTCTTCATTTGTAGGAATCGAATCATTTAGTTCTTTCTCTGCTATTTCTACAGAGGACTGCATCATAGTTTTTCTATTCCCTGTCTGCACTTTGGTCTCTGCATTTCTTTCGATGCCAATACTACCGACTGAATTGATTTTTTCCATCTTTGATGGATAATTATTTTCAAACTCTACCAAAATCTTAAGTAAGCGCTCGTCAAGGAAGGTCAGAGCATGTTTTCTAATATCTGTAGGTATTCCATAGTAAGCTCCTGCGATACCACCTGTAATAGCTGCAAGGGTATCGCTATCGCCACCAATTGATATGGCGTTACGAATTGCATCTTCAAAATTTTTCGACTCGAAGAAAGCTTCCAAGGCTTGAGGAACAGTTCCCTGACAGCTGTCATTAAACTCATAATTATCCCGTATTTCATCAAGGGAAAAATTCAACGGGTAATAATTCTTTGTTATATAGTCGCGAATCTCTAGCAAGTTTTTTCCAGAACGTGCCAGGAAGATAGCAACAGCTGTTGCCTCTGCACCTTTTATCCCCTCAGGATGATTGTGTGTTACTTCTGTCACAGCTTTTGATAGTTGTTTCACTTCTTCCAGGGTATTTGCTACGAATCCACATGCACTGACACGCATCGCTGCCCCATTACCATAGCTGTTATATGGTTTTGGATTGTCAGAATATATCCATTCTCTGAAATGCCCACCATATCCACAGTTTGGGTAGTGTTGTCCGATATTCTTCATATATTTTACAGCATTTTCGGACAGGTCACTATAATCCGACTTGCTTTCTAACAGCGCTTTAGCTGTAGCTAAAGTCATTATGGAATCATCGGTAACACTACATTTATAAGTTAATAAATCAAATTGCTTACTCTTGTTATTATTCCATTCAAAACGGGAACCCACGATATCCCCGATAATAGCTCCTAACATAATGATACCTCCTATTAAAGTTCTCGTAGCTTATCTAAAACTTTATTCCAGCGCTTTTCAGCAACCTCAACAGTTTCTTTGTAGATTTCTAACTCTTTTTCATATTCATTTGCCTTCATATGTTGTTCTTCAATTGAAGGAACAGGTATTTCCAAGGCATTTAAATCCTTATAGCTGATATTAATTACTGTACTTCCTTGTTGTACACCACTTATCATCTTTTGCCCGAGAGAGCTATCTAAGAATAATTTTAAATACACGCTGCTAAGCATCTTTACTTCAGGTCGGATTACAATGATGTTAGATGAAGCGATGCATGGATAGCTCTGCTCGCGAAAGATAGAAGTTCTAATTGCGGTTCCTCTTGCAGGTATTAATACGTCACCTTCTTTAAGAATGTAGTTTGAAATCTTACGTTCTTCTTCATCAAAGTGATCTAGACTATCATAATCAATATCGTAATCACCTATATTCGAGATGTTAACGACACCTACACTTCCGGTTGGGTCTTTTTTTGATACTGATTTTCCTCGGAAAACTTCAGCAACATCTCCCAAAGCAATTTTACGAATAGATGATTCTTGGAATTTAATCCACTCTTCATCTTGCTGAGAGAATATTTTATTTATACTCCAATCACCAAGTTCCTCAAGTTCCTCTAACATAACGAATGTTTCTTCATCGATAATAAATTTATTAGCCATATCACGTTTGTTCTTACGAGGACCAGATTTATATCGACGGACTATCACATCATCATCACCTGGCTTGGTATTTACAACATCGATAAGGTAAGTTTTAATCCCTGTTCCTTCAAACGCACCTTCTGGAAGTTCTGTAATTTCTTTTAAGCGATAAGTCTGTTGAACAAACTGCCTAAGCACTCCATTCTTTCCATGAGCAAATGTGATTCTAGCCGGCATTGTGATTATAAGCTCACCACCATTATTTGTATGAAGAAGCAGGTTTTCAAGCGCTACCGCATCTTGATCTCTACTCATAAAGTTTTCATCTTCAGCAAGATTTCTTGTTCCGAAATTAGGTACAGAGAATATAAGATCGTAACGACTGTTTGTGAAACCGTATTGATATATACTTACATTTAATATTTTTACATTTTTATAACCAGCAAAAATTCTGTTGATTATGTGAAAACTAATTTTTTCTTCAGTTGTAATGGTATAGTTGCAACCAGGATGTTCATCGATTAGTTTCTTTAGATTTGGAGCGAATTTTTCCCCTTCAGCAATGAGAACCTCATCTGCGTCAAGTTTAAAGCGACTGCTGTACTCCTCAAATAGAGCATTAGAAATTACTGAGTACCCACCATACCTTCTATCACTCTGGGCGATAATCAATTCCCAGTTGACCTCTCCCTTAAAAACATCATAGGCATTATACACTCTGGTAAATTGTGTCTTATCTCTAAACGGGTTAATAATATCGAGCCTATCTGCAACTGTCAGCATAGTCTCGTAGATTCGCTCTTCTGAATCACCATAAATATTTTTGTCAAAGTATTCTTCCTTTGTTTCAGCCACAAGAAGCGCAGCAGGAAGATAGGAGTCACTCTCAGTAAACCCTCTAAACAAATCTAAGTATTCAAAGGTGTTTTTTTCGATCTGGTTAGTCATAATTCATTTCTCCTTCTTACCAATAGCTTATTTGATAAATCAAGAATATCGCGGTTTAACAGATTTGTCAATCGTAAATTTAACTTTTGGTACTCAAATACCAAATTAATATAAATTACGTCGTGGATATGGCGCAGAAATACAGATGCGTTTATTTAATGATTTGCACCGGATTTTCTGGATAGCTATTTTAATTGCCTTCAACGTGCTTATATATTTCAATTTCAATTTTCAATCTGATAGCCACATTTTCAACTCACTATTATTTCGCCAACCATCTTATCAACTCACTTAGTCATCGACGATATTTATTGATGATTTTTTAAATTCACCAATCTTGGATAACTTCCCTCAAAGCAAAAAACCGTGATTATCCTTCCGGCTTAGAACCAGACCTCAAACCACGGAAAGCCTTTATTTACTTATCTTATTAAACTCTTATTTTTCAACCCTTGACATCAATACTACCGTCTCAACGTGCGTTGTCTTTTGCTTGGGAACATAATTTTTTATCCTCGTCACCCTTGTAGGAGCACAATTTATTAATGTCATTGTCTTTGGCATTTTTTCTTTTGTCTTTAAAGTTATTAGAATCTTGACTATCTTTAATTCCTGTTTTGAAGTAGAATGTCAGGTCATATGGATGAACTGTTCCGTCTTTATCAATTCTACCCACTACGACTTTATCAACTATGCTTTCAAATACTGTTCTATTAAATTCCTCTATAATTTCTCTATTCTCTAAGACCTTTTTAAATTGCTTTAGTCTTTCTTTAATAGAATTTTCATCTTTTATTGTTAGTTCCAGTGTTTTCTTTTCACCAAGTAATTCTTCTTTTTGTTTTGTTAGTTTTTTATACTTTTTAGCATAAACTTCTTCGTCTATACTATCTTCTAAATGAAGATCAACTAACTTTCTTTCTTGACTAATGATTCTATTTAATTGGTTTTCTATCTTTTTCAGATCCTTGACTAAAGTATTATCATTTATTTCTTCTTCTACAATTTTTAAAAAGTCATCTATTACTGTTGAATCTGCATGGCATAATTGCCTATAGCTTTCAACAAATGCTTTTTCTATTGCTGCTTCTTGTATTCCTTTTGAATGAGGGCAATATTTTTTACCTTTTTTTGTTGACCTTACACATTGCCAGTTAATTTTTTTGTAAATTGAACTAGTGTGCCATGTTCTTCTTGAAAGTATTTCGCCACAAAATCCACATTCCAGCATACTTGAAAAAGCGTATTGTCTTGATAGTTTCTCTCTTTTTCTATCCTTATTAGCAATGGTGTTTCTATTTTGTGCTCTCCTGAGTCTAATCTCTTGTGCCTTTTCAAAGTCTTCTTTTGATATAATTGGCTCGTGATGATTTTCAATGTGGTATTTATCAGATTCACCAAAGTTTGCTAGTCTTCTTTTTGTTATGGGATCAACTGTAAAAGTCTTTCCCATTAGTATATCTCCAATATACTTTTCATTTTTAATTATTCCTAACACTGTAGTATCAGACCATTTTGTTTTACCTCTAGGGGTAAGATATCCTTGTTCTTCTAGTTCCCTACCAATAACTGAACCACCATTGCCTTCTAAATATCTTTTAAAGATATATCTAACAATTTTAGCTTCCTCTTCATTTATAGAGATAGTTTTTGTTGTAGGGTCATAGTCGTAGCCAAGGCAACCTTGAAAACCAATAAGTTCCCCTTTTTCCATTTTCATTTTCAGTCCTTTTTTTACATGGGCTGAGGTATTTTCTACTTCTTGTTGAGCTACTGAACTTAATATTGTTAATAGTAACTCTCCATCCATTGTCAAAGTATCTATATTTTCTTCTTCAAATACTACACCAACATTATTTTCCTTTAAAAGCCTTACATATTTCAAAGTATCTAATGTGTTTCTAGCAAATCTTGATATAGATTTAGTAATTATCATGTCTATATCTCCATTTTGGCAATCACTTATTAGTCTCATGAAATCTGCTCTTTTAGTAGCAGTTGTTCCTGTTGTTGCTTCATCTGCATATATACCAGCCAAAGTCCAGTTTTTATTATTTTTTATTAGATTTGTATAATAATCAACTTGCGATTTATATGATTCAAGTTGGTCTTTACTATCAGTGCTAACTCGACAATATGCTGCAACTCGTTTTAAATCTAAATGTAGTGCATTTCTATTTCTAGCTCCTGTATTTGAAGCTTTTATTAATTTTACTTTAGTATTCATTTTACCTCCTTCCCATTTTGTGTCTTTCTACAGTATTATTTTATCATAAAATTAATTGTTTTCTATCAATTTTCTTGTAATCTTTTTCTATTCTAGTCTTTATTTTGGTGAATTCTTTATCATTAATTAATTTAAGATCATAAAGTCTACATAACATAGCAACTCTCATGCTATAAACTTTTATTGCTTTCATAATAACCTCCTATGTAAATTTAAGTTTTTTGACATTGACAAGTGCCTTGGATTAGCAACATAGGAATCTCACCTCCGCCTCTATTCAGGATGAGCCGGCTTCAACCTTAGAAGTATCATTATCCTCATTTTCTTCATAGCGAATAGGGTATCCCTCCCTATATTCAAACTCTTACTTATCGCTCCCTTTCTTCTTCCCTTGTTTTTAGCTTAGCAGTACTTGTTTTACCGAATTATTCAGCAGAAAGATCTTGGCGGATAGGTTATTACGCTCCAAAAATGATTAATGTCTCGTCTTGGTCTATTCAATTGTTAAGGTTCAATGTTTATATCAAATAAGAGAGGTTATTTATAAGTTGTTTGTTTTAAAAAACAAAGGTCAAATCCCCCTCACTTATATGAGTGAAAATTTGACCCTCTTGGACACACTTTTATTTATTTTTTTCTAAAATCATTTTTAACTTTTCTAGAATCCTATCTCTTTTTCTTATAATAGATGTCTTATGCGTCCCTATATTCTGTGCGACATCTCGTATAGTCTCTTCCCTAAAATACAAAGCATTAATAATCTCTCTTTCTTCATCACTGAGTTTAGAAATAGCTTTTCGCAAGTTCACTATTGCCTCTTTTGTTTCAACTAATTTTTCTACATCTACACTTTTATCTTCTATTATATCCTGAAAGTTACCATCTTGATCAAATTGAGAAATATAGAGCAATCTATTTTTACGATCAAGTCGTTCTAAATATTTTTCCCTATTCGTCTGCTTCCAATAAGCCAGATAAACTTCCTTACTAACCATTACCTTTTCTTTATCAATAAAAATAAAATAATCTTTCTTTGTCATGAAAAATCCCCCTTAAATCTCTAGTTCTGAAATTTAGGGAGGACAGGTGGAGCACGTGCTCGTACAATAATAGTCATGTAACTCACCTACTTTTGGGTACAAAAATAGCCACGATTTTACTCGTGGCTATCCTTATAGTTAATCCCTTACGAAAACAGCTTAAATAAATAATCATTTATCCCAAAAAACCTTGGACTATCCTTCAAACAAAGCCAATTTCATATTTATTGAAAGAAAGTGATATAAGTTACTTCATCTCTCAAAATGGTTTAATTATTGTTTCTTATTTAGTTGTTATTTAACAAATGTAAATTATATGATTTTTATCGCCACTCTCTTTCTTACTACAGGGATAACCCGAAGTGTTGTTCATTGGTCTGTTATTGGTTTTATCAAGTTCTTCTTGATAACGGGACATTTTTCCATCTTTTACAGGCTTCACATTATCGTCTTGCAAAAGTGGCCTCCTTTGTCCCTTATTTGTATAGAGTTGTTTCATAGATAACCTCATGATAGTTGCCTTCTTTTCTTTTGATTTTATTTTCGATAACTAGTTGTTTATTTTTATTTTTGATGTTCACACCCTGTCCTTACTTTCATTGCAAAAATAACAAATCTAGCATCATTTGTTTCAAAACTACAGATAGAAAGAGTTCAGATCTTTGTATCTTTCCTTACTTGATCGACTAGTAAATCGTTCGCTTCCTTACCTAATGTCATGGAAATAATCTCTTGCTCCATAGTAATCATCAAAATTGACATATTAATTAAAATTAAATATTTCATCTTCTGTATAGAGATTTAAAATCATAGAACCTATTATCTGATAATGGTCTTTCATATCATCGATATATAGAAAGATATCTGGATTTATCTCTCTTAAACTGTTAATTTCCCTTTGTTTATGAGTTTCTCTTGAAATATATTCTTCTGATAATTTCTCTCCGTCAATCTCAGTAGTCATGTTTTTAATGTTCTTTTTAGTTTCTATATCAACTACTTATTTAAGTATTTTTTTGTTAATATCTTATCTTTTATTCCATTCCGTATATAACAATCCAAAGGATAGAAATATAAGAGTACTGTAAATCAATCTTCTTGATTTTTTAATCCTATCACCCTTTTATAAAAAGTCAGCTGATCCCTCTAGGCCAGCTGACTTTCATGAGTTTCATTACTTTATTCTTTCTTACTATACAAGAAAGAGGCTAAGCCAAATAACAATATTATCTTAGGCTTACTGCCGTGTATTTTTTTATATTCAAGAAATATTCATTAGAACTATGCTGTTAGCAGTTTATGTATTTCTCCATCTCAATACTTTGCCCCTTTTGCAAATCTTTTCTAGAAAAATCTTTAATTAATTATAATTTTATATTTGTCTAACATATAAATGATATTTTCAACCTCATTAATGATATTGCCTTCGCCTTCATCAACAATAACAAATTCTAGTTCTTCTTTAGCTTCGTTATAAACAATATCAAACACAACTGGTGAAGCCAACTCATATTCCTCATTCGGAGTTGACAACTCAGTGATAGTATATCTTCCTTCTGTCAACTCAAAAGTTCTCCCCTTCCCATTGGTTACCCATACCTCGTTATAGCCATTATCTGAAGTCATTTGAAGAGCAGCACCAACTAAATAATCATAATTCTCATCTATTTTGATAACTTTTACGTGCTTTTCTTTTAATTGATTATTAAATTCATTACCAGGACTATAGCTTACTTCAGCAACTAGCTGGCCTTCTACATCTTTGACTTCTACTATAACTTCAATAACTTTTGCATCATAGATAATATTTTTATTATCTCCTTCTTGCTCTACTACTGTATATCTGTAAGTTCCTGCTTTCGTATATTCTATTTCCGAAAAACAAATATCATTACCAAGATTAGTAATCGTTTCAATGACCACACCTTGATCATTTATTAATTGGAAAGAAAATTCCCCATCTTTAATTGGTCTTCCTAACATTGTTTTTCTTAGAACAATACTTGCACTTGCAGGTTTTGGCCCAAGTTTTCTATTTTCTACAGTAAATACTCCATCACTGCCTTCAATTGTTCCAGGCACATAACCTTCAGCAGACCAGTCGCTTCCATCTGCATTAACTTCTTTTACTACGTATTTGCTGATTTCATCCTTGTTGTCAATCTTAAAAGTTACTGTATGCCCTTCATATAAAACAGGTGAACCAACTGCATGACCATCCTTAAGTAATTGGAAATATACATCGGGATAATTTTGTCCTAATTCTAAGTCGACACCAGTCCAGATCTTATCAACAGTAACTTCACCTGGTGCTGGCATTTTCTCCTTATTGTTCGTTACACAAAATACACAAGGGTTATATGACGATCTATATACTATTCCCGCTCTATAGCCTTCAGCAGACCAGTCACTTCCATCTACATTAACTTCTTTTATCGTATATCTATAGATATTTCTAGAACTTGGTATTATAAAGCTTGCTATATTATTTACTGCTTTCTTAGGCTCTCCCACAGGCCTTCCATCTTTAAGTAGTTGAAAATAAACATCTGGGCGCTTTTCACCGTATTTCAAAGGTTGACCCGACCATGTTTTATACACGCAAATTGTTTCTGTTCTTTCTTTGGTATTTGTTATATAAAATACACAAGGATTACATGAATCTCTACGAACTGAACCTGCTCTATAGCCTTCAGCAGACCAGTCACTTCCATCTACATTAACTTCTTTTATCGTATATCTATAGATATTTCTAGAACTTGGTATTATAAAGCTTGCTATATTATTTACTGCTTTCTTAGGCTCTCCCACAGGCCTTCCATCTTTAAGTAGTTGAAAATAAACATCTGGGCGCTTTTCACCGTATTTCAAAGGTTGACCCGACCATGATTTATACACACAGATTGTTTCTTTATAACTATAATTGTAATTGTTGTAATTATTACAATTATGGCTACATGCAAGAGCTGACTTTGCTGGAGAAATACTCACAAAAATAACAAATGCCAATATACCTTTTATTAAATAATTAAATATCTTTTTTGTTCTCAATTATTTCCTCCCTTTCCTAAATAATGCTATAAAAATCAATTTATAATAGAATAGTCCATTTCTGTTCAAACGAGTTATGGACAAATAAACCTCTTTCTTTATTTCCACCTATAAAATAAAGACCTGTAACCTAGTATTCAGAGTTTATACCCTCTCTTTACGATGCTTCGTTTTTTGTTTCCTCATTTGATCTTTTTCTATTATTGGTAAAAAGAAATCTATTTCCGCTTTTTTTCTAGCTCTAATAGCATCTTCTTTTTTCTTAAATGTTCCCAGTGTATATCTTTTTTTTCTTAAGGTAATATAGGAAACCCATTTCCCACTTTTAGTTTGACTAACACCTTTTACACCACTTGTATTATTTGATGGAATTTTTCCTGTTAATAGGTATGGTAAAGCTCCATCTACATACTTATATTTGCGGTTGTCCTTTAGATGACCACAACTAAGGGTATGACTGCTGATTAAATTAGATCTGGATACATATGTAGACTTACCACAAGAACATTGGCAAAGATATTTTTCTCTATTTTTATCAAATGAGATAATTGTAAGCTCTCCAATTTTTTGTCCCAATAAGTCTTCGTATTTATGGTTTCCACAGTCTTTGACATATCCTCTATCTAGCTGTTTTTTAGTGACTTCAATATATTTTCCACATTTAAGACACCTACATTTCCAAACTATTAAGCCATCTTCACGTTTTTCAGTCTTCTCTTCAACTATAAGATCATGATATATTTCCCCTACTATGTTTTTATACCTATTAGCAATCTCTCCCCCTCGACAACCGCAACTTATTGTTCTTCCTGAAACAAGATTGCTATAGTATACATCAGTAGTGTTTCCACAATCACAAATACATTTACATTTTTTGTACTTGCCTTTTTTATAAACAGATAGTACTTTTAGTTTTCCAAATCTTTTCCCTACAAGTTTTTCTTTTTTATTTATTTTTTCTTTTTTATTTGATGTCATATCTACAAAAATTTTCTTTTTTCATAATATAACCTCTCTTAAATTTTATTTCTACAATGCTATATTGACAAAATATCACCTATTTTCTATTCTTTTACATCGTATAGTTGTTCTTGCTTCACCACCTAGAGTGCAAGTGAATAATGTTAAGTCCCAATCCCCAGAAACCATCTCTTCAACTTGTATTTCATCTAACTCTTCTTTCTTTTCTACAGTAAAATCGAAAAGATTGTCATTCATATCTTTAAATTGAATAACATCTCCAATATTTAATCGATAAAGCTTGCCAAAATGGACTGTATAGTTATGAGCTAACAGGATCATATTGTTTAAGTATACAGAACCTTCATATCTTGCAGGTGCAATCTTAAGCTTTGGATATGACCAAGAGCTTAGAATCGGAAGTTCCAGCTCTAAGCTCGGTATAATTACATATCCTATATAGTCATTGCCGTCAATTGTAACCTTTGGCATTTCCATATACGGGTTTTTAACATAATCAGGTCTATCATCAATTGGTTTTTCAATTTCTATGACCTTCTTTTCTTCAAGCCTTTCTTTGATTAACTCAGTTTCTTTTCCAACCTGATAATCTTCCCATAAGTTTTTAGAAAAAAGTAAGAGTCCAAACAAAATGCAAAGCGTACCAAATAAGAAAAACTTATTTACCTTTCGCATTTAACTCGTCTCATTCTATAAGGAATTACTAAAGCGAAAGTCAATACAAAGACTCCTATCAATCTAAAGAGTATAGTTCCTAATCCACCGGTTGTTGGCAGTTCATAACCTCCTAATTCCTGATTTGTAACCTCAATATTAACATCGCCTCTCGGAATATCACCGTCATGATTTACCAAGAACTCACTAGTTTCTTCTCCATCAATCTTAATAGTCGTAATATAGTTTTTTTCTGGAGTTCCAGATACAGCTATTTCGTCAACCAAGTAGGTTCCCTCATCTCTCAAAGTAGTACGCCATTTATAGTCTTCTTTTGGACTTAATTCATGCCTTTCGTCGTAGGTCTTCAAATCATTAGTAACATTTATTGTAAATGTTATATCTTCATTTAATAATTTTCCATTACTATCTAATAAGACCTTTTTAACCTTCAAAAGAACTGGATCTACCTTTGGAGAATCAATTGATAAGGTCTTCTTCTCATCCTTAAGATTATCTGTATAAGTCAAATCAGTTACGGCATTGGTAATAAACTTCTCGTGTTGATTAGTCTTTGAACCTGGTAGAGTTAGAATATCATCGTTGATTTCAATTCTATAAGTTAATTCTGCATATCTTACGTCACTTTTTGTAGCCACACACTTAGTTACAGTTTCTATATCCCAATTTATTGTTTCTGAATTTCGGTCAAAACTTGTTTTCCCTTCACTTACTTTTATTTTTGACTCATCTGTTACCGTAAAGCCTTTACCCATGATGTCAACGATTTTGAAGTCACGCATAGCACTTTTGATACTAATAGTTTTTGCTATTTCTTCAAAGGTAGCTGTCAATCGCTCCGCATTTCTAACATCATAAAACTTTCCAGAATCAGCAATTCTGCTTAGCGTTCTAACAGCAATTTCCAATGCTTGTCCAGTATAGGTTTCAAAGCCAACACCTACAGAATACAAAGTATCCAAACCTATGTTTGGGTCTTCTCTTAATCTTTTAGCTTCTAAAACAGTTGATTTTTGATGTGCATATCTGTATTCTCTTGCAAAGTCCTCACCGTCCACATGATAACGATGAGCTTGTACAGTTAGGTCTATATTATTCGGATCTTTAGTACCTGTTATATATTCTCCATAGATATACCTATAAACATCTTCTATATCCTTATTAATTTTCAGAGTCTTATATGCTACTGACGATCTTTCTTCAGCTCCCAAACCTACCCTATTATCGTAATTAAATTGAATCTGACTTTCATCTGCAGGTAGTCTGTAGTATTTAGTCTTTTCATAAAGATCCTTTATATTAAAAGGAGCACCTGGCTTGTAAAATAATTCTGTTTGTTCTATTTTCTCATCCCAAGATGAAGAATCTAAGTCGTAACTAAAAGTCGGAAAACCATCAGCCATAAGCACCATGTGCTTATTATCTGCTGAAGAACCTTTTAAAATTTCACCAGCCTGTTTAATAGCTGCTTGAGTAAAAGTTCCCCCTTTCTTCTCTGGGTCTAATGAAGGTGGTTCTTTAATCGCATCAATTTCTGAATATAGTGCTTGTTTGTCTTGTGAAAATGGTTGATTAATATTCCCAGAATTTATCGTTACCTCCCCATTATAAACTACTATAGCAATCCTTAAGTTAGGATTTTCATTCAATGCTATATCAACAAATTTCTTAGCAGCCTCTTGTACTGCTTGAAAACGAGTTCGTCCATCAGCTAGTTCGTTTTTCTTTTCATACATACTATATGAATTATCAAGAACTAGAACAACATCTGTAGTATCAGATATGTTGTCCCTACCTTCTACACGAACAGTAATATCCCAAGTATTAACCTTTCCCTTAACAGGTGTTGCTGTTTTCTTTGTTATAACTTGGCCATGTTCAAGAACTATATTACCAAAGGCATCGGAAGTACGACCTGGATTCAGTATTTGAGAAGAGTCTATTACTGCTTTTCCAAGAGAACCGGGAGCATATTCCATATAGTGCTTAACATCATTAACAAAGTCTGTTGCCTTAAGAGTAGAGGGATGATCTGCTATTACTTCAACAACTGTCACAGGAGAGAAGCTATCAAATTCAGCTTCTACAACTCCGTTTTCCCCAATTTCAATTTCCTTATCTTCTACCTCATTTGTTAATTCATTCAGATGAAGGACCTTTACTTCCTTTGTAGCATCATCAAGATCAGTAGTATCAAAACCTGAGAAGGACACCCTTAACTTATTAACAGGTTCAATTTCCTCCCCATCTAACAAGATGCTTATATCATAATGATGCCAATTGATCTTAATGGAATCACTTTTTTCAGGAATAAATTTTTCCATCTCTGTCTCGTTAATTTCAATTTGCTCTTTATCTTTCCCATTGTTTGGATTAAGTTCTTTTACCTCAAGCTGTATTTCACCTTCTAATTCTGAAAAGTCTTTTCTCAACCCCTCAATAGTAATTTTCTTATTACCTGATAAACTCTTTTCAAGCTGAATAAATTCATCTAAAGTTTCTTTGTTTTCTATTTTCGTATCTTCTTGTTCTTCTTTATTAGTCTTTTGAGAGTCTTCTATAAGGTTTAAGTTTTTTTCTACCGTATTGATCAAGATAAGTTGTTGTATTTTATCAACATTAAAACTTAATTCTACAATTTCATTTCTATCATTTCTTTTGATTTCTACATTTTTAGAATCAATTAACTCGTTGTTGAACAGTGAAAATATTGAGAGTTCATTTTTCTCATCTAATAAAACAGGTTTTTTAAAGACATAGCGTATATTTAGAATTTCAAGATCATGAATTCTATCTCCGTCTTTATTAATAAAGTAAATGTCATAAATTTTTGCTTTATTTAACTTTTGCTTTTCATTAAGCTTTTCAGTAATCATATTCGTGATTCTTTTTTGTAATTCTAATTGCTTATCATCTTTTTCTGAATCAACCTCCTTAACTATTAATTGACCTTCTTCTTGCAGTGTTCTTTGTTTTAGCTCTATAGCAATTTCAATATCATTATTTTCATAAAAGTATGTCTTAGGCAATTCCTTGACGGTTTCAAAGGAGTTTATAATAGACCCCTTTGTAAGATCTTCACTATTTTTTATCTCTAATGAATTACTCTTACTCTCACTCTTTCTTTTTTCGTCTGGAGAGTCTTCTTTTATTTCTTGTGTGTTTGTTGTAACAATTGAGTTACTTTCTTTTGTATGCTCACCAAAAGATTCTTTATCCATAGCCAGAGAAATAGGGGAATTTGAAAGTAATATTAACAGTACTAAAACAAGCGATATAAATTTTTTCATTTTAATTTTCATTCATCCACCTTCTTTCTTCTATTTTGAATAAAGCCTAACACAATCATTATTGAACCGATACCAACTAGAGTATACACAGGCCACCATAACTGACCCGTCTGTGGCAAGGGGTCTTTGGTTTTTTTTGGTGGTGTTTTAGGTGGTATATAGGCATTTTCAACTATAAAAGTATCACCCTCTTTACTTATAGATACTTTGTATTTTCCTTTATCCACACCTTTTTCTACCAATGTCCAATTAACACTTTCGTCTAATTTATGCCATGTGTGTTGCCAATTATTTTTTTCACTTAAAACTATGGTCTCTCTCAGCTTCCCGTTTCCTAATAGTTCAATTTCTATTTCTTTAGGACGTAAATTTTCAAAACCTTTATCTTTCCAAATCTTAATGACTTTTTTAGATACTTCCTTTATGATTTTTTCATTTCTTGTTGTCTTTGGCTTTGAGATAACATCATAATTCCATGTTCCTGTTTCTTTTTCTACATTAGGTAGTAAAACTAGAAAAGGACTGGATTCATATATATAATTATCCAAAGTTAGATTTTTACCGATAACAAGATACAAACCTGGTTTTAGTTTTGTTTTGTAAATTCCGTTAGCATCAGTTAACCCTGTCACTACAGGTTTTACCCCGTCCTTTTGCACATATCCTTTTAGGGTGAGAGCATAATCGTTCCAAGCCTCTTGGTTTAGTTTTGTTAAGTCAACAGGATATTTATCAAAGTCTTTTGAACTTTGTAGGTTTAAATCTTTATCCACATCTGCTACTTTGTATATGTCAAATTGTGTATTAGATAATCTTTTACCTTCATTCTGATAGTCGATAGTAAATTCAACGTCTTTGTTTGCATCAAAATCACTGCTTGCTAATATCTTTGAAGGAAATACAATAAGACTTAATATTAAGCACATAAGAAATAATGGTAGGATTTTTTTAGTTTTGTTCATCTTTCACCTCCAATAAATCTTGCTTTAAGCAAATTTTTAATTTTTATCTTGTTTTTTATGTTTTTCCCTATTTATTACCAAAGATATTAAATCTTTTATAATAGTAAATAGAATGATAAGGAATAAAATCAAGAAAAATATCATCTTAATTAGATGAGTTTTTATGTTTTTTTCCGCTTTTTCAAGAGTTTTTGCTTCTTTATGATTTGTTTCTTTTATTACTCTTTCTCCTCTTACTAAAAGCCTATGAGTATTTATTCCATAGGGTGTGCATGTAAACATGGTTACATAGTCTTTATCTTCTTCAATTTTTAAGGCTTCTACTTCTTTTGGTAAAACAGTAATAATTTGATTTATTTTATAGGTTAAATTATCCCCTAAGACAGATAAGGTAAATTCATCTCCCATTTTCAGCTTGTTTAAATCAGTAAATAATTTAGCTGACGGCAGTCCACTATGAGTTGAAATTACAGCATGTGTGCCTTTGCCTCCTACCGGTAAAGAAGATCCCGGAAGGTGTCCAACTCCTACTTGGATTACCCCCTCGTTGACATCATGGTAAATAGGTAAATTGACATTTATTTTATCTATAATTACCGTTCCCATCATTCCGTTTTTAAAAGGGTCCAGGTTTTCTTTATATCCTTCGAGTGAAAGAGGGTTGGATAAGGGATGTTCTATCTTTAATAAATTTTGATTGTACTTATCCGCCTTTTCTTTTATTTTCTCTATCTCCATCCCTTCAAACTGACTTAGTGCTTCTTGGTATTCAACAATCGCTCTGGATTGAGTGATGCTGTTGACATAATCACTAATAGTAGGGTAGAAGAAAATACTACAACCTATTAATAAAAGAACACGAAAAAAAATTGATTTGCTTTTTTGCATAATTAACTATTATTTAAGTAGAGGTGGTAAATCCACCTCTACTTAAATTTTTAGTTCCTTTCTTTTTTTACTTTTCCTTTTGCAAGACTAAATAGAGCGATTAAGATAACTCCTCCACCTAAAATTGTAAATAAAGTAGTACCCATACCACCAGTTCCTGGAAGCTCTACACCAGAGTTATTTGCAACCTTTGCTTCTTGGTATTTTGTAGTTGATTGATTATTGTAATCAACAGTTACTTCAACTGGAGATGTTAACTTGTTAAATCCAGCAGGAGCTTCTGTCTCTACAAGGTAGTATGTTCCATTTTCTAAACCTTTAAATTCTACAACACCGTCATCTCCAGTTGTTTTTTCATCAGCTTGGTCTTCAGTTACCCAAGTAACTTTATTATTGTCTAATTTATAGAATTTACCTTCACTATTTTTAAGTTTAAATTTAGCACCCGCTAAAAGTTTTTCTTCATGTCCTTCTTCATGTTTTATAACCTTAATAGCACCTGTATATACTTTTTTACTATCTTTTGTTTTTTCTGTTGTATCATCGTGTGGATTATTGCTATATTCTAATTCAACGTTATTAGCGTTTCCTTCACTACCAATAACCGCATTTTCATTTAATGAGGCTTTATAAGTTATTTTAACCTCTTTACCTACTTTTTCTTGAAGTTTAAGCATATCAAATTCAGCTACTAATTTATTTGCTTCTTTTGTAAGTTTTACATTTTCATTAAGCTCTTCACCACCAACAGTAACTTTTACACTTTCAGTGTCTAAAGTAAGCCCTTCTGATAAAGTATCTGTCATTGTATATACATATTTTTTATAACCTTTTGTGTCTGGAACTGTTCCTTTTAATGTATATTCAATCTCCTTTCCATAATCATATGATTTTTCTTCCACTGTTTTTTCAACAGTAGGATATGTTGCTTTAACTTTAGCTTCAGCTTTTGGCTTTGTTGTAGTTAATGATATGACTGAATTTGGATTATCTGTTCCTGAAGCTGCTCCTTCTGGATGAATCATGTAGTAACCTAATTCTAAACCTGTGAAAGTTAGCTCTGTACCATTCGCTTTTTCTGTCTTAGTTGGTGTTTGATTTTTAATTTCTGCGTTGGCAACTTTTGCAAATTCTGCAATATTTTCGTCTGTTATATTTATATATTTTGTTTCGCTACCTACTACTATTGGGTTTAGTTTTCCACCAGTATTTTCTCCAATTATATAATCTTTTCCAGCACCATTAGTGAAAAAGTCTTCCCATTCTTTTGCAATAGTATACGAAACATTTTCTCCACTTTGAGTTAAGTCAAAAATCTTATATGCTGAATAACTCTTATCTTGTGTAGTTCCTGTTACTTTAATTTCTCCATTACCTCCAGCAGCTAATACCTTTGAACTTCCAAAGCCTGCTGATAGAATCATTACTAGTGCCATCATTATACCTAGTAAACTTTTAAATTTTTTTGTCATGTTTTCCTCCTTATGACTTAATTTTTAATTTCTTATTTGTGTAATAAAACACTGGTGTCGTATAGATTTACTTGTCATTAATTAGTTGTACTGATTTAATATCTAAGGTATAAAACCACATCAAAAACACCTAAAGTTAATAATATATCTTTCTTTATTTATTCCTTTTTAAATCCTCCTTCCTATAATTTTTGTGGTTTGATTTTACTTTAACTGTCAATAATATTAGGAAATAAAATACAAACTGTGATACAATAATTGTGTGTATATAGATGTAAAATTTACTGGTTTATTAAATATTACTAATGTTTAATTAGTGTGTGATTTATACGTAAATTAAAGTCTACTTTTTTTTACATTTCTTCATTTCTTTTTTTCTTTTTCATATCCTTCTTCTTTTAACCATTTGGAAAAGGTAGTATGGCTCACACCTAGCTCTTTTGAGGCTTTTCTAAGACTAGTTTGGTTTTTTATATATTTCTCAGCCAGATTATAGAACTCTTTAGGAATTTCTATTTTACTCCTACCAAATTTAACCCCTCTCTTTTTAGCTTCTTTTATTCCTTCCATTTGTCTTTGATGGGTGTTTTCTCTTTCTACTTGAGCTACGTAAGATAATATTTGAAGGACTAAATCTGATATGAATTTTCCTGTTAAATCATTGACCTTGGTTCTGGTGTCAAGTAGTGGAAAGTCTAGGACTACAATATCTGCATTTTTTTCTTTTGTAATGGTGTTCCATTCTTTGATGATTTCATCATAATTTCTTCCAAGTCTATCTATGGATTTTATATAAAGTTCATCTCCTTCTTTTAATTTTTTCATTAGTTTTTTATATTTCGTACGGTTAAAGTCTTTACCGCTTGCTTTATCAATATAGATTTTATTCATCTCAATCCCCTTATTTAGAATAGCTGTCAGCTGCCTATCTATATTTTGTTCTTTAGTTGATACTCTTACATAACCATATTTCATCTTTATCATCCTTTCATTTGTTTTAAAATTTGTTCTGCTAATATTTTAATTAAGAGATAGAAAGGATTGTCTTACAAAGGTATTTAACTCTGTCAAATACTAGTAAAATATGATATAATAAACATATTAAAATTGCATACAGCTTGATGCTTTCTACATGTTTATATTTTAGTAGCAAGCACAGTAAGTGTACGGACACTTACGAAAAAATTAATGGAGCAGCCCTTTACGGAATGCTCCATTTTTTTAATTTTTACCTTGTTAGGGAGAACCCTAAGACCCCGAAATATATTTTATAAAGGAGAATAAAATGGCAAATAGATTTAGAAATGAAAGAATAGAAATAAAACTAACCAAAGAAGAAAAAGAAATTTTTGAAAAGAAAATGAAACTTGCAAATTGTAAAACTATGTCCCACTTTCTTAGAAAGTGTGTATTAGAAAAAGAAATTTATGTTGTAGATTTAGAACCATTTAGAAACCTACAATGGCTACTTTCGAATGCAACAAATAATATAAATCAGATTGCAAAAGCTACTAATACAACTGGTGTTATTTACAAAAATGAAATTGAGTCTATGAATAAGCAGATAGAAAAATTATCAAGAGAAATATGGCAGATCCATTCCCTACTTCTTAATAAATCAAAAGAAAGTTCTGGTGATTAATATGGCAATCACAAAGATACATCCTATAAAAGCAACTCTAAATTTAGCAATAGACTACATTACTAAGAGTGAAAAAACTGATGAAAAAATCTTAGTATCTTCATTCAAATGTCATCCATCTACTGCCCACATTCAATTTATGAAAACGCGAGAAGATAATGATACTAAAGGTACAGTTTTGGCTAGACATTTAATTCAATCTTTTCTACCAGGAGAGGTTGATCCTATAAAAGCTCACGAAATTGGAATGGAATTATGCAAGAAAATTTTAAAAGAAGATTATGAATTTGTTCTTGCAACTCATATAGATAAAGGGCATATCCATAACCATATAATCTTTAATAATGTTAATTACAAGACTGGTAAATGCTACCAATCTAACAAAAAAACTTATCATAAAATCAGGTATCAAAGTGACGAATTATGTAAAGAAAATAAGCTTTCAGTCATTGACGAATATTATGAAGCTTACAAGAAAAAATATAAAACTGCTGGTAAATCTTGGTATGAGTTTGACCAAAGTAAAAAAGGAAATTCCTGGAAGTCTAAACTGCAATTTGATATAGATAGAATGATTAATAAGTCTAAATCGTGGGAAGAGTTTTTAGAAAATATGAAATCTCTGGATTATGAAATTAAGTTTGGTAAACACATTGCTTTTCGTCATAAAGATAAGCAAAGATTTACAAGAGCTAAGACTATCGGAGAAGATTATACCGAAGAAAAAATCAAAGAAAGAATAGATTTAGCTATTAAAAACAAAGCTAATCCTATTAAAAAACGTGTAGGAAACGTCATTGATATATCTACTAATAAAAAAGCTCAATCCTCTAAAGGTTACGAAGTCTGGGCAAGAAAACACAATATCAAAACAATGTCTGATTCAATAATTAAATTAAGAGAGCAAGGAATAAATTCAATTACACAACTCGATGATCTAATCAAAAAATCTGCCGATGATAGACAAGATTTGTTAGATAAAATAAAGAAAATTGAAACTGAAATGAAAAGTTTATCCCAAGATATGGAGAATATAAATACCATAAATAAGTATCGTGAAATCTATAAATACCATAAGAAAAATCCTGATGACAAACAATTTGCAGAAGAATATTATAGTGAGCTTTCAGTCTATAAAATAGCCGCTAAAGAAATCTTAGAAAATTATAATAAGCTACCAAATACAAAAGAAATACTATCCAAGCTCGATAAATTGCAAGAAAAAAAGAACACCCTTATGCAAGGGTATTCTTTAAATAAAGAACAATTTTCTGACCTTATTCAGTATAGGAAAAACTATGAAAATTATTATGGAAAGGAGGTGGAGAGGTAAATCTTCTCTACTTCTCTTTCATTTAAAACGATTTATAACTATTCTAGTGAATATATATTCTTTGACGAACTTATCAACTATTCTCGCATTTGATACTCCAGAACCTAATTCAAGTAAACCTTTTAAGGTCTGTTCTGGTTTTATTAACTTCTTATCCTCTTCACTTAATATCGAATAATTTTTTTCAAAACTCAGTCTAATCAACTTATTTATTGTTTCAATATCGAGAGGATTAAATTGAATAGTGTCATCTATTCTACTATATATAGGTTCACCTAATGAACTAATAATATCTTTTGTATCTAAAAAATTAGAGGTGCAAATAATTATACTATTTTTTAAATTTACCTTGTAATTCTTATCTTCAAAAATACCTTCATCAAACATTTGATAAAAAGCACTATAAAATATTTGATTGGGTTTATCAAATTCATCGAAAAGTATAACATTGCTTTCTCTATCTAATAAATCTCTCGCTAAACTAGATTCTGTATGATTCCCTCCAAAAACATAATTACCAAATTCTCCGCTCTGATACATAGAAAATTGCTTTCTAAATAGATTCTCTTCCAAAATACTTGCTATAAACTTTGCTGTTTCAGTCTTACCGACACCTGATGGTCCGTAAAACAATAAAACCAATGGTTTATCGTTATTATATCCTTGAGCTATCCTATATAAACTATTAGTTATTTTTAAAGAAACTTTTTGTTGTCCAAGAATTAAGCTATCATACTCATCACAAAACTTTTTAACTTTTTTTATGTCTACTTTATTGTAACTATGTTCTTCAATTTTTAGATTATCGCCATATTCATCTTTCAATTGATTTACTATTAGTGTCGGTGGATTCTGAAAATACATATTCTCTATATCATATTCACTCAAAATTGAAAGGAATCCGTTTAAACCTGAATTACTTAGTCTTGCGTACTCATGCGTTCTTGCAACTAGATTAGAAACTCTTGTACGTTTTGGTTTTTGTCGCGTTCCTTCTTGATTAAAATACAGCCCCCTAGCGTTCATATCAGATTCATTAACAAGTTGAGTTAGGGTTCTTGGTCTAATTCTTTCTGGCAATCTTTTGTTAAAAGCACTTTCTGGTCCATAAAATATTTTAATCATTCTTTACACCAGCCAAAATTACATCATAAACTTTTACTAAGTCTTCTTTTAAATTATCTCTCATAATGCCACTATCTTCTAAAGCTTTTTCATAAGCATCTGGAACCTGTGTATTTCCACCGAAACTAAATTCTTTTTCTACATCAAGATTTTCCAACTTAATTTTACCAACCTCAACCGCATGATAAGTTAAATCCATTTTTACTAAATCTGGTAGTGAATATGAATTTCTAAATGCGTTTAAATTGAATCTCAAAACGCTTTTATCTTCTTGTTTCAATACCATTTCATAATACCCTTTACTTTGTTTCAATGCTGTATCTATCATGGCAATATTTACATTGAATTCACCTAAATCAATTTTACCTTCTGTCATTATCATATATGGAGCCAATAATTTGATATAAGAAAGTGAATTTTCATACGGATATACTTTAGCATTATTAAAAATTTTGATCCTAAGATCATCTAAGCCTAATTTTAGATAATCAGTTAAAACTGTGTTATTTATCACTTTGTTCAATAGATTTTCTCTACTAGCACCAACTGAACCATTGGCATTTAAGCTAAACTTTCCACCCAAAATCGATTTTAGAATTCCAGTTGTAGCTATACCAGCCTCAACAGAAACTTTACCATCACTTTTATCATGATCTTCTTTGATTATCTCTTCACGCAAAGCTCCCTGATTACTCATATATATCAAATCAGTTGCTGAATCCTCATCAAAATATATTATTTTACTAAATTCTATTTTTTTATCTTCCATGTATATCACCTACGTCTTTCTACATATTCTATTATATAATAAAACAATTTTAAAATCACATAATCGGATGATTGTCAATAGTTATTTTAAACGAGCTGCAATATTTCAAGTATTTTGTTATAATAATAAATTGGAGGTATATGTATATGAATAATCATCCTAAATTTGAAGAGTATAAAAATTTCATTGTTAATAATGAAGCTTATAAGGGATTGCCATATGTAAGAAAAAAAGATGGCTCTATTGTTTGGGTAGCAACTAAGCAATCTAAAATTGGTAAAAAAAGAATAGAATGGGCATTAAATAAAGCTGAAAAATTTGGCATTTCGAAAAATGACAATAGCTTCTACAGAAAAGTAATGTTTATGGTTCATCCAACCAAAGAAAAAGTATGTCAAATTTGCGGAGAAAGTATGTCATTAGATTATATTTATCCTAATAAATCTTTTCAAAAATTTCTTTCTAAAAATTACGATTATGAACCCAATGTGTTTGATGATATTTATGATGTTTCAAATCATTTTAAGGAAGAAGGAAAGTCAGATCTTGAAATAATTAAAATTTTAAATAAGTCTATAAAACTAGAAGGAAATTTCAATGACCTAACAATTTACATCAAATCAGTTATAGAAGCATGCAGAAATGGAGAGAAAAAGAGCTTAGGACCTGGAGCAATGTCTAATTTCCCTGATCGTTATGACGGATTTCATTCCTACAACAGATGTTGCAGACAAGAATTTGATAAAGGTCGTAATCCTGATAATATGAAGACTTACTCAAAAGATAGACGAGCTTATGAAAACTGGAGTGACGGAAATATCCACGCAGCAAATAAATTTATGAAAAGTAAATACTTTATTGGACTTTCAGCAGATCATATAGGTCCTATATCATTAGGATTCATTCATGACCCTAGATTTATGCAACCGATGAGCTCGGGAGACAATTCAAGTAAAAGAGATCGCCTTGAACAAAGTGATATAAAGAAATTGATAGAGCTTGAATCTAGATATAATTTGCTACCTGTTTCTTGGTTTTCCGAAAAAATATGGAAGGCTCTTAAAGCAGATTTTCTAATTGATAATGATATAAATCTAGAATACTATAGAAACCTTATGAAGATAAACATAAATAACTACATGTCATTACTTTATATTATCATTACTGAAACTGGCGAATTAGGTAAGAAGTTTTTGGAAGAAAATTTTCTGAAACCTAAGCAAGAATATTTTAAATATGATTACAAATTTGATGAATTTGGAAATATTATAAATAAAACTTTTCGCAATATTTCCGATGCAACAAAAAAAGAATATTCTCGATTCATAAGAATTTCATTTGAATCTGTCATAGACTTTGCCGAAAAAGAAAATAGAAATATAAAATCTAGCTTTAATACAGATATTACTAAAAATATTGATAGTCTTGTATATGAAATTAATAATTGTGCTCCTAACAAATCTATAGTTAATCATTTTTATGAAATTGTTTCTGATATGCAAGATAATCTTCTAAAAGAAGCTTAGGCTTCTTTTAGAAGATACTCAATTGTTCTCCTATTTCATTCTCGCAATTTTCTTTAATAGAATCAATGTAATGATCATATGATATTTTGTTCTTCATAAGACTAATAAATTTTGAATTCATATTACTAGAATTGATATTTATATCTAAATCACCAATTGTTTCCATTACACTAATTTTTTTATTTTTAGTTATCTTATCAGGAAAAAGTTTTGAAGGTTCTATGTTTATGTTATTTCTAACACCAATAATGATGACCCTTCTTCTACGTTGAGGCACCCCATAATCACTAAAATCTAACGTTTCCGCATGTAGTTTATAACCTAATGTGAGAAACATTTTTTTTATTTCATTGAATGTTTCTCCTTTATTATAACTTAATAAACCAACAACATTTTCAAAAACAAACACTTTAGGTTCAACACTTTTAATTATGTCAGCAAAATCTAAAACTAATTTATTTCTTGGATCATCACTTTTTCTGAATCCTGCTAAAGAAAACCCCTGGCACGGTGGTCCTCCACAAATAATATCAACATTATTTTTGATAGCCGTATCTATTATTATTTCTTTTGTATAGTCGTTTGTAACATCGTCACAAAGTACATTTACCTCTGGATTATTAATTTTTAAAGTTACACAAGCACTTCTATCTATATCATTAGCTAGTACATGTTCTACCCCAGCCATTTTAAATCCATACAATAATCCTCCAGCTCCAGAAAATAAATCTAAAGATTTTTTTACATTTAAATTTTCTTTAATTTTCTTTGCAATTAAATAACCCATTAAAGGTGGAACTGCATTTCCTATCTGATTCAATATATCTCTTTGATTTCCATAAAAATAATAATCGTCAGGGAAACATTGTATTCTTGCACCTTCTCTAGTTGTCAATACTCTATCTTGTGTTGGGTGAATATAACATCCATTTCCAGGTCTATTAAAATATGTGGTTATTGTATAACTTGGATTTGTATAGTCTATTCTACCATAAAGTGTAGTTCTACCACCTGTTTCTCTAATTTTCATAAGTCGCTTAGATTTTTCAATTGTTTTATCTGGAATATTCTTCCAATTTCCTCCTTGTGGAACTGATTTTATAATTTCTAAATCTAACTCACTCAAAGTGTATTGTTTATCGTTTAAAATTCCTTTTGTTGATAAAATTTTGTTTTTTTCTTTCAAGCCTTTATTTGCTAATTCATCAATCTGCGTTGAGTTTAAATTTATTTTATTTTCAACTCCAAAGAAGTTATCGATAATTTCCGTAACTATTTTATTTATCTGATTATCTCTTAAATTTGAATATTCCAATACTTGTTCTTTAGCTAAACTTGAAACTTCCTGAATTTGAACACTATTTCCTATAGGAAATGGTAATAAATCTATTTCATAGTTGTTTACATGATTATTGCTACTAAATATTTTAAAATACCAGTCGCAATACTTGGAATTTAAAATTGCTAATGCATAATATTCATCTATTCCATAATCATTATCTTCAATAAAGATAAAATTACAAGAATTCGCCAAAACCGTATTTTCTTTAATGAGCGTAAAACCGATTCTTGTCTTTTTATTCATATTGACTATCTGCTGACACGCTAACCTATTTTTAATTACATATCTTTGTTTAGAAGAATTATTAACAAACTCTCTAGTAGCATAATCCTTTATTTTTTCATATTTTACTTCGCAATATCTATCAATATCTCTACCTCTAATTAGCGGATACTCTGTTTTTTTAGATGTTATGGCGTCTTTATTGTTGGTAATATCTAATTCGCCTCTCATATTTACTATGAATTTATGATCTTTAACTTTTGGGATGGACTTTAATTTATTTAATAATTCATAATCTTCATTGCTCATAATTAATATAGAATTATTATGGGCTTCATCCACAATATTCTTCTTTGGTACTAAATAATTTTCGATTCTACCATTATTTAATTTTTCTATACTTACACTACTGTTTATATGATTTCTATCGGTTATTATATTTGTCATTGCCTGGCTAGCATCTATATACTTATTATTCTCTGGTATTTGTATAATATCAGTAATATTAAAATCAATAATTTTATTTCTTAAATCATAACAAGATTTATCCGTTAGGATACTGCTTGGTACTAATATTGATATAATTGAATCTGGTTTACTATATTTTGTATAGATTTCTTCAACAAAATATCTATATATATTAGCATTTAAAGCTCCAGATAACGGATGTAAATGTTTCGACTTTTCTTTTACCTTGTTATAATAATTTCTTCCATTAAAATATTCATCATCTGTTTTATAATGTCTTCTCTCAGCACGCAATCCTTTATAAGGAGGATTGGTAACAATAACATCAAATTTTATATCTCCAAAATATTTATCTATCCCTATATAATTATCTTCTCTTAATTGCAAATTATATATCAAACTTCCACCTATGTTAGGAAGATTATCATTTGTTAAGTCGATCTGATACTCTTTTTTTATAAAATATTTTAAATTTCTTATGAAAAGATCTATTGCAGATTTATCACTATCACATACATAAATATTTTTTATTAATTTTCTTATTTCATTAGAAGTTAACTTAAATTTTAAGGCAGCATTTTTTATATAGCTAATTACAAAATTTCCACTACCTACGCATGGTTCTAAAAAATTAACTTCATTTATTTCCTCAGCAGATATCTTTTCTAACACCTTCTCCATAATTATGTCAGTGAGCTCTAAATCAGTATAATATATGCCTTGTTGTCGCTTGATATCCATTGCCAATGTCTTCAAATATAAATCTGTGTTTTTTGTTAGATCATTATATAATTCCATAATTTAATCCTCCCAATGAAGATATTATATCACAATTTTCATTTCGAGACAATATAGTTGAGACGATTTAAACAAAAAAATAAAGGCAGTCCGAAGACTGCCGATATTTATCTCTCTGCACCTTTGCTATGGTCTTTCTTATTTGACTTAACTTTGTCATCTGTCTTAAAGCTTTTTATTTGCCCTAATATTGACTTTTTATCCTTGTCTTGACTCTTTACTTGTTCTTTTGCTTTTAAGAGCTTAGAAGACAAAATACGAACATTTTTATGTTCCTGTCCGTTGTTATCAATGCTTGTTTTTACTTGTCCGAAGATTTTAACAAAATCTCCTTGTTTTAGTTTCTCTAAATCTTTTGTCTTATCTCCATAGGCTGAACAATTGGTATAAACTTTATTTCCATCGTCATCTTTTGAAACAATTGAAAAATTACTTACTTTAAACTTTTCTCCATTAGCATTTTCTCGTTCAAGATTTTCTACTTTGCCAGCTATATTACCCACGAGATTTATGAGGTCGTCTTTTTCTTCAAGTTCATTGGTATTTTCAATGAGCTTTCCTTGTTCTTTCATATCATCAATCATATAGTCAAAGTCATCACTTAGTAGACCCGTTGTGTCATTGTTCATATATAAAACATAGACTTCTTCAAGTGCCTTTTCATCATTAACACCTTTTTCTATGCTCACAAGTGCTTTTATAAAATCCTTGTAATTATCATTCATCATTTCTTCTAAGTTTTCTCTAATATCTTTGTATTCCATAATTTCCTCCTTGTATTAAATAAGGAGAGCCTTTCGCTCTCCTCTATCTTTCTTGTCCTTTTTCACTTTTTTCTTGATTTTTATCTTTTTCTTCTTCCGATTTGAATTTTGATATTTGTCCTAATATTGATGATTTCTCTTCCCTTGCTTGAAAGTTATCCTCTACATCATAAGTTGATTCAAAGTAATCACTATCTTTAAAATCATTGTCATATCTATCTGGTATTCCGTCATTATCCAGATCTTTTGCTAGTGGATCATAGAAGTTTCCATCATCATCTATTTCTAATCCTAGTGCTTGTTTTAAATCTTCTTCATCTACTGATACCAGATCATCAAAACTTGACATCTTTATGGCTTCGGTAATATCTTTAAGAGCTTGTGAATTAGATATATCTTCTTCTACAAAAGATTCTGTTCTAATAGCTACATCATCTACATACTGAGTCCATGTTTTTTCTTCCAAATTTACCTCATATTGAATAGAGTGCTTCCCATCTGGTGTTTCTGTATAGGCAAGTCCTATATGACTTAAATCAGGGTATAGTTTGTCGAAGTCTTCATAGCTATTAGATTCTGAAAACTCGTAGTTAGAATAATCAACTATCGCCCTCTTTAAATCTTCTAATAGTGGTGATTGGTTTTCTAATTCTTCTACTTCTCCCATATCTAAAAGTTTATTAATTTCAGCTAGTCTTAGCGTCTTATCCCTTAACTCATCTGCTTTTTCAAATGGTTTAGTCAATTCTACTTTGGCATTTTCTAAAGATTCTTTATAGTTTTCAAGGTTTTGATTTAACCTTTCAAGTCTTGCAGGTATTTTTTCAATGGCATTATCAAGCCTTGTTATATTGCCATCAGTAGAGTTTGAAAACTCTCCGAAGTATTCTGCTTTTCCTAGAAGTTTAAAAGTGTGGGTATTTGTCATAAAGTTATATGAAACTTGTAAGTCTAAATTTCTATATTTACCAATAACCTTGCTATCATTTATCTTTACCTTTTTTATTTCTTCTAGTAGCTTCTCTCCAGCCTCTTTCTTATCTACAATTTTATTTGTCCCAAGACTGATTGAAGTGAATTTGTTATCTCCTTCTCCTAATTTCTCAATACTTGCAATATCTTCTTTAACTGCTTTTATTTCCATTTCAGTTTTTAAAATACTTTGAGGATAAATTTTATTTACCTTATCTTCGAGCTTATATTTATTAGACTTGTAGTTTGCTTCAAGCATTTTTAGTTTTGTAACTTCGTTATCTAAATCCATCTTTTCTTTTATTAAAGGATTACCAGTAGCCAAAGCCTTAATTTCTGAATAAGATAGACTTGCTTCATCAACATCTTCAGCAACCCTTACTGGAGTTTTTGAGGTCATTATTTGGGATATGAATTTCTGCTTATTCTCTATAGTCTGCCACAAATATGCATCAAAGGTATTCTCAGTTACATATCTAAAGATATTTACCTTATCATTTTCATTACCTTGACGAACAATTCTACCACTTCTTTGCTCTAGGTCAGACGGTCTCCAAGGGACGTCTAAATCGTGTAAGGCTATTAGTTTATTTTGTACATTTGTACCTGCTCCCATTTTTTGAGTAGATCCTAATAATACTCTTACTTCTCCTCTTCTTACCTTAGAGAATAATTCATCTTTTTGTTTGTCTGTATCTGCTTCGTGAATAAATGCTATTTCTTCTTTAGGTATTCCCATATTCACTAGCTTATTTCTAATATCATCATAGATATTAAATTCTACATCTCCTTTTGGTGTGGACATATCTGAAAACACTAATTGTGTCGATGAATTTTCTTTTGTCTTATCCCAGATCGAAAAGATATTTTTAACGCATACATTTACCTTTGAATTAGGATCATCGGGTAGTAGTGGATTTATTAATCTTTGATCAAGGGCAAGTTTTTTACCATCATTTGTAATCTTTAACATATTATCTTCTGTTGGCTCGACTTGGTTATTTCTAACTGCGTCAGCTCTTTCTGAAATAGCTTCTAATATTTCTTTTTGTTCCTCAGTAGGTTTTGTTTTAATAACTTCAAAATTTGCTTCTGGTACTGGCAAATTTAACATATCTGAAGTCTTTATATCTGATACTTCTTTAAACATAGACATCAGTTCTGGCAAGTTATAAAACTTTGAAAATCTTGTCTTTTGCCTATATCCAGTGCCTTCTGGAGATAATTCAAAGGTGTTTTCTGTTTCTCCAAAAGTAGAAGCCCAAGCGTCAAAATGTTCTAATCCTCTTGCCTTTAAATCGTCATATTGAAGGTATCTTTGCATGGTATAAAGCTCTGTCATTGAATTTGATATTGGTGTACCAGTAGCAAACACAACTCCCTTGCCATCTGTCATTTCATCCATATACCTACATTTCATATACATATCCGAAGACTTAAAGGCTTCACTCTGACCGATACCCGCAACATTTCTCATCTTGGTATGCAAGAATAAGTTTTTGTAATTATGAGCTTCGTCTATAAATAATTTATCTACTCCTAGTTCTTCAAAGGTTATTACATCATCTTTTTTAAAGTCATCATTTAGTTTTTCAAGTCTTACCAAGAGTTTCTTCTTTGTCTTTTCTAGCTGTTTTACTGTGAAATTTTCCCCTCTATTTCTTTTATTCTCATCAATAAAGGAAACTATATCATCTATTTGGTCTTGTATATGTCTTACTTGGTATTCCTTAGACATAGGTATTTTTTCAAATTGGGAGTGTCCTATGATGACTGCGTCATATTCTCCTGTTGCAATCCTACCAATAAATCTTTTCCTATTTTTGGGTTGAAAGTCTTTTTTATCGGCCACCATAATGTTCGCTGACGGATATAACTGCATAAACTCTCTACCAATTTGAGTGGTTAGATGATTGGGAACTACAAATAATGATTTACTTGCAAGTCCTAACTTTTTAGATTCCATAGCAGAAGCTACCATTTCAAAAGTTTTTCCTGCTCCTACTACATGGGCAAGTAGTGTATTTCCACCATAAAGAGTCCTTGCTATGGCGTTTTTTTGATGTTCTCGAAGTCTGATTTCTGTATTCATTCCATCAAAAGTTAAGTTAGAGCCATCAAATTCTCTATTTCTAATTGAATTGAATTTTTCATTATAAATCTTTTCTAGCCTATATCTTCTATCAGGATCTTCAAATATCCAATTCTTAAATTCCTCTTTAATCAGTTCCTGCTTTTGACTTGCAAGCATAGTTTCTTTTTTATTCAATACAGAAGTCTTCGAACCATCATCATTTATTACTTGGTCAAATACCTTTGTATCTTTTAGATTAAGGGCATTTTCAATTAGCTTATAGGCATTTACTCTACTTGTACCATAAGTCATGTTAGCAAGGTCATTAGCTGAGTCAACACTTTTACCTTCAATATTCCATTCACTTGTGTGTGGCGAGAACCTAACATTTATATTCCATCTATCATAACCTGGTGTTTTTAAAAGATTAAAAGTAAAGTCTTCTATATCTTTTTGAGGTATCCATGTTGCTCCTAACCTTACATTTATATCAGAAGCAGTGAGTTCTTCAGGCATAACTTCTTGTAATTTTTCTCTTTGATATTTGAGTTTTCCTAACTCGTTTAATAATGTGTCTTTCTTTTCAGAAGGTGCTAAATCTATTACATTTTCAATTTCTCCGATATATGAATTGAGATAGCCAATCTTTTCTCTAATATTGCCACTTAAATATTCATCAGCTGATACATATGAAAAATGAAATGGATCGTCATTGTCAAAGTTCTCAAAAGGCATTCTGTTATTAATTAGGTCTGTGTCCTTAATATCTAAAAATATCTCGCCCTCAAGTTCACCAATTAAGGTGTCCCTATCTTTGTTAGTGATAGATTCCATATATTCAAAATCTACATATCCCTTTTGTGAAACTGATAAAACCAAAGCTTCAAGAGAAGTGTCTACATGGTCTACTACTTTTGCCTTTGTTATTGTTCTTTTTGAAAATATATCACTCTTAGCTTTGAAATTATCCTCATCATCAAGTATTTCTATTGAAGAAACCAAAGGAAAGTGTGAGTCTTCCTTTAAGGCTCTTGTGTTTGATAAGGAGTTAATAAAGCCATGTTTCTTTGAAAAGTTATCATAGACTTCATTTAACTTTGCTTGTGACTCTTTTATTTCTTCATCAGAAAAATCGTCCTTTTGCTTTTCTATTACATCTTTTAAAGCATTCATTACATCAAGATAATCTTTTATCTTCTCTTTGTTTTTATCTGATATATTTTGCTTGATTAAGACTGAGTTTTCTCTTAAATAGACCTCTTCGTCAATAATGGTATAGGAAAAATTCTTAATATCGTCTGTTGCTGGAAGACTTAATTCCTCATCTTCCAATAGTTCAACCTCTTCATATTTTGAATTTGAAGATATTTCCTTACTTGCAAGATCCATTAAATCTTTTAGATTTTCGTCTTCTTTTTCATCACAAGTAATTGTATTGCCAAATCTTCCAGATACTTCTTTCATATCCCCTAATACCATTTGAGGATTATCTACAAAGTATTTATTATAAGTCAAACCTTTATTATCAGTTGATAGGTGTATCCAATCATCATCTCTTTCTATAACTGAATCTCTCTTCTTTAAGAAAATAATATCTGAAGTAACTTCTGTACCAGCAAGTCCTTTAAATGTTGTATTAGGAAGCCTCATAGCTCCTAAAAACTCACATCTTGCATTAATATATTTTCTAACAGATTCATCTTTTTTATCCATAGTTCCAGATGATGTTATGAAGGCAATAATTCCTCCATTCCTAACCTTATCTATTGACTTTGCAAAAAAATAATCGTGAATCAGAAAGTTATTTCTGTTATATTCACGATCGTTAACTTTAAAATCTCCAAAGGGAACATTTCCTATAACTAAATCAAAAAAGTTATTTGAGAAGTTTGTTTCTTCAAAGCCTTTAATTTGAATGTTAGCTTCAGGATAAAGTTCGCTTGCTATTCTTCCGCTTAGGCTATCTTTTTCTACTCCATAGATTTTAGACGCTTTCATTTCATTTGGCACATTACCAATAAAATTACCGACCCCTGCAGATGGTTCAAGGATATTTCCAGTCTTAAAACCCATATCTGTTAGAGTCTTATATATTCCATCCATTACCTCTCTAGGTGTATAAAACGATGTTAAAGTAGACTCTTTAGCATTTAAATACTCTTCATTTGTTAGATTTTCTTTTAAAATATTTCTTGCTTCGAGCCATTGACCTCCCTTTTCTTCATCGAAGACATCGGCAAGACCACCCCAACCTAGATAGTCAGCAAGATAGGCTTGTTCATACTCTCTTGGACTCCTATTTTCATTTTCAAGTCTTTTTAGCATTTTAATAGCTTTGATATTTTTATCTAGCCTTTCTGATGGTGTTAGGTATTCTGAATAAATATGATTTTTCAAGTCATAATTTCTAGCAAAACTTAGTCTTTCCTTATTAGGTTCATAGCCTAGATTTTTTAAATCTTCTTTACCTCTCAATAGGTTTTCAGCTGCTTGTCTTGGGACATTATACCTATCCATCATTTGATCAATTTCGGGATTGAACTTATCAATAAAGCTTTCTTGCTCTACTTCCCTTTCAATTTGTTTTTCATACTCAGATAACTTATATATCTCATAATTTCCACTATCTAAAAGGTCATCAATCTTTCTACTTTCTTCAAATGTTTCACCCTTATATAAAGGAAATTCTTCCCCATTAACTTCTACTTTAGTTCCTGTTTCAATTAAGTTAATTCCATCAAAGACATTCTCATCTTCTAAAATAAATTCCTTTCCAACTTTTACTGCTAGTTTTTCTGATGTTTGACTTAGATTTTCAAAGATTTCTTCAAGGTATGAATCGTTTCTATATGGAATTACTGCCGAACCCCTAATCATACCTCCCATATATTCCATATTATCTCTGATAGTGACAGTTTTAAGTCCTCCACTTAGTTCATCAAAATCTGTAATTGTAAAGTCTTTATCTTTATATCTAACCTGATCACCTATCTTAAATTTAGGTTCTATCTTTTCCTTAACTTCTTCTTGTAATGATTTTTCCTCACTTAGTGCAACTTGTTCTTCTAAATATGAAAATTCACGCTCATTTACTTCTTCACCATCACCAAGGTCAATCCTATAATGCTCGACAACTTCTCCGTCTACATAGTGGTCAAAATAGAATTTGAAATATCCGATATAATCATCAGTCATTTCTCCAAATTCATTTTCTCCAAGAGTTTGATTATGGTCTTTAACATCAATATCCTTTTGTCTTAGGACATTAATTAAGTCTTTAGTTACTATCTGCCCACTATAATCGGGAACTAATTCATGGTTTTCATTAAATTCTACAATCCAGTAGTCTTTTCTATTTTCAGTGTTTTTGTCATCAAAAAAAGAAGCTTCATCAGCTTCCTTTTCTTGACTTATTTCATTTTCTAAGCTTCCACGTATTCCTTGATTGCCATTTTCTTCACTGTTGCCATTAAGTTGTTCATCTGTCCTTGGTATTCCTCTGGATTCTCTCTCATCATCTTCTCTGTCAATCCTTGTGCTTTCATCATCTTGACTTTCTCTCTCTTGATAAAGTCCACTGCCTGATTCTGAATTTCCTTCAGGTGGTTCAAAAGTGTTTTCTCCTCGTACATTTCGTGAAGTTTCTTCCAGTTCTCCATCTCCTCGCTCCCTACTAGGTAAGACAGTCTTAGAACTGCGTATGTCGGATTCGGGAATCTCTCCATAAATTCCAGATCCTTCTCCATCATGTCCAAGGTTTTCTCTTCGATCTTCATCGCTATTTCCTCTGCCCGTTCCATCTGTGAAAACTCGTCCGTTTCTACTTCTTGACCTATCATCTCGTCTATATAAATCATTTTGACCTCCTCTATCTTCATTTGTATTTTCTATATCTCTATTATAGTCGGCAGCGGCCCTTTCTGTCAGCAGCCTAGCACGATCTATTTCCTTAGATTTTTCTATTGTACTATCTATAATATCTTCGCTAACCCTTGATATTACAAGACCTATCTGCTCTAAAGAAATTGTATTAATCCTAGAAAAATTATTTTTTAAATTTTCCATATCCATAGGATAGACTGTATTAAACCTATTAGCTACCGCATAGGATATTGAGTCTCTCATAAACTTTTCAAAACTAAGTCTATCCTCTATATCTATCCTCAAATCAGCAAGAGCCAAATTAATATATTCATCTCCATAAATTCGACTTAAAGAAAATATATTTTCATTAAGTGAATCACTAGCTTCAAATGAAAAGTCTCTTATTATTTCTTTTAAAGCCTCGTTATGATTTTCGTGGTCAAACTGCCATAAGCTAACCTCATTAATATTCCTATCCATTGATGTGGTCTGACTAACATCAAAAATATATGAAACTTTTTTGTTTATATCACTTCCAACTAAAATTGGAATACCCTTTTGACCTCTCATAACAACTCTGCCAAAATATTTCTTCCACATATCAAAAGTCGCACAAGCTCTAGCTTCAGGTTCTTTGTTATATATGCTTAATTGGCTGGAAAAATCATATTTCTGATTATTGCCTATAACTTTTAAGAGCTTTAAATATTCTTTTTCATCTTGTAACACCTCATACTTTATTGCTTCTTGTATATTCTTAAAATCATTTACTTGCATTTCCTACCTCCGTTCTATGAATTTCTTTTATAATAGCCATTAAAATATCAACCACAATAGAATTGCCTGCCTGCTTATATAGTTTGCTTGAAGTGCAATTTTTTCTTCTTGGATGTACTTCCTCTAATTTATCTATATCACTATCATCAAAACCCATGAGTCTTAAACATTCTCTTTCTGTTAAATACCTATATTTACCATTTCCAATATCTATTATTCCAGAATTAGGAACTCTCATTTGTTTTGTAGAAATAGTATAAGAAAAAGCTTTAATCACTTTTAATCGCCCTCTAAAACTGTTATCTATGCCTTTATTTAAAAATTTCAGCATATAAGGTTGGGTCATTGTATAAAGTTCACTTACATCCTTTTCTAAAAATTCACTTAGTGGTCTAGTTTCTTTCCTCTCCAATTTATTAAAAGAAAAGTTGTTTTTTCCAAGACATGAAACAACAAATATCCTTTCCCTTTTTTGAGGTATGCCAAAGTCCATTGCATTTAAGATTTTATACTTGCTTTCATATCCTAGGCTCTCTAGCTCTTTTAGATAAATAAAAAAGGAGTCCCTCATATTTCTATCAAGAACTCCCTTTACATTTTCCCAAATTATCCATTTAGGTTTTTCTTTCATTTCTTTAATTATTCTAATTGTTTCAAATAGTAAGCTTGATCTAGTGCCTGAGTTTTTTACTCCTCCCTGCTTTTTTCCAATTCTTGAAAAGTCTTGGCAAGGACTTCCATGCATAATTAAGTCTATCTTTTCATTAGGAGCTTTATATCCTACTACTGATTTTGCTCTATATTCTCCTCCATAAAGAGCGTTATATGATTTAACACAAGCCTTATCTATTTCTACATAATCAACAACTTCATAAGGTATCTTCAAATTAATAAAAGCCTTTCTAATAGCACCTATGCCACCGAAAAGCTCTAATATCTTCACCTTATTCATTTAGATTATTCTTGTACCTATCTACAAGCTCCCTTATATTATTTTCTATTTCTCTTAAAAAGTCTTCTTTATCTACTTCTCCAGAGCTAATCTTTGCAAGTTTCATTTCCCATTCAGAAGTTGTTTCTGCTGATTTAAACTTATCCTCTACAATCGATACAAGCCTATTGCCTTTTTCTGTTACAAGTAGATTTTTCTTATTTCTTCTTATAAGGTCCTTATGGATAAGATTTTCAATAATTCCTGCTCTTGTAGCTGGTGTTCCTAAACCTTTCCTTTCTACTTCTATGTCTTTATCCAAAGATTCAATCCCTGCATTCTCCATAGCCTTTAAAAGTGTATCTTCATTATAATGACTTGGAGCTTTTGTAAATTTCTCCGATATATTTTTAGAAGTTAGCTTAATTTTATCTCCAGTCTTTACATCTGGTAATTCATTTTCTTGTTTTTGTTTTCCATAAGGCTTTAAATACTTGGCATAACCTTCATCGATTATAGTCTTGCCACTTGCATTGAAGTTAAATTTATCATATTCATATCTGATTTTTCTACTAGATTCCTTTAAGTTATCCGAACATGAAGCAAGTAATTTATTCTTAATTAGATTATATACTTTGCTTTCTTTATCAGATAAATCTTTAGCTTTTTCAATACCAGATATAGTAGGAATAATTGCATAGTGGTCTGTAACCTTAGATGAATTAAAAATAGACTTAAAGTTTGATTCATTAACCCTAAAATCATCTTCAAGTCCTTCTAATAATTCTTTCATAGTAGTAACCATATCATCGGTTAGATACCTGCTATCTGTTCTTGGGTATGTGATTAGCTTTTTTTCATACAAACCTTGTGCTAGATTTAAAGTGTCATTTGCTGAATATCCAAAATATTTATTTGCTTCTCTTTGTAAGGTAGTGAGATCATAAGGCTTATCTGGTTTTGTGCTTATTTCTTTATCCTCTACCTCTGTAATAACTATTTCATCTTCTAGTAGATTTAATAGTTGTTCTGCAACTTCAATTCTATCAATCCTATCTGATACAAGTTTTAATTCTCCATAAGATAGGTCTACCGTATAATATTTTTGCTTCTTAAATAGGTTTATTTCACTATCTCTTTTAGCAATTAAATATAGAGTTGGTGTTTGTACTCTACCAACTGAATATGTTTCCTTGTAAATGCAAGAATAAAGCCTGCTTAGATTCATTCCTACTAACCAATCCGCAATAGATCTTGCACTTGCCGATCTATATACGTCTTCAAAGTTTTCTCCGTCTTTAAGATTTCTAAAGCCATCTTCAATAGCTTTGTTTTCCATTGAAGATATCCAAAGTCTTTGAATCTTCTTTTTACATTTAGCTTGATTATATACAAGCCTAAAAATAAGTTCTCCCTCTCTTCCAGCATCACAAGCATTTATAACTGTGTCGATGTTCTTATCGTTTAAAAGTTTCTTTAAAATTCCATATTGTTTTTTAGTGTTTTTAGATACTTCGTAAATATATTCTTCTGGGATTATAGGAAGAGTGTCTATTGTCCATTTCTTCCATTTTTCATCTATCTTATCTGGACTTGCCATTTGAATTAAATGACCTACACACCAAGAAACAATGTATCCATTCCCCTCATAATATCCGTTTATTCTTGTTCTTGCTCCAATTACTTTTGCAATTGTAACTGCTACACTTGGCTTTTCTGCTATTACTAACTTCATTAATACCTCCTTAAATTAAAAAAAGAGCGAAAGATTTCTCTCTCGCTCAAGCTTTTAAAAATTATTATAATAGTTCATCATCTTCATCTAAAGATTCTTCGTGAGTTTCATCATCGTCATCATCTTCTGACTCACTAATATAATCCTCATCATCTTCTTCAAAGTCTTCCAACATTCTATCTTCTTTTGCTTTGACTACTTTAAAATAATATCCTGCTCCTATAACTCCTCCAATTACAAGTGCAATAATTAGAAATGAACCTATTCCACTTTTCTTTTCTTCTTTTACTGGAACAACAGTAGGTTCTTCTTTTTTTACTTCTTCTTTCTTAGGCTCTTCAACCTTTATAGTATTTTTATCTTCTGATTCAATCATATTAAGTAGGTCTTGCTCTCCTACTTCTGTCAATAGCCTTACATTATCTTGATTTGATGAGTGATCCACTATTAGGTGCATAGTTTTTCCACTTTTAGTTTGAAATGTTAAAAATTGTCTTACATCTACTGGATTTTCTTTATCTTTTTCTGTATCTCCACTTGGTGTAATATCTTTTCCATTCCTATCTACATTTTCAATTACTGAACCTCTTGCCTTATTTTCCTGTGTTGCTAGACTATTTACTGCCTTTGTATTACCACCTTTTACAAGTGGTGTTTTCTTTGGAGGATTATTTGAAGGCTTGGTTACTTCACTTGTATTTCCTGGTATTCTTGGAACATCTTGATAAGGAATTTCTTCTTTTGATGGTGTAAAAACATCATCTTTAAACATTTTTTCAAATTCTTCTTTTTGTGGTTCATAGATTGATTCGTTTTGACTTTCTATTTGCCCTTCATTTGTCATAGCAAATGTAGTTGCTGGTACTGTAAATGTAAAAAGGAGTAACGCTATGGCTACTCCTCGTTTAATACTCTTATTCATTTTTCTATCCTTTCTTATTTTACATTTTTAAATACATAGACTGCTTTTCTAGCATTGTCCCATTCTATTGTTTGGTTTTTGCCATCTTTAATATCTCCATGACTTGCTCCAAAAGCTTTAGCAATATTTGAAATTGAAGCATGAATTCTTCCATTTATAATCACTGGCTTAACATCTGAATTATAGACTTTTCCATCTGAATCTTTCATAACACCAGTATCAATATTTAGTCTTAATGTCTTTTTAGCTAAGATATTATTCTCTTTATTTGAGAAAATAGCTTCACGAGTAGAGTTGTCATACTCAACATTAAAACCTAGAGTATATGCAATATATCTTACTGGAATCATAGTTCTTCCTTGATCAACATAAGTTTTTACATCCATGTAAACTGTTGTCTTACCATCTTTATTGATAATGTTATAAAAGTTTTTGTCTACTTGGAAAACTGCAAATTCTTTTTCATTTTTAACTTGTTTTTTGCCTTGTTGTTCCTCTTGCTTCTTCATCTTGTTAAGATCAAATTGATTTAGGATATTCTTGTCATCAGCTTTCAAAAGTTCATCCCACTTCTTATCTTGAGATATCTTATCTTCTTTCTTTTCTTTGTTTTCTTTTTGGAGTTTTAGAAGTTCATCTAATTTTTTAGATAAGTCTTGGTTTAGATTTTTATCCTTTTCATCTTTAGCTTGTTTTTCAAGTTCTTCTTTTGCTTTTTTATTTGCTTCCTCGATTAACTTCTTGGCTTCTTCAATTTTCTTATCTAATTCTTCTTTTAGCTTTTTAATTTCTTCTTCAGAAGCTTTTTGTTTTTCTTCTAGTCCTTTAATCTTATCTTCTAATTCTTTTTTTGTATTTTCAGAAGATTCTTTTAAGCTATCAATAGCCTTTTGAAGCTCTTCAATTTTCTTAAAGCATTCTGACTTAGAATTTTCTGTCTCTTTCTTTTTAGACTCTAAGTCTTTTATCTTAGTATCTTTTTCATCAAGAGCTTTTTCTAAGTCCTTAATTTTATTATCTTTATCCTCAATTTCTTTAGTCTTCTTTGCAAGTTCTCCTTCTAAAGACTCGAGCTTTTCTTGCATTTCTTTGATTTGATTTTCATTTTTATCAGCCTTTTCTTTCTCAGCTTCTAACTCCCATTTTGTAGATGAATAATCTTCTTTTAGTTTTGCATTTTCATCTTCTAATCTTTTTAATTCATCTTTAAACTGAGTAATTTCTGCTATTAGTTCATCATTTTTGGAGTTTTTAAGATCCTCAATTTCTTTATTCAATTGAGCAATCTTATTATCTTTATCTGTAATCTCTTCTTCTAGCTTAGCTTTTTCTTGTTTTAGTTTCTCTCCATTATCTTTGCAAGATTCTAACTTTTCCTTTAATTCATCTATCTTTGATTGGTCTTCTTGTTTCTTATCATTTAAGTCTTTGATCTGATTTTCTAAATCCTTAATGTTTTTAGTTAAATCATCAATCTTATTGTCCTTTTCATCAATATCTTGCCCTGTTAAATCTGTTTGAGTATCAATGGAATATTTATTTGGATTGTAAATAGTCATCTTTCCTTGATACATATCATTGTTATAATCAAATTCAAGTTCTACACTATCTACATTCTTATCAAAGACAAACTCTCCATTTTCAAACCTTAATCCATTAGGAATAGATTTGAATCCTTGATTTCCGTTAAAACCAAAATGATTTTCGTAAAATGGATTTTGTTTTGGTCTATACTCAACTTCTTGATTATGGAATACTCCCTTACTGTTAATATTTGGATTTCCTAAAACTTTTATAGTGTACAATTTATTTCTTGAAAAAGCATACTGTTCAATTGTCTTCACAGACTTCGGTATAGTTATTTCTTGGAGGTTATTTCTTTCAAAAGCATTATGTTCAATATTTACCAAAGTATCAGGTAAAGTCACTTCTCTAAGTCCACAATTGAAAAATGCTAAACCACCAAGATAAGTTAGACTATTTGATAGTTTTACCTCGTCTATACTTGCATCGTAAAAGGCAGCATAACCTAAATGCTTAACAGAATCAGGAATAATTACTTTATCCCAATGTTTGCCACGTCCAAATTCTCTTTTATATCTAAGTTCATCGTTTGAATGACTTAAAGAATAATTTCCATTTATAGATTTCGTTCCTTCAGGAAATACTAGAATATTTGTCTTCTCTTTCTTTTCTAAGCCTTTATCACTAAAGGCAATTATATTTCCCTCAGAGGAATACATAAAATCATCTTCCGTCCAAGTAACATCAGACTTCGCAAATGCACTTGTATGCACAGTTGATGTTAAAACTAATAAAAGAGCCATAAAAAAGGCTCTTAGTCTGTTCGTATTAAATTTCTTCATTATGAATGTTCTCCTTTTCTTTTAATTTTTCTTCTCTTTTTCTATCATTGATTTTCTCCACTAATTCTTCCAAGCTAATATTGTTCCTCCTTAGAGTTACAATTATTTCTTCATTTTCAACTTGTATTTCTTCATCGCAAATTTCCTTGTATTTTGCATTTAAATCTTTCAACTTCTCTTCTATTTTTTTCTTTTTGTTCCTAATACTTATAAGTTTTCTGTTCACATAATATCTCCCTTCTATCTTGGTCTTCCAAAACCATAAAAGTGTGATTTCCAATATTTTGAATTTATTGATGTGTATTGAATTGGATCTCCTGCGTGAATCATCATTCCGTTACCTGCGTATATTCCTACGTGAGATATTGGAGTTCCACTGTTATATGTTGAGTGGAAAAATATAATATCACCAGGTTGAGCTTCACTTGGACTTACTGGATTACAATAGTCTTTGTATATTCTCCATGCAGTTGTTCTTGGCATATTCTTTACACCAGACTTTGTAAATGACCAACATACAAATCCTGAGCAGTCAAAGTTAGATGGTCCACTTGCTCCAAACACATATCTTTTGCCTATATGTTTTTCTGCTTCATTAAATAAGGCTTTTGCAGTAGCTGAATCAAAAGCAAGACCAGGATTTCCAAAATTTGGATTATCTACTATTTCCCCTAAGTCCCCGTTACCTGCTCCAAAAACATCTCCCATATTTCCCTTAGCTTCAAGAAGAGCTTCATAATGAACTACATTGTCTGGATAATCTTTAAATATTTCCCTAACAACTTCATCCATTTCTTTTTTCTTTAAAGTTACAATTAACTTTTTATATTCGTACTCTTCTTTTTCATAGCTAGTATAAGGATTGCCACGACTATCATATCTTGTTCTTGCTACTGTTCTTGTTATAATTTCAATTTCTTCCTTAAAATCAAGCTTATACATCTTATCGAAAAGTTCTTTTAAAATTCCTTTTACTTCAGACGCTGATTTTACTTCTCCGCATCTTGAAGTTATATAGGATAAAAGCTCATGGGTATTATGACCAATTTCTCCTTCTTTGTTTATGATATATTCGTCATATCCAGGGTGACTTGTTTTTACACTTTCGATTTGTGATTGTAGGTCATATTCCATTGATGAAAATTCTTGATTAACTTCACTTAGAACTGTATCTTGTGATAGGTATGTTGTTGTCATTACTGAGTTAACAGAGTTACTTAATCCACTCATACCGACACTTCCACCACCAATCATGATTGATAGCATAAGACCTAGTCCTATTACTAGAAATAAGATCATCTTACTTTTTCTTACGATTAGCTCTTTAGAAGCCTTACCTAAACTTAAAATAGCTTTTTTAACTCTATCTACCAGTCTTGTTTCGTGCTTTTTAGCTATCATGCTCTTCATTTGCTTTCTTTGGTAAAACTTCTTAAATCTATTTTTCTTTATATAGGAGTCTGACTTTTTTAGATCTTCCAAGCCGCTCTTAAACTCCAACTTGCTTTTTCTCTTTTTTATTTTCTTATCAAGTTTAGATAGCTTTTTTAAGGACTTTTTCTTTTTGTCTAGCTTATACTTCCTTATTCCATGCTGAAGCTTAGAGCTTACATTAGCGACCTTTTCTCCAGATTCTACACCAGTATTATCAGACCCTGAACTTAAATAATCTCTCACTAACTCTGAAGACTTAGCTCCAGATAATAAAACCCCAGAAGATAGACTTCCTTTAGTTTTATTCTTTAAAATATTATCCTTTAACTTGCTTTTAGACTTTTCAAATTCTCCAATCTTTTTATCTGAGATAAAGTCTTTAACATCTTGTGCCTTCTTAGAATCTTTCGTTGTAACTTTCTTAGATTCATCTTTTAAGTCATCAATCTTCTTTCGAGTAAATTTATCACTTTCATAATTTTTTCTCTTATAGTAAGTCTTCTTTTTATTAACTTTCTTTTGTTCTGAAGGTTTAAGACATGTTTCTTTTTCATCCTTTATGAATTCTTGACTATTGTCGTTAACCTTCGAATTATCAAAAGTCTTATCTGTATCAACTTCGCTTAGCTTATTTTCTTTATCTATCTCTTTAGAAATTTTTTCCTTATCTCTAAACTTCTTTTCCTGATAAAGCTTCTGCTTTTGCTTTTTATCGATACTAGTATTACTCTCGTTCTTACTTACTTCATCTTTAACAAACTTATCTTTTCTATATATTCTCTTGCTCTTCTTTGCTTCAATAGGTTTGTCTTCACTTGTCTGGATTCGCTTAGACTCTTTCTCGTTAATTTTATCTTGGAATTTATCCTTACTATGGATAAGTTTATCCTCATAATTTTTGAGAACTTGTCTTTTACTTGATGTCTTCTTATTGCTTATTGGTTGAGCCTTAGCTGAAATATCATCTGTTGTTAATTTATTAGAATTAATATTTCTACTGTTTTCACTATCAAAATTCACCTTTTTAAAGTCTACATCTAAGTCTTCATCAAGTTTAAAGCTTTCATCTGTCCTTATTTCAAGATTAGCTTGTTTTGTTTCTCCAGCCTTATCCTTATTTTCTAAAACTTCTTTTCTGATTCTTTCCTTGTTTTTAGACTTCTGAAAATCTTTTAATTTATCTTGTTTTTGCTCTTTAGCTAATACATTCTCATGAATAAGTTTAGATTCTTTTTCTGAAATTTTATCTCCGAACCTATCCTTAGTCTTAATAATCTTATTGGTATAATCATCTGAATGAACAAGTTTACTATCCATATTCTTTTCAGGAGCGTCCCTATTTCGTATAATTTTCTTTTGAAAATCTTTTTTTAGTTTTTTATCCATATCACACCTACTTAGCTTCTTCTGGTTTAGTTGTCATTAACTTATATAGCATGGTGTCTTTAGGGAATTTATCAATAAATGGAACAATAGTATTTCCGAAGAATAAGAGTCCCTCACCTGCATTTGAATTAGTAATATAGTTTAACTGATAAGGCGATATTTTTAATTTCTTAGCAAGAATATCTCTATCCCCAGATGCTTGATTTAACATTAGAACAAAGTCTGTATTATCAAAGATATTTTCAATTTCCTGACTTGTTAAAAGGTCTTTTACGTTTTGAGTTATACCTGTTGGAATACCTCCCCATTTTCTAAATCTTTTCCAGATTTCTACTGAATATGAAGCAGTTTGTGGATCTTTTAATAAAAGGTGGAACTCATCTATATAGTATCTTGTAGACTTGCTTCCTCTATTTAGGGAAACCTTATTCCAAACCTGGTCTTGAATTACAAGCATACCTATTTTTTTAAGTTGTGTTCCTAGCTCTTTTATATCAAAGCAGAGCAGTTGCCTATTTAGGTCAACATTTGACCTATTATTAAAGACATTAAGACTTCCTTTAACATAAATTTCCATTTCTGTTGCTAGTTTTCTACCAACTCCCTCTTCTTGAGATAGGAGCATATCGTATAAATCTCCTAATATTGGCATATTTTCTGGTTTTGGGTCTTCAAAATATTTTTGATATATCTTTGGTAAGCACCTATCTATAACAGATTTTTCTGCAGCAGTAAGACCAGATCCTCCTACTACAAGTTCAAGCATAGACATTATGAAGTTTGCCTTATCTTTTAAAGGTGCGTCCCCATCTCCATAGTTCATATTAATATCTAACGGATTTAGATAGTCCTTTGACTTTGCTGAAACTTTAATAACTTCTCCATTAAACTGCTTTACAAGGTTTGAATACTCGCCTTCAGGATCACAAATAATTACATCATCATCTGTAACAAGAATTGCATTTGCCATCTCTCTCTTTGCCGAGAAAGATTTACCAGAACCTGGTGTACCTAAAATTAATCCGTTAGGGTTCTTTAGTTTCTTCCTATCTGCCATAATCAAGTTTTGGCTAAGGGCATTTAAGCCATAGTACAAAGAATTTGCCGAATCAATAAATAGCTCTTCTGTTGTAAAAGGCATAAATACTGCCGTTGATGATGAAGTTAAAAATCTTTTTATCTCGACTTGATTAACTCCTAGAGGTAAGACAGAAACAAGTCCTTGTTCTTGTTGATGAGATAATCTTTTTACCTGACAATTATGTCTGTTAGCAATTGATGATATTTGAGCAATGGTGTTTTCTAATTTTTGATTAGTCCTAGCAAAATTCATCATTACTATGGTAACTACAAAGAGCCTTTCATCTCTATTTTGTAAGTCAGATAACATGGACTTAACATCAGCCCCAAAAGTATTTATATCTGAAGGAATAATATCCATATCATATCCTGCTCGAACTGCTTTCTTTTGTTCTTCGATTTTCATTCTGTCCAGGTCTGTGTTCTTTCTCTTAATGAGTTTAATAGCTTCTGCTTGTTCAACTACATCTATATGAAAAGCTACATAAATATTGTCATCAATATCTAAAAACTCAGATAACATTCTATCTGATAACTCACTTGCAAGTATTTGAAAATGACTTACTGCTCCAATGAATTTCCCAAATTTAAAATTATTTGCTGGTGCAAAATTAAAGATATTGGGAGTTATATGTGATTTTGTAGACTCTTTCTTCTTCAAATCTTTATATGAAAAATCAAAGTTTTTGTCTGGATTTAACATATCGTGAACAAGTCTTAGTCTTTCTTCGCCATCAAGGCTTTCTGCTCTTACTCCCATAGATTTAAAGTTGGATAAAATATCTACTTCAAGTCTATTTAACTTTGCTCTTGCTTGCTCTAGGTTATCAGCTTCTATTGTAAATGTTATATACTTCATCTTTTTAAGTCCGTTATTCCCCTTTGCAAGTTGAAGCTTTAACATATCCCTAAACTCTTTTCTTACATCGTCATAGAAGTCTCCCTTATCAGCAATTTTGATTGCATCTTGTAGGTCTTTATTTCTTCCTAATTGATTTACATACGAAAGTTCAATGTGGACACTTGGATCAAAAGAATTTAAAAAGTTGGCAAATTGGTTAAAGATTAAATCTCTATCTTCCTCCAATGCCAACTGGTAATTTATATCTTGAAATGAAATTGTCTTTGAATAATTTTTTTCATCTAACTGGCAAATGCCCTCTGGTAACATTCTTATATATGGAATTGTATCCTCAACAGTAAATCTCTTTTTCTCTTTCTTTAAAAGTACACTCAGAAGACTATTTGTTTGATCTTTCTTTGTTTTTAGCCTTCTTACTTCCTTTCGGTCTTTTTTTAATTGTTTTTCCCTTAGATTTAAGTCGCTGATTTGCTTTTTTCTTTGCTTCAAGGTATGCCTCCTTTCTTATTCTCTTAGTTGGTTGATAAAACTTATGAAGATAGAAAAATTTAAAATACTTTTCAAAAGTTAAGGTATCTTTTTCATATAAGGTTATAAAAAAGATTGGCAGGGTTACTATTAACATTACAATAATTGAAACATCATTAGGTAGATATTTCTTCATAAATAAATAGGTTGGTATGCCAATTAGTCCTGACACAGAAAAACCTATAAGTTGTCTTTTAGTTAAATTAAATGCAACCTTTGTTTTAATCTTGTCCAAATCTTTTGGTATTGGTACATATGCCATTTTAATCTCCCTCTACTTCTTCTTTGGAAAGTTCAAGTATATGGTCATAATTAGATATTATTTCTTCTTCTAGGTAGCTAATTCTTTCTTCTAATTCTTCTTGTTTTTCTTCATTTCTGTCATTGTATTCTCCTTGATACATAACAAATTCATTGTGACATCTTCCAAGTCTATTTATTCTCCTCTTTAAGTTTCTAATCTCTTCATTTCTTTTTTTCTCTTTTAAGATCTCATAAGTTCCTCCCAATAAAATTCCAAGTACCAATAAAGCACAATTTTTCTTTTTTAACATTTATTCCTCCTAGTGCGTATTCATAATACTTTTTGCAACTGTTCCACTCTTAAACATCATAAGTCCAAGTAGTAGAGCATATCCTAATATACTAAACAAGCTTGCGTGAATATCTGTAATCTGTACCGTTCTTATTAAAACGGTGTAGATACCTAAACATACCATCAAAAACAAACCTTGTAGTCCCAAGGCAAAAAGTCCCTTGATATAATTTGTTCCAATCTGACCCCATTCTTTATTTCCCATAGTCGCAAATGGTATGGATGATACTGATGAGTAGACATATATTTCAAACATACGCCCATATACTATTAATGTTATAACTAGTGAAATTCCTTGAATCGCAATCCTTACAAGGCTCGTTTCAACTAGTATCATTAAAAGCTCACCTATCTCTTTTTCTTTTAATGCATCAACCATTGCAACTATTTGATCTCCTGAAACAGTGGCAGAAGTAGTGATTACCCCTGCCGCTTTGTTTACAAGATTTTGTGCCACATCAAAGACTGCCATTGAAAATTCAAAGGCATGGCTTGCAAGGTAGACTGCTATAAACATCTTTATAATGTATTTGAAAAACTCAAAAGTATCTGTATCATGCATATTATTATTTTGCATAACCATATTTATGAGTTCAATACATAATACTGCTGTTATGATAAGACCTGCTATTGGAACAATTACATTGTCATTAATGTTTTTTATAAAGTTATATACTTCTCCATTCCAACCCATTGGTGTTTTACCAACATCAGTTGCAATAATTCCTACCTTGTCATTTATATCTAAGAACATGGACTCAAGATTTGCTTTGATACCTCCGAGTAGCATATCCTTAAAAAATTCAGTTAGCTTGTCAAAGATACCAAACATAGACTTTCTCCTAATTTAAAACATTCGCAAGTAGTGGAATTAATTTAATACCGATTAGTACAATTCCTCCACCAGCCATAAGCTGCTTAATACCTTGAGATTTAGCACCAGGGTTATCATTACCATAACCTTCCATTAAGTTAATAACTCCCCATGCTCCTAAACCTGCACCAATTGCAGTTACAAGTGTCTTTAAAACTCCAACTCCAGCTGTAAAAAATTCCATATTATTCCTCCTCGTTTTCTTTCTCTTTATTTTCTATTTTGTTTAGTGATTTAACTATAAAATTCTTGTAGACCTTATCTCCTTTTTTGTTTTCTTTGAAATATCCAAAGACATGGATTAGATCTCCTTTTTCAAATTTTTTTACAATTTCTACCTTTCCTCCATATACTGAGCAATTTGTATATTCTTTGCCCTTTCCATATTTTTTAACAAGAGCAAAATTTGCTACTTGAACATCTTCTCCATCTTTTTCAAATTCTGAAAATTCAGCTTCCTTAACTAAATTTGCATTAATATTTATCATTTCTCTATCCATTAATTTCTTCTCCTTAATCTAAAAATTTCAATTAAAAAAGCGAATGAACTTATATTTCAATCGCTAAATGTCTTATATATTAAATTGTTTTAAGTGGGACTTCTTATCCTTACCATCTTAACCTCCTAATTTTGAGTATAAAAAAAGACGATAGAGTTTTTAATTTCTATCGCCAACTAAAATTTCTAAATAAAATTGATTTTACTAATATACTCATATGCTATTTGTTTTAAATCTGCACTTATATCGTTAAACAATCTTGCTTGAGCTAAATAGTAATACACTTTTTTAATGTTATCAATATCATTATTCTTTGTTAACCTATTATAAAACTTTTCAACAAAAAAAATGTTCTGACTACAATCTAAAATAAAAAGCATTACACACTTTAAGAATTCTTTATTATCTTCCTTGATATATTTATGATATAACTTATCAAATTCATCAAACACTATTTTCATAGAATCTTCTTCCTGCTTAGGTGTTATTATTGTAAAATATGAGTATTGGTATTCTCTATCAGGGACAATCGCATAAACAGACGGCAAATGGCTATTTATATCTGAATCGTCATTTTTATATGCCATAGAACCATTGGCAAAAAAATTAATTTCACCTTTAAGTTTAAACTTCTTTAATATGAAATTTTCAGAAAATTCTTTACACGTTGGTAATGAATTATCACAAAAAATTTTATCATAAATTTTCTTTACCTCGTCAAAATTACTTTTGTTATATAAATTATCTAGGGAATCTATAATATATTCTTTGTCGGACAAATATTTTTCTTGTAGCTCTTTATTGATTTGTTTCGAATAGCTCTTATTCTCATATATTTTTGGTTGTAATTCTTTTTTGGTCATATTCTCGTGATAGTACTCAAAAATAAAAAACCTATATCCATATAGATACAAATAGGTATCCAAATCTGTTTTAAATCTCAAATTTTCTATTCTTTCAAAAACTTCATTATCATGCTTAGAACAAAATAAATTTTCCACACCAGCATTATTTATATGTTTTTTATTTAATGGAAAATCTTCTCTATTAATGTACATATTTCTATACATATTATCCAAATTTAAACAAAATATTTCATCATCATATTGAGTAATAGAATTTAAAAAATCTCGAGAATACGAATGGGATCCTATGGCTCTTTCATTACAGTTTACATAATTGCATTTGCTATTTCTTTTTTTGCTTTTAAGCAAATCTTGTTCATTAAGTTGTAAAAACTTGAATTCTTCAGGAAAATCTTGATTATTTAAATCATATATTGAATCAAATAGCTTTTTAATCTCATTTTTAAATTTTTCCTTATTATCAAAAGACATAATATATTAACCTCCGTAGTACTGTTTATAAATATTATAGCAAAAATTCTTTAATGCTAGCACCCAATCATAATCTTGTAATCAAATTATTTCTATTTAATTTTATCTTATAATTATTTTTTAAAAAGTCCTCTACATCAAATAAATTTTTCTTTTCATAATCTTCCAACAACTTGTAATTCATATACTTAGTAATATCAAATTAATCAGATAAAAAGTGTCTTACTCCTCTTAGTTGATATATGTACTTACCATCATCCATTACAATTATTTCATCTTGGCTCATAAGTTCTTTACCAGTTTTTTGGTAATTTAGATCAAAAGACTTTTGGTTTAATCTTGTTTCTGATGTGTTATATAGTTCTATTGTATCTGAATGTTCTTTATAAATTACTTTTAATTGAGATTGTGTTGAAATATTATATTTGCTGATTTTTCTTTTTAGAGTTTTTAATTTCTATCGCCTATTAATACCTTATTTCTAGTCTTCTAAAATCGATACTTCAAGGTCTATCGCTTTAAATGTAACAGTTATTCCTACTTCGTCCTTTACTATTTTTTCAAATAGCTCAGCAATATCATATGCGGACATATCGTATATATCTTCATACCATTCATTGCTTTCATCGTACATTGTCTCACATATTGATTCAATAAAATTTTTCTTATTCATAGTGAGTTCTGTATCACTTTCTAAAATAAACTGCTCCCCATTTATATTTAATATAATTAAAGATGATTTTCTATTTTCACACATTTTGCTTTCTCCGTAAAATCAAATGTTTAACCTATTTATTTTATAACTTGATTTTAACTTTACCTTATCTCTATTTGTTAAATACTCTTCTACATCAAACAAGTTTTTCTTATCATAATCTTCCAACAATTTGTAATTCTTATGCTTTGTAATATCAAATTTATCAGATAAGAAAGGTCTTACTCCTCTTAGTTGGTATATACACTTACCACCATCCATTACAGTTATTTCATCTTGGCTCATAAGTTCCTTGCCAGTTTTTTGGTAATTTAGACCAAAAGATTTTTGATTTGATCTTGTTTCTGATGTGTTATATAGGTCTATGGTTTCTTTTCCTAAGGTTTCTGATAGTTCTTTTACTGTTGTTTTTTCTTTTCCTCCTAGAAAGAGTGTTGAGTCACAGTTACCAACTATTGTATCTGCATGGTCTTTGTAAATTGCTTTTAATTGAGATTGTGCTTGCAGTATTATACTTGCTGATATTTCTCTTGAACGAATGGTTGCAATCAGTTTTTCAAATTTAGGAATCAAACCAATATTTGCAAACTCATCAAGTAGACACCTAACATGAACTGGAAGTCTTCCTCCATACACATCATCTGCCTTATCACATAGTAGATTAAATAATTGGGAATACATTATTGAAACTACAAAGTTAAAGGTATCGTCAGTATCTGATATTATTACGAATAGAGCAGTTTTCCTATCTCCAATTTTATCGAGTTCTAATTCATCTTCGCTCATTAGTTCTCTAAGCTCTCTTATATCAAAAGGTGCAAGTCTTGCTCCACATGATATTAAAATTGACTTTGCAGTTTTTCCTGCTGCCAGCTTATATTTCTTATATTGCTTAACTGCAAAATGACTTGGGTCTTTCTTTTCAAGAGCTTCAAAGAGCCTATCAATTGGGTTCATATAGGTTTCGTCATCTTCTCTAACCTCACTTGCGTCAATCATATCTAAAAGTGTCTTAAAGTTCTTTTCTTCTTCTGGGGCTTCATAATAGATATATCCGATAAGGGCAGTGTAATATAACTTTTCAGCCTTTACCCAGAAATCTTCTCCTGCCTTTTCTCCATCTCCCTTGGTGTTGGCAATAATTGTTTGAACAAGCTTTAAAATATCTTTTTCTGATCGAAGATATGCAAAGGGATTGTATTTCATAGATTTTTTAAAGTTTATTGTGTTTAAAATCTTTATGTCATATCCATTATCATAAAGCATTTTCCCGCACTCTAACACAAGCGTGCCTTTAGGGTCTGTTACTACATAGGAAGAGTGCATTTGCATTAGGTTTGGCTTCACATAAAATCTTGTTTTACCTGATCCAGAACCACCTATTACTAATACATTTTTATTTCTAGCATATTTAGGGTTTTTAGGTCTTGAGTTCATTGTAAGTCTTTCAGTATTAGTTATGAGAACATTGTTTTCAAACTTAGGGTCAATATATGGAGCAATATCATTACTTTCTCCCCATCTTGCAGATCCATATTCTTTACCTTGCCTATATTTCTTTTTATTTTTACCTTTACTATAAACAATTAGCTTAACAAGACCAGCAACTGAAATACCTACTAACAAGTCCCTTGGATTAAGGCTTGGTATATAAGATAAAGTTCCTATATCAGAAATTCCCACCATTATTCTATCAATAATATCTCCTCCTACATAAGAATTGATGTGCTTAGAAAAGATATTTCCAATATAGAAGAATGATAGATAGGGAATGTTTGATAATATAAATTTCTTTGGGTTGTCTATTTTAATTAAGTTTTTAATATCAGAAAGAATGGCTTCTAATACCTTATTCATTGTAGAAACCTTCGCTATCTAATAATATTAGTAGGTAGTGTCTTCCCTTTGGTGTTATAAAAGTTTGTATTCCTACAAGTGTACCTAGTGGATCAACCCATTCCTTTACTTCAAAATATCCCTTGTTCTTATCTGCATAAGGTAAGAGTTTCTTTTTCTTATCTCTATAAATTAATCCTTTATCCATTAAAAAACTTATAAATTGATTTTGTGGTATTCCTAACTCTTTAGCAGTGTTTCTAAAGTTTGTAAGTAAGTTATAATCTACTAATTTGTCATAATAGTCTGCCTTTGGTCTTAATACTTCAATTTCTTCTTCTCTTTCGGCAATAATTCTATTGGCTACAAGAATTGCATCTGCAAGTAGCTCTTCGTTAGTTTTCTTTTCTTGCCCCGCTATATATCCTCCATTTTTTCTAATACTTGGTAAGACTTCTCTAGTTACCCAAGCTTTGAATATTTTTGCTTGTGGTAGTTTTGATGAGAGGATAAGTGAATACAATCCTGACTCATTAATTATTGAAATATTCTGTATTCCTCCAAGGGTGTTCCATTTCGTTACACCCTTATCTTCTTCATCTACATGGTCATAAATAGCTTTTCTTGGATTAACATATCCTAACATAGTTGCTACTTCATTTGCTATAAAGAAAAACTCACCGTCTTTTTCTATAACAGTGAGTTTCCCAAAATTCTTATTTTCAAATGTTTTTAAATTACTTATCATAAGCTTTGCTCCTTATGTTTATTTTTAACTTTATCTTTACTGATGGTATCCTTAGCCATATCTTTAAACTTATTTATAGTCTTCGTTATTGAATCTTTCCTATCGGCCTTTCTTTCAGAAGCCTTAACTGCTTTTTTAAAGGCGTGTTCCATTACCTTTATATCCTTAGATTGAAAAAACACAGAGTGATTACCAGTTTCCTTATCTTTCATAACAGAAAACTTCACTCCGTGTTTATTTAAAATTTTCTTTAATTCTTTTAACTCAGGATCCTTTAGATTAATTTCTTCTAACTGTCCCTTTTTAACCATATCCTTTAGCTTTACTTCTTCTCCGTTATTTTTTATTACATTTTTCAAGCCTCCTTGTTCCTCTATTTGCTTGTGTACTTTCTTTAAGGCATCAAGAATTGCTTTACTTGTTGCTTTTGCAAGCCTTACTTCAAGATTAAGACTTGACCTGGATACTTCTTCATTAATCATCTATTCCACCTCCATATAAAAGTAACTCTTTGTATTTTCTTAACTTCTCTTGATGGATTTTTCTTCTAAAATCTTCTCCCGTAACTTTAACTGGTATTGTCATTTCAAGTATTCTTGAATATATCCTCTGATACTCAAGTTCAATATTAGGATTTTGAATAATTTCCAATGATAAGTTTGTAGTAAAAATTGTCGGCCTACCCTTTAAGTATCTTGAGTTTATAATGTTATATACTTGTTCTCTTGCATAAGATGTATCCCTCTCAATTCCAAGATCATCTAATATTAACAATGGAATATTAGATAGGTTACTGATAATTTCATTTGAATCTAGCTTAAATGCCGATTTTTGTATTTGGTTTATAACCTGAGATAAATTCATAATCTTAACTTTAACTTGCTTTCTTTCGATTAATTCATTTGCAATTGAACAAGCAAGATAAGTCTTTCCACTACCAACATCTCCATAAAATAACAGTCCAACATTGTCTTCCTTCATTTGCTCAAAGCTTTTGGCATAATTATAAGCAACTTTATAAGCTTGACCTTTTTCATTTAAGTATTTCTCAAAATTATATTGGTGTTGGAGCGGCGACGAAAAGCAATCTCTTTTCAATGACGATATTTTCATTAGTCTTTCTCTTTCTTCATTTTCCTTATCTCTTTTTATTTCACATTCACATTTAATTCTGGGAATAAACTTTGTAAATCCAAGGTCAAGTAATTCTCCATCGACTCTTTTACCACATACCTTGCAATAAATATGTCCATTTCTTTCAATATCATTTTCTCTTAATACAAAATCTTTTAAGTTCTTCATAAACTCTCTCCTATATCGTAATTCATTTTTCTTGTTGTATTATCATTAATGTTTTTCGCCTGATCATTAAGATACCAATTGATTATCGTTGCCTTGTGATCTTGATAATCTCTGTTATTTGCTTTCATATAGGACGAGAGCCTATCAATATATTCACTAATTCTGCTTCCTAACTCATTTGTTAAGTCCTTGTATTCTTCATCAGTCAAAAATATGTTTTTATATATTCCATAAGGCTTTTGTTCCTTACTAAAATCATTATTTCTTAACTCATTATTATTAATATTGTTATAGTTACCTTCCGATTTTCGAAAATCTTGACTTTCGATATTCGAATCTCTTGAATTTCGATTATCGAACTTCTGGAATTTTGTTTTTCGAACTTCTTTATTTTTTAATTCCATATTATTAAATATGCTCATAAAGTCTTTAACATAAATTCTGTTAGGCTTTCCCAGTCCTTGTCTTTTCTTTTCAATCAGTCCTATTCCTGATTTAATATCAAGCTCAGATATTAATTTATTCGCTTTTTCACTTGCACAATTAAATTGATCTTTTATACTTTCAATTGTGTAGTAAATAAAGACTTTTCCATCTTCATCTATCCATCCATTTTTATATGAAAGACCCATTCGATTAAGCATATATGAATACAAAACTTTAGCTTCAATAGAAATGCTCTCAAAAATCTCATCTTCCATTAATACCATAGGTAACCTAATGAAGTTATACATTTCAGATTGCCTATTATAAAAATAATCAAAATTCATCCCTACCTCCTTTCTTTGAATTAAAAAAGAGTAGCCTTATTTAAGCTACTCTTGTAGAAAGTATAAAATGGGTTTTATCTTATTATATTCTTCTTTGTGTCTCCTCATACCAGTTGTAAAACTACTCTTACGTCCATGTAGTTTTTTTGGGTCTTTTTGACGTATCCTTCTTCATCTTTATCGAAGACAAAATGCTTATAAAACTGCTTAAAATGCAGGATTTCTATATTTACATCTTTTGTATCAACGCTATAGCTTCCACATGGTTGGTTCTTGGGAATTGGTCCAGACCTTTTATTTCCTTTAGTTTATAGCCTGAGTTTAAAAATACTTTTAAATCTCTCACAAGTGTTATGGGATTACAGGAAATATAGAGAAATTCCTCAGGGTTAAAGTTTATTATATTATCTATTGCCCTTGGATTAATTCCCTCTCTTGGAGGATCTACAACTACTATGTTAGGTCTTATTTCCAAGTCCTTTACTACTTGAAATACATCTCCGCAAATAAACTTTACATTGTCCAAATTGTTTAACTTTACATTTTCTATAGCCGCTTCCACTGACTCTTCCACAATTTCAATTCCAATTGCCCTTCTTGCCTCTTGACCGAGTATCTGTGTAATTGTCCCTGTTCCCGAATAAAGGTCCAGTAGAACCTTGTCATTTAAATCTCCAAGCATTTCCTTTGCCATAGAGTATAGGACTTCAGCCGACTGAGTATTAGTTTGAAAAAACGAAAATACGCTTACCTTAAATTTAAGTCCCAATATTTCCTCATAGATATAGTCTCTGCCGTAGTACAAGTTAACTTCCTCGGCTACTATGGCATCAGACGGACTGTCATTTTTAGTCTGCAACAATCCCACTATGCTGCCTTCCAGTTTCAGCTTTAAAAGTTCTTCAAAGTAATTAGAAAAATCATAGTCCGTTGAAGTTGTAACTATATTTATTAAAATTTCGCCTAGTGATGACCTTCTTATTAAAAGATGTCTCAGCGTTCCGGTTCGTCTCATTTTATTATAGGGTAACAATTTTTCTGCAAAGAAATCTCTAGTAAAGGCTCTTATTATATTAAAGTCCTCATGAACTATGTTACATTCCATAGTATTTACCACTTCATAGAATTTATTTTTCATATGCAAGCCTAGGGACAAGGGTCCTTCTTTGTATTCATCTGAAAAAGTATACTCCATTTTGTTCCTATAGTGTTGATAATGTGGAGAACCTAAAAACTCAAAATTCTCAACTTCAATTCCCTCTTTTTTAAATAAATCCTCAATTAAATTTTTCTTATATTCCACTTCATCTCTATAGTTTAATGTTTGATAGGTACAACCGCCGCATACTTTAGAATGAATACAGTTATCTTCTGTTTCCAAAGGTGATTTTTCAATTACTTCTAAAAGCTTTCCCTTAGTTCTTCTCACCTTTCTCACTTCGACTGTCTGGCCGAGAATGCCCCCTTTAAATTCGATTTTATTCCCTTCATAATCAATTACAGCTTTATTAGGAAATTTAACACTTTCAACTTTTCCAACTATTACTTTATTATTTGTCATATTATCTCCTTTAAAATTCAAATACATTATACCTTATTTCATAGGAACATTTTTAAATTTTCAATTTTCACATACATATGATAAAATTTAACAATAATTAAAAATGTCGAGGATATTATGAAAAAGAAAATTATTTTACTTTCACTAGTAGTACTTTTACTACTTATAACTATATATAATTATAAATTTAAAACCGTAGGTGACAATACCATTCCGGTAATTACTTACCACAGTATCAGGGATGAAAACCCTACAAATAATGAATACATCATCAGTTGTAATAACTTTGAACACATGGTTAAAAGTTTAAAGGAAAGCGGATTTCACTTTCTTTCTACTGAGGAAATTGCAAATGCCGTAGACAATAATACTAAATTGCCCGACAATTCCGTTCTTATCACTTTTGATGACGGATACGAAGATAATTATACCAATGTTTTGCCAATTTTGGAAAAGTATGATGCCAAAGCCACTGTATTTTTAATAGGCTCCTATATTGGCGAAAAAAGCGGTTATTTAAATTGGGAACAAGTTCAAAAAATGAGCGAATCAGGACATTTTAATATTGAAAGTCACACTTACAACCTACATGATTTGTTCCTTGACGGTCCTAATAAGGGCAAAACCTGGTTAAGTGAAAAACTGGAAGAAGAAAGTGATGAAGAGTATTTTGAAAAAGTTAAAAACGATTTAATTTGGAATAATAATTTAATCTATGAACACACTTCCGTTTTTCCAAATGCCATTGCCTATCCTGGCGCTATGGTAAATGATATTGTCTTAGATGCAGTAAGGGAATCAGGCTTAAAAATCGGTTTTATAGGCGGCAATAAAAGAGCAAGCTCCTTTAAAAATTTAAATCCCTATAAAATAAAAAGATTTCATATAAAACCATCTACTAATATTGAAAATAAAATTAGGTTTTTAAAAAATGGACAAAGCTAAAAATAGATTTAGAAATTTCTAAATCTATTTTTTAATATATTAAGTCCCCTACCAGCTTACCAGTTTTATTATATTTACTACCGGCTCCTCATAGGGATGAATTAACTCTACAATTTTCTTTACTTCTTCTAAATCCTCTTCAACTATCCTAAATTCCATTTTTACTTCATCTACTTCACTTACTACCCCAATTTCTCCAATATTGGGATTGGCACCTTCAATAGGTCTGAAATTTCCAACTACCTTGGAAGTAGTAAATACGTAATCATAATTTCCATATTTAAGTATGCTGTTTTCATTAAGTGCATTGGCTAATTTTACTACATATTCCTCCGGAATGAACAATTCTATTTTTAAAAACTTTGCCAAATTTATCACCTCAATTTCATTATATAGTAGGATTTTCCCTTTTTCAATTGCTATTAATTATGGTACCATAGTAAAGGGTGATTATATGAAAATACTATGTGCCGGACCGACATATATCGATGAAAGTGTAATGGAAAAGATGGGACAGTCTAAAACCAATCCCGACTTAGATCCTAATTACGAAAAATTTCACAGGTCTGTTGAAAGAAAAATTTCAAAGTTGGTAAATACTGACGCCAGAAGTTTTATTATGCTTGGAGAGGCTATTTTAGGACTGGAAGCCTCTATATGTTCTCTTATGGAAAAAGGCGAAAAAGTGTTGGTAATTTACAACGGTTTCTTTGGAGAAGGATTTGCAAGTTATGTTGAAGGTTATGGTGGAACTGCCTATAGGTATGAAGATGATTTCCAAAGAGGAATAAACTTAGAAAAACTTGAAAACTTTTTAAAAAATCACAACGACTTTTCAATAGCCACAATGGTACACTGTGAAACACCCACTGGAATAACCAATGACATAAAGTCCATTTGTAGTCTATTGAAAAAATACGACATCCTTACTGTAGTTGATGCAGTCTCATCTGTGGGAGGAGAGTTTATTAACTTTGACGATTTTAATATTGACGTACTTATTGCAGGAAGTCAAAAGTGCATTTCCGCTCCTGTAGGACTTACTTTAATTACAATATCCGAAGCTGCCAAAGCTAAAATTAAAAACCGAAAGAGCAAAATTCCAAGTTATTATTTGAATTTTGAAAACTCCTATGATTTTAAAGGAGCTCCTTTTCCCTATACCTTTAATGAAAATTTAGTATATGCTCTTGATAGGGCTTTGGACTTGGTTTTGCAAAGGGACTTTGTAAAAATTCACAGGGATTATGCCTTGGAAACAAGAGAGATATTTACTAAGTGCGGTTTTGAACTTTTTGCCAAAGACAGCCTTTCAAATACCCTTACTGCAGTTAAAACACCTGAAAACATTAAAAGCAGCGACATTCTTAAAGGGCTTATTAAAAGGGATATTATAATTTCAAAGGGTGTGGCGCAAAATGCAGAATCCATATTTAGAATAGGACATATGGGAAATAATATCAGCCTTCAAAACTTTAAAGAACTTTACATTGCTCTAGATGAAGTTTTTAAAGAGTTAAATGTAAAGACAAAGGCTTCCCTCTATGAAACTTTTTTAAAATCCGATATAGTAAAAAAAGATTAGGTCGACCTAATCTTTTTTAATTATACTGGTTAAATATATTTTCAAAATTTTTGGAACTTCTGGAATCCAGCTTGTACCACTTATCATTAATTTTTAAATAATTGTTATTTCTTCCCACAACTGTCTTTTTAAAACTTTTATCATAGATGTTTATAAAGTCCATTGCACTTAAGCCCTCATTTTCCATATTGACTTCTTCACCTTTTAATCCATTTATCTTAGTTATAATTCCTCTTAATTTAACATTGTCTTTTATAGTTTTCATAGTGTTTTTTTCAAAACTTATAAGTTCCACATAAGAAGTGTCCTTTATGTCAAAATTTACAATTTTATTCCTGCTCCCTATTACCTTGTAGGATAGAAATAAAAGTAATATAAAAAATATAATAATAAACAATTTATTGTCTATTGCATTTTTTCTCTTTTTTCTTCTGCTAATAGTTATCACCTCTAAATATTTAAAACACCGTTCATAAATACATATGCTCTTCCGCCTACTTTGACGGTGCCTTCTGAAATCATTTCAGCTGTCAGTTTGGATTTCCTATTTATTTCAATACCTTGAGTGGATATTATCTTTTTTATATCTGGATCTACATACTTCATAATATAAAACAAGGTAGCTCCTGTGGAAGTACCTGAACCCGCTTCCTCATTTACACCTATTGAAGGAGAGAAAGTTCTCTGTCTCACCTTGTTTTCCGATTCCAAAGTAAAAACTTGGAAACTTACTACATCCTCTCTTTTGGAAAGTTTATATATTTTTTCATAGTCGGGTTTTAATTTTTGTATTACATCTATGGATTTAACTGGAATTACTACATCCGATCCGCCTGTTTCCACCTTTTCAGGCTTAAGATCATAATCTTTATAGCCTATGTCCTCCATCGATAGATTTAAAGCCTCGGCTATTTCTTCTGTCTCTATGCTTTTCCTTACAATTTGAGGATTTAACATCATATATACATTTTGAACCCTTCTGTTTTCATATTCCAATTCAACGGGAATTTTACCACATTTCGTATGTTGTATAACCTTTTTAATTCCCTTATCCATAGGCCTTAAATATTCGTTTTCACCCATTGCATAAAAAGTGGCAATTGTAGCGTGACCGCAAAGGTTTATCTCTCTTTCCGGCGTGAAAAATCTTGTAGCATAGACATCTGTATCTACTTTATTTATAAATACAGTTTCAGATTGATTTAAGTCCTTAGCAATATTTTGCATTTCCTCATCGTCCATCTTCTCGTTACAGAGGATTACCCCCGTGGCATTGCCGTTATAAGCTCTGTCAGTAAAGGCATTTACCAAGTACATATTAAAATAACGCACAACTATTCACTCCTTAAAATAGTTTCATAGATCCTTGAAAGATCTTCATCAGAATAATATTCAATTTCTATTTTTTTAGTTCTTCCCTTTTCTTTAAAATTGACCTTAGTTCCCAAAATATCAGATAATTCTCTTCTCACTTTTTCTTTAAAAACATCTGTTCTTTCCGGTTTCTTCTCTCTTTCAAATATCTTTGTAGTTTCTTTAACAGTGCTTCCGCTATTTACTATTCTCATAGCTTCCTTAAACTGTTTATCTCCATCTTTAATGGAAAGTAACAATTTCCCATGGGAAACTGAAAGTGAGTTGTTTAATAGCAAATCCACCACTCTACTATCTAATTTTAAAAGTCTAATTGTATTTCCAATGTACTGTCTGCTTTTCCCCAAAGCCTTTGCCAATTCCTCTTGAGTAAGGCTATATTCATCTATCACTTTCTTATATCCCAAAGCTTCCTCAATAGGATTTAAGTCCTTTCTCTGAACATTTTCAATCAGGGAAATCTTATCTGCCTCTTCGCTGTCTATTTCCTTTACCACTGCCGGTATTTCAGTCAATCCTGCCATTGTAGCAGCTCTATATCTTCTCTCCCCGGCTATAATCAGGTATTTTTTCCCCATCTTTCTCAATAGAATGGGCTGAATCACTCCATATTCTCTTATGGAATCCGACAATTCCTCTAAAGCAGTTTCGTCAAAATACTTTCGAGCTTGATTTTCATTTACTTCAATTAAATCCATGGAGATCTTTTGAAGCCCTTGATCACTTTCCTGATTTAGTATTTTCTCCACAGCCTGTGTATCTTTTATAAAGTTGTTGATACCTCTACCTAAACCCGTTTTCTTAGCCATCCTACCACCTATTCTCTACTTAAAAATTCTTTAGCTAACTTCATATAACTTCTAGCTCCCTTGGAAAATCTGTCATATTCAAAAACTGTCATACCATGACTGGGTGCCTCAGCCAACCTTACATTTCTTGGTATAGTAGTATTATAAACCAAGTCTTCAAAAAAGGCTTTAACTTCTTCGCTAACTTGAACTGATAAATTTGTTCTACTATCATACATACACATAACTACACCTTCAATTTTTATGTCAGGATTGAAATTTTCATTTACCAAAGTTATTGTATTCATAAGTTGTCCCACACCCTCTAAAGCATAGTACTCACTTTGTACAGGTATTAATATACTATCAGATGATACTAACGACATCATTGAAAGCACACCTAGAGAAGGAGGAGAATCTATAAAGCAGTAATCATAATCTTCAATCAATCCCTTTAACTTCTCCTTTAACAAGTACTGCCAATTATCCATATTTGAAATTTCAATTTCAACACCTGCTAAATCTGAGCTGGAAGGTATAATGTCTAAATTTTTAATCCCTGTAGCTTGAATTACATCTTTGTCCGATTCAATTAACAAATCATAAATGTTTTTTTCATTGTCTTTTTCAATTCCAAAACCGCTTGTGGCATTGGCCTGAGGGTCTAAGTCTATCACTAAAACTTTTTTCTTTAATTTAGCAAGTGCTGCAGATAGGTTTACTACTGTAGTGGTCTTTCCAACGCCACCCTTTTGATTAAAAACCGTAATTACCTTAGCCATAATACCTCCTCACCTAATGCTCCACGTAGAGCATTTCATTTTTTAGTATCTCCACTATATAATCTTCAATCTTTTCTCCCCTTATTTCTGATTTTTCCAAAAGACCTTTATACAGTTCTTCTTCTAGGGAAATGTTTAGTTGCACATGCTTAGATTTTAATTCTTTTATAATTGGAATTATTTTTGATTTATGTTCCTGTATAAATTCCACGTCAAAGGAGGTGGGAATGTTTTTTATATTAATTCCTTCTTCCTTTGTTTCAGGATTGATTCCCACATCTAAGTCCAATCTTTCAGTTAAGTTTATAACCACTTTTTTAAATCTATCCTCATCCATATAAACACCACTTAAATTATATTTCGCTCCACGTGGAGCATTCCTTATAGTTATTATACTTCAATTTCCCCCTAATGCAAATATAGACGACATATTCAATGTCGTCTATAAAGGTCTATTTTTAGGTTTTCCTCCGCCTCTAGGGTATTTTTTAGGTGTTTTTTTTATTTTTTTTATTACTATTAGATAGTGAGTAATGTCCATGGGAAGCCTAACTTCAATAACTTCTTTTAATTCTCCTCCCAATATATCCATAGCCGACTTTGCTTTTTCCAACTCCATTAAAAACTCCGGACCCTTCATTGCTATAAAATATCCTCCTTCTTTTACGAAGGGAAGGTCATATTCCAGAAGGGTAGATAGATTGGCAACAGCTCTTGACGTTGCAATGTCAAACTGTTCTCTGTATTCCGGTTTTCTTCCCAGCTCCTCAGCTCTTCCGTGAACCCTTTCAATATCTTGTAAGTCCAACTCTTCAATAACTTCTTTTAAAAATCCCAGTCTTTTATTTAGAGAATCCACAAGGGTGATTTTTAAATCCTCATTATAGATTTTCAAGACCAATCCCGGAAATCCCGCGCCGGTACCTATGTCTATTACACTTTCCGCTCCATTAAAATACTTGGTTTTAAAAAGGGAAAGGGAGTCTAAAAAATGTTTCACATCTACTTCATCACTATCTGTAATAGCGGTTAAGTTCATTTTCTCATTCCATTGAAGTAATAGCTCTTTATATCTTATTAGTTTATTTACATTTTTAGGCTCTAATCCAAAGTCCTTTATTTTTTTCTCCAAAGTCATTTTAATCTCCTTAACTGTTCTAAATATATTAAAAGCACATTTATATCAGCAGGGGAGACTCCTAAAATTCTTGAGGCCTGTCCTATGGATTCAGGTTTTATCTTCTGTAGCTTTTCTCTGGCTTCAAGTCTTAGGCCGTCTATTTTAGAATAATCTAAATCAAGGCTTAACTTCTTATTCTCCAATTTTTTAAATTGATTTATCTGCATTTGCTGCTTTTTAATATAGCCCTCATACTTTATTTCCGTTTCCACTTCTTCTATAATATCCATTCTAAGTTCAGGTCTTTGAGGGTCAAATACCTTTACTTTTTCATAGTTAAGTTCAGGTCTTCTAATTAACTCTAAAAGACTTTGAGGATTTTTAATAGGGGAGGATCCTATTTCCACTAGGGTTTTATTGTTTAAGTCAGAAGGATTTATTTTTATATTTCTAACTCTTTCTATTTCTCTTTCAATATTTTCTTTTCTATAGAGAAATCTCTCATATTTCTCCTCGCTTACCAAGCCTACATCATAACCCCTTTGTGTAAGTCTTAAATCTGCGTTATCCTGTCTTAGTGTAAGTCTATATTCAGCTCGAGCCGTCATCATTCTATAGGGCTCCTTGGCACCTTTTGTAACTAAATCATCTATTAACACACCGATATAGGCCTCGGATCTGTTTAAAATAAAAGGTTCTTTACCTTTAATTTTCAAAGCTGCATTAATGCCCGCCACAAGTCCTTGTCCCGCCGCTTCTTCATAACCTGAAGATCCGTTTATTTGACCGGCAAAAAATAGACCCCATATATCCATATGCTCAAGAGTACGCTTTAGCACTGTAGCATCTATGGCATCATATTCAATGGCATAGGCAGATCTCATAATATAACAGTTTTCCAATCCCTCTATTTCATGGTAGAGTTCATTTTGAACTTCCTCAGGCAGGGAAGAGGATACACCTTGAATATACATCTCATCAGTGGTAAGTCCTTCTGGTTCAATAAATACCTGGTGTTTGTCCTTATCTCTAAACCTCATTACCTTATCCTCTATAGAAGGGCAGTACCTTGGTCCCACACCTTCAATATCTCCCAAATAGAGAGCGGACCTGTTAATATTTTTTAAAATAATCTCATGACTTTTTTCCGTAGTATAGGTTAAATAACAGACCTCCTGCTTCTTTGTTAAATTATTATCAATATTGTCAAAGGAAAAGGGAACTATCTTATCATCTCCTCTTTGAATTTCCATCTTTGAAAAGTCAATGGAGGACTTTAAAACTCTTGCAGGTGTACCTGTCTTTAATCTGATTAAATCAAATCCCAGCTTGCTTAAAGAGCCTGACAACTCATTAGCAGGTTGAAATCCTTGAGGACCGGAAGGGTAGTTTACCTCTCCCATATATATACGTCCCTTTAAATAAGTTCCTGTACAGATAATTGCAGTCTTAGTCTTATAAATGGCTCCGGTCCTTGACTTAATTCCCACAATTTTATTATCTTCTATTAGAATTTCCGTAGCCTCAGCTTCTCTTAGAAATAGATTTTCCTGATTTTCAATAACCCGTTTCATACTTTCATGGTACCTTCTCTTATCAGCTTGCGCTCTTAAAGAGTGGACTGCAGGTCCCTTAGATGTATTTAACATTCGGGATTGAATAAAGGTCTTGTCTATATTTTTTCCCATTTCGCCACCAAGGGCATCTATTTCCCTTACAAGGTGACCCTTTCCAGTACCTCCAATATTTGGGTTACAGCTCATTGCCGCTATGGAATCCAAATTAATACACAGAAGAACTGTTTTTAAACCCATTCTTGCAGTGGCAAGAGCAGCTTCACAACCTGCGTGACCTGCTCCCACCACAACTACATCTGATTCAGATGCAATATACTCCTTTATTTCTGCCATACTCCTCCTACTTTCCTATACAAAATTCACTAAATACTTTATCTAAAACGTCCTCAGTTGTAGTTTGGCCCGTAATTTCCCCCAAACTGGATAGGACATCCTCTAAATTAACTTCCAATAAATCCAAAAACATTTCATTTTTAATGTCCTTTTTAACTTCATACATTGAATCTCTAGCTTTTTTTAAAGCTCTTACATGTCTTAAATTGTTAACATAAATATCAGAGCTTTCCTTTATCTCGCCTCCAAAGAACAGTTCTTTTATCTCATCTTCAATTTTTAAAATTTCCCCTTGGCTTACTACGGAAATATTTAAATAATTTCTATCTCCTAAAAGATCTTTAATGTCCTCTTCACTTACAGCTCTTTTTAAATCCGCCTTATTCATTAAGACTATGGATTTTTTAGATTCTATTAGCTTTATTATCTCTCTGTCATCGTCGTCAAAAGGTCTTGAACTGTCAAAGATTGCAATAATTAAATCACTGTCCTCTATGGATTTTTTAGCTAAGTCCACGCCTATTTTCTCAACTTTATCCTCTGTATCTCTAATACCTGCAGTGTCGGTAATTTTAAGCAATATTCCATCTAAATTTACATAATCTGTAATAACGTCTCTTGTCGTTCCCGGAATATCCGTTACAATTGCTCTTTCATCACGAAGTAAACCATTTAGAAGGGAGCTTTTGCCCACATTTGGTTTACCTAAAATAACAGTATTAATTCCGTCTCTTAAGAGTTTACCTCTATTGGCGTTTTCAATTAATTCATTTAAATTGTCCATAATATAATTTGCATCTTCATCAAGGGACTTATAAGTTGCCTCTACGATTTCATCTTCGGGAAAATCTATATTGGCAACTATTAAAGCCGTCATTGCCATTACTCTTTCCCTAATCTCCTCAATTTTTCCCGAAAGGGAACCCTCTAACTGTCTAATACTTACGTCATAGGATATTTCCGACTTGGATTTAATTAAATCTATTACAGCCTCCGCCTGGGTAAGGTCCAATCTTCCATTTAAAAAAGCTCTTTTTGTAAACTCGCCGGGTTCTGCTATTACAGCACCTCTATCTAAGGTTAGATTTAAAATTTTTCTTACGGAAATTATACCTCCGTGGCAGTAAATTTCCACTACATCCTCTCTTGTGTAGGTATGAGGCGCTTCCATTTTCACAATTAACACCTCATCTACAAGTTTGGAACCATCATATATATGCCCATATAGAAGCTTTCTGTTTTCAGAGATATCCAAAGATTTCTTTCCTATGGGTTTAAATATATTATTAGCTATTTCAATGGCTCTATCGCCACTCATTCTCACTATTCCAATTCCCGCTTCTCCCGTTGCCGTGGAAATTGCGGAAATAGTTTCATTATTTATCATCAAAATCATCCTCGCTGGCTATTAAAATATAATACAATAAAACTTTACTTTTTACTATAAAGTCATTAAACTCCTAAGTCTATTTTAATACACAATTAATCCTTATTATAGTATAAATTTATAATATAAAAAAACCGAGTTTCCCCGGTTTTAATACTTTCTTTCCTTTTGAATTACAATCTTTCTATATGGCTCCTTACCCTCTGAGTGTGTTATTACTCCTTCATAATCTTGAAGTGTCTCATGGATTATCTTTCTCTCCTGTGCACTCATAGGCTCAAGTCTAATAGACCTGTTAGTTCTCAATACCTTAGCAGCCATTTTCTTTGCAAGTTCCCTTAAAGTTTGCTCTCTTTTATTTCTGTAACCACTTGAATCTACAATTACTCTAACATACTCTTCTGAATTTTTATTTATTATTAAACTTAAAATATATTGTATTGAATCCAAGGTTGCTCCTCTTTTTCCAATTACTATACCAAGTTTTTGCTCATCGCCAAGTATGTTTATATTAAGAATATTGTCTTTTCTCTCTATTTCCAGATCATAGTCAACTCCAAGCGATTCCATAAGTTTATCCATAAATTCTCTTGTAATGTCCTCTTCAGTTTTATCACTTACAACTTCTTTTTGAACTTCTTCCACTGGATCTTCATCTACAAGAGATTTATTTTCAAATTCATCTGTTTCCGGTTTTCTTTGGCTCTTCTCTGGATCTTCACTAAATATTTCCTTTAATATATCCTTAGTATCTTCTACTTTAGATACTTTAACCGTTGCCTGTTTTGAACCTATAATTCCCAAAAAACCCTTTGAAGGTTCTTCGATTACTTCCACTTTCGCATCTTCACGTTTAATATTCAGTTCAGTTAGAGCCTCACTTACGGCTTCATCAACAGTCTTAGCTGTTTTTATTACATAATTCATTTAACTTCCCCCATGTTTTTAGCAACAATAAAGTTAGAAATTAACTGCTGTACTATGGCAAAAAGGTTACTTATAGTCCAATATAAAACCAATGCAGCCTGCATTTTTCTCGCCATTATAAATATCATTATAGGCATTACTACCATCATACTTGTCATCATAGACTGAGACTGTTGATTTTGCATAGCCTTATTAGCCGGGTTTAAATTGGATACAAAGGACGTTAAAAACGTCGTCAAAGCAGCAATAACTCCTAAAATCATAGAAGAGTCTATTTCCTCTAAATTTTGTATGAAGAAAAAGTTCTTACTCATTTCAGCAAAGGCCTTAGCATCTGTAAAGGCATACTTTGCCGGTTCCCAGAACACCCTATAAAATGCCATTAAAATTACCAGTTGTACAATCATAGGAAGACATCCCGACAACATATTATAATTTGCATCTTTGTAAAGTTGTTGTTGTTTAACCATTAAAGTTTTTTCATCATACTTATACTTTTTCTGTAATTTCTCTAACTCCGGTTGAAGTTCAGCCATCTTTTTTTGATTTCTCAATTGCGATATAGTTACAGGCACCATTACTGCCTTTAATATAATAGTTGCAATAATTATTGAAAGCGCAAAAAAAGATATACTTTCAGGTTCGGAAGGGAATGTTGATGCCAACACATCATATATCAGTTTTAAAAACATCCCCAATAATCTTCTTATATATTCCATTATTCCTCCTAGTGTTAAGGAAGGGGATCGTATCCTCCTTTAAAAAAGGGATTACATCTTAATATTCGTTTTATAGAAAGATAAGATGCCTTAAAAAATCCATACTTTTCAAAGGCCAGGTAAGCATACTGCGAACAAGTGGGATAGAATCTACAATGAGCTCCCGTTAAAATGTATTTTGAGATGACCTTTTGATAAAATCTTATTAAAAGAAGTACTATTTTTCTCATAATATCACCTTAATCTCTTAGCTAAGTGTAAAAAGGACTTTTCAAGTTCATCAAAGCTTAAATTATCAATTCCCTTCTTAGCCACAAATACATAGTCATATCCATCTTTTAATTCATTAAAATTTTTTCTGTAGATTTCTCTAAGTCTTCTTTTCAGTTTATTTCTAGTCACAGCATTTCCGATTTTCTTAGTTATGGTAAAGCCAACTCTTTTATTATTTAAGTTGTTTTTTTTATAAAACACTGTGAAAGTCTTATTTCCATTTACATTTCTTGCCGAATATACCCTTTGAAAATCAATGTTTTTCTTTAAATAACAATCCTTCATTTTTCCTCATTAAATAATTAAGCTGAAAGTATTTTTCTGCCTTTTCTTCTTCTTGCTTTAATGATATTTCTACCTGCTCTCGTTCTCATTCTAGCTCTAAAACCATGTTCTCTTTTTCTCTGTTTATTTTTTGGTTGATACGTTCTCTTCATTGAAATTCACCTCCTAATTACAATACTACAGATTATATTAGATTTATGCTGATATTGTCAAGATTTTATGGGGAAAGATTTATTAAAATAAGCTCTTATCTCAACTCCTTCCTGTTGATAAGTTGGAGTTTTTTTGTTAAAATATATGTTGATAACTTTATTAATTTGTTTATATTAATTTTTTTGTTTATAAAAAGAGTTATAAACACTTTGTTGATAACTTGTTTATAAACTCTATTTTTTAGACTTTTTTACTTAAAATCCATATTTTAGTAATTAACTTATCAACAACAACTTTAGAAAATTTACTTTATCAACACATTATTAACATTTGTTAATAACTTTATCAATAGTTTTTTATTAACATTGCTTCATTGTTAATAATTTAGGAGGCTTAAAATGGAAAAAGATCTCTCCACTATTTGGAGTGAAGTCATGAATAATTTAGAACAGCAAGCTATGTCTGTTGCCTTTAACACTTGGTACAAGGATATGAAGCTTAAGGACATAGACGAAGAAGAGAGGATATTTTACTTAACAGTGCCCATTGAATTTATTAAAAACAGACTTTCAAATAATCCCACTCAATTAAAACTTATTAAAAAGTGTATAAAGGAAGTTACAAAAAAGGAGTACAATCCCGTAATTTTAACGGAAAATGAAAGCAGTATCCCTGTTAAAAAAAGCAGCAGCAATTTTCTTCCTGAATCGAGACTTAATAAAAAGTATATATTTGAGAACTTCGTAGTGGGAAAAAGTAATGAATTTGCACATGCGGCTTCTTTAGCTGTGGCTGAAAGCTATTTAAATCCAGCTGAAGCACATTCAAATCCGCTGTTTATCTATGGGGGAGTGGGACTTGGAAAAACACACCTTATGCAGGCTATTGGCCATTTCGTCCTTTCTCAAGACCCCACTAAAAAAATACTCTATGTAACTAGTGAACAATTTACAAATGAATTAATAAATTCAATTCAAACAAATAAGAATGAGGCTTTTAGAAATAAGTACCGAAAAGTTGACCTCTTATTAATAGATGATATTCAATTTATTGCTGACAAGGATAGGACACAGGAGGAATTTTTCCATACTTTTAACGAGCTGCATGAATCCAATAAACAAATAGTTCTAACTTCAGACAAACCCCCAAAGGAGATAAAATCTTTGGAAGAACGGTTAATATCAAGATTTGCCTGGGGACTGGTCGTAGATATAGGACCTCCTGATTTGGAAACACGAATTGCAATACTTCGCTCAAAAGCTGAAACAGAAGGTTTTATAGTACCTGATGACGTAATTAATTTTATTGCTGAGAACGTAAAAAGCAATATACGTGAGCTTGAAGGAGCACTTTCCAGAGTTATGGCCTATTCAAAACTTACTACAGGGGAAATTACAGAGCAAACAGCTGCCATAGTCTTAAAGGATATTTACAATACTAAAAAGGAAAAGGTAATTGATACTCAAATTATAAAAGAAGTGGTGGCGAAAACTTATAAAGTCAGCATTGATGATATAAATTCCAAGAAACGAACGAGAAGTATTGCCTATCCAAGACAGATTGCAATGTATATATCAAGGGAGTTAACTGAACTGTCACTTCCGAAAATAGGTGAGGAATTTGGAGGAAGAGACCACTCAACTGTAATTCATGCTTATAATAAAATTGAAAAAGATATGGAAGAAGATACTTCATTAAAGATAAAGATAAGTAATATAATAAGAGAGATAAAAGAATAACTGTTAATAAGTCTTAATTTTTACTCAGACTTATCAACAATGTATTAAAGAAGTTTTTTATTTAACTATCAACAGTAGAATCACTTATTCACAAATTAACAGGTACTACTACTATTATTAACTATATATACTATATTAGGAGAAAAATAATGAAACTGAAAATTAGTAAAAAAGATTTATCTAAGCATATATCCATAGTACAAAAAGCAATTTCCACAAGAACTACTATGCAAATCTTAGAGGGAATACTTTTAAAAGCAAAGGACAACATACTTACTTTAATAGCTTCAGATACGGAAATTACTATAAAAACCTCTGTAAGCGCTTTAGTATTAGAGGAAGGAGAAATTGTTATTAACTCCAGACTTTTTGGGGATATTATTAGAAAGTTACCCGATGAGACAATTGATATTGAAGTTGCAAGTACCAATATGAATATTAAATGTTTAAATAGTGAGTTTAATATTCAATGTCAGGTAAGTGACGAGTTTCCGGATTTACCGAGAATAGATGAAATTGTAAATGTAAGTATAAAGGCCTTTGACTTTAAAGAGGCTATAAGAAAAACTTCCTTTGCAGTTTCTTTTGATGAGACAAGAGTGGCTTTTACAGGAGTTCTAATGGATATAAAGGAAGATGAAATAAATTTCGTTGCCCTTGATGGATTTAGATTGGCTCTTAAAAAGTTAAGGACTCAGACAAATCAATCTATAAGTTCAATTATACCTGCCAGAAGTTTAAATGAACTTATAAAAATAATTGAAAACGAAGAAGCTATAGACATAACTATAGGAAATAATTCAATAAGATTTAATCTTGACAATACTGTATTTTATACCACATTATTAAGTGGAGAATTTTTTAAGTATGAGGGTTTAATTAGAGAAAATCACTCCACAATTGTACAAATAGATAAAAATAAATTTCAAAATGCCCTTGAAAGAGCAAGTTTACTTGCTAAGGAAGATAAAGCCAACTTGGTAAAATTAAATGTGGGAGAAAGTGAAATTGAAATAACTTCAAATTCAGAAATTGGAAATGTGGAGGAATTTGTAGATTCCGAAGTGGAAGGGGAAGAGTTAAAAATAGCCTTTAACTCAAAGTACCTTTTAGAGGGAATTAAAATTATAGAGTCGGAAAAAATAATATTAAACTTTACTGATTCTATAAACCCTTGCATTATACAGGAAGATGAAGACGAAGATTATATATACTTGGTTCTTCCGGTAAGACTTGCAAATTAGGTGAATTTATGAAAAGTGAAGATTATATAAAATTAGACAGCTTTTTAAAGTTAATGGGAGTTGCCCAAACTGGAGGAGAGGCTAAAATTTTCATAACTGAAGGTCTTGTAAAAGTAAATGGTGAAATTGAACTGAGAAGGGGAAGGAAACTTTATAATAATGATAAGGTGGAATTTGAAGGGGAAATTTTTGTAGTCGGTGAAAAATGAAAATTATAGACTTGGAAATTTTTAATTTTAGAAATTATGACCATTTACAATTTAAGCCCCATGGCAATATTAATTTGATAATGGGCAAAAATGCCATGGGAAAGACTAATTTATTAGAGGCTATTTATATATTGGCCTATGGAAAATCCTTTAAAGTAGCTAGGGACAATGAAATTATAAAGTTGGACTGTGAAAAGTCCAATTTAAAGGCCACTATGGAAAACTTTGGCTATGAGGATAAGTACCAAGTTGAGATAAATTTAAATGCAAAGAATAACTTTTATATAAATGAGGAATCTCTTAGCAGTAAGGAATATAAAAGAGATATGGCATCTGTAATATTTACACCTGCCGATTTGGATATTATAAAATTTTCTCCACTAGACAGAAGAAGGTACTTGGACAATTTAATTTCCAAAGTGGATGCTATTTATGATCATAATCTGTCAGTTTATAAAAAAATCCTATTTGAGAGAAATAGACTTTTAAAGAAAAGTTTTAACTACGACTTACTTGAAGTTTATAATTTTCAACTTTCTCAAATGGGAGTTAAACTTTTAAGAACAAGACTTAATTATATAAGGCAAATTGAAAAATATGCCAAGGAACATTTTAAAAATCTCTCAGGGGGAGATGATTTAAAGATCACTTACCTAAGTACAGTTCCCTTAAAATTGGAACAAAGTGAAATGGAAAGTATATTTTTAAAACATTTAAAAAATTCCCATAAGAGAGATTTGGAACTTAAATATACCACTGTGGGACCCCACAGAGATGATTTGGATTTTAGAATTAAAAATTTAAGTTCCAAGAAATTTGGATCTCAAGGTGAAATTCGTTCTGTGGTTTTAAGTTTAAAGTTGGCGGAATTAGATATATTAAGAGAAAAATTAAAGACAAATCCGATTTTACTTCTAGACGATGTATTTTCGGAATTAGATAAGAGCAGATCAAAGTATTTAGTAGACAGTTTTAAAAATAATCAAATATTTATTACTACTACAGATTTAAATGAAGATATTTTAAAGGATTTAATTGGAAAATATTTTGAAATAAATAATGGTAAAATAAATATATTGTAATGAATTAGGAGAATGTTAATGAAAGAGAATAACAACAGACATTATGGTGCAGAGGATATACAGGTTTTAACAGGGCTTGAACCTGTTAGAAAAAGACCGGGAATGTATATAGGATCCACTGGGCCTAAGGGTTTACATCACTTGGTTTATGAAGTTGTGGATAACTCCATAGACGAGGCTTTAGCGGGTATATGTGACTATATATTTATAAAAATTTATGAAGATGGCTCTGTAAGTATTGAGGATAACGGTTCAGGTATACCTACTGATATCCATCCTCAAACGGGAAAATCTACAGTGGAGACGGTTTTAACTATACTTCATGCCGGAGGAAAGTTTAATAACAATGCCTACAAGGTTTCAGGAGGACTTCACGGAGTAGGTGTTTCCGTAGTAAATGCTCTGTCTTCTGAATTAATAGCAACAGTTAAAAGAGAAGGTAAGGTTTTTGAGCAGCATTTTTCAAGAGGTATTGCCACATCTGATTTAAAGGAAGTGGGAAGTGTACCAGTTGAAGATACGGGGACTAAAATATTTTTTAGACCTGATGATGAAATTTTTGAAACTGTGGATTTTGACTTTGATACTCTTTCAAAGCGATTTAGAGAAATGGCCTTTTTAAATAAGGGAATTAGAATTGAATTTAAAGATGAGAGAGTAGATGAAGAGGGAAATAAAAAAGAAAAGGTAATGTACCACTATGAAGGTGGAATAAAGTCCTTTGTAGAATATATAAATAAAAAGAAGACACCGATTCATAAGGATGTTATATATATTGAAGAAATAAGAGAGGGAACTTCTGTAGAAGCTGCCCTTCAATATACAGATTCCTATTCGGAAAATATAATGACCTTTGCAAATAATATAAATACCGAAGAGGGCGGTACGCACCTTTCAGGATTTAGATCGGCTCTTACTAAGACCATTAATGAATATGGAAGAAAGTACAATCTTATAAAAGAAAAGGAAGAAAATCTGACAGGAGATGACGTAAGAGAAGGTCTTACGGGAATAATAAGTGTAAAACTTCCCGATCCTCAATTTGAAGGACAGACAAAGGCCAAACTTGGAAATTCCGAAACCAGAGGAATAGTAGAATCTGCAGTATCAGAGGAACTTTCCAACTTTTTAGAAGAAAATCCAAAGGTTGGAAAGATAATTTTAGATAAGGCACTTTCAGCAAGAAGAGCTAGAGAGGCTGCCAGAAAGGCAAGGGATTTAACCCGTAAGAAAAATATGTTGGAATCAATGACACTGCCCGGAAAGTTGGCGGATTGTCATAATGCCGATAATGAAACTACGGAAATATTCCTAGTGGAAGGTAATTCAGCGGGAGGTACGGCAAAAGACGGAAGAGATTCTGAATTTCAAGCAATACTGCCTCTGCGTGGAAAAATTATGAATGTGGAAAAGGCAAGACTTGATAGAATATTAAATTCCGATGAAATTAAAAATATGATTACTGCCTTCGGTACGGGAATAGGACCTGATTTTGATATAAATAATCTAAGATACAATAAGATTATTATAATGACTGATGCCGACGTAGACGGTGCTCATATAATGACCTTGCTTTTAACTTTCTTTTATAGATATATGCCTCAGCTCATAGAAAATGGACATGTATACGTAGCTCAACCACCTTTATTTGGAATTATGAAAGGGACTAAGGCTCTAAGGTATGCCTATGATGAAAAAGAACTTCAAAAGTCCTTAAATGAGCTTGGAAGAGATAAAAAATATGATATAAAAAGATATAAGGGTCTTGGAGAGATGAATGCAGAAGATCTTTGGGAAACTACAATGAATCCGGAACATAGAGTGCTTCTGAGAGTGGAAATAAAAGATGCAATTGAAGCAGATGAAACCTTCTCAATCCTAATGGGTTCAGACGTTGAACCAAGACGTGATTTTATACAAGAAAATGCAGTATTTGCAGAAAATATAGATGCATAGGAGGCTGTAATGACAGAGATAAACGAAAATGGAATAATTAATGTAGATCTTGATAAGAAGATGAGAAGTTCTTATTTGGACTACTCAATGAGTGTAATTGTATCACGTGCACTGCCTGATGTAAGGGACGGATTAAAACCTGTTCACAGAAGGATATTGTACGGAATGCAAGTTTTAGGTCTTAATCCAAATACCTCCTATAAAAAATCAGCAAGACTTGTGGGAGATGTTATGGGTAAGTTTCACCCCCACGGTGACTCTTCAATTTATGATGCCACAGTTAGACTTGCTCAACCTTTTAATACCAGATATCCATTAGTGGACGGACAGGGTAACTTCGGTAATATAGACGGAGACGGCGCTGCGGCAATGCGTTATACTGAAGTTAGAATGACAAGACTTGCCCTTGAAATGTTAAGAGATATTAACAAGGATACAGTGGATTTTAAATCCAACTTTGATGAGACGGAAATAGAACCTGTAGTACTTCCTTCAAGATTTCCAAATTTATTGGTAAACGGTTCATCAGGTATAGCCGTAGGTATGGCTACAAATATGGCTCCCCATAATTTAAATGAAGTAATAGACGGAGTTATAGAGTATATTGACAATGAAGATATAACTGTTGAAGAATTAATGAACACTATAAAGGGACCGGATTTTCCAACAGGTGCTCAAATTATGGGCAAAGAGGGAATAAAGTCCGCCTATAAAACAGGAAGGGGAAAAATTCAAGTTCGTGCAGTTGCTGAAATTGAAGAAGTTAAAAATAAAAATAGAATTGTAATTTCTGAAATTCCCTACCAGGTAAATAAATCTAACTTGGTGATGAAGATTTACGACCTTGTAAAGGAAAAGGAAATAGAGGGTATTTCCGCAATTAGAGATGAATCTACAAGGAAGGGAATAAAAATAGTAATTGACTTAAAGCGTGATTCAAATCCAAATGTGGTTTTAAATAAACTTTATAAAAATACTCAAATGCAAGTAACTTTTGGAATAATAAATCTTGCTCTTGTAAACGGAGTTCCGAAAGTATTGTCCTTAAAGGAACTTATTTCCCACTATGTAGACCATCAAATTGAAGTAGTTACAAGAAGGACTAAGTTTGAACTGGACAAGGCAAAGGCAAGAGCACATATAGTTGAAGGTTTAAAGATAGCTCTTGACAATATAGATAGAATTATTGAAATTACAAGACAATCCAGAACTGATGAAGATGCAAAGGCTAAATTTACAGAGGAATTTGGACTTTCGGATATCCAAGGTCAGGCAATATTGGATATGAGAATTAAAAGACTTACAGGTTTGGAAAGAGAAAAACTTGACGAAGAATATAAAGAACTTATAAAAACTATTGCAAGATTAACTGAAATTTTAGAAAATCACAGCGTTTTAATGGATTTAATAAAAGAGGAACTTTTGGAAATAAAGGATAAGTTCGGAGATTTAAGAAGAACTGTTATTAAACCCACCGCTGAAGAAATAGATTTAGAAGACATTATAAAAGAAGAAGACGTAGTTATAACCTTAACTCAATTTGGCTATATAAAGAGAATGCCCGAGGGAACCTATAAACCTCAAAAACGTGGAGGAAGAGGAGTTTCGGCCCTTACTACAAGAGAAGAGGACTTTGTAAATGATCTGTTTATAACTTCAACTCACGACTCCATATTCTTCTTTACAAACTTGGGAAGAGTTTATAAGTTAAAAGCCTATGAAATACCTGAAAGTTCAAGACATGCAAAGGGAACTGCGATTATAAATATATTGAATTTATCTAAAGGAGAAATGGTTCAATCTATTATTCCTGTAAGAGACTACGATCCTGACTTAAATATAGTAATGGCAACGAGATTTGGAATAATAAAAAGAATATCCTTTGAAGAGTTTAAAAATATTAGAAAATCAGGTATTATAGGAATGACACTGAAAGAAAATGACAGCATAATTGCAACGAAACTTACTAAGGGAAATGAAGAGGTAATTTTAGTTACTAAAAAAGGTAAGAGCATTAGGTTTAAGGAAGAGGAAATAAGACTTACAGGTAGAAGCTCAATGGGTGTTAAATCAATAGAGTTGGATAGTGACGATGAAGTAGTTGCTTTTGACGTAGTACAAGATGATAAGTACCTATTGGTAATATCAGAAAAAGGATATGGAAAAATGACTCCTTTAAAAGAATATAGGTCCCAATCAAGAGCTGGAAAAGGAATAATTACCTATAAAGTCAAAGAAAAGACAGGAGACTTAATTTCTGCAAAAGTAATAGACAGAAATGATGAAATAATGATGATTACATCTGCAGGTGTGATAATTCGAATTGAAACAGAGGGAATTTCCATAATGGGCAGATCTACATCAGGTGTTAAACTAATGAATATTAAAGATTCTGATATAGTGGCAGTTGCAAAATATATAGGAGATTAGTCTTTGTCGAGTTAGGAGGTAAAAATGACTTTCAAAATGGATTATGAAGTTGAAGAAGAGTTAATAATACATCCAATAGGAGAACTTGATATCTATACAATTTCAGAATTTAAAGATACTGTGCTTAAAGTTTACAATGAAAACAAAAAAAATATCTTAATTGATGGAAGTGAATTGGAATATATAGATTCCACAGGATTGGGAGCTTTAATCTATATATTAAATGAAATTGAAAAGGATAATAATAAAATAGCAATAACAAATATTAAAAATAGCATTAAAAAATTATTTACAATAACGAAACTTGACAATGTTTTTGAAATGAGGTCTTAAGATGGATAAAATTTTATTGACAATACCTAATAAAGCTGAATATATAAGTTCAGTAAGACTTCTAATATCAGGAATTGTAGCTAATTTAAAAATAGACATAGAGACACTTGAAGACATAAAAATGGCTGTTACAGAAGGACTTAACATTGCCTATAAACTTCAGTGTAATGAAAATATTAATATAGAGTTGGCAATTGAAGATGATTTGAAAATAAAAATTTCTGAAATATGTGAGGATACCATTAATGAGGTTGAGGACCTTTATCTTTCAACTACTATTATAGATTGTCTCGTTGATGAAAGTTCTTTTGACAAAGAGATTCTCTATATGGTAAAAAAACTTTAAGGTTGATGTTATGAAAATAGAAGAATATTACAACTTAAACAGAAAACTTACTAAGGAAGAGAGAAAGGAACTATTTAAAGAATATAAGGAAACAAATAACCCTGAAATTCGAGAAATTTTAATAGAGGAACATCTATATATTGCGGAAATTTTATCAAAAAAATATTCAGGCAGAGGTATAGATTATGATGACATATACCAAGTGGCTTCAATAGGTTTAATCTATGCAATAGACAGATATGACCTAAGTAAGGGTTATGAATTTTCCTCCTTTGCAACTCCAACAATTATAGGTGAAATAAAAAAATATTTTAGAGATAAGGGTTGGACTATAAGGGTTCCTAGAAGAATTCAAGAATTATCTAAAAAAATTAACGATGCAAAAGTTCATTTAGCACAGGAATATCAAAGAACACCTACTATTAACGACATAGCGGAATATTTAGACAGCACACCTGAAGAAATATTGGAATCAATAGAGGCAAGTAAAGTATACTCTCCTCAATCTTTAGACGTTATGTATGATTCCAATAGTGACGATAAGGAAGTAAATCTTTCAGATTTAATAGGTGAAAATGAAAAATATTTTGATAAAATAGAATTAAAGGATTTTTTTGAAAAATTAATAGAAGATTTAAATGACGTGGAAAAGACCATATTAGTAGATAGGTACTTTAATAAAAAGACACAGGTTTCCATAGCTAAAAGCTTAAATATTTCTCAAATGACAGTTTCAAGAATTGAAAAAAAAGTGCTGGAAAAGATGAAAAAAGAGATTGATAAAACTATGAAAGTATAACAAAAAAATAAAATATAGGGACAAATAAAATGAAAAGAAAAAAATTTTTATTGTTGTTAAACAGGATAGTATTTGCCTTTGAAATTTTAATTTCCTTGGCATTAGTAGTTGGAATTTTAATTTCCGTACCTGACATTGTAAGGTATTATATCAATATATTGCAAAGTAACGCTGAAATAAGCAGTATTTTATTTAAAAACTTTCTATCCCACGTATTGCTCTTGGTAATAGCTATGGAATTTGTATTATTGATGGTGGCTCATAACGATTCCACAATAATTCACTTAATTTTATTGGTTATCTCCAGAAAGATGCTGGTAGAATCGGAAAGAGTATCGGATTTGTTAATAGGAGTAATAGCCATAGCTATTTTATTTGCAGTAAGAAAGTACTTATTAGTTGACTCCTCTGATGTAAAAATAGCTATAACAAGACATAGGGGACTGTTTACTACAGGGACTCATATTAACGACATAAATCATGTATATGAATTTGACATAGACGATCAGGGTTTTGAAACTTTGGGAGAATTGGTTTTTCATCTCTTTAACAGTAAGGGTGAGGAAATAGAATTAAATGGAGTAGTAGATGACGGAAGGTACTACTACGAAATTAAGTCTGTGGAAAAGGGAAATGTAAAAAATATAGAAGTTTATAATGTAAAATAAAAAGGACAGTGATGTCCTTTTTATTTACAAATTTTTAGTTAAAGCTTGCTTCGTTTTCTTCATAATAAAATTCAGATCTGTACTTTTTAGTTAAGTATAAATCCGCATAGGTTGCGTACATATATGGATTTAACAATATATATCCAATATTAAATAATAAATTAGCTAAAAAAATCCATCCAATAAAGGAAAGTTCCAGTACAAAAATATCAAATTTCTCTCCATCGGTCATTTTTTTACTGATTTCAAGGGCTTCAGAGATGGAAAGTTCGGGGTTTTCAGCCAGGATATATTCCACATAGAAGTATTGATAGCTCTTTACAATTCCCGGAATAAAGAGAAGTAAAAACCACAATAAAATGTAAATATCTCTTATAAAGAGTTTAATTGACATTTTAAACCAGGTCCCATCTGTAAAGGCACTGAACAGGTAACCAATCCGGGAATCACCTTCATAGGATTTAAGAAAAAATCTGGCAAGTCCTATTTTTAAAGGATTAAAAATAAACACTCCCAAGAAAATTATAAAAATTGAAATAATTATTAAAGTACTGGTAGTCACCGGTATTTTAATAATTCCTCTAAGAAGATTATTTTCAGCAGTACCCTCAGGAAAAATTCTATTGGAAAAAGTACGAATATCAAAAACACCATTAAACATATTTATTTTTAAAACCTTATCATGCTCATAAGGGTGGATATATTGCTCTTTTTCATTAGTAATAACTATATTATTCTCATTTAAATTATTTGTAAAAATACTCTCAGTGGAGATTAAATTACCTATAATCGTAAATAATAAACACACTATAACAGCATTCCAAAAATATTTTTTAAGTAGTGCTTTGGCCTTGTCTTTTAATTGTTTTCTAGTCCACATAGACCTACCTCCATGTTAAAAATTATAACACAGAGCATAATAAGCACACAATTTCAAAGAGAATATTTACAAAAGATTTAGGTAGAAATATAATAAAATAAAAAGGGAAAGTGTCTTAAAATGGTTGATAAATTAGAAATGCCGAAAAAGAAAATAAGTAAAAAATACTTAGAAGTTGAAAAACTTTGGGTTTTTATAGTTCTTATGTGTGTAAGCGGATTTTATGGAGCCTATACTTATTGTATAAGAGGTGGCGTTTTCTCCAATGCTCAAACAGCAAATTTAGTTTTATTTTCCATGGCAATAGGAAGCGGAGATTGGAGTAGGGCGGCTTATTTGTTAATTCCAATGAGTGCGTACCTTTTAGGAGCTATAATTTCAGAATATGTTTATGAGCCTATGCGAAAATTAAAGCTAATCCATTGGGAGACGCTTTTAATTTTTATAGAGATAGGGGCAGTGATTTTTCTAGGTCTTTTACCTGAAAGTGCACCCTATGAAATTGCTCAGGTTACAATTAATTTTATTTCATCAATGAGGTTAAATACCTTTAGACGAGCTCAGGAGATTCCCATGGCAACTACTTTTTGTACAAATCACATTCGTCAGCTTGGAAACAACATAGTACACTTTGTAAGATATAAAGACAAAAGATATTTTAAAGTTTCACTTGTTCATTTTAAAATGCTTTTTGCTTTTATAGTGGGGGGAATTTTCGGAACAATTCTTTCAGCTAAGTACTTGGGTAGATCCATATTTATAACCTTAATTCCTCTGACAATAGTTTTTATTCGACTGTTGATTGTGGATTTAAAAACCGAAAAAGATGATTTTGACATAGTTCCCGGAGGGCATTAAAAAACACTAATTTTTTTTAAATTAGTGTCATAATAAAATTTAAAAGAATTCCAAGAACTGCCCCAAGGCCTATTAATTTAAATAGGTCCACTTTCTTTATATAGAGTATAAATCCTAAAATAAAAGTGACTATTACAACTATGTTGGCACTGGCAAATCCTTCGGGGAAAATACTGGTCTCTATTAAATTAATTGCGGAAATTAATATAAGTGATACAATCCCAGCTTTAATTCCGTTTAAAATCCAATTTAAAATTTTAAATTTTTTATTTTTAGTAAATAAAAAATATCCGAAAATCATCATTATAATAAATTGAGGAGTTACAAATCCTGCCGTAGCAACTACTGAACCTAAAAATCCTCCCACCCTTTGACCTACAAATGTTGCTGAGTTAATAGCTATAGGTCCGGGAGTCATTTGAGAAATAGAAATTAAATCTAAAAATTCAGACATACTAAGCCAATTATTTCCATGGACTATAAATTTTTCTATTAGGGGGATGGTGGCATAACCACCTCCAAAGGCAAGTACTCCGATTTGCAGAAATGTTAAATAAAGCTGAACAAATAGATTATTCAATTTTATCCCTCCTATCCAGTATAAAAAATACGCTTACTCCCATTAGAGCTGAAAATAAAAGGAGAGGAGCTGTACTTATTTTCATAAAGAAACCAAGTATAAATGTCAGTACCATTAATACAGATGAAAAAACCGGATAGCTTTTATAGGCAGCCTTTCCCATATTAAAAACGGTAATTAAAAGAACTGCGCAAATAATACCGCTAATTCCATCAAGGGCGGATTTAATAAAAAAATTCGTTTTAAATTGAGTATAGAAAACGGAAACCAGAGATAAAATTAATAGACAGGGCAAAGTGGAAGCTATTAAACACACTATAGCTCCTATGGGACCTCTGAGTTTGTATCCCGTTAATATTGAAGTTGATATGGCCATAGCTCCAGGTCCGCTTTGAGCAAGAGCTATTAAGTCAGTCATTTCATTATTGTCTATTAAGTTTAAATCATTTACAAAGACATCTTTTACTATTGGAACGATGGTGTAACCTCCTCCAAAAGTCAAAGCATTAATTTTAAAAAAAGTAAAAAATAATTTTGATAAAGATATTCTTTTCATTGCAATCACCCTTTTAATTATAGCATAAAAGGGGAGAGAGGTAGAAAATTAATGGAATTTGTGCAATAATAAATAATAGGAGGTCACTATGGATAAAATAGGGATAATTGGAATTGGAAACATGGGAGGAGCAATAGCTCACGGACTTATAAAAAACGGTAGAGAACTTATAATTTCTAATAAAAGTCCGGAAAAACTAAGTGAATATGAGAAATTTAAAAATGTTGAAATAAAAAAAGATAATAGAGATGTTGTAAAAGATTCAAAATATATAATTTTAGCAGTGAAGCCAAAGGTGTACGCAGATGTAATAGATGAAGTTAGGGAAGTTTTCAGCGAAGATAAAATATTGATTTCAATAGCAGCCGGATTTACTTTGGAAAAACTGGAAAAACTTCTACCAAGTCGAAAAATTGCAATGGTAATGCCAAATACACCTGCAATGGTCTATGAAGGTATGTCAGGCATCTGTCCAAATGAACTTTTATCAGAGGATGAAAGAGATGAAGTTAAAAATATTTTTAATTTAATAGGAAGAGCAGCTATTATAAGCGAGGATTCCTTTAATGCTTTTTCTGCGGCTTGCGGTTCTCTTCCTGCATATGTCTATATGTTTATAGAGGCGGCTGCCGATGGCGCTGTATTAAATGGATTAAATAGAAGAGATGCCTATGAATTTATAGCACAAAGTGTTATGGGTTCAGCAAAAATGGTCTTAGAGACAGAAAAACATCCTGGAGAGTTAAAAGATATGGTAACTTCACCGGGAGGTACAACTATAGAGGGTTTAAAAGTTTTAGAGGAAAGGGCATTTAGAGGGGGAATAATTGAGGCTATAAATGCGGCGGTGGAAAAGTCAAAGAACATGTAATTGAAGGGGGATTATTAATGAAGGACCTACTTATATTTTTAGCAGATGGTTTTGAGGAAATTGAAGCTTTAACAGTTTGTGATTATTTGAGAAGAGCTGAACTTGAAGTTGAATTGGTAAGTATTAGCGGTGATAGAAATGTAAAGGGCGCTCACAATATTACAGTTATTGCCGATAAAGTAATTGACGAAATAAATTTTGACGAGTATAGAGCAGTTTATATTCCGGGAGGACTTCCGGGAGCCACTAATTTAGCAGCAGAAAATAGAGTTGTGGAACTTGTAAAGGTTTATGAAAGTGAAGAAAAACCTGTGGCTGCCATATGTGCAGGTCCAATAGTTTTTGATACGGCAGGGCTTTTAAAAGAGGGGAAATTTACTTGCTACCCGGGATATGAAGTTAACTTAAAGACCAAGGGCAGAGTTGATGAGCCGGTAGTAATTGATGAAAATGTAATAACTTCAATGGGGCCGTCCTTTGCACAGGTTTTGGCCTTTGAAATGATTGGAATTTTAAAGGATGAAAAAGCGTCACAGCAGGTTAAAGATGGAGTTTTATTTGGGAATTTAGTTAATTTCATAAAGGAAAATAAAATTAAATAAACTCTTTTTGGTAAAAGAATAATCTGATAAAATAAAAGTATTTAGAAAAACTAAATACTTTTATTATTATTTCAGGAGGAACCATGAATAAAAAGTCAAAGGATTATTTAATAATAGGTTCAATGTTGTTTGGATTGTTTTTTGGTGCAGGAAACCTGATATTTCCGGTCTACTTAGGACAAGAAGCGGGTGCAAAGTTTTTAATTGCCATGGTGGGTTTTTTAATGGCGGCTGTGGGACTTCCCATACTGGGAACTGTTGCCATGGGAATATCTGATTCCGATGGAGTTCAAAGTTTATCAGGAAAGATTAATAAAAAGTTCGGCTTATTTTTCACAGTGGCATTATATTTGACCATAGGTCCCTTTTTTGCATTGCCAAGAACGGCAACAGTGGCCTTTGAAGTGGGTCTTAGATCTTTTGTAAGCCCTGAAAAAAACAGTATGGTATTACTGATATTTACAATTATCTATTTTATAGTGGCATTTTTATTTGCTAGAAAACCTACAAAGATTATGGTTTGGGTGGGAAAGGTATTAAATCCAATATTTTTAGTGCTTTTGTCCGTTTTAATAATAATGGCATTTATTTCGCCTATGGGAAATGCCTTTGAACAATCTATTCAACCGAATTATTTAAGTAATTCTTTCGGTCAGGGATTTATAGGCGGTTATAATACTATGGATGCCCTTGCATCTCTTGCTTTTTCCGTAATTGTAATAAGTTCAATTAAAAACTTGGGAATAGAAGACCCTTCTGAAATTGCAAAGTATACTTTAAAGTCAGGTATTGTAACTTTGATTTTAATGTCTTTAATCTATGGTTCACTTATATTTATGGGTGCTTCCAGTTTGGGTAAAGTATCGCTTGCGGAAAATGGAGGAGTTGCCTTAAATCAAATTGCCCATTATTATTTTGGAGTGCCGGGTCAAATATTACTTGCCATAATCGTAACAGTGGCTTGTTTAAAAACGGCAGTGGGATTAATTACCGCATGTTCTGAAACCTTTACTAAAATGTATCCGAAATTAAGCTATTTTCAATTTATATGTATTATTACCGGTTTTAGCTTTTTAGTTTCAAATGTGGGTTTGAATTTAATTTTAGATCTCTCCCTACCTGTTCTGGTATTTTTATATCCTTTGGCAATAGTTTTAATAGCTCTTGTATTTATTTCCAAAGTATTTAATGAGGATTTAACTGTTTGGAGAGTTACTATGCTTTTTACAGGTGTAATAAGTTTTGTAGATGCTTTAAAATCAACGCCTGAAATAATTTCAAAATCCAATATTGTTTTGTCGGTAACGGAAATTTATGATAACGTGATGCCGCTGGCTGAATTTGGTTTTGGATGGATTTTAGCTGCAGTTATAGGATTTATAGTAGGTGTTTTTATAAGTAAGTTAAAAGTAAATAAAACATAAATAAAACATAAATAGAAGATATAACTTAATATGAAATAGTTGAAATTCTTCTATATTAAAAACTTCCAAGTAAAAAAGACTTTTCAAGAAAGTCTTTTTTACATTTTATTTATTGTTTTCAGATTCTTTAACTTCTTCACTTTCAACTACTGGTTCTATTTCCACATTATCTGTTAGATCTAAAACTTCTATAAAAGTTTCTCCTGGCATTAAAATTATTTCTTCGCCTGAAAGTGTTTTAAATATAGTTCTGGAATTATCGGAGTCTTTTTCCCAAGTTATATCTATTATTTTTCCATTGGTAATTAACTTACCCTCGCCTTCTCCAAGGTGTTCAACGGTGAGAGTACCATTTGGACCTGAGACGTAGGATTTTGCAAACTGTACTATTATATTTTTAGCCACTACATTTGAAGAATCTCTTTCATCAACTACTTCTTCCCCATTTCTAAAAACAAGGTAGGAATTTGAATCGGGAGTGTATTCAAAGGTGGTGTTATAGTGTTTAAAGAAGTCCAAGGATACTTTAGTAGCTTCAACATCGCCCATTTGCTCTTTAATAGCATTTAAATCTTCACTGTAGTCAAATTTAAAAGAAGTGACAGGTTGAAGGTCTTCTAAGTAATTTAATTCCTCTGCCTTTTCATACATTGATTCATAGCTTGTGTAACCATCGTGAGGTCTTCTTTTATTTACTTCCTTATTTCTGTAATAAGTAATACCCTCAAGGGCAATTCCATCTAAATTTTTAACTCCTAAAGTTGAAATTTGAAAATACCCCGCTTCGGAACCTCCCCAATGGGCATAGATAGCCTCATATTCTGCTGCAGTATCTACAAAGTAAGGTCTTGCAGATCTAACAGGTCCCAGTACATCAACTTCATTTTTCATATACAATGCCAGGTACCTTGTAAATTCTCCCTCAGCTTTAAATTCATATACTACCTCGGCATCATTTAAACCTGATTGAGGTCTTGCGTCGGGATGGTTGTCAAGCATTACTGCAAAAACAGGCTTACCCGATATATCTTCAGCTGTCTCCTCTCCGCTTAGAGGCGCATAGTAGGAAATTTTTTCCACTTCTTTTTCTGGTGTCTCAGGATCTTTAGGTCCTGCACAACTACAAAGTAAAAGCGTAAGTAAGGTTATTATAAAAATCTTTTTTTTCATTTTATCGCTCCAAAAAGTATTTTAAATTAAGGATTAGTAAAACTAAACCCAAGTTATAGTTTAGTAATTAAGAGGATAAAAATCAATAGCCTAATTATAAGAATAATTGCAGAAAAAAATTGTAGGTGCCCTATAAAGTGTGGAAAATTATGATATAATCAAAATATAATAAGTAATTTGAGGAGAGCCATGAGTTTATTAAGAGAAGAAATGTTTGAAATTGATAGAAGGGCAACGGAAATACATAAGATCAGACCGATTTTACTTATGGAGAACGTTGCCTTGGGTATTTTTAATGAGATAAATAAGTATGATTCCTATACCATAGTTTGCGGAAATGGAAATAACGGTGGAGATGGAGTTGCTTTGGCAAGACACCTTTTAATAGACAAAAGAGATGTGGATATTTTCATTATGGGAGAACCCCAAAGTGAAGAATTAATTGAAAATCTGGAAATATTAAGGACTTTTACAAATAATATCTATAAATTAAATGAGGAAGAGGATTTGGTAAAGTTAGTAGATTCTCTGGAAGTAAATGAAGTTACAGTTGATTGTATTTTTGGAATAGGTCTTTGTAGAGATGTAAGGGGAATTTTTGAAAAAGTAATAGAGGAAATCAACAGACATTCAAATTATATTATCTCCATAGATATACCTTCGGGAGTGGAGGCAAATACAGGAGAGGTATTAAATACATCAGTAATAGCCAATGAAACTATGACGGTTTATGAAATAAAAAAGGGAATGGTGGACAATGAACTTTGCGGAAAGGTGACCACCATTTATTTAGGTGTTCCGGGATTATGAGAAGAAAAAAATTGAAATTAAATGAAAAACGAAATATAAATTTAACAGAGGGTTCAATTGCAAGGGGAATTATTTACTTTGCAATTCCTCTTTTGTTATCCAACTTTCTACAGCAGCTTTATAATACTGCGGATTTAATGATAGTAGGTAAATTTGCAGGTAAAAATCCAATGGCGGCCGTAGGAGCAACAGGTCCTATCTCAAACCTGTTAATAGGTTTATTTGTGGGCTTGACTACGGGAGCGGCAGTTGTAGTATCTCAAAAGTTCGGCTCGGGAGACAGAAAAAAGTTAAACAATGCCATCCATACAGCCTATGCAATATCCATAGTAGGTGGAATACTTCTATCATTTTTGGGATATTTAATATCTCCTATGCTGCTTAGAATGTTAAATACACCTGCTGAGATAATGGAAGATTCCATATCCTATATGAGAATATTTTTTATAGGAGTAATTCCACTGTTAATTTACAATATGGGAGCAAGTATACTAAGGTCTGTGGGAGATTCCAAAAGGCCTTTTAACTTTCTGTGTGTAGGTGCTGTGACTAATATAGTACTGGATTTAATTTTTGTTAAGAATTTAAATATGTCTGTAAGAGGAGCCGGTTGGGCTACTTTTGCATCTCAAATGGTAACGGCGATTTTAGTTACCTACAGTCTTATGAAATCGGAAAATATATTTAGATTGAAATTAAAGGAAGTTAAATTTTATAAGGACAGTATGAGGGAAATTTTTAGTATTGGAATTCCTTCGGGAATACAGGGTTCGGTAATTTCTCTTTCCAATGTACTTATTCAAACAAAGATAAACGGCTTTGGTTCCGATGCCATAGCGGGGCTTGCGGCTGAAGGTCGAATAGACGGCTTTATATTTATGGCATTGCAGGCAATAGCCCTTGCGGCAACTACTTTTGCAGGACAGAATTTCGGAGCCAAAAAATATGAGCGAATAAAGTCGGGAATGAAAGTTTCAATGGCTCTTGTAATAGGCTCTGCAATTATACTTTCCACAATAGCAGTAATATTTGCAAGACAGTTAATAGGAATATTTAACAGTGCCCCAGATGTAATAGACTATGGAGCCAAGTGTATTTACTACTTGGCAGGAGGATATTTTATTTTTGGAATGAGCGAAATCTATGGAGGATTTATAAGGGCTTCGGGAAAAGCCGTACCTCCAATGGTAATATCCATAATATCCATGTGCGGACTTAGAATAATTTGGATTTATACTGCCCTAGTGGCCTGGAACAGGATTGAAATAATTTATTTATCCTATCCGATTTCCTGGACAGTGACATGTATATTAATGGCTCTTTATTATTATTTCGGAAAATGGAGACCTACAATAGAAGAAACTGCCAAAGTGTAGTTTCTTCTTTAATTTATCTTGAAAAATTCCAAGGTTTATTATATTATAAAACCTAACAATTAAAAATGGCTACAATTGTTTTGAAAATTGAAAGAATAGATAAAAATTAGACTGGGATGGAGTACTATTGGGAAGTGTTAAGGTTATTTACAGTGAAAATCTTAGATTTGAGGAAATGAAACTTCAAGATGTCTTTAAATTTAAAGATTGGGAGAAACATAAAAGCTCATTGTATGCGGATTATAATTTTGACGAAAGTACTGAAAAGGAAATAAAAGATTGGTTTTTATGGAAGACGGGAAGTTTTAGAAGTAAGTACTTTACTATTTTTTTAAAGGATACTCCCATAGGTTACCTCAGCTTTAAAAGCATTAATGAAAGAAAGAAAAGGGCAGTGCTTGGCATTGTAATAGAACCTGGCAAAATTGAAAAAGGATTTGGAAAAGAAGCTCTGTTTAGAATGTTAAAATATTATTTTTACGAGTGCAACTTTGAAAAGTTGTATTTAGAAGTTGCAAGATACAATAAACGAGCTATTTTATTATATAAAAAAATGGGTTTTGAAAAAACAGGGTCCTTTATGCGCCTTTATGAAAACGGAGATGTTGATTTTAATGAAGATGAAAATTTAAAGAATTGTTTTAGAGATTTTTTAGGTGTAAAATTTTATTATACAGATAAGATGGTTCTATATAGAAATGCTTTTAATGAGGTGGTAAAATGTATTTCAAGTTAAAGAAATTAAGTATGGATTTAGGTGATACACCTATTGAAAATATTTTTATAAATGACTATATGCCAGGAGCCGACGGAAACTTTGTGAAAGTTTATTTAATGGGATATAAACTTGCAAGGGAATCGGGAGGACTTAGGAAATTTGACAACAATTTAATAGCAGATCTACTGGGACTTATTGAATCTGACGTACTAAGAGCTTGGGACTACTGGGAAAAAGCGGGAATTGTTACCAAGGAGTACGATGGAGAAGATGAAGATGATTTCAATATAATTTTTTTAAACTTAAAAGAACTCTATATTCAAAATATATATTCAGCTCCTAAAATAGAGGAGAGAGTGGATCAGAATTCTATTTTAGATGATCCGAAGATAGCCGATTTGCTGTCAAAGGCGGAATATTACTTAAGAGGACAGATTTCCGTAGCTAAGAAACAGGAAATAGCTTCATGGAGAGATTTTTACAATATGCCTGTGGAATTAATAGAAGAGGCCTTCTGGTATGCCACTGAAGTTAAGAAAATCTATAAATTGCCCTATATTGAAGGTGTTATAAGGAATTGGTCTGAAAATAATATTAGGACAATGGAAGATATTCAAAACAGCTACTTGGAATATGATGAGAAATATTATAGATTTTTAAAGGTGAAAGAGAGAATTGGAATCTCAAATAAGGCATACAATGCCAGAGATTTTGAACTTGTAAACAGTTGGTTTGACGAGCACAATATGGATTATGATTTAGTAATGGCAGCCAGCGATAAGTGTATAAATACGAATAATCCCAACTTGGGCTATGTAAATCGTATTTTAATGAATTGGAAAGAAAAGGGTATTACAACCGTTGATGATATAGAAGTCTTGGATAAACGTAAGCAGAAAGTGGTAAAAACTAAGTTTCACAATTTTAAACAGTTAAGTGATGAATATCCAGAAGGGTACTTAGAGGAATTAGCCAAAAAGAAAAGAGAAGCCCTTTTTGAAGACTTGAAAAATGATGATGTTTAATAAACTGTGTTTAGGATGATACTGATGAAGGATGTATTTAGAAAAATTGAAAGAGAATATGAACTTCAAAGAGATAAGAACAAAAGGGATTTAGAGGATAGAAAACGTGAAATTTATGCGGAAATTCCTCAGATTAAAAAAATTGACGAGTGTATTTCCTCCCTTGGTTTTCAATCTTTAAGAAGTCAGGTAAAGAGTCCTTCTCTAGACGAACTTAGAAAAATAAACGAGGACATTTACGCCCTTCGGGGCGAAAAGGAAAGACTCTTATTGGAAAATGATTATTCAAGAGATTATTTAGATGATTCCTACAGTTGTTATGACTGTAAGGATACAGGTTTTTTAGAAGATGGCAGCAGGTGCCATTGTATGCAGGCAAAAATTGCCAGAGAGCTTTATTATATAAGTAATATGAGCTATACCTTGGATAAGGAAAATTTCAATACCTTTGACTTGGGAATTTTTTCAAGGGAGCCCTATAAAAATGAAGGTATTTCTCCCAGAGAAAATATGGAAATGGTTCTTAAATTATCCAGAAGATTTATAAATACCTTTAAGGACAAAAATGATATGAATCTTTTGTTTTACGGGCCGACAGGTCAGGGAAAGACCTTTATGTTAAATTGTATAGCCAAGGAACTGATAGATGAAAATGTGGCTGTAGTATATCAAACGGCCTTTAATATGCTTGATTTAATAGAAGATAGAAAGTTTAGAAGAAATGAAATAAACTCAGTGAAATATAACTTGTTATTTGATTGTGAGTTATTAATAATCGATGATTTGGGAATTGAATTTACAAATTCTTTTACTGCATCTGAGATTTTTAATATAGTCAACACGAGAATTCTTAGAGGAAGTAAGACTTTAATTTCCACCAATTTATCGCCTGATGAATTGACGGCAAAGTACACTGATAGAGTTTTTTCACGAGTATTCCAAAAATTTGAACCAATTAAATTTTTTGGAGAAGATTTAAGATTAAAAATTAATTCATAAGAGGTGAATGATATGATGAATATATCACAGAGAATAAAAGAAGTACCCTATTCAGCAATAAGAAAGTTAACACCCTTTGCAGATAAAGCAAAAGCCGATGGTAAAAAAGTATACCACTTAAATATAGGCGCCCCAGATACTAAGACACCTGATGAATTTTTTGATGCAATAAAAAACACTAATTTGAAAACTTTAGATTATGCTCCATCAAAGGGATTAAAATCATTAATGGAAAAGACCTGTGAGTATTATAAGGCAAGAGGAGCGGACTTTGATCCAAATAAAGATATAATTATTACAACGGGAGCAAGTGAAGCTTTGGTTTTCGCTTTAATTGCAGTATCTGAACTGGGACAAAAAATCCTAACTTCAAATCCTTTTTACTCAAATTACTATACAATATTTAGACAGTGTGGCTTAAATCCTGTTACCTTTGATACAAAGGTGGAGGACGGCTATAGACTACCGGACTATGAGACTATTAAAAATGCAGTAACTGAAGATACGGCAGCTATTTTAATATCCAACCCTTCCAATCCGACAGGAACTGTCTATACTGAAGAGGAACTTAGAAGAATTGTAAGAGTTGCAAAGGAAAAGGACCTTTTTATAATTGCAGATGAGGTTTATAGTGAATTTATCTTTGACGGTAAGACATTTATGTCCTTTGCTTCAATAGAGGGAATTGAAGATAGGCTGATAATTTTAGATTCCATATCTAAGCGATTTGGAGCATGTGGAGCAAGAATAGGTTCATTAATCTGCAAAAATCAGGAATTGATGACAGAGGTAATAAAACTTGCCACTGGAAGACTTGCAGTTTCAACTATTGATCAAATAGGAGCAACAGCTCTTTATAATGTAGATGAAAGTTACTTTAAAGAAGTAAATGAAGAGTATGAAAAACGCAGAAATTTAATTTACGAGGAATTAAAGAAAATAGAGGGAGTAAAAGTTTACAAGCCTGAGGGGGCTTTCTACATTATGCCCGATCTTCCAATAAAAGATGCCGATGATTTTGCAATGTGGTTGCTTACTGAATTTGACGTAGATGGAGAGACTATAATGATTGCTCCGGCAGACGGTTTTTATCATGATTCCAATGAAGGAAAGAGTAAAGTAAGACTTGCATATGTAATTAATCAAAAGGATTTAAAGAGAGCTATTGAGATTTTAGGAATAGCTTTAAAGGAATATAGAAAGTTAACAAATCAGTAGAGGTGTGATTTTGAAAAAAGAGACTTTGCAGAAAATATTCGTAGCTCTTGCAGTAATATTAATAGCTTTACAGTTTATATATAGGGAACTGCAATGGAAAACGGGAAGTTTTAATGAATATATTCGCTATGCCGAATATGTGGTAATGTTCCTTGTAATGGTTGTGGGGCTGTTATTTGTAGCAAAAGAGGATAAGAGATTGGTAAAGGGACTACTTGCCATTTACGCTTTGCTGCTGGTACTCTTTGGAATATTTAAATATAGAGGATTAGTATAGGACTTGGTTTATTCCAAGTCCTTTTTTCATTTATAAACCCTTAAACAATTGAGGGTTTATAATATTACATTAAATTGAATCCAGCTGCCATACTCTCCCGTAATATAAATTTTCCCCCTGTGGATTTCAACTATGGATTTTGCAATGGAAAGTCCAAGACCGTAGCCGCCCGTATCTCTTGAACGGGAGCTGTCGCTTCTGTAAAATCTTTCAAAGACCTTTTCCCTTTCCGATTCGGGAATTCCGGTACCCGTATTATATACGGAAAAATGTAATTTAGAACTTTCTTTTTTAAATCTGACTTTTATATCTCCGTTGTCTTGAGAATGTTTAATGGCATTGTCTATTAATATGGAGCAAAGCTGTTTTATTTTATCTTCATTTCCCTTGTAGAAAATATTTTCTTTAACTTCTATTTCCAAGTTCTTTCCCTCTTCAAAGGCTCTGCTTTCAAATTCCAGAGAGCTGTTTAAAATAGCCTGGGAGACATTGAAGTTTTTAAATTCCAAATCTGCCTTGCCTTCATCGGTTTTAGCCAAAGATAAAAGCTCTTTAATTAAGAGATTCATTCTATTTGTCTGGCTTTTAATATCCTCCAGCCTTTTATTTTTTCCTATTTCATTTTCCAAAACATCTACATTAGTGGAAATTATAGTTAAAGGTGTTTTTAATTCGTGACTGGCATCGGAAATAAACTGTTTTTGATTTTCAAAGGCTGTTTTTACAGGTTTAATAGCCCAATTTGATAGGTAGATGGAAAGTATAAAGAAAATGGCAAGACTGAAAATTGCAACCTTTAAGGAAACATCCATAAGTTGGTTTAAAAGTTGAGTTTCTATACTTTTTTCGGCAAAGATAATCATTTTACCGTAGTCCTTATCTGCAATTAGATATTGAAAATTATCTATAAATCCCTGTTTCTTGTTCTTAGTAAGGGCATCTTCCAAGTAGGACTTAGCATCTTCTATGGAAAGCCCAGTAATCATATCCAAGTGAAATTCAAAAACTCTGTTGGACTGATCTATTTTTACATAAAAAATTCTGGAAGCCCTTGCAGCAGGGGAAAGGTCCAAGGTGTTTATTCCAAAATCGGGACTTTTAAAGAAGTCATCTCTAAAGTAATCTCTTCTAAAGTCCTGTAAAAACTCCACACCGTCCTGTTGAGCTATTAACATTAGAAGTTTTCCCGTCTGCTCCGAGCTTTTAGATTGCATAAATATGTTTAAAACTACGAAGATTCCAATAAATACAGCAGTTAAAACACCCATTATTATAGTAATAAATTTAATTTTTAAAGAGCGTATCACTGTAGGTCCTCCAAAGAATAGCCAAGTCCTCTAGTAGCTTTAATTTGCATATCGGAATTTATAGCAAGAAGCTTTTTTCTAATAAAGGATATATAAACCTCAACGGTATTGTATTCAGCGTCGCTGTCAAATCCCCAAATCTTTTCTATAAAAGTCTCCTTTGGAATTATTTGTTTGCTGTTCTCCATTAGCATTTCCAAAATTTGAAATTCCTTTAAACCAAGTTTAACTGTGTTTCCCTTGTAACTTAATTCATGGGTATCCTTATTTAATTTGGTTTCATTAAAGGTAAGTTCATTTCCTATAAATTCTTCCTTTCTTCTGCTTATGGCCCTAATTCGAGCAAGAAGTTCATCTGCCACAAAGGGTTTTGTAAGGTAGTCGTCAGCGCCATAATCCAAGCCCTTTATCTTGTCTTCAACTTCGGATTTAGCCGTTAAAAGCAATATGGGAGTGGAGATATTTTCCTCTCTTAAAGAGGTTAAAATCTGTAATCCGTTCTTTTTAGGCAGCATAATATCAAGTATTATTACGTCGTAAATTCCGGTTAGAGCCTGTTCTTCGCCTGATTCTCCATCATAGGCAACATCCACTGAATACCTATTTTGTTTAAAGAGAGCAACTAAGGCATCTGATAGTTGTCTTTCATCTTCTATTAAAAGTAACTTCATATTAAACCTCCTAACTTTAATTAATATTATAGCACGAAGCTTAAATTAAACTTGAAAAGAAGTTCAATCTACTTTTAAGTTAGCTTAAGTAATATTGTCCTAAATCAATTTGAGAAAGGAGTTTGTAAATGATTTTAAAAATTGATATTGAAAGATATAAACTTATGAATATTGTAGCGGAAAGCTATTTATATTGTGAGGAAATTAAAAAGCGATTGACATCAAATATATATTTAACCAGTTTAAAATTTAAGGATTATAAAGTAAAAACCGTTTTTAATCACTTAAATGAAGGTTTAGATGAAATTTTAAAGGAGGTATTAAGTGGAAATATTAAAGTAGAAAAAGATGTTAAATACTTAGGAGGAAGAGATGAGGAGGTTTGTATTTTGGAGGTTCAACTTTAATTTCCTTAAACTATCTAAAAAGAGGGGTTATTTATGAAGGGAAGACATGAATTAAAACATAATTTAAATTATTTAGACTATATGGTTTTAAGAAAAAAATTAATTTCAGTACTGCCAAGAGATAAAAATACCAAGGGGAGAAGGGAGTATAAAATAAGCAGTCTATATTTTGACACTCCCAAGGATGAAGCCCTTAGGGAAAAAATAAATGGAGTTAACCATAGAGAGAAATTTCGAATAAGGTATTACAACGATGATTACAATCTTATTAAGTTGGAAAAAAAGAGTAAGATAAATAATTTAACTTACAAGGAATCAAAAAAAATCTGCAAAGAGGAAGTGGAGAAAATTATTAAAGGAGACGTAAGTTGGATGTTGGAAAGCAAAGATCCGATTTTAATTGAATTTTACAGCAAGTACAACAGTAAGCTTTTAAGACCAAAGACAATAGTTCAATACTATAGAGAGCCTTTTGTATTTCCGGCGGGAAATGTACGCATAACCTTTGACAGAGATATACGTAGGGGAATGAGGGTAACTGATTTTTTTAGCGGTGCCCCGGTGTCAATACCGGCAGGAGAGGAAGAGATTATTTTAGAAGTTAAATATGATGAATTTCTTCCCGGCTTTATTAGAGATATAGTTCAACTTGGAAATAGACAATCAACAGCTTGTTCCAAGTATGCTAATTGTCGTATATACGGATAGGAGGAAATTATGACATTTGATGATATTTTTAAATCAGGGTTTTTAGAAAATGTAAGCAGCGTTTCAATTTTTGATATGGTACTTGCCATAACTATGTCCTTTGGATTGGGAGTATTTATATTTTTAATCTATAAAAAGACCTATAAGGGAGTTATGTATTCCTCCAGTTTTGGAGTTACTTTAATAGGGCTTAGTATGGTTACAACTTTGGTAATTTTAGCCGTTACCAGTAATGTTGTGCTTTCTCTGGGTATGGTAGGTGCCCTATCTATTGTGCGTTTTCGTACGGCTATAAAGGAGCCCTTGGATTTGGTATTTTTATTTTGGTCCATTGCAGCAGGTATAGTTTTGGCGTCAGGAATGATTCCTTTAGCTGTATTTGGAAGTGTTGCAATAGGTATTGTGCTTTTAATATTTGTAAATAGAAAGACCTATGACAACCCTTATATTTTAGTTATTAATTGTACAGGCGACAGATGTGAAAAAGAGATACTAAGTGAATTAAAAACTCTTGTAGATAAAAGTGAAATTAAAAGTAAGATAGTCAGAGAAAATGCAATAGAATTAAATTATGAAATAAGACTTAAATCCGAGGATACAAGTTTTATAAACAGACTATCTCAAAAAGAAAATGTGGAGAATGTAGTATTGGTAAGCTACAACGGAGATTATGAAGGCTAGCGGGAGGTTAAGATGTCTAAAAGTAATAAAACCACAATTATTTCCCTAGGAATAGTGATAGCTACGTTTTTACTTGCATTGCTATTTTTAAAAGGTGAAAGTTTAGGTATTACAAAGACTGACAGTGAACTGCCCTATGTTAAATCTCTTTTTTCCACAGATTCAGTCCACACTTTGGATATAGTAATAAAGGAAGATGATTTTAACTCAATGTTATCTAATGCAATAGATAAGGAATATGTAAACTGCAACGTGGTAATAGACAATAACAATGTAAACAATGTGGCAATTAGAACTAAGGGAAACTCCTCCTTAAGCAGTGTTTCCAATTCAGATTCAAATAGATACAGCTTTAAAATTGAATTTGACCACTATGAAGACGGAAAAACCTATATGGGTTTGGATAAATTGGTGCTGAACAATATAATTCAAGATAATACCTATCTTAAAGATTATTTAAGCTACCAGATGATGAACTACTTTGATGTGGATTCACCCCTTAGCAGTTTTATTTGGATAACTGTAAATGGAAAAGATTGGGGACTTTACTTAGCAGTTGAGGCCATTGAAGATTCCTTTATGAGCAGGACCTATGGAAAGGACACGGGAAATTTATATAAGCCCGATTCCATGAATATGGTTGGTGGAAGAGAAGTGAAATTTAATGAAGAAGACCTTGAAAAAAATGAGGAAGGTATAAGGGGAAATTTAGATAATAATCCGGATCTTAAATCTGAATTTGAAAACAGGCTTAAAGAAGGGGATTTTATAGGACCAAGGGGCGGAATGAACAGAGGAGCAAGTGACGTTGCACTTCTATACAGTGACGATGAATTTAGCAGCTATGCCAATATTTTTGAAAATGCTAAAACTGAAATAACCGATAGGGACAAAAGTAGATTAATAGCAACTTTAAAGCAGTTGTCAACAGGTGAAAACCTAGAGGAAATATTGGATATTGATGAAGTATTGAGATACTTTGTAGTCCATAATTACCTATTAAATTTTGACAGCTATACGGGAAGTATGATGCATAATTACTACCTATATGAATATGATGGCAGACTTTCCATGATTGCATGGGACTACAACCTTGCCTTTGGAGCTTTCAGTATGGGAGCAGGAAGAGATGGAGATATTTCCATTTCCACTGCCATGGTAAATTATCCCATAGATAGTCCTGTTCTCGGCGCCACCCTTGAAGATAGGCCTATGTTGGGGCAACTATTATCCAATGAAGAATATCTTAAAAAATACCACGAGTTATTCAGCCAGTTTATTTTAAATTACTTTGAAAGTGGAATTTTTGAAGAGGAATTTGACAAGGCTTTAAAATTAATTTCACCCTATGTGGAAAAAGATCCTACGGCATTTGTAGATTATGATGATTTTATAAAGGCTTCAAGTCAATTAAAAGAATTTTCTCTTCTTAGAGGAGAAAGTATTCAAGGACAATTAAGCGGTGAAATTCCTTCAACTGAAGAAGGGCAAAATATGGACAGTGCCAATTTAATAGATGCATCGCACATAAATTTAACTGAGATGGGCTCTAATAATTTTGGGGGGAATAGAGGTGTCCAAAAGGAGAATTTTAATTTTCAAATTGAGGAAGAAACCATTGAAGGTGATAAAAATGAAAATATGGAAAATGAAACAGCAAAGTTACAGAAGAATGTAGGATTTAAAAATCTAAATGAAGTGGAAAATCCTGAAATAAATGGAGAAATGCAAAATAATTTTTTAAGAGAAGATAAATTTAAAGTTGAAGAGTTTAAAGAAGAGGGGGAGGCGAATTTAAATGAACCGGAAAAGGGAGAAGAAGTTCCTCAAGCTCCGGGAAATTTCCCCGGAGGAGATGGGACTTTCCCTGATGATTTTCAAGGCTTTAAAGGAGAGGTGGAAAGTCAAGACTATAGTAATGAAATTTTCCTTTTACTAGGAAGTGTGCTTATTTTAATAATCGGATTAATAGTGGCAAAAAAATTTAAAATTCACAGATAAGCTATAACTTTTGAATTCAAAAGTTTACTATACTCGCCTGTTTTGGCAATTAAGTAAGACTGTTAATAAATAGCCTCCCAAGTGGAGGTTATTTATTTTAAAGTTTATAGTGGTAGCTGATATTATATGTAATTATGGGTGTACTAAGCTATGCCACTGCTTTTTTTCATTACCTGCGATAATTTATTGCTCAGTCCAATAGGGATAATATTTATTTATAATTCTATTAAAGTATTAAAAAATCCCTTGGTATACAGTATTGTCTTTACTATTTCAAACAAATGAAATATAATGGGAATCATATTAATTTTAGAGGTCTGAGACCCTGAAAAATTAGAAATTAGGAGGATATTATGAAATCATTAGAAAAAATAAGTAATACTGTAGGGAAATATATGTCAATAATTGTACTTGTTGTAGCAGCGCTTGCTCTTTTTTATCCCCCTGCACTAATTTGGATAAAAACTACATGGGTCAATACTTTGTTAGGTATTGTAATGTTTGGAATGGGTTTAACTTTAACCTTATCAGATTTCAAGGTTGTTTTTTCAAGACCTAAAGATGTAATATTTGGTGTGCTTGCACAATTTATTTTAATGCCATTAATTGCATTTATATTGACCAAGGTTTTTAATTTATCTCCGGAACTTACAATTGGTGTTATTCTTGTGGGAACTTGTCCGGGAGGAACTTCTTCCAATGTAATGACTTATCTTGCCAAAGGAGATGTGGCTTTATCAGTTGGAATGACCACTATTTCCACCTTATTGGCTCCTATTTTAACTCCTTTTTTAACCTATTTATATGCGGGACAACGTGTTGATGTAAATATGCTCAGTATGTTTTTCTCAATTATAAAAGTGGTAATATTGCCAATTGCACTGGGATTTATTGTTAATCGTTTCTTTGGCAAGACTACGGAAAAAGTTACAAAGGTATTGCCTTTAGTCTCTGTTACTGCAATTGTTATGATAGTTGGATCTGTTGTATCGGCTAACGCTTCCAAGATTCTTACAAGCGGTATATTAATTGTAACTGTGGTAGTACTTCATAATCTTTTAGGATATGCAACCGGTTATTTAGTTGGTAAAACATGTGGAATGTCTCGCGCGAAAAGTGTCACTGTTGCTATAGAAGTTGGTATGCAGAACTCCGGTCTTGCAACTTCACTTGCTGCTACTCACTTTGCCACAATGCCCTTAGCTACTATTCCGGGAGCGGTATTTAGTGTTTGGCATAACATTTCAGGTTCTTTGTTTGCCAATATAATGGCTAATCGTGCCGAAGAATAAGAAAAAATTAAAATTTTTATAATACTTTATAGTAATCTTATAATTGACCTATAATATAAAATTGATAATCTGTAATTTATTTTAAAAACTTTTTATAATTCTTAAGACAATTTATTACTTGGCTTGAGAAATCTATTTATATTCCTATTTTAGCAGAGCTGCACTTTTTATCTTGTACGATAGGGTTCTAAATAGTTAGAGGGGTACTATTTTCATAGTATCCCTTTATTTAATGTTCAGTTTCATCCTTCCCGCTTGTATATTTTATAATAAAAGTTGAATTAATTAAGAACTCTTTTTTTTCTTATGTTAGTTTGACATTGGAAGGTTACTTATTTTAAAAATTTAATATAGTTTTCATAATAGTAGTGTAAAATAAAAGAATAAATTAGAAAGTGGAGAGTATTATGCACATAAGACCTTTGGAGAAAAAAGATTTAAAAGACGTTCATAAAATAAATAATGAGTTAAAAATTATGGCCTATTGGTTTGAAGAGCCCTACCAATCCCTTAGTGAATTGGAAAGCCTCTATGAAAGACACTTAAGAGATGAGTCCGAGCGAAGGTTTGTAGTGGAGGAAAAGGGAGTATTTGCTGGCATTGTAGAATTAGTGGAGTTGGATTATATCCATAGAAACTGTGAAATTCAAGTTATAATTACCGATAAGTTTAAGGGTATGGGTCTGGCAGAAAAGTCCATGATTGAAATAGTGAGTTATGCCTTTGATATTTTAAATATGCATAAAGTTTACCTTTATGTAGATACGGACAATAAAAAAGCCATTCATATTTATGAAAAGCTTGGATTTAAGGAAGAGGGTTATTTAAGAGAACACTTTTATACAATGGGAGAGTATAAGGACAGCTTTATGATGGGAGTGTTAAAGAGAGAATGGAATAGAGAGATTTCAGAGGATTTTTAAAAGCAGGCATGCCTGCTTTTATAGTTTTGGATTTAATAAGTCGGTATATTCTTTTAAAATTTCATTAAATAAAAAAAGATCTTCCGCAGTAAATTTTTTGGCCAACTTTTTGTTGGTTTTAATAGTATCTATAATATCATATTTTTTATGGGCAAGGACCATATCAGCTCCTTCTTCCGTAACATAGAGGAAAAAGACCTTTCCGTCAGTAGTGCTGTTTTCTCTTCTAATGTAGTTTAATTTTAATAAACTGCGTACTGTTTGAGAAATTGCACTGCTGGTTTTTTTCCATTTTTTTGCAAGTTCAGTTACTGTAGTTCCGGGATTATCTCCTATATCTGTAAGAATATGTACTTCAACCATTGTAAGAGGTTTCCCCAAGCCATAATCCTTCCTTCGATTCATATAGTTATAGTAAGTTAGTACGAAATCATAGAGATTTGTTGCAAAGGCATCTATTATTGCATATTTTTCATTTACAAATTCTTCTGATTCATCGCCCTCAATCCAAGTATCCAGTATTTCTCTCTTAAAAGTTTCTAAGTTCACAAATTCACCTCGCTAATTTTTACTTACTTTTGTTTTTAATAATACCACACTTTTGGGAAATATGTTAAACTAATATCAAAAGTCTACTCATATTAAGAAGATATATAATATTAATTGATTTACCAAAGAAGAAAGTGGTATAATAACAATAAAGTTAAGGGGCTTAATAATTAAAGGCTAAAATAATTTAAAAATTGGAGGTTTACTATGGGATATGATTTTGAAACTTTAGTATCTAGAAAAAAACAAGGGTCTGAAAAGTGGGACCAGATGTATGAATGGAATCCAAATGTAAGTGAGGATGTAGTTCCCTTATCAGTTGCTGATATGGAATTTAAAAATGCACCGGAAATAATAGAAGGACTTAAGGAGTACTTAGATGAAGTTATACTTGGATATGCAGGACCTTATCCGGAGTACCATGAAGCTGTAATTTCTTGGATGAAGCGCAGACACAATTATGACATAGAAAAAGACTGGATTGTAACTACTCCGGGTGTAGTAAATGCCTTTTACGCAGCGGTAAATGCCTTTACAAAAGAAGACGATGGAGTAATAATTTTCAGACCGGTATATTATCCTTTTACAAATGCCATATATGCAAATAATAGAAAACTTGTAAATTGTCCGCTTATAAAAACTGATGGATACTATACTATTGATTTTGACAAGTTTGAAGAATTGGCAAGAGATCCTAAAAATAAATTATTGATATTTTGCAATCCTCATAATCCTGTAGGAAGAGTTTGGACACGTGATGAGTTGGAAAAAGTCGGCAATATTTGTTTGGAAAATGATATTGTATTGGTGTCTGATGAAATTTGGAATGACTTAATAATGCCCGGTTACAAACACATAATGATGGGAAGTATATCTGAAGAAATAGAAAATATTACTATTACCTGTACGGCGCCGTCAAAGACTTTTAACTTGGCGGGACTGGCAACTTCCAACATAATAGTTAAAAATGAAGAAATGCGAAGTGTCTACCTAGAAGCCTTAGCTGCAATGCGAAGCAGAATGGTAAATATTTTAGGATATAAGGCCTGTGAACTTGCCTATACTAAAAGTGAAAAATGGTTAGATGAATTAATTCCCGTAATAGATAGAAATCAAAGAATGGTAAAGGACTTTTTTGATGAGAGACATCCAGAGATAAAGGCTTATCTTTCCGAGGGAACTTACCTACAGTGGGTTGACTTTAGCGGATTGGGTTTAAGTAATGAGGAACTGGAAGAGTTTATGCATATGGAGGCTCAGTTCTTTACAGATGAGGGATATATTTTTGGAGAAGAGGGAAATGGTTATGAGAGAATAAACCTCGCTGCTCCAACTTGGGTTATAAAAAGAGAGCTTGAAAGACTTGATAAAGCACTTGTAAAGTTAAAAGAAAATAAATAAAAAAAGGAGTTTGTCCAAGGGCAAACTCCTTCTATATATAGTTTCTGATTATTAAAAGAACTGTTAGGTGCAGAGGATAAAATAAATAAAATCCATACTTAACCCAATTTGGTGAATAGCCTCTTTCGCCATTGTACTTTAAAAGCAAAGGAATCGTTAAAAATATTCCTGCCATACCAATTCCCTCAATAACATAGATGGAACTGAAAGAAGGGTCGGATACCTTAGCCAAAAGTGTTATTATTATAGTGGGAAGAGCTACAAATATTGTAGGATTTACCACCTTTAAAACTTCATCTTTAATATTGTAGTAACAAAAAATAATTATAATTCCAAAAATTCCCCAATCGGAAAAAGAGGTTAGGAACATAAAGATAAGTACTATAATAAAGGAAAAATTCTTATATTTTTGTAGACAGTACATCATTAAAAGTCCCATTAAAAGTGTAAACATTATATTGTTAAATAAGTCTGTAAAGATAAAGGGCCTATTTTCAAAAAAATATAATTTAAAAGGAACTATGGAAATTATCCAAAAAACAGCTAACCTTAGAGCATATTTTTTAAAGTTCCTTGTGTGATAAAAACCCTCCACCAGTAGAAAAGCCATAATGGGAAAGGTTAGTTTTCCTATGGTCTCAGTAAATAGGTATAAATAGGGATGGGAAATCCCTATTTTAAACCCGCTTCCCAAATGATTAAGCAGCATTGCAATAATTGCTATAATTTTTAAATGAAAGGCATTTAAATTTTTATTTAATGAGATTTCTTTCATATTTTGCAGCTTTCAATAAACTTTAACAGTAGGTTTTTATTATCTTCACAGGTTTTATATAGAAATTCCGGATGCCATTGAACTCCGCATATAAACTTTTTATCTTCCATATATATTCCCTCAACTAGTCCGTCTGTTGATTTGGAAAAAACTTTTAGATTACTTCCTAAATCTTTAATAGCCTGATGGTGAAGGGAATTTACTTCCAGCAGATCTTTTTTAAAAACACTTCCAAAGGGATTGTCCTTTATAATCTCCACACTGTGAACTAATTTATCAAAGGGCTCCTCGTTGATGTGCTTTAAGCTGGTTTTATACTGGCTGTCTATATCCTGATAGAGTGAACCGCCTTGAACTATATTTAATAACTGCATCCCTCTACATATGGCAAGTAGGGGTATATCTTTTTCAATAGCAGCCCTCATAAGTTCACTTTCAAAGGCATCTCTTTTAGGACTTATAATATGACACTTACTTGTGGGAAATTCCCCGTAGTACATAGGATTTATATCGTGTCCGCCTGTAAAGAGCAGTCCATCAACTTTATTTAAAATATTGTCAATGGATTCCCTAGAGTAGTTATAGGGCAATATTATAGGAGTTGCTCCCAAATCCTCTAGAAAATTGAAAAATTCACTGTTCATATTTACACTTTCCCAGTTGGAGTCTACTCTGGGAGTAATAGCTATTAAAGGTCTCATACTAACTCCTTTTTAATTTGTGACCTATGGCCCACTTAAAGAATGTCCATCCCGGCTTAGGATCGTCCCAGGCCCAAGTAGAGCTGACTTTTTTAAATCTGTAATCCTTTATAATTTGCCATAAAGTCATTTGTTTAGTATTTAAATATTTTTTTATTGCTGAAATGTCCTCATATTTGTACTTCCAGTAGATGTCCTTATCCTCATCTATAATAGGTCCTTCAACAGGTTCGCCAATGGAATCCAAAAAGTACATCATTGGAGTATTCATACCCATTGCACATTGAAGTTCAACGAAGTTTACAAATCGAACATTGACCTCTATTAAATAAATAGTACCTGTATTTTCATCTCTTTTAAGTTCCACTTCCGCAAAACCTCTGTACTTTACATTTTTAAACAAAGGCACGCAAATATCATATAATTCCGGAATATAGTGTTGACGGGCATAGGTACTTGCTCCGAAATTAACAGGCCATTGACGGATTTTATTTGTGGTCATATAGCTTACTACATTTTGGTCCTTGTCCATATAGACGTCAAAGGAATAGCAATTGGTCTCGGGACCCTTTACTATTTTTTGAACGAAGACTTCCTGACCGTCCCGCTTACACATTTCAATTTTTTCAATTAATTCCTCTTCAGAATTTACAAAGAATACCTTACTTCTATATTTATTTACAAAGGGCATTGAATCCTTGGGTTTTACTATACAGGGATAGCCCAACTCCTCAGTTACCTTGGAGTATAAATTCTCCTCATCCATTGGAATTATTTCAGGCGTTTTAATTCCAAGAGGTTCCGTATATTGTAAAAGGGATTGCTTGTCCATTAAGCTGGCAAGTAGTCCTTTTTGTTCATTAGGCCATAGGTAGTATTCCTTTAAGGCATCAAAATTGTTTTCCATAAACTCCACATATAAATCAGCTGTGGGGAAAAGTACGGGTTTACGCGTTTGTTTTTTAGCATAGTCTATTAAGAACTGAACCAGCTCCTCTTCCTGTTCTTTGTAGTGGGGAGCTATTAATCTTTCTTTTACGTACTTGGATATTCCGTAGTTGGATTCAGCATAATCCACACTTACTACCTTTACTCCGTTTCTTCCAAGGTTTCTAACTACTCCAAGTCCAACGTAGTAGTTGGTTCCAAGAACTACTGCCTTGTTTCTGTATTTATATCTCACATTATCACTTCCCTATAATTACTAATGGTATTATACCATTTTTTGAAATATATCAAAGAATTTAATTCCAAATAGCGCAATCTGAAATTAAAGGTGTTTTACAAAGGACCTGAATTTTTTTAACAATCTTTACATTACTTACAAGTGAAATTTACACTTGGGTTATATACTTGGACCGTAGTGAAGGGAAAACCACCTTGAAAGGAGAATATTTTGGAAAATAAAATAGTGTTGAAAAATATTTATAAAGCTTTCGGAAATCAAAAGCCCATTATAGAAAATATGAATCTTGAAATAGAAAAAGAAAGTTTTACAGTCCTGCTTGGTCCTTCGGGATGCGGTAAGTCCACAATTTTAAGAATGATAGCAGGTCTTGAGGAGCCAACAGAGGGCGACATAATTATGGGTGGCAATTCAGTAAGAGATATTGAGCCGGGGAAGCGAAATGTCGCCATGGTGTTTCAAAACTATGCTCTCTATCCCACAATGACGGTGAAGGAAAATATTGAGTTCGGATTAAAGAATATGAAATTGCCAAAGGAGGAAAGGGAGGAGAGAATAAATAATGCATCAAAATCTCTTGGAATTATAGAATTTTTAAATAGGAAACCGCAACAGCTTTCAGGAGGTCAAAGACAGAGAGTTGCTCTGGCAAGGGCCTTGGTTAAAAAGCCGGATGTGTTTTTAATGGATGAACCTCTTTCCAACCTAGATGCAAAACTTAGAAGTCAAATAAGAGTGGATTTAATTGAATTACATCAAAAATTAAAAAGCACTTTTGTATATGTAACTCACGATCAGGTAGAGGCAATGTCCATGGGAACGGAAATAGTTTTGCTGGAAAGGGGAAGAATTAAACAGCAGGGTACTCCTGAAGCTATTTACAATCTTCCTGAAAATATGTTTTCCGCTAAATTTATAGGCTCTCCTCCTATGAATATACTGCCTTTAAATGTTTTAAATGAGGGGAAGACTTCTATTAGTCATATTGGTTTTAGACCTGAAAAGGCATATATAGATTCTGATTTAAGTGAATTAAAAGATGTCTATTCTTTTTATGGGAAAGTAACAGCAAAGGAGATGCTGGGAGATCAAAAAATATTTAAAGTAAAAACGGAATTTGGGAACATACAGGTTAAAAGCTTTGATGAAAGGAAAATTTCCATGGGAAATTGTGTAGTAAGGGTGGACAATAGAAATATTCACTATTTTGATGAAAATGGGAATAGAGTGGCAAAGACTCTAAGTTAGGAGGAGTAAAGTGGAACATACTCGAAACACTCAAAGTCAATATTTAAATAGGTATAAGTTGCGGGGACAATTAAAGGAAAGAAACAAGAAATATGGAGAACTTTCCAAAATCAAACCCTACTTAATGGTAAGCCCCGCTATTATAATCCTTGCAGTATTTGTACTTTATCCAATAGGATATATGGTTTATTTAAGCGGTTTTGAATGGAATTTAATAGGAGAAAAAGTATTTATAGGGCTGGGAAATTTCAAAGCTTTATTTACAAGTGAAGAATTTCTTCAAGTAGTTGTAAATACTATGAAATATACCTTTTATACAGTGTTTTTTTCCGTTGGAATTGCTTTAATGCTGGCTGAATATTTAAAGGAAAGTAGGAAGATTAATTCAATATTGCAGGGGATAATATTTACTCCCTATGTAATTCCTTTAATATCCATAGCCTTTATTTGGATGTGGTTAATGGACAGCGACTACGGACTTTTAAATTATCTGCTTGAAGTTCTGGAAATAAATTCCGTTAAATGGCTGGAAGATCCGAAGATTGCCCTTAATTCCATAATACTTGTATCGGTTTGGAAGGGAGTGGGCTATAATGTAATTATTTTACTTTCGGCAATGCATGCAGTTCCCAAGGATTTATATGAAGCTGCAAATTTGGACAGGGCAAGTAAGCAAAAAGTTTTTTTTAAAATAACTATGCCTATGATTTCACCTTCAATTTTCTTTTTGGTGCTAATGAATATTATTTCATCCTTTAAGGTCTTTGAAACTGTAAGTATTATGACTCAGGGAGGTCCTATGAACTCAACAAATACTTTGGTTTTTAACCTTTATGAATATGGCTTTAAATATTATAAAATCGGATATGCTTCAGCGATGGGAGTGGTGTTAATGGGACTTATAGGAATTTGTACAATTTTGTATTTCTGGGCTTTAAGTAAGAAAGTTCACTATCAGTAAGGAGGAATTATGGCAATTAAAAAAAGTTTAGGTTTTTTAATGAAAAATCTTTTAAATATATTGTTGGTGGTAATTTTTGTTTTTCCCTTTGCATGGATGGTTGTAACTTCTTTAAAAACTCTAGGGCAGACCTTGCAAATGCCTCCCGGCTTTATTGTGAAAAATCCGCAGTGGGATAATTTTGTAAGGGCCTTTGAGGCAATTCCCTTTCTGCATATGCTGAAAAACAGTTTAATTGTAGTAACCGGAACTTTGCTATGTCAAGTTGTAACTGTAATACCGGCTGCCTATGCCTTTGCAAGATATGATTTTAAGGGCAGGAAAATTTTATTTGGAATAACTCTTGTTACAATGATGATTCCCGCTCAACTTATATTTTTACCTGTATTTTTAATGTTTAGTAAATTGGGTTTAATTAACAGTTACCTTTCTTTAATACTTCCTTCGGCAACCAGTGCCTTTGCAATATTTATGTTAAGGCAGACCTTTATGCAGGTTCCCAAGGAGTTAGTAGAGGCTGCAAAATTAGACGGGGCAAGTGAAGGAAAGATTATTACAAGAATTATGCTTCCCATTGCAAGACCTACATTGGTAACTTTGGGACTGATTACCTTTATATCCTCTTGGAACGATTATTTTTGGCCCTTTGTTCTAACTACAAATGATGCAGTGCGTACGCTTCCCGTTGGAATAGCGGCGCTGAGAACTATGGAGGGCGGATTGAACTACCATATTATAATGGCGGGAAATGTATTGTTGATAATTCCTGTATTAATAGTATTTGTTATTGCTCAAAGGCAAATTATGGATGCCCTGTCTTATACAGGCATAAAATAAAAGGAGATAGTAAATGAGAAAAAAATTCACTTTAGTATTAATGGTCTTGTTAAGTTTAAGTTTAGTAGCTTGCAGTAAAGCGGATTCTTCCCAAGCCGGCAAAGAAGATTCGGATAATCCAATGGAAATAACCTATTGGTATTCCTGGACAGATAAAATTCAGGAGAACAATGAAAATTTAGTTAAACAATTTAATGAAACTGTGGGAAAGGAAAAAAATATTGTGGTAAAGGCCGAATACCAAGGCTCCTATGATGAGCTGCATCAAAAACTTCAAGCTGCCCATGTTGCAGGAGAGGTTCCCGCAGTAAGTGTAATGGAAATTGCCTCAATAAAAACCTTTGCTGATAATGGAGTAATAGAACCTCTTTCTCCCTATATTGAAAAAGATAATATCGATATGGGAGATTTTTATGAAGGCCTGCTTGGAAATTGTAAAGTTGAAGATGTTTGGTACGGTCTACCCTACCTTAGAAGTACACCCATACTCTATTTAAATACAACTTTATTGGAAAAGGCGGGACTTGATCCCACAGGCCCTAAAACTTGGGATGAACTTGCGGAGTATTCCAAGATAGTCAAGGAAAAAACGGGAGCTTATGGACTTAGTATGCATTCCTACGACTGGTTGTTGGAAGGTTTTATGTTGGAACATGGAAGTTCGGTTTTAAGTGAAGATGAAACTAAGACCAACTTAAATTCAGAAGAGGGCAAAAAAGTTTTTCAATTCTTTAAGGATTTAAAAGATAAAGATTATATTAGGTTTATGGCGGGAAGTGACTCTGCAAAATTAGAAGCTGACTATATGAATCAAAATACAGCAATGTGGATGCAGTCAACGGGAGATATCACCAAGATTTTAGAAATTGCAAAGGAAAACAACTTTGAAGTAAATACCTGTTTTCTGCCTAAAGAGGTGGATTATGGAGTTCCCACAGGAGGATGTAATTTAGTAATGGCTAGGGAAATTTCTCCTGAGGAAAAAGAAGCTGCATGGGAGTTTATAAAGTGGATGGTAGATACGGAACAGTCAGCCTATGCAAGCGCCTATACGGGCTATGTGCCAAGTAGAAAAAGCGCAGCCGAAACAGATAAAATTAAAACGCTTTATAAAGAAACGCCACAATTTAAAGTGGCCTTGGACCAATTGGAGCTTTACAGCACAGGTCGTCCCATGAACCCCGCCTATGCGGAAGTGAAGAAGTATTTAACGGAAACTATGGACGCAATTTGGGTAAATGGTGCCGATATAGATTCCACTTTAGCCGAGTTTGAAATTAAAGCCAATGAACTGTTAAGTAAGTAATATTTAGGAGAAGAAGATGAATAATAAATTAGTGGTGTTGTCCTTTGACGCACTTCAATCAACAGATTTAAAAAAGTTAATTAAAATGCCTAATTTTTCAAAAATTTTCCAAAGGGCATCTGTGATAAAAAATATGTATGAAATATATCCCACTTTGACCTATCCCATTCATACCACTATGTTGACGGGAGTATATCCCGATAAACACGGAATTACACATAATCAGCTACCTTCCCTCTACCATGAAAATCCGGACTTTAACATAATGGGTTCCAAATGGCATTGGGAGAAGAAATATATTAAGGTTCCTACTTTAGTAGATGTACTGCAGGAAAAGGGAAAGACTACGGCAAGTGTGCTGTGGCCCGTTACAGGCGGTGAAAAAAGAGGTTGGAATCTGCCGGAGATTTGGCCTGATAATTTAAGCGATGAGTCAGTGGAAGAATTATTTTACAGAACCTCATCTAAAAATGTCTTTGACAGGTACTATAACTCCTATATCAGTCATTATAACTGGAGTAATACGGAAGATATGTTAAATTACGGAGTTGAAATTGCCCTTGATATTCTGGAAAACGAAAGGCCGGATTTATTGCTATGTCACATTATTCATTTGGACCATGTACGTCACAAGTATGGAGTTGAGAGTAAGGAAGTAGATGATTGTTTAAGACAGCTGGACATAATTGCAGGCAGGTTTATAGAAGCGACTAAAAAAGCGGGAACCTATAATAGCACCAACTTTGTAATGTTGGGGGACCACGGACAAATAAATATTGACGGAGTATTTTCCTTAAATAAACTTTTTGCGGATTACGGTCTTATAACTCTTAATAAGGGAAAAGTAGTAGATTATGAATGTTATTCTTTTTCTGCGGGATTTTCAACTCAGATATTTTTAAAAGAGGACAGTGAGGAAATGTATAAGAAAGTATTGAAAATTTTAAATATAATAAGAGATGATTACCCCCAATATATAGAAAGAATATATACAGCTGATGAAGTGGCGTTAAGAGAGGGATTAAGGGGAGATTTTTCCTTTGTAGTAGAGGGTAAAGAGGGGGTCTTATTTGGCGAAAAGGAAGTTGAGGGAGAAGTATTTATAAGCTCCACATCTGAAAAATTTAATTACTATAAGGCAACACACGGCCATCATCCGGTAAAGGGTACAAAGCCTCCTTTTGTAGCCCTGGGGCCTGACATAAAAGAAAATATGGTGTTGGAGCGTGGCAAAATAATTGATATTGCTCCAACACTGGCAAAATTATGCGGCGTTGAAATAGAAGGGGCTGTGGGAAGTCCTGTAAATATTTTAAAAGGCGTCGATGAAATTATAAAAACTAAAGAAAAAGCAGTAGTAAATAAAATTTAATTTACAGATTTAAAGACAAATCTTATGATTTCACAAAAAAACAATGGATAATTTTATTTTTTGTTGGGTATATCTCTTATAGTTGAAAAATAGTTTTCAAAAGTGAATTTAAAATATAAGGAGGTATATTATGAACGTAACATTTGGCGGAGATAAAGTTACATTAGTTGGAGAACAGGTGAAAGTGGGAGAGATGGCTCCTGAATTTAAGGCGGTTAACTTGAACCTTTCGGAGTTTAATTCAAAGGAACTAGAGGGCAAGGTGGTAGTTTATTCAGTAGTCCCTTCAATAGATACAGGTGTTTGCTCCATTCAGACTAAATTTTTTAATGAAGAAGCTTCAAAACTTGGCGATGACGTGGCAATAGTTACAGTATCTGTGGACCTTCCTTTTGCACAAAAGAGATTCTGTGCAGTTGAGGGAATAGAAAGTGCAATTGTAGTATCCGATTACAGAGATCATGAATTTGGAAAGAAGTATGGATTTTTAATTGATGAATTAAAACTTTTATCAAGAGGTATTGTAATTGTGGACAGAGATGGTAAAATATCATACGTTGAATATGTAGAAGAGGTTACCCATGAAGTTAACTTTGACAAAGCCTTGGAAGAATTAAAAAAACTGATTTAGGAGAGTGAAATGAAAACCTTAGTTGTAGTAGATTGTCAAAAGGACTTTATAGATGGCAGTCTTGCATGTATAAAGTCAAAAGAGGCAGTGAATAACATTGTTAAAAAGATAAACAGTGGAGCCTTTGATAAAGTGGTATATTCCATGGACTATCATTCACCGGAAAATAAATCCTTTGAGATAAATGGAGGAATTTGGCCGGTACACTGTGTAGCTGGGGAGGAAGGTTCTCTTCTATCAGAAGAGTTTTCCAAAATAGAAAATGAAAATCACCGACCTAATGAAGATAATATTTACAAAAAAGGTTTAGATGATGAGGTGGAAGAGTACTCCGCCTACTATGCTAAAAATTACAAGGGTGAGTCCATTGATGAAATTATATCAGATGAATTTATAGTATGTGGACTTGCAAGTGAGTACTGTGTTCGAGAGACAATACTTGAACTTGAAAAAAATGGAAAAAATGTAAGTTTTTATGTTGAAGGAACAGGCTATGTCAATGAAAAGGATCATTTGGATAATCTCAAAGAGCTAAAGAATCGAGGCATAGAGTTTATATGAACATAAATATAATTGCTGTTGGAAAAGTTAGAGAGAATTATATTAAAGAGGGAATTGAAGAGTTTATAAAGCGACTTACTCCCCATGCAAAGGTCAATATAATTGAAGTTGCAGATGAAAGTGCACCGGAAAGTCTTTCAGAAGGTGAAAGAGAGATGGTGAAAATAAAAGAGGGAGAGCGAATTCTCAAAAAAATAAAGGAGAATGACTATGTAGTTGCTTTAGATTCAAAGGGTAAAAAACTTACATCAGAAGAATTTGCCCAAAGAATAAAGATGATTCAATTAGGAGGAAATTCCACAATTGACTTTATAATTGGAGGCTCAAACGGACTTTGTGGAAAGGTTTTAAAAAGAGCAAATTTCGTCCTCTCTTTTTCGCTAATGACTTTTCCCCATCAATTAATGAGACTTATATTATTGGAACAAGTATATAGAGCATTTAGGATAATTAACAATTATCCCTACCATAAATAAAGGTACCTTGAAGGGTACCTTTATTTATTCTCCGTCAAAAAATGTAATGGTGATAAAGTAATCTATGCTTTCTTCATCTAAGGTGTAATCTTTCAAATAGGTAATATCATTTCTTTTTGGCGTTTTAGCATCGCTACATTTAACTGAGCAGAGTACCATTGGTTTATTCAATTCCAAATCCTCCTGTTTTAAAAGGGAAGTAGATTGAATTATCTGGCTCTTATTTGCAGCAATCTCATCTATTTCCACAGTAAAAAACGCCTCATCATTATTCATAATTAAAGTATTTGAAATAAAGCCTGCGCCAATATTTATTTCTTTATCTGTTGGTTCATTGTATTCAAAGGGAATACTTTGAACTAATCCAAAGGTGTAGTCATATTCTTCAAAGCCGAAAATCCCTTTATTTGCTACAGAGTCATATTGGTTGGAAAAAATATTAAGCTGGTAGGACTTTGTTCCCTTTGGGGGCTTTACCTTGTAAAAATACGTTTCACCAAGTACTGCTTCGTAAGCTTTAAATTCTTTTGGAATATTTTCTTCAAGGGTTCTTTCTATATATGACGTCTCGCTATTAGTATCAGTTTTGTCACCACAGGCTGTTAAAAACAGTAAAAGTATTAATGGTAAAATAATTTTTTTAAATTTCATTTTCTACCTCCTAATTAATTTTATCTTCCTCTATTATGTCCCAATCATAAAATGTAATTGTAAAGAAGTAGTAGTTATAATCCTTATTCAATTTATACATATTTAAATAATCGGTGTTGCTAAATGCTGCTCCATGGATTTTGGAAAAACACAGCGTTTTTAAAATAATAGGCTCCCTTAATTTGGAAAATTCTTTTTTCCCCTCAAGAGTGGAAAAACCTGTAAAATGTACCTCACTTTCTGAAATTTCCTTTCCATCTTCGGGAATGGTCATTTCAAAATTTTCAAATTTTATTAGGGGAAGATTGGAAATAGTTCCAAGGGCAAGTTCAAAACCCTTTTTATCAGCAAATTCATAGTTATCCAAAACACCGGAGTACTTATTTATTTCTTCACCATAGGCTTTGTAAATATCTATGGAGAAAGATTTGCTTTCCTTTGGTGGCTTTACCTTGTAGAAACTAATATTATTGGGAATTGTATTTTTAAATTCAATACCGTCCATAGCATTTATATTTATATTATCCACGTCTATTTTGCTTTTAGTAATGGTCTTAATATATGGATTTTTATTTGAAAGTACAAATACAGCTGTAATGGAAAGTAAAAATATAGTTATAAAAATCAGTTTTTTCCTCATAGCTCTTCCAACCTTTCTGGCATATCCTGCTTTGTTATATCGTAGTCATAAAAGGTAATTGTAAAAATATAATATACTCTCTCATTGTCAAATTCATATTCTTTCATATAGGTTTTCTTGTAGTCGGGTTCGCTTGTATTTTTATTTGAAAAGGATAGCAGTTCCAAGATAACGGGCTCATTTAACTCCACATCCTTAACCTTTGTATCAAGAAATTTTCGGGAACTTTCTTGATAGCTCTTTGTACTTTCTTCCCCTTGAAAGGAGGAGGTACCATATCCTTGGCCACTGAAAGTATCGGTTTTATACTTACTTTCATTGTAAAATACAAATTTATCATATATTAAGCCACAACCTATATTAAAACCGGTCTTTGGAAGGACAGTGAAATTATCTGAACTGTGAAGTTGTAATTTAGATTCTCCATTTTTATGTAAATATACCTCAGTTGAATAAGATAGTGAATTTTCAGGCGGTTTTATTCTAAAAAACCTGGATTCCCCTAAAATACTCCTATATAAATTTAACTCCTTGTTGCTTATATCTACAGGTATTGGCTCTATGTTAGTATATCCTATATGTATACCGCCACATCCCACTAAGAATAAGGTCAAAATCAATATATATAATTTTTTCATAACAACACCTCTTAAAAAAAGTATACCATGTTTTATTATCAGGAGGGTAAAAATAAAAGTATATGTTATAATTTTTACAGATAAGCTATGGAAGTGACTACATATTTTAAAAGTTGGAGGAAGAATTTGAAAGAAGGTAGATTAAAAAGTATTGAAATTTCAAAAATAGATATGAAAAACTGTTGGTTTAATCCGGGATGTGCCCTTTGTGTCTATAAACCTGAAAGTGCCAATAGGGTTTTAAAAATCTTAAATGAGTATTTTGGTGAGGTGAAACTTCACAGTATCTGTTGTCACCACAATCCTAAATTGCCCAAGGGAGCTACTATAATCAATAACTGTGCAGGATGTGACCGAAGATTTCGTTCCCTCTATGAAGGAATTGAAACTATTTCCCTCTGGGAGATTTTAGATTCATTAGAGGACCTTCCTCTTCCCAAGTATGAGAGGCTTACTTTATCCGTTCACGATTCCTGCTCCTATCGTCCGAAACCTCAAGTCCACAGGGCAGTTAGAAGTCTTTTAAATAAAATGGGAATTAAAGTGATAGATTCGGAGTTTAGCGGTACAAAGTCCATCTGTTGCGGGGATAATTTATTTGGCAGAGTGCCCTTGGAAAAAGTCCATGAATTTCAAAAAAAGCGTGCATCACAGATGCCTTGCGATGAAGTGGCAGTATACTGTGTATCCTGTATTAAATCCATGTTAATAGGAGGAAAAGAACCCAGGTACATGGTGGATTTACTTCTTGGAGAAAGTACTGAAGCTCAGGAAAGAGATTTGGTTAAATACCATAAAACGGTACAGGATTATATAGATTCTCATTAGTCACTATGTATAAGTCTGTGGATAACTGTGGAAATTGTGGATAGTTTTTTGAGATTTTAACGGGAATGTGAATAAAAAATCGGAGTATTTTTTACTCCGACTCCTTTATTTAATTTTTTGCTATAAAGTTTTTAATATGTTTTATAATTTCGTCAATATAGCTGTCATCTCCGGGATAGCCCACTACTAGGTGGCCATGTTCTCTTACTTTACCAATTATCATTAAATTTCGGTAAAGGTGATTGTCTCCCGTACCGTGATATCTCATATCCGTAATTATTCCGATAATCATCCTTGGGAAATCTTTATTAATGTTATACTCTTCTTCAATTTCAGCCATAACTCCATGGGCCATTATTTCCGCAGCAACTCCGTCATCAATAGTCAGTCCATCAAGACATGCTATTAATATATTTGCTTTTTTAAGTTGAGCAGTATCAGCCTTTGATATGGCAATGTCCGTAATAATGTCATCATTGTTTTTCTTGTCGTTTATTTCTCCGTTTCGTTGAGGAACGTATAGGTCAATTCCCGTTTCACTTTCAATTCTCTGGGCGACTTTTTCCGTCCACTCAAACATTCCCGCATTAAAAAAATGAGATGCAAAATATCCCGTAAATTTTTTCATATTGTCTCCTTATTATAGTTGATTTAATTACATAATATATTAATTATATAAAATTAGAAAAGTAAACTCAAAGGATATTCGAAAAGTAGTAAAATTATTAAAATAATATTAAAAACAAAAAACAGCTTTTGATATACAAAAACTGTTTTTAAAGAAAAATTATAAATCTATATGGTTTTCCATTAAATAACTTGTGCCAAAGAAAAATCCGAGTAAAGTTAAAATATTAAATAATATTGACCCCAAGTTAACTATAAAAACACCGTCATTAAAAGTTGCTCCGAAAAAGTAATTGTTTATATATTCAAAACCTAAGGTGCTTATATTAAAATAGTAAGGAGTAATCTCTATTACTTTAACATTAATTAAGGAATGGATTATGGAAATAAAAATAAAGATAAAGAACCATACTCCCTTAAATTTTTTACTTTTTATTGAAACTCTTCCAACAGTCATTGAAAAGAAAATAATCAATAGAGTTATTATGGAACTGGTAATTATTCCTATGAAAAGCGCAAAAATTTCTTTCCATGGTATGTCAGTTACCATAAAAAATCTATAAATGTCACTTAAAATTACATTTGAACTTATTAGATTTACAGCCAGTATATTAGATAGTATAAATCCTATAGTAACAACTGTAAACCATAAAAAAGCAACTAGGACTTTAGATGCAAGTATTTTTTGGGAACTGATGGGCAGAGTAAAGGTTAAGTATCCTCTGTCTTCGTAAAGGTCTTTTCTAAATAAATTTACAATGTAGAAAAAAGTTGCAATCATCATTCCGAAAATTACCAAAAAGGAAAAACCTAGAAAGATTCCTCCTATGGCAGAGGGTCCCGTATAATTTACTTTATCCAAATAGAAAAAATTGCCTATATTTAAAATTGTGGTTAGAGCCAATACTCCAAGAATAAATCTGTAGCTTCCCTTTATTTCATATTTAATAAAATTTAACATTTCTACCTCCTGTTAACCGAATATTTCTTTGTATATGGTATCGATTTGTCCGTTATACTCATTTCTTAAGTCTTCGGCATTGCCTTCAAGTACTATCGTTCCCTCTTGTAAAAAGACAACATCTTCAAAGAGGTTTTCCATATCTTTTAATAGGTGAGTGGTTATAATCATTGAACTGTCTTTGGAATAATTATTTATAATTGCGTCTAGGATTTGATCTCTTGCAACGGGGTCTACTCCTGCAATAGGTTCGTCAAGGATGTACAGTTCAGCATCTCTTGAAAGAACTAAAGACAGATTGAGTTTTTCATGCATACCCTTTGAAAGTTCAGTAACCTTCATTTCCATACTAAGATTCATAAAATTAAGCAGTTCATCAAATTTCTTCTCGTTGAAATCGGGGAAAAAATCCAAATAGAAATTTTTTGCGTCTTTTATTTTCATCCAACTGTATAGAAAAGTTCTATCGGGCAAGTAGGAAACCATGGCTTTGGTTTTAATACCTATTGCTTCATCGTTAATTCTTACAAAGCCGTTAGTGGGTCTAAGCAGACCTGCTAATATTTTAATTAATGTGGTCTTTCCACTACCGTTAGGTCCCAGTATTCCCACTATTTTTCCCTTTTCTATGTTTAAGCTTACTTCATTTAAGGCTGTTTTTCTGCCGTATTTTCGAGTGAGATTATTTATTTCCACTATGTTCATTTATTTCCTCCTCATTTAAATAGGTTTTTAATATTTCTAAGACATCTTCAATGTCGTATCCCAGTTTTATAACGTCCTCTATAAAGGTTTTTATTAAATCATTTATCTCCTTAGTTTTAAAGCTTTTAATTAATTCACTGTCTTCAGTAATAAAGGTTCCAAGGCCTCTTTGCGTAAAGACTAATGACTCCCTTTCAAGTTCCTGATAAGCTCTCTGGATAGTATTGGGATTGACCTTTAACTCTTTAGACAAATCTCTAACTGATGGTAACTTATCGCCAAGATTTAATTCGCCGGCACTTATTTTAGCTTTAAGCAGATCCATTACCTGTATATAAATAGGTGCATTTCCATTAAACTCCATATTTCACCTCCGTAAACAAGTCTTAGTGTATTGGTTATATAATACACCCGAACATAAAAGATGTCAACTGCTTTTTTTAAAATTTATACTAGTTAAGAAAATAATAAATAAAAAGACCGGCTCTAAATAAATAGAACCGGTCTAAGCTATATATTCTAAGCTATATATTATTTTAATGAATACACTGGTTTACCCTTATCATTGTTTCTTAAAAAAGAAACTTCAGCGCCGATTTTCACTTCTTTGCCATTTTCTTCAACAATGCCTATAAATCTATTTCCCTCTTCGTCAAGAATGGCGCTTATAAAAGGGGCATCATCTTTATATTCTTTACCTGCCACATAGATTTTAGTGTAGCTGTAAATAGTCGTCTTCATACTACCACCCTTTCAAAATATGGACTGCACAAGTTCCGGCAGTTCCGCCGAAATTATGAGTTAATCCAATGTTCGCCTTTGGAAGTTGTCTTTTATCGGCATCACCACGCAGCTGAGTAACTACTTCGTAAAGCTGGCTTATTCCTGTGGCACCGATGGGATGCCCCTTGGCTTTAAGTCCGCCACTTACATTTATTGGTATTATACCGTCTCTGGCGGTTTTTCCTTCAAGGACTGCATCTGCTCCCTTACCCTTTTCAAAGAAGCCTAGGTCCTCTGAAATTATAATCTGAGTGATGGTAAAGCAGTCGTGAACTTCTGCAAAATCAATGTCCGAAGCTTTTAATCCCGCCTGTTCATAGGCTTGTTTTGATGCGGATATAGTTGCATCTAAGGTTGTAAGTTGTTTCTTTCCAAAAATACTTAAAGTGTCTCCTGCATGTCCTGAACCGATTATTTCAACAGTGCGGTGTTTATTTAAAGATTGAGCTATTTCTGTAGTTGCAAGAACTGCAAAGGCAGCACCGTCAGTGATTAAGGAGCAGTCGTAGAGACTTAAAGGGCTGGCAACTAGGTCGGCGTTTAATACTGTTTCCAAATCCAAATCCCTTGGCATTTGAGCATCCGGGTTTAACATTGCATTTTTATGAGACTGTACTGCCACCATGGCCATTTCCTTTTTAACATTTCTAAACTCATGGAAGTAACGGTGGGCAATCATGGCAAAACTTCCTGGGAAGGTAAGTCCCAAAGAGGCTTCTTTTTCATAGTCCATTGCAGATGCCAACGCTGAAGTTACAATATCTGTGGACTGATGAGTCATCTTTTCAACACCGCCCACAAGGACTATGTCGTAAAATCCTCCTGCAACGGCCATATAAGCCTGTCTTAAAGCCACGCCTCCCGAAGCACAGGCAGCTTCAGTACGAATCATGGGTATGTTTTTAAGCCCTAAAACTTCAGAGACCATTGCGCCGATATGGTTTTGATTACATAGGTGGGCGCTGTCAAAGTTTCCTATATAGCCCGCCTCTATTGCAGTTTTTTCTATTCCTGCATCTTCAATGGCCTTGTTTCCGGCTTCTAAAATCAACTCATGAAGACCTGAGTCAAGCTTACCCATTTTAGTTTCACCTATTCCAATAACTGAAACAGAGCGCATAAAATCACTCCTTCCTTAAAATAATGCAAATTTTATATAAAATAAGCACAAGTTTTAACCTACTGAAGATTTTAAAATTTCCTTAAACAACGGATATTTGTGAACTTTATTGTGTACGAATTTTATACCCATTTTAAAGTTTCTATACCTGAAAATTTAATAAAATCAAAAAATTGGGGAGTATAAAGAATTTTTATATTTTGAGCATTTTAAAAGGCATTTTAAATTTAATTAAAACGCCTTATTTTTTATAGTCTTAAACATATACAAATAAACCTACAACGCCTGTTACAACCATTACAATAATCGGATTAATCTTAAATCTTCTAAGTATAAATAAAGATATTGCTGAAATTAAAACTGCAATAAGGTCTATGTTTTTAATAGATGAAATAGTTCTAAAATCGGAGTTGTTAAAAAAGGCCAGTAAAAGCATAGTAAAACCGGCAGACATTATTAAACCTAGAGACGAGGCTTTTAAACTATTTAATACTTGAAAAACATATTGTGAGCTTCTATATTTTGAAAAAAATTCATGTAAGAGAATGGCTATGGTAATTCCGCCTATAATGGAGCCGAATGTAGCAACGACTGCTCCTACCGGTCCGGAAATCTGCATACCTACAAAGGTGGAACTGTTAACAACTAAAGGGCCCGGTGTCATTTGTGATATTGTAATAATATCCGTAAAGGTCTTTTCCGTAATCCACTGGTGCTGATTTACAACTTGCTCCTGAATTAAGGGCATAATTGCATATCCGCCGCCTATGCTAAAAGAGCCTATTTTAAAGAAGGTAATAAACAATTTAAAAATCATTGACTCTCTCCCTCCTTTTTAATTTAAAAAACAAAGTAAAAAAGCTAATGACGCAGCTTAAAACCAAAATTAAAATCACATTTATATTAAAAAAAGCTGAGGAAATAAAGGCCACTGGAGCGAGTATTTTTAACAGTAGGGAATTTTCCTTAATAATGGATTTATACATATCGATTACTAAATCTATTATTAAAGCTATGACGCAGGCCTGCATTCCTCTAAGTATGGCATTTATATAGATGTTTTTAGAAAAAGCCACATACCATTTTGAAATCAACCCTAAAATAATGACAGGAGGAATTATACAGCTAATAAGGGTTATTATTATTCCGGGAATCCCGGCAACTTTTTTTCCGGCTAAAATACTTAAATTTACAGCCATAGATCCTGGCGATGATTGAGCAATAGCTGCCATTTCCATTAACTCATCTTCCGATATTAAATTTTTATTTTCTACAAAGTATTTTTTAACCATGGGAACTACTACGTATCCTCCGCCGAAGGTAAAGGAACTTATAAATAAATTGACGTATAAAAGCCAGAGATAAAGTTTTAAATTATTTTTCATAATACCACTCTCCAAAGTTATGACTTCTATTATAAGTATTGTATTGCCATTTGTGAAATGATAACATATCAACATAACTATGAATATAATTCATGTCAAGGAGATGTTATGGATTTTAAACAATGTATTATTTTTAGGGAAATATCAAAAACGGAAAACTTTACGAAAGCAGCCGACAATTTATATTTGACTCAGTCGGCAGTTTCCCATGCAATGAAAAAATTAGAAGAAGAAACGGGAACTAAGCTTTTTGAAAGGTTACATAAATCAGTAAAACTGACAAAGACGGGAGAGCTGTTTTCAAAGGAGATACTGCCTATATTGGAGGGAATGGAAAGATTAGAGTCCAGAATGAAATTTTTGGAACAGGACACCCCGTTGCATATTGCCTGTTGTATAACTTTTTCTCAAAGAGAGCTTCCGAAATTAATAGGGAAATTTAAAGATATATCACCGGAAACAAAGGTAATTGTAAAAATTCAAAGGGCAGAGGACTCATTGGAATTATTAACTCAGGGGAAAGTGGATTTGGCTTTTATAGAAGGAAATATTTCACTTGATAAATTTGAAGTAAAGCAAATTTCATCTTATAAATTAATAGCAATCAGTTCAAATAATTACTACAGTGATGATAAAATTTCCGTTGAAGAATTACTTAGAAAGGATTTATTGTTAAGAGAAAAGGGCAGTTCTGTTAGAGAGGAATTTGATTCGGCTGTTTCTTTAAAGGGATATAAAGTAAATCCCTTGTGGGAAAGTGTAAGTACAGATTCATTAGTTGAAGGGGTAAAACAAGATTTAGGCATTTCTATTTTACCTAAGGTTTTAGTTTTAGAAGAATTAAAAAAAGGAAATGTAAAGGAGATTGAAATAGAAGACTTTGAAATATTTAATAAAATAAGTCTTGTTTTAAATAAAAATAAATACAGGACTTATTCTCTAAATAAATTTTTGGAGTTAGTGGATTTAAGCGTATAGTTTAAAAAATATAGATTAGATCCACATTAAGTTAATTTTTATCTTTTTTCTTAGGCGGTGCACTGTTATAGGTTTTAATAAGGAGTGCTCCGATTAAAATTAAAGTTATTCCCGTAACTACGCCATTGTTTAGAATTTCTTTAAGACCGCCCAGAATTAACAATATACCTACTATAATTTTTAAATACTTCATAATTTCTCCTAGTGACTTTTTAAATTTGCAAATAGTAAAATTACTATAAAGTGCATAATGGCAAAGAGGGCAATGAGCATATGGTCATTTTGAGTGGTGTTGTATATTAAGTAGTTTATAATTTCCTTTATGTCAAATATATTCCAGGAGTTATACCTTAAAAATCGACCGATATAAAGAGCTACACCGCTTATTGCAGAAAATAAAAGCAACATTATAAAACTTGCAAATTTGTATTTATAACATCTTATTATTTTTAAAATATTTATAAAACTTTCAAAACACAGGCATAGGGAAATTAAAACTAATAGCACCGTAACTCCCAATTTTACCCAATTTAAATAATCCATTACATATACCATTTCTCCGCCGGAATAGGAATAAAATTCACTTGTGCGTATGTGAATTAGATCGGTAAACATATAAAGTGTATTGGGATAAAACACCACAGCCACTAAAGTAATGGGCACACATACAAGCCCCTTATTTTTCATATTTACGCAAAATGAGGTCAGTAAATAGGGAATAAAGGACAGACCTGCATTAAAGAGCAGGTACTTTAAATTAAAATTAAAATAAATTACACAGGCATATAGAGCCATAAAAAATAAAAAATATATAAATATCTTTTTGTAGTTGTTTACAGTTTCCTTGTTCATAAAATCGCCTTTAAGTTTATTTGTATCTATTTTATAGAAGTATGGGCTTAAATTCAAGCAATATAAAAGTGCACCTAAAATAAGTTTTTAAGTGCACTTAATATTTTTAGTCGCCTTCTTCAAAGCCACCAGTATATAATCTTGCATAGACGCCATTTTGAGCAAGTAGCTCATCGTGACTTCCTCTTTCAATAATTCTACCTTGGGATAGGACTATTATAGCATCGGCATCACGTACAGTGGAAAGTCTATGGGCAATTACAAAAGTTGTTCTGTTTTTCATAACTCTATTCATACCCTCCTGAACGAGCATTTCAGTTCTGGAGTCAATTGAGGATGTGGCTTCATCTAGGACCAAGACAGGCGGATCATATACTTCCGTCCTTGCAATGGAAAGGAGTTGAGCTTGTCCCTGTGAAATGTCTGAAGAAGTACCGGAGATTATAGTGTCATAGCTTTCAGGCAAAAGCTCTATAAAGTTATCTGCCTGGACTTTCTTAGCAGCATCTTTTACCGCTTCCTTGTCAAGGTGGTTTCTACCGTAACTTAAATTGTAGTAAATACTTCCCGTAAAGAGATGAGTATCTTGTAGTACCATTCCAAGGGAACGTCTTAAGTCCGCTTTTTTAATTCGCTTAATGTCAATTCCGTCATAGGTTATAGTTCCTGAATCTATTTCATAAAATCTGTTTATTAAGTTTGTAATAGTAGTTTTTCCGGCTCCCGTTTCCCCAACAAAGGCAAGTTTTTGTCCCGGTTTTGCAAATAGGGAAATATCGTGAAGTACGTTGTGTTTTTTATCGTAGGAGAAATTTACATTGAAGAATCTAATATCTCCCATTAATTCCGTATATGCAGGCGGATTTTGACTTTCGTCCTTCCAAGCCCACATATTAGTCCTTTCAACACATTCTTCCATATTTCCATATTCATCTTTGTTAATTCTAACTAGAGAAACTTCACCGCTATAGTCTTCAGGTTCCTCATCTAATAATTTAAATACTCTATTAGCTCCTGCAATGGCAGAGATTATTACGTTCATCTGTTGAGCTATATTTCTAATAGGACCTGCAAAAGCTCTTGAAAGTTGCAAGAAAGCAGCTATAGTTCCTACGGAAATTCCGTAGCTTCCGTTTATTGCCATTAACCCTCCCACAACTGCAGTAAAGGCATATTGAAGGTTACTTATACTAAATACAATTGGAAGTAGTATTAATGAAAACATATTGGCATAAGTTGTATTTTTTGCCAGTTCGTCATTTATAACATCAAAGCCCTCAACTATTTTTTCCTCATGGGAGAAGACCTTAATAACTTTTTGACCTTCTATCATCTCTTCAATATAGCCGTTCTCCTTACCCAGTGACTCCTGTTGTCTTAGGAAGTACTTAGATGACCTGCCTCCTATTTGGTTCATAACTATTAAAACCAATATAAATGAAACAAGAGCAACGACACTTAAAATTAAAGAAGAATAGAGCATTGCTGAAATTACCGCCACAAAGGACAATATTGAAGAGAAGACCTGTGGTATTGAATTGGCTACCATTTGCTCAATTATTTGAATGTCGTTGGTAAAACGACTCATAATGTCCCCGTGTGAATTGGAGTCAAAGTATGAAATCGGCAATGATTGCAAATGTTCAAAGAGTTCATCTCTCAATTTTTTAAGAATATCCTCTGATACGTCCACCATTATTCTAGTGTAGAAAAATGATGAAACCACACCTAGACAGTAAATAGCTGCAAAGGTCAGAATTATTTGAATTAATGGTCCAAAATCAGGAATGCTTTGAGACATCATAGGTATTATATAGCTATCTATTAAGACTTTTACAAATATAGATGTTACAACACCGATAGTTGAGGAAATTGCAACTAAAAAGGCAACTAGTACCAATTTATAAGGATGTTGTTTAAATATAAATTTTAAAAGTCTTTTAATGGTCTTTATATTTTCAGGTGATGTGATTTTACTTTTCTTTGGATTTTTAGTTTGGTTCATCAAAATCACCTTCCTTTTCCTGACTTTGAGAAATTTCTCTATAGATCTCATTTGTTTCTAAAAGCTCTTCATGTGTACCTATTCCATTAATTTCACCGTTGTCCATAACTATAATGTAATCGCAGCCCTCAATGGATTTAATTCTTTGAGATATGGTTATTCTAGTAAGTTCCGGTAACTGCTCCTTTAGATTTTCCACAATAAGTTTTTCTGTGGTATTGTCAAGGGCGGAGGTGGAGTCATCAAGAATTAAAATCTGAGGTTTTTTAAGCAGAGCTCTTGCTATACAAAGTCTCTGTCTTTGTCCGCCTGAGAAGTTAGTTCCTCCTCTTTCAACTATACGGTCGTATCCTTCGGGAACTTGAGTTATAAAGTCGTGAGCTTGAGCTATTTTGGCAGCTCTTTCCACTTCTTCATAAGTTGCATTTTCATTACCCCATCTTAAGTTTTCAATTACAGTTCCTGTAAAAAGTTGGTTTTTTTGAAGAACTACTGCAACTGCATCGCGTAGCGCATTTAAATTGTACTCTCTAACATCTTTTCCTCCAACTTTAACACTTCCTCTAAGGACATCGTAAAGTCTGGGAATTAAACTTACCAGCGTTGTCTTAGAAGATCCCGTTGAACCTATAATTCCCACATTATCTCCTGAGTTAATTTTTAAGCTGATATTTTTTAAAGCCAGTTTATCCTCTTTTTTACTATAGGAAAAACAAACGTCGTCAAACTCAATGCTGCCATCTTTAATTTCAGTTTCTCCATCAACATTCTTATCAAGAGAAGATTCCTTATCCAGTACAGCTACAATTCTCATACCGCTGGTTCTTGCAACTATCATTTGAATAATAAGCATTGAAACCATCATAAGTGAAACTTGAATTTGGTAGGCATAAGTTACCAAACTTAAAAGTTCTCCCGTACTTAGACTGTGATCAACTACTATATAGTTGGCGCCAAACCATCCAAGTAATAGAACCACTATATAAATTGAAGCTTGCATTAAAGGGTCAGCTAGAGCAGATAGTTTTCCCACTCTTACATAGTTGTTAAAAAGGGATAGGGAAATATCCTTGAACTTTTGAGTTTCATGTTCTTCCTTTACAAAACTCTTTACGACTCTAATTCCAAGTAAGTTTTCGGAAACAGTAGTATTTAATTTATCCATAGTTCTAAATATTTTGTTAAATATTGGAAAAGACTTGGAAATTATTATTCCGATTCCTATTCCAAGAATTGGAAATATTAATAAGAATATTAAAGAGATTTTTACATGAATACGAAGACTCATTAAAAAGGAGAAAATCAACATCAAAGGTGCTCTGAAGGCCAATCTTATAGACATTTGAAATGCAACTTGAACGTTTTGAACGTCAGTGGTAAGCCTTGTAACTAAAGACCCTGTAGAAAAAGAATCTATATCTTCAAAGGCAAAATTTTGAATGTTTTTAAACATTGAATGTCTTAAGTTTTTTGCAAGACCTGCAGAGGATTTAGTTGCAAAATATCCGGATAAAATTCCGGTAATAAGCGCAAATATAACACTTAAAAACAGGTAGGTACCTAGGTTTAAAATGTTTTCTTTTGATGGATTTGTAATTCCCCTATCTACAATCAGTCCCATTAAAAAGGGAATAGCAATATCCATAGCCACTTCTATAATTACGAAAATTGGAGATAGAAGGGCAAATTTTTTATATTCCTTGACATTGGAAAATATTTTTTTAATCATATAAGGCCCCCTTTTCTTGTCAAAAATAAAAAAGGTGCGTAAACACCGTACTCTATATGATATACCATTAAATTATTTTTTGGAAGAGGTTAGGATAAGAAATTAAAGAAAAATTCGGTATTTTAGTTGGATGAAGAGAACTGTGGTGCTATAATATTTTCTTTTAAGAAAAACTTAATTTATGTTAATATATCATTTAAGATAATAAGACTACAATAGAATATCTATAATTTTATATATTATTAAGTTTAAGGAAGTTTTTAAAATTTTAAAGAAACTCTTTGGGAATTAAAGAGGGATATGTTTTAAATACGAAAGTTTAATTTCAAGCTAGTTAAAGTTAAGATTTAAGGTAGATTTAAATATAAAAAGTTGGAGTAAAAAGTTAGGTTATGGTTTTTGAATTTGACATATTAAATTGGATACAGACTTTACACAGTCCTCTACTGGACAAGGTGATGACGTTAATTAGCACTTTGGGAAATAGCGGCTTCATATTTATATTAGTGGGGCTTGTATTTTTAATTAGAAAAAAAGATAGGAAGATGGGCATTACAATACTGATGTCTTTAATTTTGTGTTTGGTTTTCGGAAATATGTTATTAAAGCCTTTAATTGCAAGACCGCGTCCTTTTACAATAAAGGATATTGAGCTTTTAATAAAGGCGCCTACAGATTTTTCCTTTCCTTCAGGACATACCTATTCTGCCTTTGCTACGGCAACGAGTCTTTATTTATACAATAAAAAACCAGGTGTCGGATTTTTTATATTTGCTGCGATTATGGGATTTTCCAGACTTTATCTTTATGTTCATTACCCTACTGACGTATTGGCAGGAGCTGTAATAGGAGTTGGTTTCGGAATTATTTCAAGGCAAATAGTAGATTATTTGGAAAAGAGATTAACTAGGTAATTATTTTCTAAGTTCTTCAAAAAAATTCGATAAAATTTTTGAACACTGCTCTTTTAAAAGTCCGAATTCCACATCTGTTTTGTGGTTGAAATTGTGAGAAAGCAGATTTAAATTGCTGCCGCAGCATCCGAATCGAGGGTTTTCTGTACCTATATGGATTTTTTTTAATCGAAAATTAACTATGGCTCCTGCACACATGGCACAAGGTTCCAAAGTTACATACATTTCACATTCCTCTAAATGGTAGCTCTTTAATTTTTTAGAGGCTTCTTTTAAAGCCATAATTTCCGCATGTTCTGAAGCATCTTTTAAAAGTTCTTTTCTGTTGTAACCCCTTCCTATTATTTCATTATTTAAAACCACTACTGCCCCTACGGGAATGTCTTTATTTTTATAGGAAATTTCAGCCAGTTTTAAGGCTTCTTCCATGAAAAATTTTCTGTTCATAATATCACCATTTTAATTTTAACAAAATTAAAGGAAAAGACAAAATTTTTAAATAATTTTCTTTTTTATGTTAGTTTATTAATTTTACTGGGTATATTAATAATACCAAGTATGACTTGGTATGGAATTTGACAATTTCATCCAATCTTCCAATGTGAATTGCCAATAGGGCGTTGATATAGATGTTATTTAGTTAAGTGATGTTTGTATATTGCTGATTAAGAATAGCAGCTATTGAATATAGGTAAGTCTTATGACTCTGATGTTCTCCAAATTTAAGAGTGGGATTTGGAATAAGAAATAAGGAGAAGTAGCTTACAAAAATAAGAAAAGTAATTCGTGGGATTTTAAGTTTAGTAAGAGCTAAATTAGATGATATCGATTAATTGAAAAAACAGTTAAAAAGATTAAATTGTCGAAAATTTTATATGAACAGAAGGTAGATAGAGAAATTGATAGAATTAAAAGATTTGGGTTGGGTGAAATTGTCAGCAAATTAAAGAGAGTGAATTAAAAATATTAGTTTTTGAAAATATTTTATTCGCTCTCTTTTTTATTTATTTATCTGCTATTAAAACAATTTAGCAAGATAAGGTATTAGACCTCTGTGGTATAATAGTTATGGTGATATTATGGATTTAAACATTAAATTAAATCAAGTTCAACAATTAAATTTGACGACACAGTTAATTCAAGCTATAGAGATTATAGAATTAAACTCAATGGAGCTTGAAGATTTTTTAATGAAGGAATCAGAGGAAAATATATTCGTAGATTACCAGGGAGAAGTTGAAAGAAAAAAAACCGTTGAATTTTTAAAGCGAAGAGGAGAAAAAAAAGAAGATTACTATGGAGTACCTGATGAGGAAGAAAGTTCCTATGAGAGATATATATCTTCAAAGGTTCTGTTAAGAGATGTCTTAATGGAACAATTAGATGCTTTAAAATTAACTAAAGCGGAAAAGAAAATAGGAGAATTTTTAGTTGATAATATAGATAGCAGTGGTTATTTAAAAATTGATTTAAATGAGGCGTCGGACATATTAAATGTGGATACGCATGATGTCTTTTATATTTTAAAAAAAATTTGGCAATTTGAACCTAGAGGTATAGGCGCAAGAGATTTAAGAGAGTGTTTACTTTTGCAAATTGAAGATGGTGACGATGTATTAAAGGGAATTATAGAATATCACCTTGAGGATATATCTGAAAACAGAATAAATAAAATTGCAAAAAATTTAAATATTTCCATAGAAGAAACCTTGGAAAACATAGAGAAAATTAAAAAGTTAAATCCAAAACCGGGTTCCGGATTTGATACTTCTCAGGAACCTACAGTATATATAAGACCTGAGGTTTTTGTAGAAGTTGAGGGAGAGGAATTGACTTTAAGTTTTGAGGGAGAGGGAAGTTCAAATATAGCAGTTAATGAATACTACTTAAAAATGTTGGAGAGAGATATAGATGATGAAACTAAAAAGTATTTAAATGATAAGTTTTCCAGAACTATGTTTTTAATAAATTCCATTGAACAGAGAATGGAGAATATAAGAAAGGTATCTAAAGAAATTGTGGAAAGGCAAAGGGACTTTTTTCTTTATGGCTCCCCTTTAAAGCCGATGACACTAAAAGATGTGGCTGAGGCTTTGGGAATCTCCGAATCAACAGTCTCCAGAGTTACTAAAAATAAATATCTACAGAGTAACAAAGGAATTTTTCCTATGAAATATTTCTTTTCCACTTCAATAAGTGCCAGTGGAGGAAGTGTTTCAAAGGATTATATTGAAAAACTGTTAATTGATATAATTGAAAACGAAGATAAGCTAAAACCCCTTTCTGACCAAAAGATTACAGATATTATAAATAAAAAAGGAATTGATATTAATAGAAGAACTATTGCAAAATATAGAAGTGAACTGGGAATAGGTTCAGCTAAAAATAGAAGGAGCTTTAATGGCAAATAGAGGATATAAGAGAAAAAAAGGCGGTGGATGTGCTTTTATTTTCTTTGGAGGGCTGTTGTTTTTAATTACGCTGTTTATTTTAGTACTTTCCAGAGATAGAGTAAATCCCAGAGAGGAATATTTGGAAAATACAAAGTATTTGGCAATGGAAGTTTCCAAGAAATATAAATTATTTCCAAGTGTTACTTTGGCCCAGTCAGCATTGGAGAGCAATTTTGGGAGGTCCGAACTTTCCACTGAGTATAAAAACTACTTTGGGATTAAATCAAATTCAGGAGAAAATGCAGTGGGATTAAATACTTCCGAATATATTGACGGTGAGGAAGTTACCTTAAAGGAAAATTTTAGAAGGTATAATACTAAGGAAGAAAGTTTTAATGATTATGCGAAATTAATTACAGAAGCCGGGAGGTATGAAAGCGTAAGAAGGGCTAAAAACTATGAGGAGGCAGCTGTTGCTTTATATGAAAGCGGATATGCCACTGATCCTAATTATTCTCAAAAGATAATAGATTTAATTGAAGAATACAATCTCCATGAATTGGATATTGAAACTATAAATTAAGGGCCTTTGAAAAATATTGTTTAAAGCCCTTTCTTTTTTTCTAAAAAGTGGTATAACAGTATATAGTTCTTAAATATGAACTGAAAGAAGGGATAAAGTGAAAGGTCAAATTGATGAAATAATCAAAATTGATGAAAAAACTCAAATCTTGGTAAAAGAAACGGAAGAAAAAATCGAAGAGCTTAGAGAGGACTTCAGAAAAAAAGCAACGGATATGGAAAATAAAGCCATAGAAGATGCAAAGATAACAGCTCAGGAAGAATTTGACAAAATAATTAATCAGTCCAAAGCGGAAGCGGAGAAAAAAGAAAGAGAAAATAGAGAGAAACTTAAAAAGGTGGATCTTCTCTATGAAAAAAACAAGAAATACCTAATAGATAAAGTTTTTAATGAGTTCATTTTAAATAAGGATGGTAATAATGAGTAGAACAGCAAGTTTAGCTGCTGTAAATGCAAAAGTTGGAAAGTTAAATTCCAAACTCCTTAAAGATAATGATTATATTGAACTTTCACATCTTAAATCAGTTAAAGAAATTATTGGCTACCTGCAAAACAATTCAGAAATTGGCAGTCAATTAAACCTATATGATAGAACTTATGAAGTTCAATATAAAATGAGGCAGTATAGAAAGAGACAATTAGAAAAGGTAAGTCATTATTTTTCTGGAGATTACAGAAAATTTTCAGAAGCATTGATGTCAGAATTTGAGATTGTTGATATAAAAAGGATACTTAGAGCTCTAAAACAAAAAGAATTAAGTGATTTTGATTTAAAAAAATTACAGGTGGAGGAAAGTTTTAAATTAACAGAAGACTCCACGCTACATTCCTTTATCAATAGTTTAAAACATAGCCGATATTATAAAGTATTACATGCTTATGAAAATGAAAGCGACGATGTAATACTTTTTTATATGGAGATGAATCTGGATAAACTTTACTACAATTCTCTAGTGGAATCTTCTAAGACCTTACCTAAGAAGGATTATGGAAGTGTTTTAAAGTTAGTGGGAAGTAAAATCGACCTATTGAATATAAACTGGATTTACAGAGGCTTAAAACACTACAACCTGCTTCCCGAGGAGTTAATAAACTTTTGTATTTTAGGTGGCAATAAATTAAAGTATGAAGATTTAAAAAAACTGTGCTATGTGGAAAATGTAGACGGTTTAGTGGAACAAGTATTAAATTCGGAGTATAAATTTCTCTTTGATTCTGAAAATACAGATATTTATATGGACAGAAGATTGAGAAGGTACCTGTACTATCTTGCGAAAAGGGAATCTAAAAAGGGAAACTTAACTATAGGAAAATATTTAGCATATACCTTTTTATTGGATTTTGAAGTTAAAGATATAAGTTCAATAATGGAGACTACAAGGTTTGACATTTCTTTTGAAGAAAAACTTAAATTTTTAGCGAGAAGTTATAAAGGAAGTGAAGTTTAATGGCCGTTGAAAAAATGAAAAAATTAAATGTTATAGGGAAACTGTCTGTAATGGACGGAGTACTAATTGACATTTTAAAAAGCAAAAAGGTCAATATTATAAATGCCCAGAGGGAAATAGAGAATAATGAATTTTCCTTTAGTTTGGAAGATCAAAAAGAACTTGAAAAAATTTTGGAGTTTAACTATGTAGTTCCCTTTGAAAAAGATGAAAGTAAAGAGGTAACTGTAAAAAGAGCAAAAGAGCTAATGGAATTTTTCGGAATTAAGTCCATTGAAAGAGAATTTGTGGAAAGTACAAATTTGGAAATTGACTTTAATAAGTACTATGAGATTTTAAAGCCGAAAGTGGACAGACTTAAAGAAATTAGAGAAGAACTTGAAACCAATGAAAGAATTAGTGGCAATTATAAGTATTTTGAAAATGTGGATATAGATCTTTCGCAGCTTGCCAATTTGGAATATTTTAACGTTCGATTTGGAGTACTTGACAGAGAGGGCAGATTAAAATTAAAAAACAATTATGGAAATATTGCCGCCTTAATTTTTCACACCAAGTCCACGGAAGATGGCGAGGTATATCTTGCAATTTATCCGAAGGAAGTTTCCAATGAGATAGATAGAATTCTCAGAAGCTTAAACTGGGAAGAAGTGGACATTACGGGCAAGTACACAGGTACTGCACAAGAAGTTTTAGAGGATTTTGAAAGGGAAACTAAGGAACTTTTAAAAGAAGAAGAGGAGATAGTAAATTACAGAGATAGCTTGCTAAGAGATAAAGAAGATTTAATAAAGAAACTTTTGGCTAGAATGCTTTTAAATGAAAAACTTGAAGAAGTAAAGGGAAGTATGGCAAGGTCTAGAAGGTACTTTTACTTGGCAGCTTGGGTGGGAGTTTCGGATTGTGATGAAATAGCTTCACTTTTATCAAAGCATAAAGGTGTAAGTTTTAACTTTAAGGATCCCAACGAGGAGAAGATGGTACCTCCCACAAAGTTAAAAAACAACAGTTTTATAAAACCCTTTGAATCACTTTTAAAAATGTACGGAGTTCCAAATTATAAGGAAATAGACCCCACATTGTTTTTGGGGATTACCTATATGATTCTCTTTGGAGCTATGTTTGGAGATTTGGGACAGGGATTGGTATTTTTCTTGGGAGGACTATTTATCTACAAGGTAAAGGGTGTGGATTTGGGAAGAATACTCACGCGACTTGGGATTGCATCTATGATCTTTGGAGTGCTTTACGGTTCTGTTTTTGGCTCCGAGGAAATAATCCCTGCTTTGTGGATACGTCCCTTTGACAATATAAATCAGGTTTTGATTATTTCCATAGCCTTTGGAATAGTGTTATTGTCAATATCCTATTTTCTAGGTTTTATAAATAAGTACAGGTCAAAAGAAATTGAGGAGTTGCTTTTTGGGAAAGAAGGTATTGCAGGTTTTGTAATTTTTTTAGTAATTACAAATTTGGGAGTTTCGTTTATGGGTGATATTACCATTATCCCCACAGGTGTTTCTCTTGGACTGCTTTTAATTTGCATACTGCTTTTAATTTTCAAAAGACCGTTAACTCAAAAGCTTATGGGGAAAAAGATAAGCTATGAAAACGGAGATGTAAGCGGATATTATGTGGAGGGTTCTTTTTCACTTATAGAGGCTTTAATATCAATTTTAAGTAATATTATTTCCTTTATAAGAGTGGGGGCCTTTGCCATTAACCACGTAGGTTTGTTTTTGGCTTTCCAAACTATTGGAGAGATGACGGGAAACAGCGTAGGAAATTTTATAGCACTGCTATTTGGAAATATATTAATTATAGGTTTAGAGGGCTTAATAGTATTTATTCAAAGTTTAAGACTTGAATATTATGAAATGTTCAGTAAGTACTATAAAGGTGACGGCTATGAATTTGTGGCCGAGAAAGTGGAATTGGAGGAAAAATAAATGGAAAAGATTTTAATTGTAGCTACAATAATAATTTTAAGTACTATTGGAGTTGGAATATATTATAATTATGCGGCAAAAGAGGGGAGTAGCAAGAAGTTAAAAAGATTTATAAAGTTTAATCTATTAGCCTTTATACCGACTTTAGCTTTGGCTTTAATAGTAGTGATACCTCATAGTGTAAGTGCCGCATCGGCAACACCTACTTCATCAAGCGGACTTGGCTTTTTAGGAGCAGCACTTTCAACAGGACTTGCAGCTTTGGGAACGGGAATTGCAGTAGGAAATGTAGGCTCTTCAGCCATAGGTGCAGTTTCTGAAGATCCCTCCCTTTTCGGTAAGACTTTAATATTTATAGGATTGGCTGAAGGTATTGCCATCTACGGACTTATAATATCCATCTTAATATTGGGTAGATTGTAATGAAATCACTGGTAATTTCAAGAAATATGGACGTCTTAGCAGGGCTTAGACTTTCAGGAATTGAGGGCATTTACTGTAAAAATAAAGAAGTTCTTAAAGAGAATTTTAAAAAATACAAAAACAGTGAAAATATTGGAATTATTATCTTAACGGAAGATGACTTTAAGGAAATTGAAAGAGACGTTATAGAGGTGAAGCTTTCGAGAAAGTTGCCCTTAGTAGTGGCAGTACCTGATAGGAGCGGTTTAAAGGACAGAGATTTAATAATGAGATATATTAAAGAGTCTGTGGGAATTAAAGTTGATTAAAGAGGGATGGCATGATTTTACTTGAAAATAAAATAAATATTTTTGAAAAAATCGTATTTCTTGATAAGGAAAGGGAATGTAGGGAAAAGCTTAAAGCTGAGCAAGACAGAATTAAAATAGAATTGCAAAGTAAAGAAAAAGAGCTAGAGGATATGAAATCCGAAGTTATAAGTAGAAGAATTCATTTGGCAAAGAGACAGGGAAGTGAGAGAATCACCCAAGCCAATGAAGAGGGGAGAATACTTGAACTTCAAAAAGATGAGGAACTTTTAAGTGAGCTTATCCAAGAGCTTTGTGAAAAGGCTTTTAACTTTACAAAAACCGAGGAATATGAGTATTTTATAGAAGGTGTATTTAAAAGGGCTATTGAAGATATTGGTCCGGGAGAATACAAAGTGGAAATTTTAAAAGAAGATGAGGAGAAATTTACAAAGAAGTTTAGAGAAATTGGAGAGAAGAAAGGAATGAAACTGGAATTTCAAGAACTTTCTTTAAGAGACATCGGCGGATTTACATTGTCAAATTTTGAAAACACCTATGTTATAGATTGTACTTTAAGGAATAAAATAGAGGACAGCAGGTATGATATTGGTAAACTTCTCCATTTCGCATTAAAAAAAGCTGGTGAAGATAAGTGAAGGGTTATATAAAGACCATTAACGGTCCGGTGGTAATTGGAAGAGGTATGTCCCAATTTAAGCTTAGGGAAATGGTAGTAGTGGGAACTAAGAAGTTAATAGGAGAGGTTATTTCCATAGATGGAGATTTGGGAACTATTCAAGTCTACGAAGAAACTGAGGGTTTAAAAAGAGATGAGGAGATAACACCTACGGGAAGTCCTCTTTCGGTGAAGTTGGGACCGGGTATGATTTCCAATATGTTTGACGGTATCCAAAGACCGCTGGATAAAATTAGGGCGGATCACGGGAATTTTATGCCTGAGGGAATAGGTTTACTTTCCCTAGATGAAGAAAAGCTATGGAAAGTAAGCTTAAATGTTAAAACAGGCGACAAAGTAAAAGAAGGTCAAATTTTTGGAACAGTACCTGAAACTGAAATTATTGAGCATAGACTTTTAATTCCCATTGGGGTTAATGGAACGGTAATTAAAGCTGTTGAAAACGGAAATTACAATATAGAAGAAAATTTAATTGAAGTTAAAGATAAAGATGGTAAAATTCACAGGGTGAAGATGTACCAAAATTGGCCTGTTCGTATTTCAAGACCTGTTAAGGAAAGAAAGACCATAGATAAGTTGCTGGTAACGGGACAAAGGGTTTTTGATGTATTCTTTCCTTTGGCAAAGGGTGGAACTACGGCTATTCCGGGAGGATTTGGAACGGGTAAGACCATGACCCAACATCAGATTGCCAAGTATTGTGACGCTGACATTATTGTCTATATAGGTTGTGGAGAAAGAGGAAATGAGATGACTGACGTCTTAGAGGAATTTCCAAAACTTATAGACCCCAATACGGGAAAGTCCTTAATGGCTAGGACTATTTTAATCGCAAACACATCAAATATGCCTGTGGCAGCAAGAGAGGCCAGCATCTACACAGGAGTTACTATGGCGGAATATTTTAGAGACCAAGGCTACCATGTGGCTCTAATGGCAGATTCAACTTCCCGTTGGGCAGAGGCACTTCGTGAAATATCCGGAAGACTTGAGGAGATGCCGGCAGAAGAGGGGTACCCTGCCTATCTGCCATCGCGTATTGCCCAGTTTTATGAAAGAGCGGGATATGTAAGTACTTTTTCCGGAAAAGATGGTTCCGTAACTTTAATTGGAGCAGTATCCCCTGCGGGAGGAGATTTCTCCGAACCTGTTACGGAAAATACAAAGCGATTTGTTAATGTGTTTTTGGCTTTGGACAAGGAGCTTGCCTATTCAAGACACTACCCTGCCATAAATTGGAACAATTCCTATTCAGGTTATACATCAAGACTTGAAGATTACTATGATATGAGATTAGATGGAGATTTAATGGGACTTAGATCTAAGTTTTTAGATTTACTCCATCAAGAGACCAAGTTAAATGAAATTGTAATGCTTGTGGGAGAAGATGTGCTGCCTGATGACCAAAGGCTGGTGCTGGAAATTTGTAGAGTTTTAAAAGTTGGCTTCTTACAGCAAAATGCCTTTAATAAAATTGATACTTTTGTACCCTTGGAAAAGCAATATGAAATGTTAAATACCATAGATATACTTTATGAAAGCGGGAAAAGCGCCATTGCTAAATCAATTCCAATATCAAAGGTAAGGGATTCTTCTATTTACGGAGAAGTTATAAATATGAAGTATGATATTGAAAATGACCAACTTCAAAAGTTTGTAACATTAAATAATAAAATTAGGGACTTCTACAGTAATTTAGAAGTTAAGTACGGCGGGTGATTAAATGAAAAAAGAATATTTACAATTAGATAAAGTTGAAGGCTCGCTTATTGAACTTTCCAATTTACACAGAGTTTCCTTTGGCGAGGTAGTTAGGATAAAGTCCACTGAAGACAGCAGGGAAATGATGGGACAAGTTGTAAAGATAGATGGAGATTCCGCCTTAGTACAAGTCTTTGGAGATAATTTAGGCGTTTCCACAAATAACTCCAGAGTGCTTTTTGAAAACAGACCCTTTGAAATTCCGCTATCAAAGGAAATTTTGGGACGTACCTTTGACGGAATAGGAAGACCTATTGACAAGGGAGGAGACATCTATTCCGATAAATTTTACAATATAAACGGAAGACCTATAAATCCCGTATCAAGACGCTATCCCAGAAATTATATTCAAACGGGAATTTCCTCTATAGATGCACTTATGACTTTAATAAGAGGACAGAAGCTTCCCATATTTTCTGGCTCAGGTCTTCCTCATAATGAACTTGCAGCTCAAATAGTAAGACAGGCTAAAATAGCTGAGGAGGGTTCTGAAGGAGGAGATTTTGCCATTGTATTTGCAGCAATAGGAGTAAAACATGATGAGGCAAATTATTTTTTCCAAACCTTTAACAATGCCGGAGTATCTGAAAAGGTGGTAATGTATGTAAACTATGCAGATGATCCCATAATGGAAAGGTTAATAGCTCCTAAATGCGCTTTGACAGCAGCGGAGTACCTAGCCTATGAGGAACATAAACACGTATTGGTTATAATGACGGACATTACCTCCTATGGAGAAGCATTAAGAGAAGTTTCCTCTTCAAGAGAAGAAGTTCCTTCGCGTAAGGGCTATCCGGGATACCTATATTCAAATTTGGCAATGCTCTATGAAAGAGCCGGTATGATTAAGGGAATTGAAGGATCTGTAACCTTAATTCCGATTCTAACTATGCCTAATGACGATATAACTCACCCTCTTCCCGACCTTACAGGTTATATTACAGAGGGGCAGATAGTGCTTTCAAGAGATTTAAACCAATCGGGAATCTATCCGCCCATTGATGTACTTCCATCACTTTCAAGACTTATGAAAGACGGAATTGGAGAGGGATATACTAGAGAAGACCATGGAGATTTATCCTCTCAATTATTTGCCTCCTATTCAAAGGTGCAGGATATAAGAGCATTGGCACAAATAATAGGCTCGGAAGACCTATCTGAAGAAGATAGAAAGTATTTAAAATTCGGAGATGAATTTGAAAGCTGGTTTTTAAACCAGGGTTTTGAAGAAAATAGAGATATGGAATACACTTTAAATTTAGGATGGGAATTGTTAAAGATTTTACCTGAAGAAAGTTTAGATAGAATTGATCCTAAGTTAAAGGAAAAATATATAAGGTGATGTGAGGAAAATGGCAAATAAAGTAGTACCTACAAAGGCCAACTTAATAGCAGCTAAGTCCTCTTTAAATTTAGCTCAAAAGGGTTACAACCTACTGGACAAAAAGAGGACGGTTTTAATTAAGGAGATGATGGACCTTAATAAAAAAGCTCAGGATTTACAAAATAAAATTGAAGAATCCTTTAGGGCAGCTTATGAATCTCTTGAAAATGCCATAGTAACTATGGGGGCAGAGGAAATTTACAGCATTGCCAGGACTTCAAAACCGGAGCCGGACTATGAGATTATCTCCAAGTCCGTAATGGGAGTTGAAATTCCTCAAGTTCACTATGAGGAAAAGGGTAAAAATTTGGAATACTCCTTCCATAGAACTACTACGGCCTTTGATGATGCCTCTTTAAATATGGAGAACATTCGTTACCTGATATATGAATTGGCTCAGGTTGAAACCAGCGTATTTAGATTAGCTCAGGAAATAAAAAAAACACAGAAAAGAGCCAACGGCCTTGAAAAAATTCAAATTCCAAAGTATGAAGAAATAGTTAAGGAAATAGATGAAATTCTTTCTGAAAAAGAAAGAGAGGATTTCTTTAGGTTGAAAAAGGTAAAAGACAAGAAACAGAAAAAAGTGATTAAGAGTTAATTTTTATAGAAGAATAAATAGTTTTAATTAAACCGACCAAAATTGAAGAAATTCAATAGGTTGGTTTTTTAATTGGCAGGTTTAAAATTAAAGTGAAAAATAAATAGTAAAGCCCTATAAGCAACTTAGAGACATTGATAGTTAAATATCTGTTAGAATATAAACTACAATGGATTTTATTTGCTAGAATACTATAAACAAATTGGATTTTAAAGTTTGACTATCTTTTTTGGGTATTAAAAGTTAAAGTGGGATGTTTTAAAAATTATTATGCTGGCAATATTATACTTTTTATGAGGTGAATTTATGAAAATATACAATCTTACGGAAAAAATTCAATTAATGGACTTAAATAATTTGAATTTAAACAATTACTATTTAATAATGTCCGATATTGAAGAATTTAAGATTTGGTCTGAGGAAAATCTACCCTCCTTAAAATCATATGGCAGATATGTGGAGCTTTCCGAGGAAGTGCATTATGAATCCATGGTGGACTTTGATTTTTTAAATTTTATTTACTATGAAAGTATTGATGGAAAACTGTCCTTTGATAAGGTAAATATTATTTTAAATCCGAATATGATAATTATTCTATCGGATAAGCTACATTATATTTATAATAGTTACATAAGGATAATTATAGAGGAATTTATGGCTGCAGATTTTCAAAAATTCAATCCCACAGTATTTATATACTATCAATTTTTAAATAGAGTTTTTTCTAAAATGTTTGAGGCCCTTTCCTTTTTTGAATCCAAGCTTGCAAATATTGAAAACTTAATTTTAGAGGATCATAATAACTTTGAGTTAACTTCCATAGTTAGTATAAAAAATGAAAGTTTTCAAGTTCAAAAATTAAATCGGCAGCTTTTATATGTAGGAGATCAACTGGTATTAAATGACAATGAGTTTTTTGATAAAGATGATTTAAGATACTTGCACAATATTGACGCTAAAATAAATAAGCTTTATGAATATTCTGCAGATATTTATGAAATGGCTGAAAATTTAATGGAAATATACGATAGCAGTGTAACTTCTCATACTAATAATCTAGTAAATAAGCTTACAATACTTACTGTAGTAGCTACGCCTCTAACAGTTATAACGGGATTATACGGAATGAATTTTGAATATATGCCTGAATTGAAAAGCAGGTATGGCTACTATGTAGCCCTTTTAATAATGATTTTAAGTGTAATTTTGACTATAACAATTTTAAAGAAGAAAAAAGTGCTTTAAAAATTTAAAGTTTATTATAAAAATTAATTTAGTACAACTATGTATCTTTTCTAAGGGAATAGGTACATGGTTTTTTATTTTAAACTTTTAAATATAAAGTTTTTCTTAGAATTATCTTAGAGTAAAGAGAGGGAGTGTTTATAAGTTTTAGATTTAATAAAAAATAACGGGTACCCGTTTAACCCGTTACTTTTTTCTATATTTAAATAGGAAGGCATGTTAAAATTTTACTTTATTAAATCTATGGCGCTTTGAGGAACGTAGACTTTATCGCCATTGTGAATTACAAGACCATTTAATTCCACTTCTTTATCTCCAACTATTGCATAGTTTTTATACATTGGAAATCTTAATGTTGTAGTATCCTTAGTAACTACTAGCTCTGCATTTCCTTTGCTTTCCATTACATAGTCCACTGTAGCTCCCTTTGATTCAAAGCCTTCTCTGGCAGGAATGTAAAGTTCATCAGTGAGTTTTTTAAGGTCCATATCAAATAGATCTTCTACATATTTTCCGATTTCGGCATTGTGAACTGTTCCGCTTAAAACTTCTGCGCCCTCTGCAGTGGAGTAGCAGTAAAGTGCCACATCTCCTCCAACGTGACCTCCTGTAGTCCAACCTATGTTAGATCTTGAGCTTACTATTTTTCCGACAGCTGCCTGTACATCCTTGGCTGTTTTTACGGAGTTAATTTCTTCTTCAGTTAAGTCCTCTATTCCGTAACCCTCAGCCATGAGTTCCTTAACGTTAGATTTTTCAGCATTAAGTTTATTTTCAAATTCCTGCCCTGTAAATTTTGCGCTTTTAATGTGTTTAGTAAATTCTTCTAAGGGAGCCTTGTCATATCCTTTGGCTATGGTGTTATTTCCAAAGGTCATTCCTCCCGTTCCATGGTCGGCTGCAGCAATAATTACTGTGTCCTTATTTTTATCGGCAAATTCTTTAGCTACTTTAACTGCTTTGTCAAAGGAAAGTACGTCGGACTTTATTCCCACAGGATCATTGGCATGAGCCGCCCAGTCTATTTTAGAACCTTCAACCATCAGGAAAAATCCCTTGTCATTTTTAGATAGTACTTCAAGAGCCTTTTCTGTCATTTCAGCAAGAGAGGGTTCTTCTTCCGGATTTCTGTCAATATCATAGCTAAGCTCTGTTTCGCCAAACATTCCCCAAATTTTATCTGAAGTGGAGTTTTTTAGTTCGGTGGGTGTGGTTATATAATCGTATCCAAGAGTTTTTAATTCAGCGATTAAATCCTCTCCATCTTTACGATTTTCCTTTTCCAAGTACTTGGAACCTGCTCCCAATACTACATCCATATCTTGATATACTTGCTGCTCGGCTAATTCCTCCATGGCATTTCTGTTAATATGGTGAGCTGAAAAGTCAGCAGGTGTTGCATGTTGAATGTTGGAAGTGGAAATTATTCCCGTAGATTTTTCCAATCTTTTAGCCCCTTCAAGTACGTTTGCAATAGGCATTTTACTTCGCTTTTCTTCAAAGGTTTCCGCTCCGGGCATAGATGCACTTGAAGGGTAGGTTCCTACAAAGGGAGATTCCGTTTTAACTCCTGTAGCCATGGCAGTTCCTGCAGGAGCCGAATCTGCAATTGGCGTATTGGCGTTGTTAGTCCTAACTAATCCCGTAGCCATTGAATCAAGAGTTAGGCTGAAATCATCACTCATCCATCGGGAAGTGGTAAGAGATTCAATATTCATTCCATCGGGAATCATAACTATTACATTTTTGGCACTGCCGTAATCTTCAGTCTTTGCAAATACGTTGGAAGGTAGTAGCAAGACAGCCGAAAGGGCAATAACTGACAACTTTTTACTAAATTTCATATAAATCCTCCTTGTTAATTTAAATAGAATATATCAAAGAGAAGTAAATAAACTATGTATATGGAGTAAATAAAAGGTATAGTATTTTGTCGAAATGTAAAGTTATTTCTTTGTTAAAAGTTTTAATTTTTTAAATTATAGGATTTATTGGCGGTATATTTATAGAGTATCTTCAGTATTTTAGCAATACAGACAAATTTTAAATCTGAGTTTAGAATATTAATTTCAGTGGGTAACTATTGTATAGTTAATGTAATTTTAAATTTTTAGTAAAGTCCTGGATATTTGTAAACTTTTAGTATGTGAGTAATTAGAGTTAAAATAATTAAAAGATAATGTGCTATAATTTAATTATTATAATTCTAGGAGGATAAGATGGACAGTACTTCAATAATGGCACTTATATTTATAGTGGTGGGCGTTATATTTTTCTATGGAGGATATCTAATAGGAAAAAAGCATAAAATTGAATTATTAAGACCCTTTCTATATAAAAATGTTAGAAAAAAGGAAAGAGATAAATACTGTGAGGAATTTGCCCTTGTAATTTACTTTTTAGCTCTTGGAATGGCGGCCATTGGTCTAAGCTATTTTTTTAATATAGTGAAATTGGGAAATATAGTTTTTATTTTATCCATAGCTGTAGCTGTAATAAATTTTTTTATAGTTCAGAAAAAATATAATTAAAGAAGGGGTGGAAAATGAAAGATAATATGAGTTTAATTTTTATTGCTGATGAAAATTGGGCAATAGGTTTAGATGGAGGTTTAATCGTTGAAATTCCGGAAGATTTAAAGCGATTTAAGGAATTGACCTACGGCAATATAATTATTATGGGAAGAAGAACTTTTGAGGCTTTGCCAAATCAAAGACCTTTAAAGGGAAGAACTAACATAATATTGACTAAAAGCAGAGAAATTCATGGTGAAGATACTTATACTGTTGGCAGCCTAGAGGAATTAGATGACTTGTTAAATAAATTAGATGACGGTAGAGAAATTTTTGTAATTGGCGGTGCAAATGTACTTAAGCAGCTTTATAATAATTGCAGCAAGGCTTATATTACGAAAATTTTAAAAGGCTATGAAAAAAGTGACACTGTAATGATAAATTTAGATGAAGATAAAAATTGGAAAGTGGTTTGGGAGTCGGAAATTAAAGACTATAAAGGAATTAAGTACAAATATGTAGATTATGAAAGAATAGGTAAATAAAAATAGGCCTGCTTATTGGATTAAGCAGGTTTTTTATTTTTTTTAAATTTAAAATCATAAAGTAAAGTCCAAAGGGGCAAAAGGTATAGGAAAAAGGCAAAAACAATGCTGCCTGTGGGGGCTCCTATTGCTGATAGAGGAGCTGCACTGGCTATGGACCATGGAACTAGAGGAGCAATAGTTACTACAGTATTTTCAAGATTTAAAGCAAAAATCTCCTTATCCTCATAGATGTCGGAACAAAGTTGGTCAGTAAGTATAATTGCCAAAGTTTGATTACAGGCAACTATGGAGGTGACTATTGATACTAGAAATGTAGTTTTTAGAGGATTTAATTTTCTACTTATTTTAAAAATCTTTTCCTTAATGTTATCTAATAAACCTGTGCCCTTAAATATTCCTGCATAGGATGAAGATATAAGGACTATAAAAAATACATTTACCATTGAGGCAATTCCACCACCGCTAATAATATTGTTTACTTCCAAATTGGAAGTTTTGTACCCTGTGAGCAGGAAGTTTAACAGTTGAGATAATTCCAAATTTTGTAGTTTAAGGCAGATTATACTTGAAATTATAATACTTAAAGCCATTGTGTATTTAACGCTTATCTTTAAAAGAGATAGGATAATTATTAAAAGAGCCGGTATTACAGTTACCCAATGTAAATTGAAATTGCTGGATAGCAGGTTGGAAATACTTGCATCAACAGTACTGACTTTGTACTTAAGTCCTAGAGCTATATAGAGTAGGCATACGGCAATAAAGGGAATTATAGATGTTTTAAGCATATTTTTAATATTTGTATAGATGTCTGTTCTAGTTAATTCACTTATTAGTAGAGCGCTTGTAGACATGGGAGAACAACGATCTCCAAAGAAACAGCCTGATAATATGGCTCCTCCTGAATAAAGGGGATTTATATTTAAAGTGTTGGCCATTATCATTGAAATTATACCCATGGTACCGGCTGTACCAAAGGATGTTCCCATTAGAAGAGAGATTAAACAATTTAATAAAAAAATAGCCAGTAAAAATGCAGAGGGGCTTATTAATTTGGAGCTATGAAAAACTATAAAAGCAATGGTACCCGATGCTCTCCAAACTGCCGTTAACATACCTATTAAAACAAAAACGATTAAAATATTTTTAATTGTTAGAATTCCCAAAAAAGACATCTTTAAAATTTCTAAAAGATTGTGTTTTTTTAGTAGTGCATAGGAGAAAAATATAATATATCCGATTATTAATGCATATAAAATGGATATATTAAAAAAAATACAAATTAAAAGCGAAAGTGTAAATAAGGTTAAAACTACAATTTCCAAAAAAATTCCTCCTTAAAAGTTCTACTTTGATTATATAGGAAAAGTTTTAAATTTCTAAAAATTTTTTTAAAAAAGTATTATTTTTTAAAAAACAGTGGAAATTTATAGTGGAGTTGGTGTATAATTCAAACTAGAAGGAATAAATTTAAACCATTTAACAAAAAGGTGGCAATACTCAAAGGGAAAATGGAATGAATTTAAACCAAAGACTTGGAAGTTAGGTGGGAGTTTTGGAAATAATAAGAATTAAAATAATATTTCATATTAATAGGCCTCATCTTACCTTTGATATTTTAAGTATATTAAAGAAATATGACGTCTATATTATATCTATGGAAGTATATAGCAATATAATTTATTTAAAGCTGCCCTATATTTCAGAAGACGCTCTTAAAATAATTGAAAAAGAGTGGAAGGAAGTCTATGGTTTTGACTACATGGAAATAGTTGACATAATGGCTTTTGAAGAAAAGGACATAGAGTTAAAGGGAGTATTGAACTTATTAAATGAAGGGGTGGTAATGCTCAGTACGAAAGGTGTCGTGGAATATTTTAACAACGAGGCCCTAGATGCTTTAAAGGGGCTTGAAGTGGGAGCGGAAATTTCCAAGTTTATAGCAGATTCGGATTTAGCGGAATATATTGGCGGAAATGGAAGTATTAGAAGTTTCAACAGTTTTAAAGATAAAAAAATTGATTTGGAAACTGGAACCTACTTATTAAGCATAAATGATTTATATTCGGAAGAGAGAATATTTTGTGGCTTTTTGCTGACTTTAAAGGAAGCTGTATTGGGTTATTCCTTTGATAACTACATAACCTTTGAAGATATTATCGGAGAAGATGAAAATTTTATAAAAGTAACGGAAGCGGCTAAAAGTTTTGCCTATATGGATAATCCCATACTTCTTAAAGGGGAGGTGGGTACAGGTAAGGAAATGTTTGCAAGGGCTATTCATGCAGAAAGTGATAGAGCTTCAAAACCCTTTGTGGGTATTAACTGTGCTACAATTCCGGAGGAACTATTGGAGTCCGACTTATTCGGATATGAATCCGGCGGCATTGAAGGAGTTAAAGGAGGTTCTAAAAGAGGAATCTTTGATTTAACAAATGGCGGAACTGTATTTTTAGATGAAATAGGTGAGATGAACATCCACCTACAGACAAAGTTACTTGAAGTAATAAGGGATAAAAAACTTAAGCCCATAGGCTCAGATAGGGAAATAGACTTAAATGTAAAAATTATAGCGGCAACTAGTAAGGATTTGGAAAGGGCAATTGAAGAAAAGAAATTCAGACAGGACTTATACAACAGGTTAAATGTATTTACCCTTGAAATTCCTTCAATTAGGCAACGACCTAGGGATTTTGATATAATTATAGACCATTTTTTAAAAGTGATTTCCAATAGGTATGATAGAGGAAACTTAAAGTTGTCACAAGAAGCTAAGGAAAAATTAAAACTTTACAGTTGGCCCGGAAATATTAGAGAGTTGCAAAGTGTCCTTGAAAGAGCAATAGTTCTTTCAAAGTCTGAGGAAATAAAAGAAGAGGACATTATTTTTGATAGTGAAGCAAAAGATGGTGTTGCTAAATGTAGTGACTTAAATTCTGCTGTAAGTGCCTTTGAAAGAAATTTTATTTTAAAGGCTTTGAGGAAGAATCCCTCAGTAAGGGCTGCTGCAAAGGAGTTAAATGTAACGCATACTCTGTTGTTAAATAGGATTAAAAAATATGAAATAGAAGATGAAGAATGGAAATAGGATTTAAAATTGAATACAAGGGGGACGATTATGGATAACAAAAATAGTAAGGGTAATTTTATTGCACTTATTCCGTTTATAGTTTTTATTGTTACATATCTTGGAATAGGAGTTATGTTAATCGCCGGCGGAGATCCAATGGGCTTTTACGGATTTAAGGCACCCATTGCTTCAATAGTGGGTATTATAGTTGCATTTTTCCTTATAAAGGGAAAGCTGGATGATAAATTTGACGTATTTGTAAAAGGCTGCGGTGACGAGAACATAATTATAATGTGTATTATTTACTTACTTGCAGGTGCCTTTTCAACTGTTACTGGAGCTATGGGCGGTGTTGAGTCTACAGTTAATCTTGGACTTTCAATAATACCTCCGGGACTTATAACTATTGGAATTTTTATAATAGCTGCCTTTCTATCACTTGCTACGGGAACCAGCGTGGGAACTATTACTACACTTGGACCGATTGCAATTGGATTTGCCGCTAAGACTACAATTTCAATGCCTTTAATAGTAGCTACGTTAATAGGAGGTTCCATGTTTGGAGACAACCTATCAATAATTTCAGATACTACAATAGCGGCTACTAAGACTCAGGGTGTTGAAATGAGAGATAAGTTTAGAACTAATATTATGATTGCATTACCTGCAGTAATAGTTACCATAGTATTGTTATTTATATTTGGAAGACCTGAAGTTGCACCGGCAGCTGAAGTTTATGAGTATAACATTATAAAGGTAATCCCTTACTTATTTGTACTAATAGCTGCTTTGGCGGGAATGAACGTATTTGTCGTACTTACATTGGGAACGTTACTAGCCGGCGGCATAGGGCTTTACTACGGTACCTTTGGAGCACTGGAATACTCAAATATAGTTTTTGAAGGATTTAACGGAATGTTTGAAATCTTCCTGCTTTCAATGTTAACGGGAGGACTTGCAGCTTTAGTATCTCACGGTGGCGGATTGGAATGGCTACTTAATAAGATAAGAGGATTTATTAAGGGAACCAGATCTGCAGAAGTGGGAATTGCATTAATTACAATGTTAACAGATGCGGCAACGGCAAATAATACCGTAGCCATAATAATAGATGGACCTATAGTTAGAAATATCTGTGAGGAATATAAAGTTGATCCAAGACGTTCAGCTTCGTTGATGGATAGTTTCAGCTGTGTTATGCAGGGGTTTATACCCTATGGAGCTCAACTGTTAATGGCAATTCAATTTACAAATGGATAAGTCAGTCCTTTTGATGTAATGCCATTACTTTGGTATCAATTTGCACTTGCCTTCTTTGCAATACTGTCAATATTCGTACCGTTTGCAAACGGCTATATAAATAAACACCCATGGGATTTTGACAAATGGGAATTAAAAGCAAAATAGTAAGTTAATTAAAATTTAAAATAAAAATTTATTAGGGGGAAATTAAAAATGGAAAATATGGGAAATAAAGGATTTTCAACAAAACAAATTCACGCAGGAGTACAAAAAAACCAATTTGGAGCACTTTCAACTCCAATTTATCAATCATCTACATTTATTTTTGATTCTGCGGAACAAGGCGGAAGAAGATTTGCATTGGAAGAAGAAGGTTACATATACTCAAGACTTGGTAACCCGACTAACACAGTAGTGGAAGAAAAAGTTGCAATGCTTGAAGGAGCGGAAGCTGCAGTTTCAACTGCTTCAGGAATGGGCGCCATATCTTCAGTTATGTGGACTATGCTTAAAGCCGGAGACCACGTAATAGCTTCAAAGACACTTTACGGATGTACCTTTGCTCTTTTAAGTCATGGACTTACAAAGTTTGGTGTTGAAGTTACATTTGTAGATCCGAGAGATCCTCAGAACTTTAAAGATGCAATGAAGGAAAATACAAGAGTTGTATATTTAGAGACACCGGCAAATCCAAATATGTATATTACAGATATAGAAGCCGTATCTAAAATAGCACATGAAAACAAGGACTGTGTATTAGTAGTTGATAATACTTACAACACTCCATATATTCAAAAACCGATTGAATTGGGAGCGGACATAGTAGTTCACTCAGCAACTAAGTATTTAAACGGACACGGCGATGTTATTGCAGGGTTTGCAGTTGGAAGCAAGGAGTTAATTGACCAAGTTAGACTGTTGGGAGTAAAGGACTGTACAGGTGCAGTACTTGGAGCTTTTGAAGCATTTTTAATTCAAAGGGGAATGAAGACACTTTCAGTTAGAATGGAAAAGCATTCTGAAAATGCAATGAAGGTGGCGGAATTCTTAGAAGCTCACCCTGCAGTGGAATCAGTACAATATCCGGGATTAAAATCCTTCCCTCAATACGACTTAGCTAAGAAACAAATGAGACTTCCGGGAGGAATGATTTCCTTTGAAGTTAAGGGCGGAATTGAAGCCGGAATTAAGCTTATGAACTCTGTAGAACTTTGCTCAATTGCAGTAAGTCTTGGAGATACTGAAACACTTATTCAACATCCTGCAAGTATGACTCACTCTCCATATACACCGGAAGAAAGAGCTGAATCAGGAATAGCTGAAGGATTAGTTAGAATATCTGTAGGTCTAGAAGATGTTGAAGATATAATTGCTGACTTAAAACAAGCTCTTGATAGTATTATTTAATGTAGTAAAATAAAATAGTAAGCAGGCAATATAGGTAATTCTTAAATTACCTATATTGCAAATTTTAGAAGGTGTAAATATGAAAATTGCAGTAATGGCCGGAACTAATGTGGATACGAAAATGGGAGCGGACCTGTTAGAAAGCAAGGGCTTTGAAACCATATCCATAGCTATGGCCGACAGTTGTACAGATCAAACTGACATGCAGTATTTTTCATCAGAGGAACTTGAGAAAAGAGCGGGAGAGGAGATTTTAAAAGCTAAATCTCAAGGCGCAGAAAAAGTATTTATATACTGCAACTCTTTAAGCGCCTCAATAGACTATAAAAAAATTTCCAAGGAGACGGAGATGGAAATTATAACTCCCTTGGAAACCTATGCCAATCTGCCCAAGAGTTGTAGAAATATTGCAGTTATTGCTGCCAATGGAATATCTGCATATGAGATAGATAGGATTATAAGAGATTCAGATAGTAGTAGAAATGTAATATCCATGGGAAATATGAGCATTGTGGAATCAATTGAAGAGGGACTAAAGCCGGAGGAAATTATTAGGGGATTAAACCTTAAGGGAATGGTTAAGTACTTTGAAGAAATTGAAGATGTGAGATATAAAATTGATACTATTTTACTTGGATGTACTCATTTTCCTTATATAAAGGATCAGCTTAGAAGTTTGACAACACTCAGGGTAATTGATCCTGGGGAAGATATGATAGATAGAATTTAAATATTTACAGGGGGTTTTAAATTAATGAAAAAAATGGTAACGATGAATGGAAATACGGCTGCTGCAACAGTTGCCTATGCCTTTACTGAAGTGGCGCCAATTTTTCCCATAACTCCATCGTCAGATATGTCGGAACATATAGATGCATGGGCTGCAAATGGGAAAAAGAACATATTTGGAGAAGAAGTTCAAGTTACTGAACTTCAATCAGAGGCCGGAGCGGCAGGTGCAATGCACGGAGCTCTTTCGGCAGGAGCGCTTTCAACAAGTTTTACATCATCTCAAGGTTTGCTTCTTATGATTCCGAATATGTATAAAATGAGTGGAGAGTTATTGCCGGGTGTACTTCACGTAGCGGCAAGAGCCCTTTCAACACAGGCTCTTTCAATATTTGGAGATCACCAAGACGTAATGGCTTGTAGACAGACGGGATTTGCAATGCTTTCTTCAAGTTCCGTTCAAGAAATTCTGGATTTAGGAGCAATAGCTCATCTTACAGCTATTAAGACCAGAATACCTTTCCTACACTTCTTTGACGGCTTTAGAACTTCTCATGAGTTTCAAAAAGTGGAAGTTGTAGATTATGAAGATTATGGCAAGTTATTAGATAGAGAAGCTCTTCAAGACTTTAGAATGAAGAGTATGAATCCTGAAAGACCTTATACTAAAGGTACTGCTCAAAATCCGGACGTATACTTCCAGGCAATGGAAGCGTCAAACCCTATGTATGAAGCTGTAGTTCCCGCAGTTGAAGATTATATGAAAAAATTGGGAGATATTACAGGAAGATATTACAAGCCTTTTGACTACTATGGGGCAGAAGATGCTGAGAGAATAATTATTGCAATGGGTTCTGTAAATGAAACTATAGAAGAAACTGTAGATTATCTAATTAAGCAGGGCGAAAAAGTTGGAATGATTAAAGTAAGACTTTACAGACCGTTTAGCAAGGAAGCTCTACTTAGAGAAATTCCGAAGACTGTAAAATATATTTCAGTTTTAGACAGAACTAAGGAAAAGGGAAGTCCTTATGAGCCGCTACACTTAGATATTATAGGCGCCTATGCTGATGAAGCTGAAAAACCTGTAATAGTCGGCGGAAGATATGGCCTTGCATCTAAAGACACTACACCTAGTCAAATAAAAGCGGTATTTGACAATATGAAGGAAGCTAAACCTAAAGATAGATTTACTATAGGAATTATTGATGACGTAAGTCACACTAACCTTGAAATAAAAGAAACTATTTCCACAGAACCGGAAGATACTATTAAGTGTAAGTTTTGGGGATTCGGTTCAGACGGAACAGTTGGGGCAAACCAAAGTGCCATTGCCATAATTGGAGACGGTACTGATATGTATGCTCAAGCTTATTTCTCCTATGATTCCAAGAAAAGTGGTGGAGTTACAATTTCCCACTTAAGATTTGGAAATAAACCTATAAAATCCACATACCTTATAACAAAGCCGGATTTTGTAAGTTGTTCAAAACAATCCTACGTATATAACTACAATCTTTTAGAAGGCATAAAAGAAGGCGGAGTATTCCTGCTTAATACAATTTGGAATGAAGAAGAACTAACTGAACACCTTCCTGCAAAATTAAAGAGGGAAATCTATGAAAAGAAGATTAAATTCTACACCATAGATGCCACTGAAATTGCAGAGGAAATCGGACTTGGGAATCGTACCAATATGATTATGCAAGCTGCGTTCTTTAAACTTTCAAAAGTACTTCCAATAGATGAAGCTAATGAAAGGCTTAAAGTTTCCATAAAAGAAACCTATGGAAATAAGGGAGATAAGATTGTAAATATGAACAATCAAGCTGTTGATGAAGGCTTTGACAAAGTTGTGGAAATAAAAATTCCTGAAAGCTGGAAAGATGCAGTAGATGAAGTTGAAGAAAAGGACTATCCTGAGTACGTTAAAAATATACTCTTCCCATTAAATGCACAACAGGGAGATAAGACACCTGTATCCGCTTTTAAAGGAGTGGAAGAGGGAATAATGCCTACAGGTACTGCAAGATATGAGAAGAGGGGAATAGCCGTACACGTTCCTAAATGGGATGCATCTAAGTGTATACAGTGTAATCAATGTTCCTTCGTATGTCCTCATGCAGTTATAAGACCTTTCCTATTAAATGAAGAGGAAGCTGCAAATAAACCTGAGAGCTTTGAAACTATTGCTGCAAAGGGTAAGGGACTTGAAGGTTTGGAATATAGAATTCAACCGTCAGTACTTGACTGTACCGGATGCGGAAACTGTGCCGATGTATGTCCTGCAAAGGAAAAAGCCTTGGTAATGGTACCGTTGGAAGAAGAATTATACCAAGAAGAAAATTGGGACTTTGCCATGACCATAGAGCCTAAGGAAGACTTAATGCCTGATAACACTATAAAGGGCAGTCAGTTTAAACAACCTTTACTTGAGTTCCATGGGGCCTGTGCAGGTTGTGGAGAAACTCCATATGCCACACTTGTAACTCAATTATTTGGAGATAGAATGTTAATAGCCAACGCCTCAGGCTGCTCTTCAATTTGGGGAGGTTCATTCCCATCTGCAGGATACTGTAAGAACAAAGAAGGCAGAGGACCTGCTTGGGCAAGTTCACTTTTTGAAGATAATGCCGAATACGGTTACGGTATGGCTTTGGCAGTTAAAAAACTTAGAAATACTATTAAACTTCAAATGGAAGAGTATATGAAAAACAATCCTGGCAGTGAAGCGGAAGGTATATTTAAGGAATGGATAGAGAACATGAAGGATCCTGACAAGACAAAGGCTCTTAAAAAACCTATTGAGGACTTTACTAGGGATTCAACAGATAAAAATCTGCAGGAAATTTACAAGCTTAGAGATTACCTAATGAAACAAAGTATTTGGAGTTTCGGCGGTGACGGCTGGGCTTATGATATAGGTTATGGCGGATTAGATCACGTAATGGCATCAGGAGAAGACTTTAACATATTAGTATTTGATACGGAAGTTTATTCAAATACAGGAGGCCAATCTTCTAAATCAACTCCAAGAGCGGCAGTTGCAAAATTTGCTGCAGGTGGTAAGAGAGTTAGAAAGAAAGATCTTGGAGCAATGTTAATGACCTACGGTTACGTATATGTAGCCCAAGTTGCCATGGGAGCAAATATGAATCAATTGATAAAGGCTTTAAAAGAAGCTGAAAGTTACGACGGACCTTCAATTGTAATCTGCTATGCTCCATGTATTAACCATGGTTTAATAAATGGAATGGGTAAGACGGTAGCTCAGGAAAAATTTGCCGTTGACACAGGTTACTGGCACTTATACAGATATAATCCTGAACTTGAAAAAGATGGTAAGAATCCTTTTGTACTGGATTCCAAAGAACCAACACTTCCTTTCCAAAGTTTCCTAGATTCAGAAGTAAGATATACTTCTTTAAAGAAGACATTCCCGGAAATAGCTCAAGAGCTATATGATATGGCTGAAGAGGATTCTGCGGCAAGGTATAACAGATATAAGAAAATGGCTGAAAATTAAAGTATAAAAAGCACCCTGTATTGAATTTATTGTAAAAATAAAAATCAATACAGGGTGCTTTTTATTTTCTCTCATTTATCTATAACACTTCGAAAAGTTTTAATTTTTTTGTTATGAGAACTAATTATATTTTGTATTTAATTAATATAAATATAGCAAATACTCATAAAATTTAGTATATTGATTAGAATAAATAAAATGGGGTTGGATAGTTAAAAAGGTGTCTATATTAGATATTAAAAAAGGGGAAAAATGGAATTTAGAGAATTTGAGTATGTAATAACTGTAGCTGAGTGCAGATCTTTCACTAAGGCTTCTGAAAAACTTTATGTATCACAACCTACTATAAGCCAAACTATAACAAATGTAGAGGAGAGATTGGGGGTGAAATTATTTGATAGGAGTACATTTCCAATAACGGTGACTTATCCTGGTCAAAGGTATATAAAAGTTGCAAAAGAAATTCTTGGTTTGAGAGATAACTTAATTAAAGAGTTAGAAGATATAAGTCATAAAGAGATGGGAACTATTAGAATGGGAATGCCTACTGAGCGAGCAGCGCATGTAATTCCTTTGATACTAGGTGAATTTAAAACTAAATATCCAAAATATGATGTAAATGTTATTGAAAACAGTAGTAAAAATTTGAGAAAGATGATATTAGATAAAGAAGTGGATATTTTATTACTTCCAGAAAATGAAAAATCTACTGAGTACTACTTAGAAAGACAATTCATCTATAATGAAAAGCTTTTAATTGCTGCTAAAAAAGGTGTAATAAAAGAAGAAGATTTAGTTGGAAAGAGTAAAAGAAATTTTTTAATTGATAACATTGTAAAATATCCTATAATAATGCTGAGGAAAGGACATGCAATGAGATTTACCTTAGATTTAATATTAAGAGAATTTGGGAATCAGAATATTTATATGGAAACCGATAGTCATATATATTCCGCTCTTTTGGCGAGTAAGGGATTTGGTATTACTATTGTTCCTACAAGAACAAGAGAGGTCTTAAAATACAGAAATGAATTAGAGTATTTTTATATTAAGACAAATAAGGGAAAACTTTTAAAAAGAGAAATATACGCTTACTGTAGGAAAGAATATTATATGAGCAATGCAGAGAGAGAAATGTTAAAAATCATGATAGAAAAACTTAAAAATTAATTAAAAGTTATAGCTTATAGACTATAACTTTTATTATTTTTGACTATTAGACTTAATAACTATTAGATGATATCTTTATTTTAATGATAAGGGCAATTAAAGGAAATCGTTTTAATTATACAATAAGGAGTAAGCTATGATTGAACTGTTAGAAAATTGTTATTTAATTGATGGCAAAATTTTTAAAAATGAAGAAGTATTAAAATACTTTGAGGATAAATTTAATGAAAATAGGGCAAGAAAAGGAACTATGACATATAAAATTTTAAGCAGTCATAATTTAAGTGATAGTGAAGAAAATTTAAAAATTGAGTTTGATTCCTTAACTTCTCATGATATTACATATGTAAATATAGTTCAAACAGCAAGGGCAAGTGGGATGAAATATTTTAAAAAACCCTATATACTAACTAATTGTCACAATAGTTTATGTGCAGTTGGAGGGACTATTAACGAAGATGATCATAAGTTTGCTCTATCAGCAGTGGAAAAGTATGGAGGAATTTTTGTTCCACCTAATCTTGCTGTAATACATTCTTTTAATAGAGAAATGATGGCAAAAGTTGGAAACATGATACTTGGCTCAGATTCTCACACTAGATATGGTGCATTGGGAACTATGGGTATTGGAGAAGGTGGAGGAGAATTAGTAAAGCAAATAATTGGAGATACATATGATATTAGATATCCTGAAGTTATAGGAATATATTTAAAAGGGAAACCGAATTTAGGAGTCGGTCCCCAAGACATTGCTTTAAATATAATTAAAGCAGTCTATGATGTTGGGTTTGTAAAAAATAAAGTTGTGGAGTTTATTGGAGATGGCATATCAAATTTGTCAATTGAATATAGAAATGGAATAGATGTAATGACTACAGAGATGGGTAGTTTAAGTTCAATTTGGCAAACGGATATAGAAGTTGAAAAGTATTATGAAATACATGGTAGATCACATGATTATAAGGAGATTAAACCAGATAGAGTAGCTTATTATGATGGTGTTATTGTAGTTGATTTAAGTAAGATAAAACCATCAATAGCTATACCTTTTCATCCTAAAAATGTATATTCAATTGAAGATTTTAAGGGAGATATACACAATATAATTAACAAAATTAAAGATGAGGCTTTAATGGTGTTTGAAAATCAAAAGATAAATGTTGATTTAAGTTCTAATTTTAAAAATGGAGATTTTTATGTAAATCAAGGTATAGTAGCAGGATGTTCAGGTGGAACTTATGACAATATTGAAGAAATGGCTAATATTTTAAGGGGAAACTCCATAGGAAATGGAGATTTTTCATTAAGTATTTATCCAGGAAGCCAGCCTGTATTTTACGAATTGATAAATAATGGTACAGCGGGAGATTTAATGAATGTGGGAGCGTTATTAAAACCGGCGTTTTGTGGTCCTTGTTTTGGAGCGGGTGACACTCCAGAGAATAATGGATTTTCTATAAGACATGTAACAAGAAATTTTCCTAACAGAGAAGGCTCTAAACCTACAGAAGGACAAATGGCTTTAGTTGCTTTAATGGATGCAAGAAGTATTGCCGCAACAGCGTTAAATAGAGGAAAGTTAACGGCTGCAGATGAATTAGATTATTCGCCAAAAATAAAACCTTATAAATTTAATAAAAAAATTTATGAAAAACGAGTATTAAATTGTTATGGCAATGCAAATGAGTCAGTTGAATTAATATATGGTCCTAATATAAAAGATTGGCCTGAATTTAAAGAATTAAAAGAAAATTTACTTGTTAAGATAGCTGCACATATCACAGATGAAGTTACAACTACAGATGAATTAATACCTTCTGGAGAAACATCGGTATATAGATCAAATCCTGAAAGATTGGCTGAATTTACATTAAGTCGGAGATATCCAAGTTACGTTGAAAAGGCAAAAAGCATAAGAGGTAAAAGCGAAGATTTAAAAACTTCAAAGGATATTTTAGAGATTAAAGATATTATTATACAAAGTATAGATAGAAATTTCAAACTAGATAATTTGACTTATGGTAGTGGAATTTATGCAAATAGTCCAGGAGATGGTTCAGCGAGAGAGCAAGCTGCGTCAAGTCAAAAAGTTTTAGGTGGAATAGCAAACTTTGCGAAAGGCTATGCTACAAAAAGATATCGTTCTAATTTAATTAATTGGGGGATTATTCCATTTCTAACTGAAGAATGTGAGATATACAAAGACGGAAATTATGTATATGTTCCAAATATTAGAGAAAGCATTACAGCGGAAGTAGATTTTATAAAGGCCTACATTATATTGGAACAAGGAAAGATAATAGAAACTTTTCTTAGGATTGGTTATTTAACAGATTTAGAAAAAGAGATACTTCTTAAAGGGTCATTAATTAATTTAAATAAAAGTAAAAATAATTTGGAGGTAAAAAATGAAAGAAGTAGATTTAACCAATGTGATTGACATGCATGTTCATACGTCGCCAGATATTAGAGAAAGACGTTATACTGATTTCGATATGTTAGAAGCTGGAATCAGAGTAAATGCCAGAGCCATTGTTTTAAAGTCTCACCATGGAACAACTATGAATAGAGCTTTTTTGTGCAATTTGTACAATAAAAAAGTCCATGAGAAAAATGACTTTGAAATGATAGGATCTGTGACTTTAAATAATGCGATTGGCGGTTTAAACCCAGTTGCAGTAGAAACAGCTTTAAAAATGGGAGCAAAAGTTGTTTGGTTACCAACGGTAGATGCTAAAAATCATAGAGAAAAATACGGTCAAAAAGGAGGTATTGAATGTTTAGATAATAAAGGGATTGTTGTAGAGCCTTTAAAGGAAATATTTAAATTGATTAAAGACTATAATGTGGTTTTAGCCACAGCTCACTTGTCACCTGAAGAAATATTTAAAGTTGTAGAACAGGCAAGAGATATGGGAATAAAAAAAATAGTAGTGACACATCCTGAGTTTTGGGTTGTAAATATGACACACGAAGAACAAGAAAAGATAGTAAAAGACTATGATGTTATTTTAGAAAGATGTTATGCTCAACCTTTAGGCGGAGGTAAATATAAAAGTAACTTGGATGATAATCTACAAGTAATAAAATTGGTGGGATATAAGAATGTAATGGTAGATACTGATGGCGGTCAAATTGAAAATCCGCCTTGGGAAGATGCTCTAAGGGAATATATGCAATATTTATTAGACAATGGAATTAGTGAGAAAGATTTGTATCATATGACAAGAACTATTCCAGCGAGTCTACTGAATGTTGATTTAGGGGGTTAATTATGGATTATATAAGTTTATTAGTAATAGCTGCTATTGCAATATCAATATTTCTAGGATATAAGACGGGAATAAATACTGGGTTATTTTCAATAGGTTTTGCTTATTTAATAGGTGCTTTTCTATTGGATATGAGTACGAAGGAAATAATAGCCACTTGGCCTATAAGTATATTCTTTGTTATTATGTCTGTATCCTTATTTTATAATTTTGCTGTAGTAAATGGAACATTGGAAAAATTGGCTCTCCACTTACTCTACGGTAGTAGGAAATTTCCACATTTAATACTTTTAGTAATATATTTTGCGGCAACATTAACAGCTGGGCTGGGAGCGGGATACTTTACTATATTAGCTTTTTTTGCTCCAATTACGATATTACTTTGTGATAAAACAGGAACGAGTAAGTTATTGGGAGCAATAGCAGTAAATTATGGAGCTTTAGCAGGTGCAAATTTTATGGTTTCTGCAAGCGGAATAATATTTAGAGGATTAATTGCAGATGCAGGTTTGGGAGAACAAGCTTTTTCAGATGCTACATATATATTTGGAACTACTTTTATTATGCCTATTGTAGTGATAATTTTGATGATTTTATTCAGTAATAGAGGTAAAAGTAGCAAGGTTTTAGAAATTGAAAAGCCTGAAAAATTTGACAGTAATCAAAAAATAAATTTATATCTAATAATAGCAATGATTGCATTGGTGTTGATTTTTCCAATACTACATAACATATTCCCAAGTAATACGGCTATAAACTTTATAAATTCTAAGTTAGATATAGGATTAGTAGCTATTATATTTTCCGTAATTGCTTTCTTGCTAAAGTTAGGAGATCAAAAAGAAGTTATAGTTAGAATTCCTTGGAATACTTTAATAATGATTTCCGGTGTCGGGATGCTAATTCAAGTGGCTATTAAAGCCGGAACTATAGATTTATTAGCCGGTTTTGTATCAACAAATATACCTAGAATATTAGTACCTTATGCTTTAGCGTTAATAGGAGCGGCGATGTCTTTCTTCAGTTCAACTTTAGGTGTTGTGACGCCGGCTCTATTTCCTGTAGTTCCTGAAATCGCAGCTGCTACAAATTTAAGTCCGAGTTTGTTATTTACTGCAATAGTAGTTGGTGCACAGTCTAGCTCAATATCACCTTTTTCATCAGGAGGTAGCTTGATTTTAGGCTCTATGACAAATGAGTTAGAAAGAGAAAAGATGTTTCCAAGACTTATGTTTAGGGCTGTTCCTTTTTGTATAGTGGTGGCGTTAATTGCGACTATGGTTTTAACGCTGATATTGTAAATAAATTTGGGATGTGTAAATTTACACATCCCAATTGTAATAGTATCTATTAAATATAAATTAGGAGAATAAGATAAAAGTTGATCTTATTATTTACTCTTCCATTAGAATATTTGAAATCCACCCGTGAAAAATTTCTCCGGTTTTTGCATCTTCTGCTTCAACTTTACACCAAATTCTTTCACTGCCCTCAATTTGAGTTTCCTGAATATAGAGGTCCGAATCTGTAGGAAGTACGGTTATGATTTTGGCGTCAGTGGAGGGTTCAGCTCTTAGATTGGCCTTTTCAGCTACTACCTTTTGAAATGTGTTTAAAAGAGCTTCTGCTTTCTTAGTCATTTCCGCCCTGTTCTTGTCCAATTCCACAGCTTCCTCATCAATAAGGGAACCGGAAATCAGTTCTTCCTCCTCTGTTTTTTCTTCCTCACTTTGAGTTCCTATAATTTGATTTTTTAAATTAGTGGCATTTGCCGACTCAGGTACTGCGGCCAAGTATTCATTTACCATACTTAATGCCTTTTCATAATTACCATTAGTATATTCCGTATTTGCCTTATTTAAAATTATTTTTTCCAACTCTTCGATTTTATCCTGAGAACTGGCAAAATTAATGGAATCCTCGGAACTGACTTTATTGAAATTTTTAATGGCTTCAATGTATTTATCCTGTAGGATTAAACTATTTCCTAAGTCAAAATACCTTTGAGATTCCATAAGCTTTTGGGTTTTTTCAATTTCAGCCTGTACCTCATCTTGTAATTTTTCATTTTCAATCTTATTTAAAACTTTTAAGGCATCTTCGTACTTGCCTTGAGAAATTAAAGTTTTGGCGTTGGAAATGTCTCGATTAGACAAAAGAGATTTGCTTATTTGAAAGGCAAATATTAAAACTACAACTAAAAGTAGAGCGATAATTGACCTATAGATTACTTTAGTAAGCACGGAGAAAATAGATTTTTCCTCCAGGCCTTCTTCCGTACTTTCATTTATTCTGGTTTCACTTAATGAAGTAGTAGTCGGAGCTACTTTTGTCAAGTGAGTTTGAGTTAAATGACTTGCCATACTTGCTTCCTCAGGTTTGTCATCTTCAGTATTGGAAAGGACATTTAACAACTTCATATTAATAAGCGGCTCTGTTAAGTTATTTAAAACGAAGTTTTTATTTCTGCCACAAAAAGAACATTCCTCATTTTCTTTTTTATTGAAAAAACCGCATACACATCTCCAACCGTTCATAAAGTTTTCTCCATAACTTATTATTTCCGGTCCGAAAAGGGTTTTCATTTTTTCGCTCTTAGTCTCTGAAATTAGAGGCAAAGTAAATTGTTTTTCATCTTTGGTGTTTAATATTAAACTGTCACTGTCTGAATAATAAAGCTCCTTGATTCTTATATCAATACCGCGCGCTTCTTTAAATCTTTCATCTATACTGAAGGGATTTAAAAAATAGATTTTTTTAGGCGGTATATCCAAGTTTTTAATGTCATAGTAAACTTCCGTTGCATTGAAAAGATAGTTGTTATGTTCATCTTTATATACAACGGCAAATATTACTCTGCTTATGGGTTTACTGCTTATATTTATTAAATCTATGGCTAAGTTTAAATCACTAGTAATTTCAGCTCTTATTATTTGAAGAGGTTGATTTGGAATTAAAGAAACATTAGTGGGTAAGGTCTGGAAGTTAGAATCCATGCACATTCCTCCTTAATCTTAGTATATTATATTATATATGTAGACCATTTTCAATTAATATGATTTAGGGGAATTTTCCCCATTGTCCTTTGGGTATATATGATAAAAGTGAGGTGTAAAATGAAAGTAATAATTATTGGAAAAATCGGTAAAGTGGAATTGGAAAAAATTGTTGAAATGGGTTATGAGGTGGAAGTTGTAAGTGTTTCAGAGATGAAAAAGGGGAACTACAACAGAGATGCCGAAATAGTCTGCGGCTCAATATATATGAAAGGTTTAAAAATAGAAGAGTTTAAAAATTTAAAATATATATTCTTAACTTCTATGGGCTTTGAACATCTACCTTTGGATTATGTAATTGAAAAAAATATAGTTGTAAGTAATAACGGCGGAGCTTATTCGGAACCTATGGGAGAATGGATAGTTTTTAATCTTCTGGAACTGGTTAAGAAAGCTAAGATTAATATCTTAAATCAAAGGGAGCTCTACTGGGAAAAGAAATTAATATGTGGGAACCTCTATGGGAAAAAGGTTTTGTTTCTAGGTACAGGCTCTATAGCTAAGGAGGGGGCAAAGTGATTAAAGGGATTTAATATGGAGATTGTAGGTTTTAATACCAAGGGTAGGGATGAGGATTATTTTGACTACTGTGTAGATGAAAATGGAGTTGATGAGGAACTTGCAAAGGCGGATTTTATAGTTGTAACTTTACCTTCTACTGAAAGTACCTATGGATTTTTAAATGAGGAAAAATTTAAAAAGGTAAAAGATGGAGCTGCTTTAGCAAACGTATCAAGAGGCAGTGTAATTGATGAAGAAGCTTTGGTTAAGGCTTTAAAAAATGGGAAATTAAGCGGCGCTGCCCTTGATGTCTTTGAGGTAGAGCCTCTTCCAAAGGAAAATCCGCTTTGGGAAATGGAAAATGTATATATTACTCCCCACATATCTTATACTTCTGAGGATATGGATAGCAGAGTTATGAGGACGGTAATTTTAAATTTAAAAAATTTAAAGGAAAAAAGACCTTTAATAAATGTAGTAGACTTTAAAAAAGGGTATTAATTAAAAGATTATTTTTATTTAAGGAGGTTAATATGGTAAGTATTAAAAGGTTAATGGGAAATTTAACTGAAATAGGAGAAATTGGGAAAAGTGAAGAGGGTGGTATTACTAGAATGGCCTTTACTGAAGAATTTTATACTGCTCAAAAGAAATTAAAGGCATTGGCGGAATTAAAGGGCTACAGTACACATGTGGACAGAGTGGGGAATTTGTTTATAACTTATAATCCGGGAGACTGTAAAAAGTACATAATGATGGGCTCCCACTTGGATACAGTTAAAAACGGAGGTTTATATGACGGTGCCTTGGGAGTGTTTTCAGCTCTTGAAGTACTTGATAGCATTAGAGAGGATAAGATTGAGTTAAATCATGGAATAATAGTAGTTGTTTTTAATGCAGAAGAGGGAAGTGAGATGGGGGGAACTTTCGGAAGTAAGACTATTTGCGGAAGAAATAATTTAGAAGACAGTACTTTCCCGGAAAAAATCGGAACTTACGGTTTAACCTTAGACGATGTAAAAAGTTCCCAAATGGACTTTAAAGATATAGAGGCATTTTTAGAACTTCACATAGAGCAGGGTGGTATTTTAGACAGTGAAAAATTGGACATAGGTGTAGTTAAGGGGATAGTGGGAATTGGAAGATATGACGTAATTTTAAAAGGAACTGCAAATCATGGCGGTTCAACCCCTATGAAACTAAGAGATGATCCAATGAAAAAGCTACCTGCTGTAATAGAAAAGCTATATGAAGTAGCGGCTAAATATCCGGAGCCTTTTGTAATGACACTTGGAGATATAGAAGTTTCTCCCGGTATGTACAACATTATTCCTCAAGAGGTTAGATTATTTATAGAGTCCAGAGATTTAAGTGAGGACAATATTGAGGAATTTTTTGGAGAAATTAAAAAGTTTTTGGAAAATTCCGGCTTTAAATATGAAATGGTAAAGAGCATAGGAAATTCCAGCGCCTATTTAAATGAAGACATTATGAAGGACATTATAAAGGGCGTTGAGCAGGAGGGATACACTTACAAGGTAATGAGCAGCGGCGCAGGTCATGATGCCGAGGAAATAAGTCACTTAATTCCTACGGGAATGATATTTGTGCCAAGTATTGGAGGAGTGAGCCACTCGCCTAAGGAATATACCAATGAGGAGCAAATTGAAAAGGGAGCAAGAGTGCTTTTTAATACGCTATTGAATTTAGATAAAAGGTTGTAATTATAAAATCCACTGTTTTTCAGTGGATTATTTTAAATAGTCAACTATTTCTCTTATTAATTTGTCGTTGTCTTTCTCCTTTAAAATACAAAATCTAAAGTGATTTTTAGTAAGTCCTGCAAAGTTTGAACAATCTCTTATAACTAAGGCCTTTTTTAAAAGATGCTCCCTTAATTCGTAAGCTGTAACTTCTTTGAGAATTTTACAGAGTACAAAATTTCCCTGTGAACTGTAAACTTTCAATGCTTCACACTTTGAAAGTTGAGAAATCATAGATTGTCTTTGGGAACTTATAAATTCAAAGACTTTTAATAAATATTCTCTGTCACTGAACATTACCTGTCCCATAAGATCGGCAAATATATTAATGGACCACAACATGGAATTGGAGTTAAAGTATTCCTTGGTTTTTAAACTGGAAGTTATACCGTAGCCAAGCCTAATTCCCGGAGCTGCAAAAAATTTACTTACACCTCTTACAACAAAAAGATTTTCGTACTTCTTTGTAAGGGGAATGGAAGAATACTGAGCAGTGTTAGTAAACTCCACATAGGTTTCATCAATTAAAAGGTTGGTGTCAGTATCGTTTAAAATAGTTTCAATTTCACTTCTTGACAGTATAGTTCCCGTAGGGTTGTTGGGGTTTGCAAAAACTAAAAGCTCAATTTTATTTTCTTTCAGCTGATTTACCAAGTCCTCAATATCTATTTTAAATTCCAATTCTTCGCTAAGTTTATAGTGAAAGATATGGGAGTTTATTTTTTTAAGTTCTACCTCATATTCACTATAGCAAGGTGATAAAATCATCGCCCTTTTAGGATTAATATAATTTATATATTCAATTAAAAGTTGAGTAGTTCCGCTTCCTAAAAATATATCATCAACGTTGGAATCTGTGTAATTTGAAATTGAATTTTTCAGGTCAAAGTACTCGGGGTCAGGATAAGTACTTACAAGTTCCAAGTTGTCTTTTAAATAAGTAAGAGCTTTTTCTGAAGTGCCCAGAGGATTTATATTTGATGAGAAATCTCTTATATCTTCAATTTCAAAGCCGTATTTTCGAGATAGTTCAAAAATATTTGCGCCGTGACTGGTTTTCATAATTTCCTCCTTAATTAGTTACTAGTATTATTATATCACAGCTTAAAGGGGAAACTCCCTTGTTTTGGGGAATTTTTATTTATCTCATCAGCAGGTCTATGTTATAATTATCTTAAATGGGGGTGCTTAAATGAATATTTTTTTAAATGATTACAATGACCTATGTCACGAAAAGGTCTATAAAAAACTTGCAACTGTAAAAGAAAAGGGAAATCCGGGCTATGGTAGCGATGAATATACTGAAAGAGCCAAGGAGTTAATAAAACGGGATTTAAAAAGAGACGATGTTCAAATTGAATTTTTAGCAGGCGGAACCATTGCAAATATAATTGGAATATCGGCTAATTTAATGGCCTATGAGGGAATTATTGCCGTTGAATCAGGTCACATTGTAGGACATGAGGCGGGCTCCATAGAAGCAACAGGTCATAAAGTGGAATTAATTTACTCCGAGGACGGAAAGTTAAGCGGAGAACTTTTGGAGAAAAGGATGGAAGATTTCGGCGAGGAATACCATATAGTACCAAAATTGGTTTATATTTCTCAAACTACAGAATTGGGAACGGTTTACAGCTATGATGAGCTTAGGGAAATTTATGACGTATGTTTAAAATATGGACTTTATCTTTACATAGATGGTGCGAGAATGGCAGTGGGACTTGCAGCCTCAGATGTTAAAGTGGAAGATTTATGTGACCTATGCGACATTTTTACCTTGGGTGGAACTAAAAACGGAGCTCTATATGGTGAGGCGCTTGTAATAGTGGAAGATGAATTAAAGGAAAATCTTAGACACTTTATGAAACAAAGAGGCGCTGTAATGGCTAAGGGTTTTATATTGGGAGCTCAGTTTGAAGCGCTTTTTGAAGATGGTCTTTACTATGAACTTGGTAAAAGGGCCTATGAAAACAGTTTAAAATTATCAAGGGCAGTGGAAGAGACGGGAGTTTCCTTCTATAAAAAACCTGAAAGCAATCAGATTTTCATTGTATATCCGAAATCTAAAATAGATGAACTATTTAAGGACAATGCCTTTGAAGTAATGCCCTATGATGAAGAAAATCGAGTTCTGAGATTTGTTACAAATTACAGAACAACAGAAGAAGAAATAGAAGGGCTTAAGGCAAGTTTAATAAATTTAAAATAAGTCTCCAAGGGGAGACTTTTACTTTGCCAAAAAATCCGAAAGAAATTTATAGACCGCTAAGTTGTCCTTTTCATTTAAAATTTCATGGCGCATATTTTTAAAAAAGCGGATTTTAAGATTTTTAAAGCCAAACTTTTTATACTTATTATAGACTTTTAAAACGCCTCTTTCAAAGTTCCCTACAGGGTCATCGGAGCCGGATACAAAGAGAATTTCAGTGTCTTTATCTGTATCTTCAATGGTTTTTCTTTTATTTATCTTTAAAAGATATTTTCCCAAGTACTTATAGGCGCTAACGCTGAAAAAGTAATTACATAGAGGATCTTCTGCAAAAGCTTTAATATTTTCTTCGTTGTAGCTTATCCAATCATAGGTATCTCCCTTAATCCTTTTGGCATAAGCACCTGTTGAAAGGCTGACTAATAACTTGCTTACATATTTATCGCCTTTAAAAGCACCTATTAATTTAGATAAAAGTACTAGAATTGTAGCGGGAAGTTCTCCAATATAGCCTGTGCCCATTAAAATACATTTTTCCACCTTATACTTGGAAATATAGTAACGCATAATAAAAGAACCCATACTATGGCCCATGTAGTATATGGGTAAGTCATATCTGTCTTTTAAAATTGTGGAAAGGTGGTTTATATCTTTAATCACGTAGTTTAAAATATCTCCCTTTCCAAAGTATCCCAAAGTTTTGCTACTTCTTCCATGACCTAGATGGTCATTTCCTGCAACTATAAAACCCTTTGAATTTAAAAAATTTGCAAAATCCTCATAGCGACTTATATACTCGCACATTCCATGGGAAATTTGCAAAATAAATTTCGGGTTTTCACATGTGTAAATTTCGGCATAGATGGTATCTATGCCGTTACTTGACTTGTAGTTTAAAATTTCCTTCATGGCGACATTTTAAACCAAAAAGTATAGATTAAAAATCCTGCCATTACAACATCTATTACTAAGGAAATTGTCGACTTTACATTGATACCTTTATTTCGAATCAGTCCCATGGTTTTAAAAAGTATAAAGACTAAAAAGTTAGCATTTAAAATTCCAAGGGATAGGTAGGTTAAAAGGCTTATTGTATTTCCCGTCTCTCCTATGAAAAATGAGAAGAAAATTGCCACTGCAAGCGTAATTAAAAGTACTCTGTAGGCAAATTGTTCTCTATTGTTCCATAACTTAACCTTATTATCCATACATATGCTCCTTAATATTTTTAATTAAGCGGTCGTTAGTCAGGTCATAGAGAAGAGGTGTAATAGTGGCATAGCCCTTCTCTAAAAAGTAACGGTCAGTTTCCTCGGGATGGTCACAGTGGTTTCTTCCATGTAGTTCCAAAGAATAGCCGTTTGATGTTTTGTAAGTTGTGTACTTGTCCATAACGGAGCCGCCTATTCTACATACTTCTATACCCTTTAATTCCTCATATTCAACATTTGGAACATTTATATTTAGTACCTGTACCTGATCGATTTTATCGTAAATCTTATTAAAGGTGTCAATGGCAACTTTTGCCGCAGTCTTATAGTTAGGTTCTGTAAAGCTGAATTGTGAAGATACTGCAATTGAATTAATGCCGAATACATTGGCCTCTATAGCTGCAGATACAGTTCCGGAATAAAGTATGTCCATGCCGGCATTATATCCTAAATTACAACCTGAAAAGCAGTAATCAAAACCATTTCCAAGAATTTCAAGAGCTGCTCTTACACAGTCTGCAGGTGTACCGGAAACACTGTAGGCCATACAGTCCAAACCTTCAATATCTACAAGACTGAAATTTAATTTTTTCATAAGTGTAATTGCATGGCTTTTGCCGGAATTTTCCTCTTCCGGTGCAACTATGGTAACATTGTGCCCTTCTTTTATAAGTTGTTTACCAAGTTCTTTTATTCCGGGTGCAAAAACACCGTCATCATTTGTGAGTAGTATTTTCATATAACCTCCTAAAGTCTATGAACTTTTGAAGCTTCTTCACGAGGAGAAACTTCTAATATATAATCTGTACCTTCTAAAATATTTTTATTAGATAAAAAATCCCTTACGGTTCTAGTAGCCAACATGGGAAGATTGTTATCCCTTGAAAGATGGGACAGCATTACAACCTCTTTTCTTCTAGTAATAAGTTTTTGAAGAATTTCCGCTGTGTTTTCATTGGAAAGGTGACCTCTGTTGGAGCTTATTCTCTGTTTTAAACTCCAGGGGTAACTTCCATTTATAAGCATTTCATAATCATGATTTGCTTCAATATAGTAGAGAGCGGAATTTGCCATTTTTTCAAGCATTTCGCTGCTGATCCATCCGGTGTCGGTAACTATTGAAACTTTTTTGCTGCCCGTTATACTAAAACAAGTTCCATTGGCACAGTCATGAAAGGAACTTATGGGTTCAACAAATAAATCCTTAAAGTGAAAGGGTTTTGAGTTTTCAAAGAAAAAAGAATTTTCAGTTTTTATTTCCTTAGTTGTAGGCAACATCCTATTAAAGGTCTCAGGCGTTGCAAAAACCTTAGTGCCATACCTTCTGGAAAGAACTCCCACACCTTTTATATGGTCAATATGCTCATGAGTTACAAATATTGCATCTATTTCACTGGCTTTAACATCTATTGAGTTAAGCAGTTCTTCTATTTTTTTTCCCGATAATCCGGCATCTATTAAAATTTTAGTGTTTTTATACTCAATGTATTCACAGTTTCCACTTGAGCCACTTGCTAATGAACAAAATTTCATATGAACCTCCAGAGATACATTTTACCATAAAAAGTAGTAGGTTAGTGTATTTTAATTGTAAATTTGAAAAAGGCGGATTAATAATTATCCACCTCTATACTTTCGCCATCATCAAATTGGATTCTCCATGCGGGAATGGCTCTTCCCTGAGTTGCCTTAGTAATATCTTCAACGTAGCCTTGAGCTTCGGGGTCGAAATAAAAGCATTCATCTATATTTACTATGGTCTTTCCGTAGTTTTCGCTGTCGTCAAGTAAGGTAAGCAGCGCCTTGGGAGCAGAACTTAAATGGATTTCCGATTGTGATTTATCTATTACATTTAACCAAAGTCTGTCCATAGAAATAATTCCAATGGATTTATCCACTACAAAGCGACAGTGAGACCTTTCAATTACTATATCGTCATAGGTTTTGGAATAGTTTATATAATATCTTCCGTCCTCCTCAGATACAAAAGTACGCTGCATATTTGTAAAGTCGAATTTATGGTCTATTAAAAAATCCTTTATTAAATTTTCCGCCTGAGTTGAGTTTTCAATATTGTAATCTCCCCTTGTACTTGAATTTTCATAGCGTATAGTTCTTGAGTTTATAATACTTATAAGTTCATCGCCGTAACTTATCTTATTGTAATCTACACTGGGCTCAGTAATAGTTCCCAGGGAATCAAAAAATCTCTCATTAATATTGGAAGCGGAATAGGTTTCAAATTCCACTCTTAAAGAGGGAAGATTGCTTTTGTTTTTGGGAATGTAAGCATCAATTTTTATATCCTTTTCTCCAAGCAATTCTACAGTCTTATCTATAAATTCATTTGTAGTCGTCTTATCTCTCTTGTAGTAGTAGTTAAAAGAGAGATTTCCAAATAAGATTACATTTGTAATTAACAAAGCAACAATTAAAATTCGTTTAGCTTTTGACCAATCCATTTTATCTCTCCATTATAAATTTACCTGATTCCAAAGAAAAGAACAAAGTTCTTTTTTCATAGTCTATTTCCATTGCAATATCCAGTTTGTTTTCATCTTCAGAGGCAGAGTTGTATAGGTATACTAAGTTTATATCTGAAATATTTAAAATTATATCCTCTGTACTTTTTGTGGACTCATCATTTACAAAGAGGACTTTATTATTTGATACAATGGTTTCCAAAGGCAGTATTCTAGTATTTTCATAGTTTATATCAGGGTCGGTTTCAGTCTGTCTGTAAACCTGTCTATAGGACTTTACATGGTCCAGGTAAACTTCCAATTCAATGTAATTCTGCATTTCTTCATCGTCTACTACTATAGGAACGGAATTGTCCGTTAAATTAAAAGTTATTTTATAACCTAAATTATCTCCGTCTTTTATGGGGTTTACGGAGCTGATATAAAGGTCTTCAGGTATCCCAACTTTATTTGCTATAAAATTTATGGCGCGCTTTAGAGAAATATAAAGATTTCTTTCAATTGCTTCAAAGTTGGAAGAATCTTGAAATATTATAATGGAATTATCAGTTACAGTCAGTACCTTCCCATCATAGTCAAAGCGAGTCCCGTTATCCTGTGTGGTTTCTCTAATATAATCAATATTTTGATTTAAAAATCGCTCTGCCAAAGTATTTTTAATTTTATTTTGTTCCCTTATATCTTCCTCATTTAGCAGACTGCTTGAAAAATAAACGTCCTTAATGGGAATAATATTTTTCTGAGGATAGTATAGATTTTTTTTAATGCCATAAAGTTCATAAAAATTGTTGTAATTATTATAGCCCTCACCCTCAATATAGCTTAGGGTATTACTTATGTTTTTTTGATTTGGGACCTTGGTTCTAAAATAACCCTTATTATTTCCAATAATTATTTCGGAATTGGAGATATAGACTTTCTCAATGGGAATATTTTCAGTTTCATTATTTTCATTATTTGAAAATCCCAATAGGTTTCTAAATATATTTCCAGTAACTACCTTGTTAAATTCAAAAACAATGGACCTTTGCTGTTGAAGCTCCAAGTATTCATCAAGGGTTATGGAAATTAAATCCTCTTCCTTGGTTTCGTTGTATATCATTGAAATTGTATCTAAATATTCCCTATAGATATCGTCAAAGTTGTGAAGTACTGTGTGTCTGTGTTCTCCGAAATTGACAATCAGCTTTTTCGGCTTTAAAATTTCTATAAAAAGTTCCTCGGGATTGTAAATTTCCTCACTTAGTCCGCTGTCCTTAGATTTTGGAAAACTAAACCAAAGGTAGCTGGATTGAAAAATAGTAAGAGCCACAAGAAGTACAAGTACTATATTTAATAAAATATCTTTTTTCTTCATACTACCACCTATGCAGCTTTGAAAGTCAAAGTTACAGTAGTTCCTTCCTTTAGCTGAGATTGAATTTTAATGTCTCCGCCCATGGCGTCAATTAGTTCCTTTGCAATGGAAAGTCCCAGTCCTGTACCGCCCATGGATCTGCTTCTGCTTTTTTCAACTCTGTAAAATCTTTCAAATATTCTATTTAAATCTTCTTCCGGAATGCCGATTCCGTTATCTTGAACTTTTATATTTACATTAAAGTGATTTGAAGTGGCGGAAATATTTATTTTCCCATCTGCGTTACTGTACTTCACCGCATTGGAAATTATATTCATAAGGATTTGATTAAGGGCATGTTTATCGGCAAATATGTCCTTAATATCCATTGGAATGTCCAATTTAATGGAAAGATTCTTTTCGTCAATAAGCAGTGAAAGACTTTCCAAGGTCTCGCCTATGGCGGAATAGGTGTCAATTTCTTCAATATGCCAATTGGAATTTCCATAATCTATATTGGACAGTTGCAGTAAGTCGGCAACTATACGTTCCATTCTGTTATTTTCTCTATTTATAATACTTATAAAGTGGTTGACTTCCTCTTCTTCCAAGGAAGACTCCAGTAGGGTTTCGCTATAGGACTTAATAGTGGTTATAGGCGTCTTTAATTCATGAGACACATTGGCCACAAATTCCTTTCTCATCATATCCAATTTATGTTCGTTGGTAATGTCCTGTAACACTACAATCAATCCCAAGTTGGCGTTATCCTCTCTCTTATAGGGAGCGTACTTGACTTTGTAAAAATTGTCATCAATTTCAATTTTGTTTTCTCCCTCAAGAGTGGAGTCGTCATAGTAGTTAATATTGGAAATATTTAATTCCGTAAGGTCGATTTTCTTATAGAGGTAATTATCGCCTAAGATTAAAATTTGTCTTGCTATGGGATTGGCATGGATTAAAAACCCCTGTCTGTCCACGGCAATTACACCCTCTGCCATATAGTTAAAAATGGTGTTGAGCTTACTTTTTTCCAAATTCATTTGATTTATAGTGGTATTTAATTCTTCAGTTAAGTAGTTAAACATGGAGCCCAGTTGTCCGATTTCATCATCGCTTTTAACTTCAAACTTCTGGCTGAAATCGCCCTTTGCCATTTTTGAAGCCTTACTTGTAAGGTCTCTTATGGGCTCGGTAATGGAATTGGCAAGTATATAACCTAAAATTATAGTTACTAAAAGCGCCAGTGCAGTGGCATAACCCAGTATCACCTTTGCATAATCTATTATTTGATATACAGGTGATAGTTGTGAAGTCATATAGAGAATTCCGTTTACATTTCCCTCAGAGGTGAAAATCGGTTTTACAATGTGTTTTTCTCTTTTGTCGGAATCCTCATTGGAAATAGTGGCATTTGCTTCCTCTCCCGAAAGCCCTTTTAAAACTAAACTGGGATCTGTTGCCTTAAAGGAAAGAGCATTTTGCCCGTGTATGTTTTTATTTCGATTGGAAGATGCAATAATAACAGGAGGTTCACTGGCATCTATGGCATAGATAACCTCTCCTGAAGGAAGTTGCCAGCTTTCAAAAGTATTTTCAAATTGAAAACTTTGTTCCTTCCAATCGGAACTGCTCATATAATGGGAGGTATTGGTAATAGACGTAAGACTTTGGCTCATATTGTCGGTGATATTTTGAATTTGTTGAAATTCCAGTCTATTTACAATAAAGGCTCCAACTATGGATATACATACGAGTACAAGTAGAAAATATATAGTTATAAATCTATACTTTATACTGTTAAACATGACTATCCTCCAAAATAATAACCCACTCCGCGCTTAGTAAGTATATATTTATAATCCTTTCCCTTATCCTCTATTTTTTCTCTAAGTCTTCTAACAGTTACGTCCACTGTTCTAATATCTCCGTAATATCCGTATTCCCAAACTTCATTTAAAAGAACTTCTCTGGAAAAAACCTGTCCCGGATGGGATGCCAGATACTTTAAAAGTTCATATTCTCTTAAAGTAAGCTCTACAACCTTTCCCTTTTTACGAATTTCATACTTTGTAAGGTCTATAATTAAGTCCTGAGCTTCTATAATTTGAGGCTCTTCAATATTGGACACTTCAAAATCGCGTCTTCTTAAAATAGCTTTAACACGCGCCACTAATTCTCTCATGGAAAAAGGCTTTACTACATAGTCGTCAGCTCCAAGTTCAAGACCTAGAATTTTATCTACTTCATCATCTTTGGCTGTAAGCATAATTACAGGAGTTCGAAAATTTTTTCTAAGCTCCTTTAAAACTGTAAAACCGTCAATTTTCGGCATCATCACATCTAATATTATTAAATCAAAGCTTTCCTTTTCTAAAATATCAAGGCCCTCTTTACCGTCAAAGGCAAGAGTTACGCTGTATCCTTCTCTTTTTAAATTATATTCAATTATTTCGGCAATCGCCTCTTCATCATCTACTACAAGAATTTTTTCGTTCATAATATCCTCCTTGTCAGTATATTCAAAGGTTCAATTCTCGCATATACACATTGTAGCAGATTTGCTCATAAAATAATAATTTTTTTAATTTTTAGGGTATTATAATAACTATAGACAAGAATAAAAATTAGAGGTATAGAATGAAAGATAAATTTATAATAGGAGCTCATCAATCTATGGACAAAGGATTTGAAGGGCTGTTTAATTATGCAGTGGAAGCGCAGTCAAATACATTTCAATTTTTTATGAGAAATCCGAGAGGTTCAAAGGCTAAGGACTTTGACTATAAAGATGCCGACAGGTTAAAGGAACTAATGGAGGAAAGTTCCTTCGGTCCAATGCTCTGTCATGCTCCCTATACTTTAAATCCCTGTTCCGATAAGGAATATGTAAGGGAATTTGCCTTTGAAGTAATGGAAGATGATATTAAAAGAATGGAATACTTTCCGGGACATCTTTATAATTTTCATCCGGGAAGCCACTTAAAACAGGGAATAGATTATGCTGTTGAGGAGATTTCTTCACTTCTAAATAAAATTTTATTTCCTGAGATGCAGACCACTGTGCTTTTAGAAACTATGAGCGGCAAGGGTACTGAAGTGGGGCGAAGTTTTGAGGAGCTTAAAAAAATAATTGACAAAGTGGAGTTAAAAGATAAGTTGGGAGTTTGTTTAGATACCTGCCATATCTATGATGCAGGGTGCGATATAGTTTCTGATTTAGAGGGTGTCTTAAAGGAATTTGACAGTATAATAGGACTTGAAAAACTAAAGGCCATTCACTTAAATGATTCTAAAAACCCAATGGGATCACACAAAGATAGACATGAGGAAATAGGAAAGGGAACTTTAGGAATAGAGGCCTTTAAAAAAATAATAAACCATAGGGATTTAAGAAATTTGCCTTTCTACTTAGAGACACCTTTGGACAATTGGGGGCATAGGGATGAAGTGTTACTTTTAAAATCTCTTAGGGACGACTATGAATAAGGGGAGAAATTATTACTTGGATATGGTTAGGGGACTTATGGTTTTAAGTATGATTCTCTACCATTTATTTTACGATTTAGTTTATTTTTTTAACTATGACATCAATTTTTTTAGAGGTTTTGGAATCAGTCTTTGGCAAAGAGGCACTGTTGTAATTTTTCTATTGGTTTCAGGCGTGAGTTTAAGATTTTACAGCGACTATAAAAAAAGAGGGCTCCAAATATTTATTTTGGGAATTATAATTACGATTATAACTTATATTTTTAATCCCGAAGAATATGTATTGTTTGGAATTTTAAGCCTTATAGGTGCGTCAATAATATTAGTAGGCCTTTTAGAAAAGTATCTTGTAAAAATAAACAGTAAGTTAGGTGCGGTTTTATTTACTATTTTATTTTTTATATTTTTTAATCTCCCAAGGGGCTACTTGGGCTTTGGGAACTATAGAATTTTTCTTCCGAGAATCCTCTATATCTCTAAATATACATTTCCTATAGGACTTCCTGATAGCACCTTTACTTCTCTTGATTACTTTCCTTTAATACCTTGGTTTTTAATTTTTTTAGCAGGATTTTATTTGGGCTTTATACTTTTAAAAGGAGGATATTTAAAAGCGGCGGGAAGACCGAATATCCTATCCTATATAGGTGAGAAAAGTTTAATTATCTACTTAGCACACCAAGTGGTAATCTATGGAGTAATTTATATAGTAAGTAGGTTTGTTTAAAAAAAGAGCCCTGAGGCTCTTTTTTTAATCTTCTGTAGGTATAGGTCTTTTTACAATGTGTTTATAGTAGATTTTTTCCACCATCATTGAAATGGCATTATCACCTGTAACGTTGGCAGCAGTACCGAAACTGTCTTGGGTGATATATAGAGTTATCAATATTGAAGCCAGTGGACTGTCAGTTGCAATTCCCACTACAGGTAGGAATGGAAGAGCACTCATAACTGCTCCTCCCGGAGCTCCAGGTGCTGCAACCATGGCAATACCAAGGATGGCTATAAATTGAATTATCAGACCAAAGCCATGAGGCATTTGATACATTTCAAGTAAAGTGTATACGCAGGCTGTAAGTGTAATCATAGAGCCCGGTAAGTGAACAGTGGCACATAGAGGAATTACAAATTCTCTAATTTGTTTAGATACTCCTATTTTTCTGTTACATTCCACGTTTACAGGAATAGTTGCAGCAGAGGATTGAGTACCAACAGCTGTTAAATATGCAGGGAATGCATTTTTAATTGCTTTAAAAGGATTCTTTCCCGTATATGCTCCTGCCACTATAAACATGGCTGAAATATAAAGTATGTGCAGTATTATAATACATACGAATATTTTTATAAATATTTGAAGTATTGCAAATACTGAACCGGAGTAGGCCATATTTGTAAAGTTTCCGAAAATGAACAATGGAAGTAAAGGTATGATTGCTTTTGAAAGTACCATGTTAATAATTTCATTAAATTCATTTATCAACTTATAAAAACCGTCTCCTGAACCTGTCTGTCTTAAAATTGAAACACATAGACCAAGTAGAAATGCAAGTACCAGTGCTGATGTTACATCAATAATAGGTTCCAGAGGTATTTCAAATATAGCTGTTAAATTTTTCTCAGTTGCACTTTGAATTTGTTCAACCATAGATGGATCTAAGAAACTAGGGAAAATTGTCTTTGCCATAAAGAAGGACAAAGAGCCACCTATTAAAGTTGAAATGTAAGCCAACAAAACAGTTACAAGCAGTAATTTTCCCGCTCCTTCTGATAAATCGGCAATACCCTTAGTTACGAAGGCAATAATCATTAAAGGTATTATGAAGTTAAGAAATTTGCCGAAGTTTGCTGAAATAGTAACAGCTATTTTAGTTACCATTTCCGGTAAGTAGGAACCAACTAGAATACCAAGTATAATTGCAATAATTAACTTGGGAATGAGTCCTAACTTAAATTTCTTTTTTGTTTCTCCCATTTTAATCGCTCCTTATTATTTTTCTAAGAATTCTCTTCTTATTCTCTTGCCGGTCTTAGTGCCTGCGAGTCCGCCTATACCTGTTTCTCTTAAAGACTCATGCATTGCACGTCCTACTTCTCCCATTGCTTGAGTAACTTCATCAAAAGGAACTAAAGATGTAACCCCAGCCAGTGCCATATCAGCTGAAATAAATGCATTAATTACTCCTGAAGCATTTCTAAAGGTGCAAGGGTACTGTACCAGTCCGGCTATAGGATCGCATACAAGTCCAAGGATATTTACCAAGGTAATACTTGCTGCGTGAAGAGCTTGTTCAGGTGTTCCGCCAAGCATAGATACAAGAGCGCTTGCAGCCATTGCTGAAGCTGAACCGCATTCTGCCTGACAGCCACCTTCTGCGCCAGCGAAAGTAGCGTATTTAGCTATTATCTGCCCAATTGCAATAGAAGTCAATAGTCCGTTTTGAATAACTTCATTATCCAAATCATACTTTTCCTTAGCAGCTACAATAGTAGCGGGCATAATTCCCGATGAACCGGCAGTAGGGGCCGCTACAACTTTTCCCATAGCATCGTTTACTTCACTTGTGGAAAAGGCCATAGCCATAGTCTTCATTAAAAACTTACCTATTATAGGTTCTTCATTTTCCTGATACTTATTACACATTTGTGCAAAGCCGTCAGTCATTTGAAACCTTGTAGTATTTTTTTTATTTAAGTTTTCCAAAGCGGAATCGGTCATAACTTTTATAATTTCATCAAGGTGTGCCCTTACTTCAGCTTCACTTTTTTTAGATCTTTTCATCTCTTCATCTAAAACCAAATCATATATATGACAATTCTTTTCCTTACAAGTATCTATAATCTCCTTAGCAGTATTGTACATATATTACACCTCCACATATTTTGTAGTTAAAAATCTATCGTCATCTAAAATTGCAGTTTTTAAATCTTCTGTAAGCGGTTTGTCTATTTCAATGGTCAAAGTAACTACATCAGTTAATTTGTCTTTTTCCGTATTAATGGACTCAATATTGTAGTTACGTTCAGCTAAAAGGGAAGATACAAAGGAGAGAACTCCCTGTTGTTCGTTGTATTTAAGTAGAAGTGTGGAAAATTCTCCTCTAAATTCAATGGGAATTCCATTGATATTTACTATGGTTATAGCTCCACCGCCTATGGAGGAACCTATTACATATTCATCTGGCTTGTCTTCAAAGTGAAAAACCACCTTTACACTGTTGGGATGGTATTCCTCTCCAAGATTAACTGTTTTTACTTTAAAGTCCACTCCTTTTTCCTTGGCAATTTCAAAAGAAGACCTTATTCTATCGTCATCAGGTTCATATCCCATAATTCCGCCAACTAAAGCCTTATCCGTTCCGTGGCCCTTATATGTAAGTGCAAAGGAACCGTGGAGAAGAAATTCAACGGACTTGAAATCGTTGCCACAAATTTTCTGTGCTGTATTGGCTATTCTACAAGCTCCAGCAGTATGTGAACTGGAAGGACCGACCATTATAGGACCAAGTACATCAAAAGCACTATATTCTACCATTATCAAAACCCCCTCAAAATATTTATACTTACATTATAATACAGTAAATTCACATTCATTGCAATAAACAAAGGGAGCTGATAAGTAAAAAAATAATAAATTTAACAGGTCCTTTAGGTAAATTCTATAGTCTATTTTTCGGCAAATATAGAGAAAGAATAAAGGAGGAAATAAATAATTCCTTTACCTAAGTAAATTAATGTATATTCTTACTACCTTTTGAAGAAACGATTGCAAGGAAATAAAAATTTATAGTATACTTTAGTCGAGGAGGAGTTTGAATTATGAAAAAAGGACAAAGCAAAAATAATCAAGAAGTAGGAGGCTTTTTAAAGGGCGTTGAGAGAATTGGAAATAAGCTTCCACACCCGGCAATATTATTTGTTATTTTATCGGTTGTAGTAATTATAGCTTCCGAAATAGTATCAAGAATGGGTACAACTGTAACCTACTATGATGCTAAGGCGGCTGAAGAGGTTACTGTAAGTGCATTATCACTTTTCAATGCAGAGGGACTTGCATATATTTTCAACTCTGCAACGACAAACTTTACGGGATTTGCTCCTTTAGGAACAGTGCTTGTAGCTATGCTGGGAGTTGGTGTGGCTGAATGGACTGGTCTTTTTGATGCAACTCTTAAAAAATTACTTTTAAATGCAAATAAGAAAATATTGACACCTATAGTAGTATTTACAGGTATTATGTCAAATATTGCATCTGATGCGGGATACGTTGTAGTTATTCCCATAGGGGCAATGATATTTGCAATGGCGGGACGTCACCCTCTTGCAGGACTTGCAGCGGCTTTTGCCGGAGTATCAGGCGGTTTCTCTGCAAACTTGGCGCTTGGAACTACAGATCCCTTACTTACAGGAATTACCAATGAAGCTTTAAAGGCAGGCGGAATAGACATGGTGTTGGCGCCTACTTGTAACTGGTACTTCCTATTTGTTTCAACTTTTGTACTTACTATAGTTGGTACATTTGTAACTGACAAAATAGTAGAAAAGAATTTAGGTACTTATACAGGTGAATATGAGCCTGACAGAAGTGAAGTTACTCCGTTGGAAAATAAAGGCCTTAGAAATGCCTTAATAGCACTTTTAATTTTTGTAGCAATAATGGCTTTCTTAATGTTCCCTAAAAATGCAGTATTTAGAGCGTTAGATGAAGCATCAGGTAAAATGAAATTAAATAATTTCCTAAACAACGGTTTAATTCCTGCGATTTTACTTTTATTCTTGGTTCCCGGATATGTTTACGGTAAGACTGTTGGGAAAATTAAAACAACGCATGATTTGGTAACAGCTATGACAAGTGCAATGGAATCCATGGGAGCTTACATGGTACTTGCATTCTTTGCATCTCAGTTTGTGGCATTCTTTGGGAAGACTAACTTGGGAGTTATAGTTTCAGTAAAGGGAGCGGAATTTTTAGAAAGTATAGGACTTACGGGAATACCGCTAATTATATTGTTTATTTTAGTGGCAGCTTTCCTAAATCTTTTTATGGGTTCAGCTTCTGCAAAGTGGGCGATAATGGCTCCGATATTCGTGCCTATGATGTACAAGTTGGGACTTCATCCGGCACTTACGCAAGTGGCTTACCGTATAGGAGACTCTTCTACTAATATAATAACTCCGCTTATGAGTTACTTTGCAATGATAGTTGTATTTATGCAAAAATATGAAAAAGATTCCGGACTTGGAACTTTGATTTCAATGATGTTGCCTTATTCAATGGCATTCTTAATTTCTTGGACAATTATGATGATACTTTGGATGTTAATTGGACTTCCTGTAGGACCTGAAGCTCCATTATTTATCTAAGATTAAAAATTGACAAGGTTAAATACCCTGTATTGATTTACAATAAATTTCAATACAGGGTGTTTTTATTGTTTAAATTATCTTTTTAGTTGAAAAATTTCAAAATTAGAAATATCATAGAATTAGCGTAGAATTTAAAAGGGATAAGGGGTGGGAGCTTGAGTATAGAAAACAGAATAAAAAGCAAGAGAAAAGAGTTAAATTTAACGCAAAGAGATTTGGCGCAAAAAATGGACATAAGCGTAAGTGTAATGAATAGAATTGAAAAGGGCAGCAGGGCAATAAGAGATGAAGAACTAATTAAACTTACGAAAATTTTAGAAGTATCACCAAAGTACTTATTGGGTTTAAATAAAAAAGGGGAAAGGGAGACAGTTGAAATTCCCCTATATCGTATTATTTCAAGGAATAGTAAAATTTTTTCAAGAGAAGAGATAATAGGTTATGAAGAAATCCCCAGTGAATGGCAGGATAAAGGAGAATTTTTTGCTCTTAGAATTAAGGGAGTAAGTATGATGCCGCGTTTTGTAGATGGCGATGTGGCAATTGTAAAAAGACAAAGTGACTGTGAAAATGGTGAATTGGCAATAGTCTTAGTAGGAGATGACATAGCTACATTAAAACAAGTAAAGAAGTATAAAGAGGGAATTGAACTTATAGGCTATAACACTTCTGTATATCCGCCTCATTTTTACAGCAATGAAGAAATTAAGGAATTGTCTGTGGAAATAATCGGAGTGGCTGTAGAAATTAGAGTTAAAATTTAAGAATAGATTTATTTGTCTTAAATAAAATCTAGCTTAGTTCCACGGGGAATAAAGGAACCTGTATTTGGCGGGACTATTTTAAGTTCATATATCTATAAACTTACAGCGCCCTTTGTAATTATAATTTTAATATTTATAATAGGTAGCAAAAAACGGGATTAAAAGTATTTCAATAAGAAGACAATATAAACCCACAGCATTGCTATGGGTTTATATTACATAAATATTGCTTTAATTTCTAAAAATTCTTCAAAACCGTACTTACTTCCCTCTCTACCGAGACCGGACTGCTTATAGCCGCCAAAAGGAGCATTTTGACTGAAGACTCCATCGTTTATTTGAATTTGTCCGGTGCGGATTTGTCTTGCAACTTCCAGAGCTTCTTTTTCAGGTCCGAATACCATACCTGAAAGGCCGTAGATGCTGTCGTTTCCTATTTCAATAGCCTCTTCCAAAGTATCATAGTAAATTACAGAGAGTACAGGACCGAAGATTTCCTCCTGTGCTATTTTTGATTTAGGAGCTACATCTGTAAATATTACAGGTCCAATATAGTATCCTTCACCTTTAGGAATCTCACCCTCATATAGTAATCTAGCTTCTTCTTTTCCTATTTCAATATATCTGCTTACTTTTTCAAACTGGGCTTTTGATTGCAGAGGACCGACATCTGTACTTTCATCTTCGGGATTACCGAATTTATAGCTCTTTGTAAGTTCAATTAAATGTTTTTCAATTTCTGGCTTTAGACTTCTGGGAGCAACTAATCTGCTCTTAGCGGAGCAAGTTTGGCCTACGTTTAAATATACAGTGTCCAATACCTTTTTCAAAGACATTTTTAAATCAGCTCCCTCAAGTACAACTGCCGCAGATTTTCCGCCCAACTCCAAGGTGATTTTCTTAACTGTATCCAAGGCCAGCTTTCCGATTTCTTTACCGCCTGAAGTGGAGCCTGTAAAAGTTACCATATCCACATCGCTGTCTCTTGCAAGAATATTTCCCACTTCTCCGCCTCTTCCCGGCAACAGTTGAAACACTCCCGGAGGAAGTTTTGCGTATTCAGCCGCTTCTGCAAAGTAGTAAGCTGTAAGAGGAGTTCTCTTACTTGGCTTTAATAAAATCGTATTTCCCGTTAACAGTCCCGGAATTACTTTTTTTACAATTTGACCGAAGGGATAATTCCACGGTGTTATACAAGCTATAACACCTACAGGTTCTCTGTAGATTTTAAAATCCTTATTGTCTTCCGCATAGGAATAATTTTCTGCAATTTCAAAGTAATTTTCAATATTAGCAAGATAGGGTTCAACATGGCGATTCTTTCCAAAACTTAGAGGACAACCTAATTCCAATGAAAGTGTTTTGGAAATTTCGTCTTTGTGTTTAACAAGGTAGTCATAGATTTTTCTTACATAGTTTAAGCGCTCTAAGGGGTCGGTCTTACTCCACATTGGAAAGCTGCTTTTGCTGCCCTTTATTGCAAGTAGAACATCATTTTCCGTTGCAGCCGGCACTTTTGCGAGGATTTCCCTAGTGGCAGGATTTTCAACCTCTATAAAGTCATTGCCTTGTGAGGGAATCCATTTTCCATTAATATATAAATTATAATCTTTCAAAATAGGACCTCCATTCTTTTTTCCATATATACCCATTAAAAGAAGTTTTGAGAAATGAAAAGAGTTATGGCATAAAAATTTAATATAAATCTAAGTTAATCTGTGAAAGAAAACTCTAAGATTTAAACATTGACAGCTGTTGATTTCCTTCTTCTTTCAATAAATTAACTATATAGTCCTCTATTAATTTTTGCATGGTAGTATTATGATTTATACAGTATATTTTCAACTCTTTTAACACCTGAGCATCTAACTTAAAAGACGTCTGTATCCTCTCTTTCTTTTTCATAATAATCACCTATCCTTATAATAATTATAGCTTGAAAAACGCTTGATTACAAACTTTAGAGAGCTAATGGCTTTAAAATTTTTAAAATTTCGCATTTAAGAGTAACTTGAAATTCCTATTTTTTAAAGAAGTAAACTTATGGATATAGTAGCTTAAATTAGGAACAGAATTTATAATAAATACCTTTGTAGTTTTCTAATAGTAAATATATTAATTACTGGGAAAGCTAAAGAAAATTTTATATGAAAAGAAGATAGATAGAGAAAACAATACAAAGAAAGCAACTCATTAAATTAAGAAGTTAAAAACAACAAGCTTGAGGATTAACTTTTTCCTCAGGTTTATTTTAATCGCCATTAAAAATATATACTAGATTATTTAGATTGTTCACATTATGAGGTTTGATTTTTAAAGTACAAAATTCATCTCCTGTTTCACTATAGATATAGTTTAAGACTAAGAGATCATTATTAAAGATACAGGGAATATTAAGAGCGACTAGAGGGATGAAACCTATTTTGTAATCTATTTCTTAAATTTATCAAGATCAACTTTGGATTTTGATGTTGTAATTAATGACATAAGTTGATTTTCACATTCTACAGTTAATGTTGGAGCTGCTTTACTCATATCGAAGTTTTTTTAGCATCTTTAAGTGTAAATATAGTGGTAGAACGATTTATAATTTCAAAGCCTGCATTTTCGTTATTTAAATAATTTTTAAGGGTATAAATATCAAACACAGTATCACCTCCAATTTTAATGTAGCGTGGCATAACTTTAGCGGTATTTTAAAATAGAATATTATTATATAAGTTACATATAAAGACTTATCAATGAAATTTAATAGAACTATATATTATGGGCAGGTACTTTTACTAGAGAATATAAAATTATTTAAATTATTAATTGTTAGGGTTAGTTTGGAGTGAATGTTATGGCAAATAAAAAAGTAAATAAAAGGATATATGTTTTTTTAATCTTAAGCTGTCTTTTGATTTTAATCTTTCAAGCAATGGTTTTTTTGAGTAAATCAATAGTTAATATTGATATAAAATGGTTTAAACTTTTATATTACATATGTATTGGCTATGTTATTTTTGTAATATTGTATGGCATCATAAAGAGAGAAATATTAAAACGAATGCCTCTGCTGCTATTTGCCCTTCAACTGATATTATTAATAATAGTAATTGCAACAATTAAATTTTATATTTTGTAATTAAGGGAGATTGTTTTAGTATCTTGGATTAGATTTATTTTATCTTCTATACTTTTATGCTGGATGTATATTTTTTACATTTATTTTGGAGTTTTATTTGCTGTGTAATGCTAGCGCAATGCAACGATACATAAAAATAAAAAGTGTATTTTCCAACGATATAGAACCACTTAGGAAAATACACTTATACTTGGTGCACGCAGAGGGAGTCGAACCCCCGACCTACGCTTTAGGAGAGCGTCGCTCTATCCTACTGAGCTATGCATGCTTACTTAATAACTTGATGTATTTTATTATAATATAAATTCAAAGTCAAATAAAGGGCAAAATGTAGTTACACTTTGCCCTTTAAAAATTTCCTAAAGTTTTATTTAACTATTTGACGATCTTTAACTACTAATTCACCTTTTTTATAAACTTCACTACATAGGTTTGTAGCAAAGAAATAAAGTGTGTAGTCTAAGTTCGGAGCATCAAAGATAGTTATATCAGCGTCTTTACCAACGTCTAAACTACCGATTCTATCAGCTCTTGCCACTGAATAAGCAGCGTTTATAGTAACTGCATTATAAACTTCAATTGGTGTAAGTTTCATAGCAAGACATCCAAGTTGCATTATAAATTGTAAGTTTGCCATAGGACATGAACCCGGGTTTGAGTCTGTGGTTAAAGTTATAGCCATACCTGCATCAAGCATTTTTCTAGCCGGAGCATATTGCTCAGCCATTAATGAAAAAGTAGTTCCCGGAAGTAAATTTCCGATTACTCCTGCATCTGCAAGCTTTTTAATATCTTCATCAGTTATTACCATTAAGTGTTCGGCGCTTGTAGTTTTTAAATCTGCTGCTACAACACTTCCGCCAATAGAGTCGATTTCATCAGCGTGGATACGTGTTTTAAATCCTTGTTCTTGAGCTGCCTTTAACAGTTTATAGGATTGTTCAGCTGTAAAAACTCCGGTTTCACAGAATATATCTACAAATTCCGCAAGATTTTCCTCTTTTACTTTTGGAAGCATTCCAATTACTTCATCAATAAAGGCATCCGGATTGTCAATGTATTCCTTAGGTATTGCATGAGCTCCCATAAAAGTGGAAACTAAATCAATTGGCATATCTTCGTCTAGTTTTTTAGCAACTTCAAGTTGTTTCTTTTCATTTTCCCAGTCTAGACCGTAACCTGATTTTGCCTCAACTGTAGTTACTCCGTGGTACATCATATGCTCAAGTAGTTTTTTGGATTTGTCGTATAGATTTTCAAAAGAAGCTTTTTGAGTTGCAGTTTGAGTTGCAAGAATTCCTCCACCTTCTTTTAATATGTCAATATAGGAAACTCCGTTTAATTTTTTAGCGAATTCATTTTCCCTACTTCCGCCGTATACCAAGTGAGTATGACAATCGATTAAGCCTGGAGTTGCAATACGACCTGTTAGGTCAACCATTTCTGTTTTATCGTCAATAAGGTTTTTAGGAACCTCTCCTTCTCCAACTTCTAAAATTTTTCCGTCGGCTATGGCAATATAACCGTTTTTCAGTATTTTGGCTTCGTTCATTTCAGCACCTTTTAAAGGGTGGCCAGGGTCTACTGGACAAAAAATTTCATTTAAATTATATAATATTTTATTAGCTGCCATTATAACCTCCTATTATTATTTTCAAATTAATATTTACTGTAATTTTACCCATTCAACTACAATTATATCACTAATACTGTTATAATCATAATAAAGAGCTAATATCTAATAAGTGTCAAATAATTTAAAATGATTTGCAAACTTTTGCAATTACGTGGAAAATAATTAAAATAATAAATTTATATGAGTAGACAATTTAAAGACGGACAATAAGTAAGATGTTATCAAAAGACCAGTTATTAGAATATTTTAATATAAAGAGGAGGAATAAAAAATGATTAGTAACAATGAAATTGCAAGTTCAATGAAAATTAAACTTGAATTTGACGAACTACCAGAAATGCCAAAATTCCAAGAGGGAATTCGTAGAGCTCCGGATAGAGGATTCCGTCTATCTCAAGCACAAACTGAAGTGGCTCTAAAAAACGCACTAAGATACATTCCTGAAAAATTCCATGAAGAATTAATTCCTGAGTTCCTAGAAGAACTTACTACTACTGGAAGAATTTACGGTTACAGATTTAGACCTGAGGGAAGAATTTACGGAAAACCAATTGACGAGTATAAGGGAAATTGTATAGAGGGAAAGGCGTTCCAAGTTATGATTGACAACAACCTTGACTTTGAAATTGCTCTTTATCCTTATGAATTAGTTACTTATGGTGAAACAGGACAAGTTTGCCAAAACTGGATGCAGTACAATTTAATTATGAGATATTTAGAGGAAATGACTCAAGAACAAACTTTAGTAGTTGAATCTGGTCATCCGCTTGGACTATTTAAATCAAGACCAAATTCTCCAAGAGTTATAATTACAAACGGTTTATTAATTGGTGAGTATGATAACCTTGAAGATTGGGAAGTTGCTGAGGAAATGGGAGTTACTAACTACGGTCAAATGACTGCTGGTGGTTGGATGTACATTGGACCTCAAGGAATAGTTCACGGAACATTTAATACTATTCTTAACGCTGGTAGATTAAAGCTAGGTATCCCGGCTGAGGGAGATTTAAGAGGAAAGTTATTCGTTACATCAGGACTTGGCGGAATGAGTGGTGCTCAAGGTAAGGCTGGAGAAATTGCAAATGCAGTTGCAATTGTAGCTGAAGTTGACATTTCAAGAATTGAAACCAGACTTGAGCAAGGTTGGATTTCTAAACTTGCTAGAACTCCTGCAGAAGCTTGTGAAATAGCTAAGGAATACCTTGAAAAAGAAGAAGCTATGTCAATTGCATATCATGGTAATATAGTTGACTTGCTTGAGTACATGGATGAGCATAACTTCCATATAGATCTTCTTTCCGACCAAACTTCTTGCCATAACGTATATGGTGGAGGATATTGTCCAGCAGGAATTACTTTTGAAGAAAGAACAAGAATGCTTGGAGAAGATCACGATCAATTCGTTAAATTAGTAGATGAAACACTTGTAAGACACTATAACGTAATTAAATCATTAGTTTCTAAGGGAGTTTATTTCTTTGACTACGGTAACTCATTTATGAAAGCTATTTACGATGCCGGTGTTAAGGAAATTTCTAAAAACGGCGTAGACGATAAAGACGGATTTATTTGGCCTTCATATGTTGAAGATATTATGGGACCTCTTCTATTTGATTACGGATATGGACCATTTAGATGGGTTTGCTTAAGCGGTAAACATGAAGACTTAGTAACTACTGACCACGCTGCTATGGAAGCAATTGATCCTACAAGAAGATACCAAGATAGAGATAACTATAACTGGATTAGAGATGCTGAAAAGAACCAATTAGTAGTTGGAACTGAAGCTAGAATTCTTTACCAAGACGAAGAGGGAAGAGTTAACATTGCGCTTGCATTTAACAAGTTAGTAAGAGAAGGAAAAGTTGGTCCTGTAATGATAGGTCGTGACCACCATGACGTATCTGGAACTGACTCTCCATTTAGAGAAACTTCTAATATTAAAGACGGTTCAAACGTAACTGCTGATATGGCTGTTCAATGTTATGCCGGAAACGCTGCAAGAGGAATGAGTTTAATAGCTCTTCACAACGGTGGTGGAGTAGGTATTGGTAAATCAATTAACGGTGGATTCGGACTAGTACTTGACGGTTCAGAAAGAGTTGATGAAATAATCAAACTTTCAATGAGCTGGGACGTAATTGGTGGAGTTGCAAGACGTAACTGGGCAAGAAATGACAATGCAATGTCAACATCAATTGAGTTTAACAAGAAACACGAAGACGAAGCTCACATTACTATTCCTTATTTAGCTGATGAAGATTTAGTTAAAAAATCAGTTGCAAAGGTATTTGAAAAGTAAGATATAAAATATTTTAAGGAAGGCATCTAGCCTTCCTTTTTTGAGTTTTAATAATTCTAAAAAATTTCTAATTATTTTAAAAGTCATAGAAAAATGCAACCTGTTAGTATAAAATTATATGAAGTAAAGAGAGGTTGGAGAATGAAAGTAAAAATTATTGCAGATTCAGGTTGCGACTTGCCTAAAGAAGTTGTAGAAAAATTTGATATAGATATCCTTAATATAATAGTAACTAATAAAGGAATAGAATATAGAGACGGTTTAGATTTAAAAAATACCGAACTGTTTAAAAAACAAAGACTGGGGGAAGATTTTAAAACTGCTCAAATCCCCATGTATGATTATTTGACAAGTTTTGAAAAGGCTGCCGAGGAAGGAGACTTCATATATATTTCTCTCTCATCAGGTATTACAGGTGGATATAGCAATTCACTTTTGGCAATAGAAAGTATAAAAGAAAAGTACCCTAATAGAGAAATGGTTTCAATAGACTCTCAATCAGCATCAGTGGGTTTTGGACTTGTAACCTACTATGCGGCTATGGCTGCTAAAAATGGAGCTGATTTTAATGAATTGGTGGAACTTTTAGATTTTTTAGTTAAAAACATAAAACACATTTTTACAGTATCAGATATGGAGTACTTATATAGAGGAGGAAGAGTTTCAAGGACAGCACGTTCTGTAGGAAAACTTTTAAATATAAGACCATTAATAGACGTTACAGATAAGAAATTACAAGTTAAAGAATTATCCAGAGGGAACCACAAAGCCTATAAGAGAATGCTTGAAATAATAAAGACTTCTATAGAAAAAAGTAGGTCCTATGATTATATCTTTCCTATATATGGAGAAGAAATTACTGCAATTGAACCCTTTTTAAAGTTGCTGGAGGAAAATTTGGTGATTAATATTATGCCTCAGCAATTGGGATGTGCCATAGGAGCCCACACGGGACCTGATATAGCCGGAGCAGGATATTTGGATAAGGAGATACCGGAAAAGTTTCATAAATATTTGGAATAAATATAAT